>JAIYAU010000009.1 GCA_027488865.1 Cytophagaceae bacterium
CAGCGGATGTTGCTTTACAACCATTGGCATTCGTAACTTCTACTGTGTATGTACCAGCTGCATTGGCAGTGTGCGTTTGAGCAGTAGTGCTTAATGTTGTATTTCCATTTCTCCAAATATATGAAGTTCCTGCACTTGCTGTCAATACTACACTTCCGCCTTGGCAAAAGGTTGTTGGGGTGGTGGTGCTGATGGTGGCAGTTGGCAATGGATTTACTGTTACTGTGGTAGCAGTTGATGTTGCTTTACAACCATTGGCATTCGTAACTTCTACTGTGTATGTACCAGCTGCATTGGCTGTATGTGTTTGGGTGGTGGTGCTTAATGTTGTATTTCCATTTCTCCAAATGTATGAAGTTCCTGCACTTGCAGTTAACACTACACTTCCGCCTTGACAGAAGGTGGTTGGGGTGGTGGTGCTGATGGATGCGGAACAGTTTTGCTGCGATCCTGCGTCGCCACAGTAGTAATTTACAAAAAGATTTTTTGCTAAAAACCTATCATAAGCTGGAATATTTCCAGAATTAATAGAATTTGATGGACCAATACTTGGCCATTTTCCAGTACCCCACCAGCTTGGCTTAGCAGTTAAGTAATACGAATTAACCAAAGATCTGCTTGTGTTGGTGGAATTCCAAGTTGTGGAACCATTTAAATTGTTCCCATCTTGATAAGTGCCAGTATTTAAAGGATCTATCGAAATTTTTCTTCCAGCAACTACCATTTCGTTTCCAACAATATTTAAATTTTTATTGGGTCCGTCCAAGGCCAAATCTCTATCAGTTGCATATTGCCTATTTCTAAAATAAGTTGTTCCATCCCAAGCAGGTCCCCAAACGTCATCTGCACAAATGTTACCTGCAATATTCCCTTCAAATAAATTCATATGCGGCAGGTGACCATGTTGGTTAAGATCTGAAGGCGTACTTGTGCTGATACTCCAGTATGGGTCATGTGAATAATTGTAGGCAAATACATTCCCGTTTGCACCCAATTTACACATCATTGAGTGCCTTAAATGTTGAAAAATATTATTTTGGATTAGACAATTGGTTGTGTGCAAATCGACTACCACCCCATAACCATAACCTCCATTCCCATGATTATAGGAGTCATTAAAATAACAGTCTGTAATGGTTATATTAGCACTATTTGGTGTATTTACATGTCGTACGACCGATTTTTCGCTATGAATTAACTTCATCCAACAATTGGCTGCATATTGGAAATTTACATTATATTTATCATCGGTTGCAGTGCAAACAACATCCAGCTTAAAATTTTCAAATCCTACAAATTCAGTCATGTTTAATTTCCTAATTTTTGTAGAACCTGGGTCAGGATAGGTAATGTGAACTTCCCTATCAAACGAAAGGATGTTACCATTTTTGCCTGTTACTTTAAATATTTGTCCTAGACATCTGTTAGCCCATGTAACGTTCCATGCTGTGTTGGAAGTAATTATGCTTGGATTTGCCATGTCAATTTCAACCCAATCTCCAATGTTAAAATTAGTGGAACTTGAAACAGTCAAGGTTTTACTTCCTTTCGTAAGCCCAGCGGTAATGTTGGCTTCCGTGCCAGAAACCGCACCTCCAGCATCAATATTAAAAAGTCCGTTTCCCTTAATATTTCCAACAGTAAAACGAAGCACTGTTTTAGCAGGACCTGCCCCAAGTAACATAATTTGACCTTCTTTTGGAATATCTATTCTTGACTTAAATAGAAATGTACCAGCTGGTATTCGTAAAATTGTTTTTGTTCCTTTATAGGTATTTATGGCAGCCGTTAAGGCAGCGGTGTTGTCAGTTGTTCCGTCCGACTTAAGCGTACTCAAAACAATTTCCTTATTCCAACAAGGAATTCCACCGAGTACTCCAGTTTTACCCCAATCTTCGGTAATTCTACTACTTGCTATTTGGCTAAACGAATTTGAAACTGCGAAAATGCAGGCTAGCTGAATGATTAATTGTCTCATTTATATCAGAGGTAGATTATTTGTTAGGGTTTGCTAACGGAATAATTAAATTTAATGTTACAAAGGTACAATTTTAGGATCTTGATTAGGGATGATTTTGGTGGTTGATTGGTGGTAATTCGGTTGTCTTTCGAAGGAATTTGTATGAGAATTAACCGTAACACTTGGATTGAAATAATTATTTAATATATTGTTAATTAGCGTGTTGTGATTGTGTATGAATATATTATTGATAAATTTTATTTGGGGTTTTCAAATTAACAAAACGTTTCCATTGTCGTATTTAATTACAAACTTGCTTTGAACATAACATTATTACACATCATGCTACGTCTAATTTCAACTTATTTTATCTTTGTAAATCTTTTTAATTTAGTTTTTGCACAATCACCAGGCGGGGTAAATACTTCTTTAAAGGCTTGGTACAAATCAAACGGGTCTGTCACAACAACAGGAACCACTATTACCGCTTGGAACAATGAGGTCTCGGGAGGAGTTAATTTAACGAATACAAAAGGGGTACCAGTTCTTTCAGCCTCCAATTTTAATTTCAATCCTACAGCAACCTTTGATGGGGATGACGTGATTGCAAATCAATCCGTTACTGGTGATAACTTTATTACGTCTACTACTAATACTAGCTTTATTGCATTTACCAGCGCTGTACCTGGATCCACTGCAGCAGTAATATCAAAATGGGATGAAACAGGAAATAGTAATCAAAATAGAATCTCTTGGGAGATTACAAACACCGGTTTTCTTAGGTTTGATTTTCCCATTTCACCTACCCCTAATTTTACCTCGGCTACCACTATCACCAATCAATCCTTTATTGGCTCCGCCAGCACCACAAGTACTTTAGATTCTTTGAGATTAAACGGTTTATTGGAAGGAGTAAGGAATTATAGTCCGGCAACCTCAGATCCTACTAAAACTGGAAGATTTCAAATTGGAGCCAATTACAGTAATTTAAGTTTCCCCTTCAATGGTAATATAGGAGAAGTAATATTTTACAATGCCGTATTAAACGAATCGCAAAAGAGAAGGGTTGAATCCTATCTTGCTCTTAAATATGGAATAACCTTGGGAAATACTGCCAATCCTATTACTTATCTAGCTTCCAATGGAACCACAGTCATGTGGAATGGATCACCTGTTTTTCAAAATAACGTCGCTGGTATTGGAAGAGATGATAATTCTAGTTTGCTTCAAAAGCAAAGTAGGTCCTCAAATGCCTCTCCTAATAACATTGTAACCATGTCATTAGGGCCTATTCAAGTAAGTAATGCTGCGAATTCTAGTACAATTGCAACAAATAGAACATTTTTGGTTTGGGGGGATAACAATGCCTCGGTAGTGCCAAATTCTACTGATGTACCCTCTGGAATTTTGGAAAAAAGTCAAAGAATTTGGCGAGTTAAGGAGACAGGTACGATTGGTTCTGTACGGGTAAGATTTTCGCTTGGATCAACTGCATTAGCTCCTTATAATGTGGATTTTCAAAATGTAAGGCTTTTAGTGGATGGTGATGGTGTTTTTGGTACTGGTGCTACCACCATAAGTCCTACCTCTTATAACAATGCTACAGATGAGGTTGAATTTGATTATAATTTCAGCGATGGAAACTATTTTACCTTAGGTTTTGTGAACGTACCATTACCTATTGATTTAATTTCTTTTACCATAGCAAAAAAGAATAACAATAATGAGCTATTTTGGACGGTTAAAGACGCTCACGAGCTAGTTCAATCCATTGTTTACAAAAGCGCAGACCTTCAAAATTGGACAAAAATTGGAACTATAGAATCATCATCTTCCTCACAAATCATTCAAAATTTTAATTTTACAGACCAGCATCATTCACCTCATGTAGTGTATTACAGACTTGAAACAGTAGATTTGGCTGGAAACAGAAGAAAATCAAAATGGTTATCTAGTACTTTCGAATCTAATCTTAATTCAGTTCAAATTGAAGAAAATGAAGCTTCGTTTAGAATATTAAACAATAGTCAAGAAACTATTCATGTTAAAATCATTAATTATAATGCAAGTGTTTCACAGGAATTTGAATTAATCGGATCAACATCAACTGAATTTGGAGATTTATTAAAACCCGGTATATATCTCGCAGTTTTATCTTCATCAAATGGAGAGTTGATGGTAAGAAAGATTATTAAATATTAATTGTAAACAAGCTCCAAAGCACATGAATTGGCAATTCATGTGCCTTGGGGGTTAATATTTAGTCAATTTTTACTAACTTGAAAACAGTATTTTTCTCATTGATTACCAAGGTGTAAACCCCATTGGTATACTTCGATGTTTCAATTTGTGTACTTTCCTTGCCTTGTAAAATCACTTTGCCATATGTATCAATCAATTTGAAATTAGACGCCCTGAGTAACACTATTTCTAATTGATTTTGGAATGGATTAGGCCCTACATTTACCTCGTTCGTAGTATTATTGTCAAGTCCAGTGATACAGTTGATTTTGTCTAAAACAGCAGCCAATCCCGTATTGCCAGCAGCACATTTGCCACAAGAATCTACAAAGGCTGTTCCTCCAAAATCACCATGACAATCTTTAACACAAGCTTCTTTTTCAGTCAATCCGCCTACGCAAACCTTGCAATCATCTAAGAAAGCGGTGCCATTTGCCGTACCAAAGCAGTCTAGACAAGAATTTTCTGTATTGCCACAACCACAATTGCCTGCTTCTGTTTTGTTTACATCGTTCAGACAATTATCACCACTAGTTGCTACATAACCTAAAGGCTGAGTACACTCAACTTTTCTGGTGTTAATATCTCCCGAGCCATCGCCGTCAACATCAGCAAACCAAGTTTTGGCAGCACCAATATTTTTATCTAGTGGAGCACAGTCATTAACATCTTCAAGACCATCATTGTCATCATCAGGATCACACGCATCTCCTTGGCCATCACCATCGGTGTCTGTTTGGTTTGGATTGGAAATACTCGGACAATTATCACCACTGGTAGCAACATATCCAACAGGTTGTTGGGTACATTCCACTTTGGTAGCATTGATATCTCCTAGTCCGTCTCCATCTATATCAGCAAACCAAGTTTTGGCTGCACCAATGTTTTTATCCAATGGAGCGCAATCATTGGCATCTGCGATACCATCATTGTCATCATCAGTATCACACGCATCTCCTTGTGCATCACCGTCTGTATTGGTTTGGCTTGGATTGGATATGCTTGGACAATTATCTCCACTAATTGCTACATAACCTACTGGTTGTGTACACTCCGTTTTGGTGGTGTTAAAATCTCCTAGTCCGTCATTATCCAAGTCTGCATACCAAGTTGTTGGGATTTGAACCTCAACTGGTGTAGCAATTGAAGTAGCTTTACAACCATTGGCATTTGTTACTTCAACAGTATAAGAACCTGCTGCTGTTGCGGTTAAGGTTTGGGTGATTGTAGATAATGTGGTATTTCCATTTCTCCAAACATAGGAACTTCCCGCACTTGCAGTTAATACCACACTTCCACCAGCACAGAAAGTGGTTGGCGTAGTGGTTGAAATGGTTGCTATTGGCAATGGATTTACTGTTACTGTCGTAGCAGTTGAAGTAGCTTTACAACCATCGGCATTTGTTACCTCTACGGAGTAAGAACCAGGAGCGGTTGCTATTAAGGTTTGTGTGGTTGTGGCTAAAACTGTATTTCCATTTCTCCAAATATATGAGCTTCCAGCATTTGCAGTCAATACCACACTTCCACCAGCGCAGAAAGTGGTTGGCGTAGTGGTTGAAATGGTTGCTATTGGTAATGGATTTACGACAACAGTAGTTGCAGTAGAAGACGCTGTACAGCTTCCTGCGTTAATTGTTACTGAATAACTGCCAGCTTCTCTAGCAATATAAGTAGCTGCATTTGCATTTGGAATAGTCACGTTTCCATTCTTCCAAATATAAGAATAACCAGTTCCCGTGGTGGTATTTAGGGTGACAGCTCCCCCTATACAAAAAGTAGTGGTTGACGTTGAGGTAATTGTTGCTACTGGTGGACTACAATTTAGACCTTTTAAAATTGCAGTTCCCATCAAAGACGGATCATTCCAAGTTTCGTCTACTGAAGCCAACCAAGCCAATTTTCTATCCCTTGCACCTCCGTCGTCATCATCATTGACCATAATATCGAATCCATGAAACGCATTGAGTACAGGATTTCCATCGATGGTAGCCCAAGGAATACTGATTTCCATGATATATCCCGATGTTGTATTTGAAATAGCCTTTGTTATGCCAGTAACAGCATGTCCATTTATTTCATAAGCAGCGGTAGGGTCATTCCAGCGAAATGTAAATTGATGGTCGTTTGCAGCATAGGTGGTTGATTTCGTATTTCCGAAGTCCAAATAAATTTCAACATTATCATCATTATACACATCAGTTCCTGCATCATTTCGTTTTGCGTCATCGGTAACTTGAACTAAGAAATACAAGTTAGTGGCATCCCAAGTGGCCTTATATGAGGCAGATAAATCTGCAGTAGAAGTCACTGTTCCATTGATGGTTTTTAGGATGGTTGTGGTAGGGAAATCGCTCCAAAGTGCATCAATTGACCCATCAATAAAAGGAGCAACACCTGTTTGTGCAAAAGCTTTTGCAACTTGAATGTTCACTACAGCAGAAGTAGCTACTGCATTGGAAGCTGCTGTTGCTTTCGCAGTTATTTGATAAATACCAGCGGCTACGTTATTCCAAGTATAAGAAAATGGGGCAGAATCATCACTTCCTAATAAAGCTGTGCCATTGAAGAATTCAACTTTTGAGATACTTCCCCCTGTAACAGATGCAGTTGCACCAAGGGTTATATTTTGTCCTTCTGTTATTGTTGTATTATTCAATGGTGTAGTTATGGAAATCGTAGGCACTGGTGCAGGACTTGTGGCCAAGAAACGAACAGTATTAACTCTTATTCCATTTGCAGGAGCAATCCACCGAATATAAACATCATGTTGACCCGTTGCGGTTAATGGAGAAGTTATAGTACTCCAAACATCATTTCCGCCAGTATTTGGGACAGCAATGTTGGTAAGTTTCGTACCGTTCCCTTCTATATTGTCCAACCAAATCTCCAAGCTAGAGGAGGCATTATTAGAAGCAATATTTACTTCTATTCCAGTACTTTCTAGGGCTCCCAATTGCCCTAAATCAACACCTGCTAACATGGCCCAATCACCTGAGGCACTGTTGGTTATTACCCGACCTGGCGCTCCGTTTGCGATGGTTGTACCAAACCAATTATTTCTCCCTTCTAGTTTAATAGGTGTGAAGCCATATCGATGGCTAAATTGGTCAAAATCCGAATTGATTCCAGTTGAATATAAGCCAACTGAGGTGCCAACCCATGCATTCCATTCTCGTTGTGAGCCGTCTAATGTTGTAATGTCAGTCGTGCCTAATTGTGTCCATGTTGTGCCATTGGCGCTGTAAAACGAGGTTAAAATATGGTTTGCTCGTTCTATTCTTAACCATACTACATTTCCGATGGTATTATTAATTTCGGTAATGGTACCGTTGAAGTTGGTTCCAATTTTTTTACCGTTGTTAAATCCGCTATATAAAGTAAAGTAGGACTCGTCCCAACCGTTCATGAATCTGATTCCACCTTGTTGGCCATTAGAAGTGGCATTAAGATCGATCTTGGTGGTTAATGAATAAAATTTTCCTTTGTCTTTTTGTAAAATGTGTGTGGTACCTGTAGATGGCTTTAGTCTTAAGAAACCTGGCCTTTCATTAAGGGAATATCTCGTGGTAGATGCCATGGCCTTGTTAAAAAAGTGCCAGTTCAAGCTTAGTGAAGTGTTGTTGAAATAGTCCGACTGAATAAAATCGTAAATGTAACCAGCAGAATTAGGTAGATTAGGCCCTTCAAGCGGACTTAGATTTACTGGAACTCCTCTTGGAACATTGTTAGCGTCCCAAACTACACGATGTAAGTGAGATTGTCTTCCTTGACCTTGATAACCTTGGTTGTCATATGCGTGTGAGAGACACCACCAATTACCGTCATCTAATAAAATGGGCTGGGTCATGTGATTTGGACCGGTAAAGCCACCGGCGTTGGTAGCATTTTGCCAAAAATTACCATGTCTAGTCCATCCTGATTCAGGGGAGGTGATGTTATTGGTGCTTAAAACAAATTGTCCACCACTCACATCTCCCGCAACAAAAAGGAAATATCTGCCATTTCTTTTGCACATAACAGGTCCTTCTGCCCAACTATATGGTCTTACACCCGCTGCATTAGGGGCATTCACCCAATTCATATTAATTGCCTGACCCACTGGTTGGCCAGTGATACCGTCTAGTCTTTGCAGGCCATTATTTGCCTGTCCATTTTTCAATAACATATAAGGTGTGCCATCATCATCCACAAAAATGGAATTGTCGTAGCCATACACTCCAGTGTTGGTGTTTACTCTCACAGGTGCAGACCAAGGACCAGTCATGCTATTTGCGTTGCAAAAATATTGGCCTCCACCTGCATTGTTTGAGAAATATACCCAGTATTTACCCCCGAATTTTGCTAAAGCTCCTTGCCACGTACCTGCTTGAGGAGCGTCATTGTTTGGGATGGTTGAAGTAGGAGGTATCACCCTGGCTATAACCTTCCAGTGCAATAAATCAGTGGAATGTAAAATGGGCAAATAAGGTGTAAAATGAAAATTCGATCCAGTTGAATAAAAATTAGTTCCATCCCTTAATAGGGTTTGATCTGGATGATCCCCTGGTAAAATTGGGTTTACAAATGTTCGTATTCCATTGATTCCAGGCTGATTATTAAGCTGTGCAACCGCTAGTTTAAAAATCAGTACAAAAAATACAATACCATATCGTGTACAAGTTTTCATGATTTATGTTTTTTATGGCCTATAATTTATTCACCATATTGGATGTTTGGTTCAAAATGGCGTTCAAAATCAGGATGTTATGATTTATTAGCGTTAATCTGTTTTTAACTTTAAATATTTCAGATTAAATGGGTATGCTGAAAGTTAATATGAAGGATTATATTATTAAAAAGGCCCTTTAGAAGAGAATAGCTATCTAAAGGACCTTTATGATTTATTAATTAACTTTCAAAATTTTGTAACTAGACATAAATGTTTTATCCTGCAGGACTAAAAAGTAAACTCCAGCGGCATAATTAGTTGTTTCGATTGAAATACTACCTCTACCACTTTTTAGTACTTTTCCATAAGCATCAATTAATTTAAAGTTTGTTGCATTTTCCATCACTATCTCCAATTTATCAGTAAATGGATTTGGTAATACTTGCAAACCTTGACCAATGTTTTCTTCTACACTAGTAATACATTTATCTTTTTGTGTCACAGCTACAAGTCCAGTATTGCCAGCAGCACATTTGCCACAAGAATCTACAAAGGCTGTTCCTCCAAAATCACCATGACAATCTTTGATACATGCTTCTTTTTGAGTTAATCCGCCTACGCAAACTTTGCAATCATCTAAGAAAGCGGTGCCGTTCGGTGTTCCAAAGCAATCTAGGCAAGAATTTTCTGTATTGCCACATCCACAATTGCCTGCTTCTGTTTTGTTTACATCGTTCGGACAATTATCACCACTAGTTGCCACATAACCTACTGGTTGAGTACACTCAATTTTTCTTGTATTAATATCTCCCAAGCCATCGCCATCTAAATCGGCAAACCAAGTTTTAGCTAGTCCAATGTTTTTATCTATTGGCGCACAGTCAATGCCATCTTCAATACCATCATTGTCATCGTCCGTATCACAAGCATCGCCTTGTGAATCACCATCTGTATCTGTTTGGGTTGCATTGGCCAAGTTGGGACAATTATCGCCAGCATTTGCCACAAAACCAGTTGGTTGCGTACATGCTGTTTTGGTTGTAGCCAAATCTCCGAAGCCATCGCCATCTACATCGGCATACCATATTTTGGCAGCACCGATGTTTTTATCTAATGGAGCACAGTCATTGGCATCTGCAATACCATCATTGTCATCATCAGAATCACAAGCATCTCCTTGGCCGTCAGTGTCAGAGTCTGTTTGGGCAGGATTGGATGCACTCGGACAATTATCACCTGCAATAGACACATAACCTAAAGGCTGTGTACACTCAATTTTTCTGGTGTTAATATCTCCAAAACCGTCTCCATCCACATCAACATACCAAGTTTTAGCTACACCAATGTTTTTATCTAATGGAGCACAGTCATTGGCATCTGCAATACCATCATTGTCATCATCAGAATCGCAAGCATCTCCTTGTGAATCGCCATCCGTATCAGTTTGGGTTGCATTGGCTGCGATTGGACAATTATCACCTCCAGTTGCTACATAACCTAAGGGCTGTGTACATTCGATTTTTGTGGTGTTGATATCTCCTAAACCATCATTGTCAGCGTCTGCATACCAAGTTGTTGGCGTTTGAACTGTAACATTTAAAGCAGTTGAAGTTGCTTTACAACCATTTGCATTTGTTACTTCCACCGAGTAAGAACCAGCACTAGTTGCTGTTAAGGTTTGTGTGGTTGTAGCTAAAGTAGTATTTCCATTTCTCCAAGCATATCCACTACCAGCACTTGCAGTAAGCACTACACTTCCACCAGCACAGAATGTAGTTGGGGTTGCAGTTGAAATGGTGGCAGTTGGCAGTGGATTGACTGTAACCGAAGTTGCTGCAGAAGTAGCTTTACAGCCATTTGTATTTGTAACTTCAACTGTGTAAGTTCCAGCAGCAGTTGCGGTTAAGGTTTGGGTGGTGACATTTAAAGTTGTATTTCCATTTCTCCAAACATACGAACTTCCAGCACTTGCGGAAAGTACCACATTTCCTCCAACACAGAAAGTGGTTGGTGCAGTAGTTGAAATGGTTGCTAATGGTAATGGATTTACAGCTACCGTTGTAGCAATTGAAGTAGCTTTACAACCATTGGCGTTTGTTACTTCAACCGTGTAAGTTCCAGTGGTGGTTGCAGTTAAGGTTTGCGTGGTTGTAGATAATGTAGTATTTCCATTTCTCCAAACATAGGAACTTCCAGCACTTGCATTAAGCACCACACTTCCACCAGCGCAAAAGGTCGTTGGTGTGGTGGATGATATGGTGGCAGTTGGCAGTGGATCGACTGTAACCGAAGTTGCTGCAGAAGTAGCTTTACAGCCATTTGTATTTGTAACTTCAACTGTGTAAGTTCCAGCAGCAGTTGCAGTTAGGGTTTGTGTAGTAGTACTTAATGTCGTATTTCCATTTTTCCAAATGTAGGAACTTCCTGCACTTGCAGTTAACACTACACTTCCACCTTGGCAGAAAGTTGTAGGCGTAGTGGTAGAGATAGTTGCTGTTGGCAATGGATTTACGGTAACTGTTGTTGCTACAGAAGTCGCTTTACACCCATTCGCATTTGTAACTTCAACCGTGTAAGTTCCTGCAGCAGTTGCGGTTAAGGTTTGGGTGGTGGAATTTAAAGTTGTATTTCCATTTTTCCAAACATATGAACTTCCAGCACTGGCCGTTAGAACCACATTTCCTCCAACACAGAAAGTGGTTGGAGTTGTAGTAGAAATGGTTGCTGTTGGAAATGGATTTACGACAACGGTTGTAGCTGCAGAAATGGCTTTACAACCATTAGCGTTTGTAACTTCTACTGTGTATGTACCAGCACCTGTTGCGGTTAAGGTTTGCGTGGTTGTAGATAATGTAGTATTTCCATTTCTCCAAATATACGAACTTCCCGCACTTGCTGTTAATACTACACTTCCACCAGCACAAAAGGTCGTTGGTGTGGTGGATGATATGGTAGCTGTAGGCAATGGATTAACAGTAACTATTGTTGCCACAGAAGTTGCTTTACAGCCATTAGCATTAGTTACTTCCACAGTATAAGACCCAGCAGCAGTTGCAGTTAGGGTTTGTGTAGTTGTAGATAATGTAGTATTTCCATTTTTTTTTTTTTATGAACTACCAGCACTTGAAGTAAGCACCACATTTCCACCAGCGCAGAAAGTGGTTGGTGTAGTAGTTGAAATAGTTGCTATTGGTAATGGATTTATGGTTACTGTTGTGGCCGCAGAAGTCACAATCGTATTATTTGCAGTAATTTGAACAGTGTAACTTCCTGATTCATTCGCAGTATAGGAGGATGTAGTAGCTCCATTAATATTAACCGCATTTTTTTTCCATTGGTAGGCATATCCTAAACCTGTATTTGCATTTAAAACCACGCTTCCACCAGTACAAAAAGTAGTTGCACCCACCGCCGTAATGGTTGCTGGATGTTGAAAATTAGATTCTTCTACAGAAACCTTATCTATATTTACACAATTAGTATTGGCTCCTACCAAAAATTTCAATTTCGATGTTGCATCTGTTACAGTAGCATTAAAATTTAGGTTAAAAGTTTGAGAAGTAGTAGTAAGGTTAATTGTTTGTATAAAATAGAAGGTGTAAGGAGTTCCTTCTTGTTGAATACCAACGGATATTTGACGCGCGACATCTGCCTTTGCTACAAAACTGATATTGTAGTTTTTATTACTAACTATTGGAGCATTTTGTCTCACTTGAACATGCCAGTCGATGGTTCCAGGATTGGTAGATGGGCAAATGCGTAGTGAGTTAGTACCAGATAAATTGCCATTGGTTACTACTGAAATCGTACCAGTGGCGTTGTTGTTGTTTTGAATATCCCAAGCTGTAGTTCCATTGTCAAATTCTCCATTTGTTATCAATTGTTTTTTTGGATTTCCAACAATAATCGTAACTGGACTAGATGTGGTTATATCACCAACATTATCGGTTGCTACCGCAGTAATAGTGTATGTACCTTCAGCAACATTTGTCCAAGCGTAGGTATAAAGTAATCCAGTGCTTGAGTTTAATAAAGTTGTACCATTAAAAAACTCAACTTTTGAAACTGTTCCATTGAGATCTGAGGCAGTTGCACTAAGAGTTATTGTTGATCCTATCGCAAAAGACGCATTCGCTAATGGAGCGGTTAACGCTACGGTGGGAGGTGTATTGGTGCTTGAACAAGAAGCAAAAGGAGCAGGTGCTGGGCAGCATGATAAATTTGGTCGACCAGCTAGATAGTTTCTCAACCATGTCATAGCGGGTCTATCTTGTCCATTTGCGTACATGATGCCAGAATCTGTTCCATTAGCGCCTGTTTGTCCATTGCCGCCGATCCAAGTTTGTCCTTGAATAAATCCCCAAAGTGTGATACCAGCTACGTTAGGATGCTCCCATGCTACAGGAATAAGTCTTGCATAGTCATCACGTTGTTTTGCTTCGTTTGGATCTGCTGTAGCGTCAAACTCGGTAATGTGTAGCGGCAAGCCAGTTTTAGTATAAATCTCATCAATACATGCTTTAAAATTGGCAGCAGTTAAGTTGTTAATTCCATGTGCTTGAAGTCCGATTCCATCTATTAGATTCTTTTTGCCATCAGTAAGATTAGGTGCATTTTTTATAGCATTAGACATGGCAATGTACGGAGCACGGCAATTGTTCCAGTTCATTTCCACATTGTATTCATTGATTAAAAGGGTTGCATTAGGAAAATACCTTCTTGCCAATTGAAAGCACCATATCGCCCATCCATATTGGTTGTTTCTATCAGCAGCATTTGCAGGTTCAGCTTGATATCCAGCGGTAAGTGCATTTTTTAAATTAGCTGCAACCGCGGTATTAATAGGTTCATTTAAAACATCAATTAATTTTAAACCACCTAAAGCATCGTAATGATCGGCAACAGCTTTAAAATAAACGGGAATGGAGGCTTGTAAAGTGGCAGAGGAAGCCTGTGCAACCCATCCTGGCGTTTGGGCTCCCCACATAAGCGTGTGGTATTTGAAAATTCCTCCATTATTTTTTGCCCAATCAAAACCTCTATCAGAACCGGTAAAATTATAACGACCTTGTGTGCCTTCCACTGATTGCCATTTGGATTCGTTTTCCATGGTCATTTGGTTCCAGTTTGCGGTGTAATTGCTCTGAACATTACTTGCAGTAATATTACCAAAATACTTTCCTTTACATTTGGCCAAAGGCGATGAAGGAGTTTGTGCCATGGCACAACCTACAATTGCTACAAAAAACAGTAAATTTTTAAACATAATATTTGATTGAAGTAGAGTTTGATGTTCTTTCTTTGCAAAGAACACACACACTACGAACCACCAAATAAAAGGTAAACAGGAAAAAGAATAAAAATTATAAAAATAATTCTAAAATTCGATTGACTAGTATTGTTCGAATTAAAAACGGCCTGTAGAGCTGTAATTTAACAAAATCAGTGTTTGCCGATACAGGTAAATAACTTAAATACAGAACACCACATAGCTGCTTTACTACACAGATTCAAGAATATAGGACAATTTTAAGCTGATTATTTGCAAAACACGGTTTAGAAGTAAATGGTGTACCTAGATTGCATAATTTTATATGGGTTAACTGTTTTGTTATTACTATAATACGTATTTGACATTTTTAACTTAGTCATTCCTTTACGCATTTTATAGCACACCTTAAGTATGGTAAACATGGATATCATAACTCAGTGGATTTGGTTGTTGTGATTTACTTTACATTATACGATGTATTCTTCGATGAGTTACGTATTTTTTAGTTGTACACAGCCTTATTCTGTAGATATATTGTAACAAATTACAAAATAATAACACAATTAATCCTTATCTACCGTTAATAAAACCTGATAATCAAAGTAATACATCCATTAAATTGGATATTATCACAAGTAAGTTTTTTTAAACAATAGAATTTAAGTTTCTAAATTTCACCAACTAAATTCCAATTTAGATTATTGTGTTTCATCAAAATCATACCAACTAAAATTTTGATTATGTTTTTTATAAATAATTTTATAATTTTTGGTGTTTTTTTAACCTATAATAAAGAAGTACGTTTAGATATTCAAAATAAATAATGTATGGAGGTTACACGGGTTTTTGACTTATTACCATATCAATTGCACCAATTTCCCAAAAAGGATGCCGTTGCCAATAAGGTAGCTGGCAAGTGGGTGGAATATTCTACTGAGGAATTTATTCATAAAGCAAATTGTATAAGTTTAGGATTGATTAAACTTGGTATTAAAAAAGATGATAAAGTTGCCATAGTTTCTTTTAATCGTCCTGAATGGAATTTTGTGGATTATGGTATTCAACAGGTTGGGGCTGTAAGTGTGCCAATGTATCCAACGATTACAGAAGAAGATTATAAATATATATTTACCGATGCCAAGGTAAAATTGGTATTTGTATCAAATCAAGATCTTTATAATAAGGTTAAAGGAGCAGTACAAAATCTACCAGAAGTTGAAAAAATTTATACTTTTGATGAAGTATCTGGAGCGTTAAATTGGACAGAAGTAGTTAAGCTCGGGGAGAATGAAAATATAGAAGTACTCGATACCTTTAAAAATGCAGTAAGTCCAGAGGACATTTTAACACTTATTTACACTTCTGGGACCACAGGTAATCCTAAAGGGGTTATGCTTACACACCATAATCTTGTTTTTAATTTTAAAGCATGTATGCCATTGATGCCTGTAAATCAAGAGCATAAAGCATTAAGTTTTTTACCTCTATGTCATGTTTATGAGCGAATGCTAAACTATTTGTATACCTATTGTGGTGTTTCAATCTACTATGCAGAAAGTTTAGAAACAATATCAGACAATTTAAAGGAAGTGCATCCCCACATTTTTGTGAGTGTGCCTCGATTGCTTGAGAAGGTTTACGATAAAATATATGCCAAAGGTCAAGATTTGAAAGGGATTACTAAATTTTTGTTCTTTTGGGCTTTGGATCTTGGCCTTAAATACGAACTAGGTAAGGAACAGGGTTGGTGGTATAATGTTCAGCTTAAATTAGCTAACAAGATTATATTTAACAAATGGAGGGAGGCATTAGGAGGTAATGTGCGTGCTATTGTATCTGGTGGTGCAGCTATGCAACCAAGGTTGGGCAAAGTATTCTGGGCTGCTAACATCCCTGTAATGCAAGGCTATGGCCTTACTGAAACGTCTCCTGTTATTAGTGTTAATAGATGTGATCCCTTTAACAACAAAATTGAAACGGTTGGATTAATTTTAGAGGGCGTTGAGGTTAAAATTGCCGAAGACGGAGAGATACTAACTCGTGGGCCACACATTATGAAAGGATATTATAACAAGCCAGAATTGACTGCAGAAGTAATTGACCCTCATGGCTGGTTTCATACAGGTGATATTGGTGAAATGATAGAAGGGAAATATTTAAAAATTACTGACAGAAAAAAAGAAATGTTTAAAACATCTGGAGGTAAGTATATTTCTCCTCAACAGATGGAAAATAAGTTTAAAGAATCTGTAGTCATCGAACAAATAATAGTAGTTGGAGATGGCGAAAAATTCCCTTCGGCATTAATTGTACCTAATTTTGTAGAACTTAAAAAGTATTGTGAATTTAAAAATATAGTTTATTCTTCTGACCAAGAAATGATAAAAGATAAAAACGTTTTGGATAAATTTCAAAGAGAAATGGACGAACTAAATGAATATTTTGCACAGTATGAACGTGTTAAAAAATTTGTTTTAATAGACAAGCCTTGGACTATTGAAGGAGGCGAACTAACTGCAAAACTGAGCCTTAAAAGAAAAGTAATTGTAAATAAGTATAAGGATGTAATAGAATCATTTTATCAACATAGCTTGTAAACAAAAGGGGCGTTTTGCCCCTTTTGTTTTTACTTGTTTATTTCAATCTCTTCACCTAAAGAATCAATAAATTTAAATTCGACTACACCAAGGGTAGTATCTTTTAATACATCTACCCACTTCCGATATTTAAAGAACCAATTTATTCTTTTACTTAAAATACCTTTTGTGTAGAATGCGTGTAAAAATGGATGAACAGTAAGAGAAACCTTTTTCTCATTCTGTTTAGTAAGTAAGAAGTCTAAAGTATTTTCGATTTGGTCGGTAATATTTATGCTGGCAGCTATGTTACCCGTGCCGTTGCAAGTTGGGCAAGTTTCCAAAGTTTTTACATCCACTACTGGCCTTACTCTTTGGCGAGTAATCTGTAAAATTCCAAATTTACTTAGTGGTAATATTGTGTACTTTGCTCGATCGCCAATCATCTCTTCTTTCATAGCAGAATAAATGAGGTTTTTATGCTCATTATCTTTCATATCTATAAAATCTATGACGATTATACCTCCAAGATCTCTTAATTTAAGTTGTCTAGCTACTTCCTTACAAGCATCTAAATTTACTTTAAGAGCAGTTTCTTCTTGAGAACCTTCAGCATTTGATTTATTACCGCTGTTAACGTCAATTACGTGCAGCGCCTCTGTATGTTCGATTATGAGGTAGCCCCCATTCATCATACTAACTGTTCGGCCGAATGCTGTACGAATTTGTTTTTCTATGCCTAAAGCTTCAAACAACTTTTCTTTCCCATTATGAAGTTTTACAATTTTCTCCTTATCAGGAGCAATTTTTTTCATAAAGGTTCGTATTTCTTCATAAGTCTCCTTGGTATCTACGGTGATGCTATCAAAGCTTTCATTAAGCATATCTCTTAAAATTGAGTTAGCTCGACCCATTTCACCAATTATCTTATCATTTGGCTTAGCAGTTTTTAATGTTTCATAGCCTACCTCCCATTTTTTCACTAAGTCCTTCAGATCCTTATCGAGTTCTGCTACTTCCCTCCCTTGAGCTACAGTTCTTATAATAATTCCAAATCCTTCTGGCTTGATTGATGTCATCAATCGAACGAGGCGTTGTCTTTCTTCTTTTTCCGCTATCTTTTTAGAAATACTTATTGTATTCGAAAATGGAACCAATACGATATACCGTCCAGCAATTGAAATTTCACATGAAAGCCTTGGCCCTTTGGTAGAGATTGGCTCTTTCACCACTTGGACTAAAACCTGCTGCCCTTTCGTAAGTACCTGTGTAATTTTACCAAGCTTTTCAATATCAGGCTCAGTTTTAAAATTTGTTAACTTACTCGCTCCTTGCCCTTGTTGAGCAAGTTTTGAATATTTATTTAATGACCTAATTTGAGGCCCAAGATCTAAGTAGTGCAGAAAAGCATCCTTTTCGTAGCCTACTTCAATAAATGCAGCATTTAAACCTGGAGCAATTTTTTTAACTGTACCGAGGTATATATCACCTACTGTAAAGTTATTACCTTTATTCTCCTGATGAAATTCTACAAGACGCTTGTCTTGCAAGAGTGCAATTCTTTCTCCCTTTGGAGTAGAATTGATGTACAATTCGCTAACCAATTTTTTATAAGGTTTGAGTGGATGACCAAATACGTATAAATAGCATAAGCCGCTTGAAAATCAAGCAGCTCAATAGACAAAATAACTATGACAGATGTCTTGCTAAAAGAGTATTACTTCTTTTTATGTCTGTTTTTTCTCAAACGTTTTTTTCTTTTGTGTGTAGCCATTTTATGGCGTTTTCTTTTCTTACCGCAAGGCATGATTTTTGAATTTTGTGGTTAAACAATTATTTAATTACCTTTTTGAATCTGTTTGGTAGCATTTATGAGTGCTACGTCACCAGAATCGTTGATTACTTGATCTATATACTGTTTAGCAAGTGCTGTTTTACCCAATTGGGTATAACAATACGCCAAGTAATAGTGCGCCCTGTAATCTTTCGGCGCAATTTCCAGCAGACGCAAAAAACGTTCAACTGCTTTATCATACTGACCTGACTGAACTGATAACAAACCAAGGTTAAACACGGCCAATTTGTTCTTTGGGTCTTGGTCAACAACTTTTCTTAAGAGTAATATACCTTTCATGGGCGTACTACTTGTGACATAAGTCATTGCTAATTTTGCCTTTACATCTAACAATGAGGAATCCTTTTCAAGAACTTGACTGTATAACTCGCGTGCTTTAGTGGCATATTGATCCATTAACGTTGGATCAGTCATTATACCAAAAAGACTGTAATAATTGTCAGCGGTTTTTAATATTCTTGATAGTGTTGGTTTAAGCTTTAATGCAGCCTCATTATACACCAAAGCGCTATCAAAAATCGTTGTTCGTTCAAAGATTGTTGCTAAAGAATCTGCAAAGGTAGTCTTTTTCTCCATATCCTTACTGCCAACAAATGCTAATTTTAAATTAGCTACTAACTCTTTTAACGAATCAGGTACCGATAACGTATGCATGTTGCCAATCTTCGCAGAATCTACAACAATTGAATTATCAGCTAATTTCTTTTCTCCCTCGTTAATAATAATCCGAGGCAGACAAAAAAGTGCTATAATTAAAACTATAGCACTCGTTAAAATGATAATTTGTATTTTTGACATGGATATAATCAAGCAAAACTACTTGATTTTTGCACTAGATTTTATTTGCTGTACAAATTCTTTTGAAGGCTTAAAGCTTGGTACAAAATGTTCTTCTATTACGATTGCCGTATTTTTAGAAATGTTTCTTGCTACTTTTTTAGCCCTCTTTTTATTCACAAAGCTGCCAAAGCCTCTGATATAAATATTACTACCTTCTGACATTGAGTTTTTAACAACACTCAAAAATGCTTCAACAGTCGCAGATACATCTGCCTTTTCTACCCCTGTCTTTTCTGAAATTTCTGCTATCACTTCTGCTTTAGTCACTTTCTTAAAAATTAAGATTAAACAAATTTCTTTATGTAAATTATCGTAATGCGTTTAGGCGCACAAAGTTATATGCTTAATACTTAATTAAAAAGTAATTATTTAAAATTTATCTGACTTTATTATAGTGAAGACTGCAACACCTAAAATATGTTAAAAACATAATTATCAATATGTTATAAATAATTATATTGTTTATTATCGATTTAAATTACATTCTTTAATCAAAAAAATAATTTTAATAGGTGGATATTTCTAATTTTGTCCCGTTGTGTGAAGGTTATTTTGTTTAATAATTTTAATTTTTGATGCTGTAGTTTATGCAAATTGTAGAAGTTTTAAGTCACGCAGACAAAAAAGCATTCCTTTTGTTGCCAGTTAGATTATATAAAAATGAAAAAAATTGGATTAGGCCATTAGATATGGACATAGAATCGGTCTTTAATCCAGCAGAGAATAAATATTTTAGGCATGGTGAATGTACCCGTTGGATATTGAAAGATAATACTGGCTTACCAATAGGAAGGGTGGCTGCATTTTTTGACAAAAGAACTGCAAAGGCAAATGACCAACCTACAGGAGGAATGGGTTTTTTTGAATGTATTGATAATCAAGAAGCTGCTAACATACTTTTTGATACTTGTAAAAGCTGGTTACAAGAAAAAGGTATGGAGGCTATGGATGGACCAATCAATTTTGGAGATCGAGACCGCTGGTGGGGACTTCTAGTGGATGGATATTATGAGCCAAATTATCAAATGCCTTATAATTTTTCTTATTATGAGCAGCTTTTCACAAATTATTCATTTAAAGAGTATTTTAGACAATATACATATCATAGAACAGTGGAAGCTCCACTTCCAGAAAATTATGCCTTGAAAGCCGATAGACTCAGCAAAGACCCTAACTATGTTTTTAAACATTTGGATAAAAAGGAAATAGAGAAATTTGCAGAAGATTTTCGATACATATTTAATAAGGCCTGGGCGAAACATACGGGAGTAAAAGAAATGCCAAAGACTCAAGCGATGAATGTAATGAAACAACTAAAGCCCATTTTGGATGAGGAAATTATTTGGTATGCCTATTACAAAGATGAGCCTGTGGCGTTTTTTATAATGATTCCAGAGGTAAACCAGATTTTCAAACATCTTAACGGAAAGTTAAAAGGGAGGTGGGATATATTGGCAAAACTTAAATTCTTATATCACAAATATACAGGTTCATGCAAAAAGATGTTTGGGGTGGCTTTTGGCGTTATTCCAGAGTTTCAAGGTAGAGGTCTAGAAGGGGCAATTGTGGTGGCTGCAGGCAAGAAAATTCAACCTATGGGTCGCTATACAGAATTCGAAATGAACTGGATAGGCGATTTTAATCCGAAAATGATGCATGTAGCAGAGTCTGCTGGCGGGCAAATCAGAAAAACCCATATTACCTATAGGTTTCTATTTGACCAAAATAAGCCCTTTGTTAGAATGAAAACAATTGAATAGTGAACTTACCATTCAAGATTTTCTTTATTTAAAAAGGCATTTATTCCCTTTTTACAATCCGCATTAGCTCTGGCACGGGCGTTTACATCAGCTGCGTACTTAAGAGCTTCATCTAAGGACATAGATTGTACTTTCCAAACGACTTGTTTAGCCATTGACATAGAATCAGAAGAATTGTTTTTTATGAGTTTCTGACAAAATTCCCTAACCCTACTTTCTAGTTCGTTTGCAGCAAAAACCTCATTTATTATCCCATAATTACATGCCCTTTCTGCCGAAA
Source organism: Cytophagaceae bacterium (assembly GCA_027488865.1). GTDB lineage: Bacteria > Bacteroidota > Bacteroidia > Cytophagales > UBA9547 > JAIYAU01. Next base: position 21,436 of record JAIYAU010000009.1, read on the forward strand.
TAAGCTCTCCACCAATCAGTAATTCCCTCGCCTTGGCTTCAGCAATTTTTCGTTTTAGAAAAATAGAAACTATGGCGGGTACAAAACCTATCCTAACTTCACTATACCCAAATTTGGCTTCTGGAACAGAAAATGCAAAATCACATACTGTCACTAAACCGCAACCACCTGCCACTGCTGAGCCATTAACTTGTGCAATTACCACTTTTTTAAAGGTATACACCATTTTAAAAAGTTGCATTAGGTGCATGGAATCGCTGAGGTTTTCTTCGTAAGAATTTTTTTGTAACGCTTCAAGATAATCCAAGTCGGCACCTGAGCAAAACGAAACCCCTTCTGCTCTTAAAACCACTACCTTTGCAGAAATATCCGTTTCAGCTTTGGTAAAGGCCTTTTTTAGCTCCATTACAACATCATAATTTAGTGCATTTCTCTTTTCTGGTCTTGCTAATGTGATATAAGCAATTCTATCTTCTACATCATATTTTACGTAAGGCATCTAATTTTTTATTTAAATCTAAAACTAAAGCGTTATGAATGTGTACATTATAAACTACAACTCCCTTTCTAAGGCATTGATAAAAATAACGCTTTGATAAATTTTTATCATTTGAAGAGTCTAAAATTACAATTTTATCTCTAAATAGTGTATTATCAATACCTAATTTTTCAAAAGAATTTCCACCAAAAATAATTACCTGTGCTTGTTTTATCAAGGTTTGATTAAAATTGCCATTTATAATTAAGATTTTGATGCCATTTTTGACCATTAAAATTGCCCCATTTTTATAAACCACGTAGTTAAGTTTTACATTTCTAAGATGGTTTAGGTGATATGTATGCGCAACATTAATAAGGTTTCTATAGGCTAGTAGCTTATTATTTAATTCTTTACTGAGATTATTAGTAATAACCAAACCCTTAAGTCCTTGGTAGAGTTCGACTTGTTGGGTATTGGGTACGCTGTATATATTCAAAATGTTTCTTTTCGAATTGATAGTTAGATTAATACATAAATTAATGCTCCAAATGGCCAATAAAAGTGTAAAATAAGTAGCAAATCTTATTTTTCTAAATTTCACAAATAAAACTATTTGAAACATGATGAGATAAATAAGAATAGTTTCAAAAGCTGTTAACGACAATCCATGATAAACAGAAAAAGGAATCTTTTCAATAAAAAGCGCAATGCTATTCATCATATAAACCAAAAACTCAATTAGATATCCAAGATAAAGACCTATTATAGGAATATGAAACAATAGCAAACCAGCCAAACTGAAATATAAAATGATGGTAGAAAGTGGAACAATAAAAAGATTTGAAACCAAGAATAAATTCGGAAATTGATTAAAATATAAAATACAAAGCGGACAAACTGCAAATTGGGCAGCCATGCTTGCAGTCAATATTTTCCATAATTCATCTACAAAATAATTTTTAAATACAAAAAGGTTATAAAAGAGTGGCTGAAAGTAAATGATACCCACTACAGCAAGATACGAAAGTTGAAAACCAGCATCAAAAAGCAGGTATGGATTTACAATTAATAAAATAAACGCGGATAATGCAATACTATTCCAAATGTTTGCTTGTTTTCGCAATACGTCGGCAGTCACAATAATAGAAAACATTGTAACTGCTCTTAGTACGGACGGACTTAATCCTGTAACAAATGCGTATCCCCATAATGAACTGATAATTAATAAATAATAGATCAATAAGCCATTTTTTTGCAATCGTATCCAGCCAAATATCATTACAAGAATATAATATATTATTGCAACGTGCATCCCAGAAACTGCTAATACATGCATTGTTCCAGTGGAAGAATATGCATTTTTAATTTCTGCATCTAAATTTCCACGCACTCCTAAGACCAATGCGCTAGCTATAGATGAGGAGGTTGTGTCTTTAATATTTCGACACAAAATCGCGTTGAGATAGTTTCTTGACTGAATAGAAGTTGCAAAAAATAGATTACCACAACCAGTTTCTATTAGTTTAATCTCATTTTCCTTTAAATAATGCTGATGGTAAACTAGTTGATTGGCTAAAAACCTTTTATAATCAAAATCAAAAGGATTTCGTTTAACCATAAACTCCTTTGGATTACCTTTTACAATAAGTTTGTCTCCATAAGTAGGTATATAATTTGAAAACTTTGGCAAATAAACTAAAACCTTTCCTGTAGCACTAGCCCATTTATTATGATATATTTTATAAACCTGTATATAAAATTTGTAATATTTGGGTGTTGTTTGAATTTCAGATGTAATGATGCCTGAATAAAATTTCACATTACTATTTTGATGGGAAATGTGAATTTGGTTGTTCAATTGGTTATTAAAATGTGTAGAAAGTGTGCCCAATAAAAAAATTAATAACAGGGCAATACTTCCAAATAGGGTTTTTTGTACATTCGAATACTTTTTCAGGAAAAATTTGCAGAAACACAAGCATCCTATATTCAAAGCGGCTAACAGCAATAGTATAGGTAACGGAATATAAAAATAGTATTCAAGGGCAATTCCAGCTACTAACGCAATCAAATATCTGACAAATGGATACTTGCTAAACATATTATCTTATAAAATTGAGCTACCAAGTTAATAATAATTATAATATGGCATTAAAATAATCCAATTGATCGCAATAATTTCATTATAAATTTTGTAAAACACCATAACCATATTAGATTTGACGAAAAGTTGGAAACATAAATCTGTGACAAGGTCATAATTTTTCATTTCTGTCAGATATTACTTATTTCTCATATACCAATTTAAATGAGTATGCTCGCCAAAACATTTGGAAGTGCAGTTTATGGTGTAAATGCCCACATAATTACGATTGAAGTAAATGTTATTTCAGGAACCAAAGTTTTTATAGTTGGTCTTGCTGATAGCGCGGTAAAAGAAAGTGAACAAAGAATAGAGTCTGCCATGAAGCACCTTGGCTACCACATGCCAAGACAAAAAACAGTAGTAAACTTGGCACCTGCCGACGTAAAAAAAGAAGGATCTTCTTATGATTTACCTATTGCTTTGGGCATTCTTAAGTCATCAGGACAAATTAATGCAGACGATCTTGACAAATACGTTATCATGGGAGAATTATCCCTCGATGGTATTTTAAGACCAATAAAAGGAGTTTTGCCCATTGCGGTGGAAGCACGAAAAAGTGGATTTAAAGGATTTATTCTTCCTAAAGAAAATGCTGGTGAGGCTGCTATCGTAAATAACATCGACGTGATTGGCGTTGAAACACTTCAAGAAGCAATAGATTTTTTAGAAGGGTTTAAACAAATTACACCTTTGGTAATAGATACTAGAGACGTATTTTTTGCAAGTCAAAATGTTTATGACGTAGATTTTTCTAATGTACAAGGCCAAGAAAACATTAAACGAGCCCTAGAGATAGCTGCGGCTGGTGGGCATAATGTAATCATGATTGGCCCTCCCGGTGCTGGTAAAACCATGCTTGCCAAGAGGTTATCAACTATCCTGCCTCCTTTAACTTTGTTTGAAGCCTTAGAAACTACCAAAATCCATTCCGTAGCTGGCAAAATAAAAGGTCAGGGACTAGTAGCAACGCGACCGTTTAGAAGTCCACATCACACCATTTCTGATGTGGCCATGGTGGGTGGAGGTGGTATACCACAACCTGGCGAAATTTCTCTTGCGCACAATGGGGTTTTATTCTTAGATGAATTGCCTGAATTCAAAAGAACAGTCCTAGAGGTAATGCGACAACCATTAGAAGAAAGAAAGGTGGCTATTGCTAGGGCTAAAGTGTCGGTTGAATTTCCTGCAAATTTTATGTTAATAGCAAGTATGAACCCATGTCCTTGTGGCTATTACAACCATCCTGAGAAGGAATGTGTGTGTCCTCCGGGAGCAGTTCAGCGATATTTAAATAAAATTAGTGGTCCATTGCTTGACAGAATAGATTTACATGTAGAAGTAACTCCTGTATCATTTGATCAAATGACTAGTGATAGAAAAATGGAAAGTAGTGAAGTCATCCGTGAGCGAGTGATACATGCCAGAGATGTTCAAAAGGATAGATTCAAAGAAACACCTGAAATATTCTGTAACGCAATGATGCCTTCACAAATGGTAAAGGAAATTTGCCAAATTAACGATGCCGGAAAAGCCTTATTAAAAACCGCTATGGAACGACTTGGTCTTTCAGCAAGAGCCTACGACAGAATTTTAAAAGTATCTAGAACCATTGCCGATTTAGCTTTATCTAAAGAAATAAAAATTGAACACTTGGCTGAAGCTATTCAATATAGAAGCTTAGATCGTGAAGATTGGGCAGGTAATTCATAACCTTTTCTATTTCGATAAAAAGTTTATTGGCTTAATTTTATATAATTTAGCTTGACCATTAATTTAAAATGCAGAAATTGAAATAATTGTTAATTTTGTTTTTCAAGTTAAATTTTTATGCCTACACAAGATTTTAAGAAAAAATTTTTGACTCATACCGCAGTCATAGCATTTATGCTTACAGTAAATGTGGTTTATTTTTCTCCTATGTTCTTTAAAGGACAGATATTACAACAAAGCGATATCATACAATGGCGGGGAGGGGCTGAAGAATTGATCCAGTATAAAACCAAAAACAATGGCAAACAATCTTTCTGGACCAACTCTATGTTTAGTGGTATGCCCTCCTATTTTGTATCTACCGAATATAGGGGGAACCTAATGGGTCAAATTCAACGAATTATGTCCTTAAATATGGCTCCACCAGCTCTACAGGTTTTTGTTTCCATGGTTGGTTTTTATATTTTAGCCATGGTACTTAGTATTAATCCTATTCTGGCAGCTCTTGGAGCAATCGCCTTCGGCTTTTCATCATTTTCAATTATTAGTTTGGAGGCTGGACATAACGGCAAGGTTTACGCCATGGCTTATTTGCCGCTTGTTATGGCAGGAATGATATGTGCATATAGAAAAAATTTGGTTTGGGGTGGAGTTTTGTTCTCAACAGGATTAGCATTAAACATGCTTTCAAACCACCTTCAAATTACATATTACTTAGTTATTATTGCTATTATCTATGGCCTAGTTGAGCTATATCAATCAGTTAAAAATAAAACTTTAGTTCAATTTGGAAAAGCAACTGGTGTATTACTAATTACTGCGGCCATAGCAGTGGGTACAAACATTGCAGCCATTATGACTACAGCAGAATATGGAAAATTCTCAATTAGAGGAAAATCAGAGCTACAACCCAAGGAAGGGCAGAGGGTTTCTGATGGATTAGATGTGGATTATGCTTTTGATTGGAGTTATGGTATCGACGAAACTTTAACCATTTTAATTCCAGGGTATTATGGTGGTTCAAGTACCGAAGCAATAGGCAAAAATACAGAGACATATAAGTTTTTTAAGTCGAATTTTGGAGAGCAAACAGCAAAAGAACAAACCCAAAATTTACCTATGTACTTTGGTAAACTCAATTTTACATCTGGCCCCATATATTTTGGTGCCATTATTGTTTTTCTTTTTGTGTTAGGAATGTTTATTGTCCGTTCAGAGCTCAAATGGTGGCTATTTGCTGCTACTATATTTTCATTTATGTTATCATGGGGAGAAAATTTTTCAATCTTAAACTATTTTTTGTTTGATTATTTACCCGGTTATAACAAGTTTCGTGCGGTAATGATGGGTTTGGTAATTGCTCAGTTTTGTATGCCTGTACTTGCTGTATTGGCTGTAGATGAATTGTTTAAAACAGTTGATGTACAAAAGACATTAAAACAACTTTATATTGTTACTGGTGCCTTGGGTGCAATTTGTTTATTTGTTTGGATTGGGGCTGGAAGTAGATCTTACGACCTTCCTTCTGACGAAACCATGAAAACGCAATTTGCAAAACAAATAGGTCCAGAATTGGCTAATCAATTTATTCAAGCACTATTAGCTGATAGAGAGGGAATTGTAACAAGTGATGCCTTTCGTTCGCTGGTATTTATATTGTTAGCGGCAGCACTGCTTTATTTGGGACTTACTAAAAAATTGAATACTCAAATAGTCACCATCATCTTAGTTGTATTTGTTTTACTTGATGTACTTGGTGTAGACAAGCGCTATTTAAATGATAAAAACTTTATTAAGAAGAAAGAACAAACCTATTTTAACCCTACTCCGACGGATGAACAAATCTTACAAGATAAATCCCTGAGCTATAGGGTATATAATATGGGTAATCCATTTAATGAAGCCAGAACGTCCTATTTTCATAAATCCATAGGTGGTTATAGTGCTGCGAAAATGCGTCGTTATCAAGATTTAATTGAAAGGCAAATTAGTACTGGCAACATGGAAGTACTGAATATGCTTAATGCCAAATATTTTATTACTGGAGACGAAAGGCAACCAGTATATCCTAATCCTAACGCATTGGGTAATGCTTGGTTTGTTCGCAATGTGAAATATGTAAATTCACCTGATGAGGAAATTAATAGTTTGACTGGGCTAAATCCAGCCAAAACATTGATAGTTGACAAAACTAAATTTACTATTAAAAATACCCAATTAGATAGTGCCAATAACTCTATAAAATTGGTGCAATATGAGCCCAACTATTTAAAATATGAATATGATGCTGAAAAACCTGGGGTGGTAGTATTTTCAGAAATTTATTATCCTATAGGCTGGACCAGTAAAATTGATGGTAAAGAGACGCCACACATTAGAGGAAATTATGTATTAAGGGCAATGGAAGTACCCCAAGGTAAACACATTATCGAATTTTCTTTTGTGAGTGAGTCCTATGAAACAGGTACAAAAATCAGTTATTTCTGCTCTATTTTGGTTTCAATAAGTTTATTAGGTATGATGGTTTGGTATTTTAAAAATGAATTAGCCAAAAAAGAAGAATTACCGACAGGAGAAGTAAATACCAAAACTAAAAAGAAATAAGCGCATGGCGAAGAAATTAAATAAAGCAGCACCCAAAACTGCTCCTGAGGTTAAAACCTCTACCATAGAACCGAAAAAACAAGACGGGCAAATATCTACTTCGTTTATTTTTGTGTTGCTGGTGGCTTTTTCATTCGCGTTTATTGCCGTATATATCTATGTTTTTGATAAAAAAATAGATTTGAGTGGTGATAGCCTCTCTTATTATTTTTTGGGTAAAAATCTTTTTAAAGGACTTGGTTACGCCAATAACATTTCAGGAACTATAAGTCCTGAAAACCATTTCCCACCAGGTTATCCTTTTTTAATTTCTGTAATCATGCTGTTGGGCCTTAAAAGTTACATAGCTGTAAAAATTGCAAATGGACTATTCTTCTTTGGTTCGTTAATTTTGTCATTTATGGTTATCCGAAAGCTTACCGACGATTGGAAAATCCCATTGGTAACGATGTTGTTTACAGCATTAAATTCGTTTTTTCTGTATTTCTCATTTATCACCATGAGCGAAATACCATTTATGTTTTTTTGTATGTTCGCCATATTTATTTTGTTGCATGTAAATGAAGATCATCCATTAAAAGATTGGAAATTTTACATGCTCATTCCTGTTATTATACTCATCTATTACATTAGAACAGCAGGTTTAGCAATTATATTCAGCTCAGTAATATTCTTCTTGTTAAGAAAGAATTGGATTCCTGCTGCCATTATGCTTGTGTCATTTGTATTGGGTGCCTTGCCTTGGTATTTAAGAAATAAGGCCATGGGAGGCAACGTTTATATAAAAGTATTATTTTATAAAGAAGTTTATAATCCTGAACTTGGCTTTATAGATTTTGGCGGATTTTTACAAAGGATCTGGGAAAATTTGGTTAAATACATAACGACCGAAATTCAAAATGGGCTATTTTCATTCTTAAACAGGCAAAAACCCACAGATGACACTGAAACTTATGGTTTAGATGTATGGATAGTGGGCTTAGTAATAATTGCGTTTATTGTTTACGCACTCATCAAACAGAAAAAATTCCAAGGATTTTTATTTTGGTATTTAGCAGCTTCTGGTGGTATAGCACTAATTTGGCCTCAAGTATGGACCGATTTGAGGTTCATAATGCCCATTATACCTATAATTTCCTTTTTATTTTTTAAAGGTGCGGTTGAATTGGTTGACCTAATCCTGTCGAAACTAAATCTTAATTTTAAAATGAATGTTTTGGTTTTTCTAATTCTTATACTGCCCATGTTCCCTAAGTTAAAAGAGCTACATGCCTCAGCAAAAGCAGATTATATGCCGGAATGGCGAAATTATATTAAAATGGCGCAGTATTGTAAAGAAAATATTTCGCCAACCGATATGGTAGTTTGTAGAAAACCCCCCATATTTCACTTCTTTTCTGAAGGTGCCACTATGAATCAAATTTTGACCAATGACGATAAAGAAATGCTCAAAAGATTTAAACAAGCTAATGTCAAATACGTTATATTAGATCAATTAGGATTTACATCCACTTCGAAGTTCTTGTACCCAGCGATTCAAAAAAATCCTGAGAAATTCCCAATTGTGCTTTCTTTGCCCGACCCTACCAAAGAAGACTCTTTTACCTATTTACTTGAATTCAAACCATAATGACAGAGTTTCATGTTGAAGGCACGTTAGCAACCAATAACAAAAAATCTCCAAAACGTTTAATTTGGAATGTATTTTTTAGTTTGATGTATCCTGCGCTTATTATATTTGCAATAATTATTACTTCATTTATTTCTATAACTTCAATTCTTTTTGGCTTAGTAATAAAGTTTTTCCAACTTTTTAAAAAATGAAAAAATTGATTGAATTTTATAATCGTTGGAAAGCGTTTATTAGAGTAGATTTACTTATGTATTTGGTGATGATAGTTTTGATAGTCGTTTTATTAACCTTTTTTTCATAAAATGAAATCAATCCTACCATTTTTAAGAGAACTTTCCAATAATAACAACAAGACATGGTTTGATACTAATCGACCACAGTATGAACAGGCCAAACAAGAATTGTTGGAATTAATACAAGAAGTGATAACCCAATGTTCCTTATTTGACGAAAGCCTGTCCAGTATACAGCCAAAAGATAGTATTTTTAGAATAAATAGAGATGTAAGGTTTTCGCACGATAAAAGTCCTTATAAATCAAATATGGCGTTTGAACTAAGTGCTCATGGTAAAAAAGCAAAAAATGCAAGCTATTATGTTCATATACAACCAGATCAATCATTTATAGCGGGTGGCATATACGGACCCGAAAAAGACGTATTACAAGCAATACGGCAGGAAATTGACTATAATTTCTCTGACTTTGACAGAATTATTAAAAATACCACTTTTCAAAAAAACTTCGGAGGTTTGTCAGAGGAAGGCAGACTAAACAGGGCTCCTAAAGGTTATAGTGAAGATAATCAAGCTATAAATTATCTTAAAAATAGAAATTTTATAGCAATTAAAAAGCTTAAAGAGGAGATATTCTTAAATGAAAAATTATTAATTCGTGAAATTAGTGAAGCATTTGAATCACTTTACCCTTTTATAACCTTTCTAAATACTTCATTAATCAATGTTAATAAATAATTTGAATAAGTATGCTTATAGTTAATCTCTTTTAAAATTATTTGGAATTTTTCTAGCAATAAAAACAAGATAATAAATGAATTTTGAATATTCAGAGGTAGATATAGAAGGTTTAAATACCCTTAATGCCATAAGAGTTGCAGATAGTTTTAATTTATGGACTTATGAAACCATCGCACCCTATTGTACAGGTAAAATTTTAGAAGTAGGAAGTGGCGTAGGCAACATATCGCAATTTTTCATTAAGAACAATGATGACATTTATGTATCAGACATAAGAGCCAATTACCGCCAATCCTTATCAAGTCAATTTGATTTGCCAGCTTACAAAGTTTTAGATCTTGACATTGTTCATAATGATTTTGACAATCACTATGCATCCCTGTTGGGGCAGTTTGATAGTATTTTTTGTTTAAATGTGGTCGAGCATATCAAAAATGATGCACAAGCAGTGGAGAATATGATTAAACTACTTAAGCCAGAAGGCAAACTTGTGGTTCTTGTACCTGCTTACCAATGGCTCTATAATGATTTTGATATAGCATTAGAACATTACAA
>JAIYAU010000064.1 GCA_027488865.1 Cytophagaceae bacterium
TAGAATTTACTTATAAGTCAAAAGTTTCCAATGTTAAACTATCAAATAAAAAGTAATAATTTTCTTAGTTTAACAAAAAAAATTTATAAAAGAAAAGTGTTTAATTTTTAATCTAAAATCATATTCCCATGTCATTAGTAGGTAAAAAAGCTCCGTTATTTTCCGCTCCTGCGGTAATTGATGGAGAAATTGTTGAAAATTTTTCCTTAGCGCAGTATTTAGGCAAAAACGAGGTGGTATTCTTCTTTTATCCAAAAGACTTTACGTTTGTTTGTCCAACCGAAATTTTAGAATTTCAGAAAAAATTAGGGGAATTTAAATCGCGTGGAGCAGAAGTAGTAGGATGTTCCACTGACTCAGAAAATTCTCATTTGGCTTGGATAAGCACCCCAAAGGCAAAAGGAGGAATAGAAGGTGTAACTTACCCTTTAGTAGCAGATTACGCTAAAACCATCTCTTCAAACTATGGTGTTTTAGCTGGAGATTATACTTATAACGACGAAGGAGAAATGGTGTTTGAGGGTATTCCAGAGGCTTATCGTGGCACTTTTTTAATTGATAAAAAAGGCATCGTTCGCCACTGTGTTATCAACGACCATCCTCTTGGCCGTAACATTGACGAAGCCTTGAGAATGGTAGAAGCGCTACAACATCATGAAAAATTTGGCGAGGTATGCCCAGCTAACTGGGGTGAAGGCAAAGAAGCAATTAAGGAATCGTTGGAAAGTGTGTCTAATTACCTAGCGAAACATTAATAGTTGAAAAACTTTTACAGTTTAAAAAGGGCTTATGGCCCTTTTTAAGTTTTGCTCAATTATAAAATCATCATATTTCAACCAACTAATAACGCTTTGTTTAAAACTAAGTCCAAGTTTAAGTCATTCCATCCAATAACACCGTTAGTTGCAATTTGATTATATCTGAAGCAATTCATAACTTTGAACGTTCTGTACCATCACTATGATTAGTTACGACAATAAAAACTGGTTTAGTTTCTTATTACAAATGAAAGGTAGCTCTTATCCAGGTATTTTCTGGGGTATGGCTACGATGGGAGCTATTACTGGGCTTATCTGCGCAGGCAATTTTACATTTCACTTATTTGATATTAAAATATCGCCTCATATATTAAGCGCAATCAGCCTTGTTGTTGGTATGTTGTTGGTTTTTAGGATGAATACCGCTTATGATCGTTGGTGGGAAGGAAGAAAACTATTAGGACAGTTATTAAACACTTCTAGATTTTTCTGTTTAAAAATAAACAATTACATCCCAGAACACAAAATAGAATTACGTACTAAATTTGAAAATTTGATTGTAGCATATGCTTATGCCCTTACAGAACATTTATTAAGATCTAATTTTGATAACACCATTACCTATCTTTCAGCCGAACATATTGATAGATTTAATTCTTCAAAACATAAACCTTCTTTTGTACTTGATCTTTTGTCAAAAGAAATATTGAATTTGCACCAAGACCAAACAATAAGTGGTGAACAACTAATTATTCTTGAAAATTCTATAGTTATTTTTACCGATATTATCGGGGCTTGTGAAAGAATAAAGTACACCCCTATTCCCTTTGCATATGCCATTCACCTTAAAAGAATCATATTCGTTTTTTGTTTGTTTCTTCCATTCTCTTTAATTCACGACTTGGGATGGCTGTCTATCCCAATAGTCATGTTGGTTTTTTACACATTGGTTGGCATTGAAATTATAGGAGAAGAAATTGAAGATCCTTTTGGAGAGGATAACAACGATTTGCCAATGTGGGAAACTGTAGATAAAATTAAAACGAATATAATCTATATTATAAAAAACTAGCATTTTAGATCAAATTTCAATTTTACTCCTATTGAATGAATAAATTTATATTACTTTTATTGTTTTCAGCTACCATTACCATAGCAAATGCCCAAAATGAGCGCAGTGTAGTAATCCAAAAACATTTAAATACAAAACAACAGTATTTAAGCGCTTATGCTGACAAGGACTCGACCTTAGCTTATATAATAAACTTGTGGTTTGAAGAAAGAAAGTACGCTAAACAGAAATTTTTTGCGCTACCTTTTAGCCTTGGAATAATAAGTGCTAGTTCGTATTTAATCCAAAATGGTAATAGCGAAACATCAAGCGTAGCAAGTTATGGTGCCATATTTGGTGGGGTATCGTTATTATTTAGTATTCCAGTAAGTTTAAAAGGAATAAAAAAATTACGCACTTACAGCCGCAAGCACCTTAACCAAAATATAGACCTTATTCTTAATCACAAGCAAAAAGGCAATAAAATCTTGAATAATTTACTGAGGGAGAAAATGATTGAAGGATATTAAATACCTATTCTATAAATCCCATTCCTTGTTAATCAAAGCAATAGAATGATGTGCTGTTAAGTCATACTGGCAGGGCACAATGGAGACATAGTTATTTTCTAAAGCTTTTTCGTCCGTGTCATCTCCCTTATCATCGTTAACAAAAAAACCTGTCATCCAAAAATAATTTCTTCCAAAAGGATCTTGCCTTTCATCAAATTTTTCTTGCCATCTTGCCGCTGCTTGCCTACACACTTTTATTCCTTTTATAGGTTCTGCCTGCTTTTTAGGAAAGTTTACATTCAAAGCTACACCTTTGGGTATACCATTTTTTAAAGCCTCTAAGGTAATTTTTTTCACAAAATTCGAAATATGTGAAAAATCAGCTGCATGAGAATAATCACATAATGAAAAACCAATGGCTGGTATTCCTTCTATTGCTGCCTCTATTGCTGCTGACATTGTACCAGAATATAAAACACTTATGGACGAATTACTTCCATGATTTATCCCACTCACAACCAAGTCGGGTGTGCGTCCCTTTAACACATGATGTTTGGCTAGTTTAATACAGTCAGCAGGGGTGCCTGAGCATTCAAATGCCAATACATCTTTAAACAAATCTACGGCATCTAAACGAAGGGTGTTAGCAATTGTAATCGCATGACCCATAGCAGATTGTGGACTATCTGGTGCTACTACTACTACTTCACCAATTTCCTTCATAATCTCAATTAATGTACGTATACCAATTGATGTAATCCCGTCGTCGTTGGCAACAAGAATAAGCGGCTTTGCTGAGTTCATAGATTCTAAAAAAATATATCACTTTTGTTTATAATACAAATGTAAATGCAAAAAATCTATATCAAGCCTTTCTTTAAAATTTATTTTAATTTGTATCCCAAATCATATTAAAACCTCCCTAAAGGTTAATATTTGGTCAAAGATTTTAGTTATTGGGGAGAGTTCTTATTCAATCTTAAGAATCTTTTGGATAGTAATTATTTCATTTTGATTGGACAAGATAGTAATAAGATATTGTCCCGCTGAAATATCCAAAAGAGAAATTATTTGCTGGTCTGTGGTGAATGTTTTTAAAATTTTCCCATTGATGTCTGTTAAGATAATTGTCTTGTTACCATTAATAGGTATGGTTAATTGGTCTATCACAGGGTTCGGATAGAACGTAATTGTTTCATTTGATTTAGGGTTTATGATACCTAAAGTAGAACCAACTTTAAGCGCCTTATGCATTAAAGACTTTTTAGAACCAACATCAAGTTTAATGAAGTAAATATCGTCAGCCAGACTATCACCTAATAAATTGATATTATAAGAACCACTTGGCAAAACTGTAGTTTGAAAATAAGTTCTTATGGTTTGACCAACCTTGTTAAAAACTCGCAAAGTGATTGTGTCACTTTGAACAATGTCAAAATGAATTGTTGCAGAACTACCAAACGGATTTGGAAAAAGGCTCAAACTGTCTGTTGCTTGAGAAAAAGCTGATTTATAACACATTGAAATAAGTGTAATGATTATCAACTGTTTTACAAGTTTCATCGCTGGTAATTTTTGGTTAGCCTTAGTGGCAAAGATAGAAAATAATATCTTTAATTACCCTTCTCAAACATAAATTAAGATATCCTGTTTCCATAAACTATCATGAAGGACTCACTAATTTATTAAAAAAAAAATCATGAAGAATTTAATTTAGAGATGAGATTTAAAAGATTTTATTTTCTAGTGTTGAAATTTGCTCAAAAGAAGTTTAAAAACTCCCTTCTTATCCGTTTTATCATTTACTTGTAATGTGGGATCTATCAATTTATTTTCAACATTATACCAAAGTGATTCGTCTTTATCATATAAATATCTATCAATGGCTTCTCTATATGCGGGTTTGTTATGCCAATAATGAAATATATGATTGGCAGCTTTCCTTAAACTAGTGTGTTTATTTAGTACATAAGAAAATGCAAGTTGCTCGATAACATGCTTTTGATAAACCAAAAACATAGTATCGTTAAGAAGCAACACCTCATCAATTAAAAAAGAATTAGCCTGATGAATTCCTATTACGCCTGCATTCCACATTGGTGTATTTACAGGAATCTTAAGTTTTTCTCCTGCTAGGTCAAACTCATTTTTACGCAAAAATTTACCCATTTTAACAAAAATAGGATTGATAGGTCTATTTAAAAATCCTTCGTTAATATGCATTAAGCTTATTTCAGGCATTATTAATGGAATCAAATCATTCGCATTTTTAATAAATACCGTATCGCTATCACAATAAAGTATATGACCATCAAATCGTGTAAAACAGTCTTTAATTACCTCTATTTTGGCCCTATGGATAAAATCAAATTGTCCTTTCCAAGTTTTAAGTTCTTGAGAGGTCATGATTCTATAACAAACCATGGGATGATTTAAGAATTTTAAAAAATAATCTTGATTGTCTGTATAAATTACAATTCTAAAGTTACTTCTGTCAGGGGTAGAATGTACAAATGTAAGTACAGAATAAATTACTTCATCTGCAATTTGACGGCTACCATAAGACTGAAATAAAATATTGATCATTGAATCCCCGTTACGATAACGAAGGTAAAAAAATTATCTGATACTCGCTAAAGAAGGTACTTTCTTATTCCTACGGGATTTAACAAACATCAATTTCTTGTCTCTTTCCGATAATTTATGAAAAAGGTATGCTACTGACACTTGTAAACCATTAAAATTGGGAGATTCTGAATTAGTATAATTGTTGAAGGTTTTAACAAACCGAAAACCTACATTAATGTTGTTTTCAAAAATGAGGTCAATTCCCACCAGACCAGCCAAATTAAGATTTTTATTGTTGTCCTCTTTGGCCTCTAAGCTTGTTGGATATTGGCTTGCCAACAAAACGGATGGTTGTAAACCCATACTTACAAACGCCACTTCCGAAAAATGATAATTAACCAACCATGGCATTGCAAAATTAATAGAAGGTTTGCTGTACTGAGAAAAATCTTTAATTACAACCAGCGACATTTCATGTCTAAAAGAAATGCGTTTAGAAGTTTTAAAATTTGCTACTGTACTTCCGAATAACTCAGAATAAGGGATAGAACCACTAACACTAATGCTATTACTTTCAATATAACTTGCTCCAATTCCTCCTTTTATGCCAAAATATATTTTTTGTTCATAAACCTTTTTAGGCACTTCGTATCTAAAGTTAAGTGGAGTTAAAGTGTTTACATTATAATTTTGACACAACACTTTTGGCACTGTTAAAACAGTGAAAAATAACAACGTTATATATATAATGTTGATTTTCTTCAATTCCTTTAAACATTAGAATACAAATATAACAAATTTAATATTCCATTGTACAATTTGATTAATTTTAGTTTCGCTTTTAATCGTTTGAAAGAATAGTCATTATTTGCTCGTATTCTTTTGGGGTATTCGCATTAAGCAGTTCTTGGGAAGAAGGGTTGTCCAAGATTTTTGTTTCCATTTTTAATAGTGCCTTTCGAGGACATGTAATTCCCAAGCTTACGTTTAGCCTTAGTTCCTCTATTCCCAATGGCTCCCATAAAGTTAATAACGGATCGGGCAAGTTTTGTGTAGGGCTATTAAAGGCAGTAGCACCTTTGGTAACATCACGCTGTTCAATCAATAAATTAATTGATTTTAAAGTAATTAACGGAAGATCACATGCAACCACCAGCCATGTTTTATTAGGAAATTGTTTATTTGCTGACAATATTCCCACAGCCGGCCCTTGAAAATCAAAAGCTACATCATCTGTAACAATTCTAGTAAAGAGTTGAAAAATGTCAATTTGATCCTTTCGGCAAGAGATAAAACAATTTTTAAATATTGGGGTAAATAAGTTAAGTAAATATTTCCATTGAGGTTGTTGGTGGTAAACGATGAGACACTTATCTTGTTTCATACGAGTACTGTATCCACCACATAAAATTAAAACGTTGATATCATCCATGAAAATCACTTTTGCCACCAGTTTTACTTAAAAGTCGTGTATTTTTAATTACCATCGCGTGGGAAAAAGATTTGCACATATCATAGATGGTTAATGCTGCAACACTAACCCCTGTTAAAGCCTCCATTTCCACACCTGTTTTTCCGAATGAGGTTACCTTACAAGTAATCACCGCCTCTTCATTTTCTAACTTGATGTTTATTTGGCAGTTATCAATTAACAACCCATGACATAAAGGTATAAGTTCCGATGTTTTCTTAACGGCCATTACTCCAGCAATAATTGCCGTATTAAATACTGACCCCTTTTTTACTAGAATATCTTGATTTTTAAATAATAACACTACCTCCTTGGGTAGCACAATTCTACTTTCTGCAATTGCCTCTCTTAAAGAAACTTCCTTATGAGCAACATCCACCATGGCAGGGTTCGATTGTGCATCGAGGTGTGAAAATTCGTTTGCGTTCATTCGTTAATATTAGAATGGTTTTTACCAACAAAAAAAGGCCTGTTTTCACAAGCCTTTATAAATTTATAAGTTATAATTTATTAACCTATTACAGCTTCAGCTAAAAGTGCAATTTTATTATTAACCACTTCCACTACACCAGCCTCAATTATGAAGTTTTTAACCTCACCAGTAGCAGTTTTAACCCTTACATTGCCTTTTTCAATAGCACTCACAATAGGCGCGTGATTATTAAGTATTTCAAATGAACCAGCTATTCCTGGCACCTGAACTGCTGTGACCTCACCTTGATAAATTTTTTTATCTGGCGTTACAATTTCTAAATACATTTCTATTATGTTAAATGTTTAGTGTTCAAGGTTTTAAATCACAAAACCTTGAACACATTAACTTAAACTTATTTTGCTTCTTTCATCATTTTTTCACCTTTAGCAATGGCATCCTCTATGGTTCCTACTAAGTTAAAGGCTGATTCTGGAAGATAATCTAACTCGCCATTCATGATCATATTAAATCCCTTAATGGTATCTTTAATATCTACCAAAGCACCTTTAAGACCTGTAAATTGTTCCGCCACATGGAAAGGTTGAGATAAGAAACGTTGTACACGACGAGCTCTATGTACCACTTGCTTATCTTCTTCTGACAATTCATCCATACCCAAAATGGCAATGATATCCTGAAGTTCTTTATAACGTTGTAATATTTGCTTAACATTTTGAGCACACTCATAATGCGCCTGACCTACAATTTCTGCAGATAATATTCTAGAAGTAGAATCTAAAGGATCTACTGCTGGATAAATACCAAGTTCAGAAATTTTACGGTTAAGTACAGTTGTAGCATCTAAGTGAGCAAAAGTTGTAGCTGGAGCAGGGTCAGTTAAATCATCAGCAGGTACATATACCGCTTGTACTGAGGTAATCGAACCTCTTTTAGTAGAAGTAATACGCTCCTGCATAGCACCCATTTCTGTAGCCAATGTAGGTTGATAACCCACAGCTGATGGCATACGACCTAACAATGCAGATACTTCAGAACCTGCTTGAGTAAAACGGAAGATATTATCTATAAAGAATAGAATATCACGACCTTGGCCTGTACCGTCACCATCACGGAAATATTCAGCTATGGTTAATCCTGACAAAGCAACACGCGCACGAGCACCCGGAGGTTCATTCATTTGTCCAAAAATGAAGGTAGCTTGTGAATCCGCTAACTCTTGTTTATTCACTTTAGATAAGTCCCATCCTCCTTCTTCCACAGAATGTTTAAATGGTTCTCCATATTTTACAATACCTGCTTCAATCATTTCTCTCAGCAGGTCATTTCCTTCACGTGTACGCTCACCTACACCTGCAAACACAGACAGACCTGCATATGCCTTAGCAATGTTATTAATTAATTCTTGAATTAATACAGTTTTACCTACACCAGCACCTCCAAAAAGTCCAATTTTACCACCTTTAACGTATGGTTCAATTAAATCAATCACTTTTATACCAGTATAAAGCACTTCTGATGAAGTAGTTAAATCTTCAAATCTTGGTGCTGGACGATGAATAGGTAATCTATGTTTACCTTCTGGCTGACTCATACCGTCAATTGCATCACCAACGACATTAAACAAACGTCCTTTGATATCGTCACCGATAGGAACAGAAATTGGTTGAGCTGTGTCAATCACTTCGGTGCCACGAGATAACCCATCGGTAGAATCCATTGCAATTGCACGGACACGATTTTCACCAAGGTGTTGTTGACACTCTAGAATTAATTTTTGCCCATTAGGTCTGATGATCTCAAGGGCATCGTAGATTTTTGGAAGTTGTACGTTTTCGCCATCAAAGCTCACGTCCACCACTGGGCCAATTACTTGCGTAACTTTACCTTTATTAGCCATATAAATATCTTAAATGTATGAACCTTACAAATTTTTTGCGTGTGCAAAGGTATATGTTTCTCTATTTAATGCAAAGTTTTACACAAAGTTATACACCAAAAAATATTAAGTTCTATTTTTTCTTGAATTAAAACAATCTTCCTTTACTTTTAGTCCCAAAAAGCATTCCAAACACCCCTCTTACCAATTCTTTGCCTATTTGTTTGGCAACTGGGGAAGACAATACCTGTTCTACTGTAGACTTTTCTCTCCTTCTCGACGTAGTAGTTGTTTGTTTTTGTTCAATTTTTTCAGCTTCCAATTTTTCTTTCTCATCAGCTGCTTTTTCCATACGTTCTGTTAATATTTCGTAAGCACTTTCTACGTCTACAGTTTTTTCATACTTTTCAAACAAAGTAGATTCTTTTAATTTTTGGGTATATTCTTCGTCTGACAATGGCCCCATGTGTGCTCTAGGAGGGGTGAGATGTGTAGCAGCCACTTCAGTGGGTATCCCCTTTTCATTTAGCACAGTTATAAGCGCCTGACCTATTCCTAAAGAAGTGAGTACCTTGTCAATTTGATAAAATTGAGAATTGGGATATGTATTTACGGTTTCTTTAAGGGCTTTAGCGTCGTTTGGTGTAAAAGCTCTTAAAACATGTTGAACTCTATTACCAAGTTGTGCTAAAACATTATTAGGAATATCTTGTGCCATTTGTGTACAAAAAAATACTCCTATTCCTTTGGACCTGATTAACCTTACTACTTGTTCAATCTGATCCAAAAATGCTTTTGGTGCATCTTTGAACAATAAATGGGCTTCATCTAAAAAGAAAACTAATTTTGGTTTGTCCAAATCACCTGCTTCAGGTAGATTATAATAGAGTTCTGCCAACAAACTGAGCATAAATGTGGAAAAAAGAGCTGGCTTATCTTGTACATCCGAAACATTTAAAATACTAATTAAACCTTTGCCATCCACCTTATCTATTAAATCTGATATATCAAATGATTTTTCACCGAAAATAGTATTAACTCCTTGTTGTTCAAGAGCTACAATTTTTCTTAGTATAGTACCAGATGTAGAAGTAGATATGGTGCCATAATCAGCTTTAATTTCCTTGGCTCCTTCACCTTCTGACAAATAAGTAAGTACTTTTTTTAGGTCATTTAAATCAACCATTGGAAGCCCTTGGTCGTCAGCGTATTTAAATAAAATAGAAAGTACACCTGATTGGGTTTCATTCAGTTCAAGTATTTTAGATAAAAGTACTGGACCAAACTCAAGAACAGTAGCACGCATTTGGGCACCCTTTTTACCGCTTAAAGAATAAAGTTCCACGGGAAAACCCGTGTTGTTGTAGTCAATATTTAACAACGCTGCTCTTTCCTTCAATTTGTCATTGATAACTCCAGCTTTTGCAATTCCAGAAAGATCTCCTTTGATATCTGACAGAAAAACAGCCACGCCTGCATCCGACAACTGTTCAGCAATCACTTGAAGCGTGCGCGTTTTACCTGATCCGGTTGCACCTGCAATTAGACCGTGCCTATTCATCATTTTAAGGGGCAAAGTTACCTTTGCTTCACTTACCACCTCGGTATTTAATAATCCTGCCCCTAGGTAAATATTTGGGATTTGGCTGTTATATGATTTTTTAATTGCTTCTGTAAATGATACTTGATTGTCTGACATAAGATAATGTTGTTAAAGAAAAATGTGATTAATTCTTAAATTTTAGTTATTGTTTTAAATTTCCTTTATCGTTACTTAATAAATAAAAGCATGGATAAAAATGATCATTTATCTAAAATTCTCGCAGGCACCCCAACTGCAGTACTATAATCTGGTAAATCGTCGATTACTACTGCTCCTGCACCTATAGTACACCATTTACCGATTTTTATATTATTAATTACTGTTGCACCAGCACCCACGAAGGTGCCTTCTCCTATTTGCACTCCTCCACATAAGGTTGCATGAGGGGCAATGTGCACAAAATTGCCAATTATATTATCATGATCTACACTAGCCGCTGTATTTACAATTACATGTCGGCCTATTTCAGTACCTGATTGGATAATACTTCCATGTAAAATCATGCACCCATCACCAATCTGGCAATAGGATGATACAAGTGCTGAGGGATGAATTGCTTTACCGAAGCGATGTTTTATATTTGGTACTACATTAAAACGTATTTTATTATTTCCAATGGATACCACTATTGGATACTGAAAACCCACAATGGCACTATAACTACCTAAATACTGAACACCTTGAGGAAGCTCTATTTTGGGATTGTCATCAAAAACACCAGATACACTACTGGCAGCATCCCAAATGCAATCCATTACCACTTTGGCATGTCCACCACCTCCATATAAAATCATGTTTCCCTTTTTTACAAAAATATAATTTTATCACATTATTTTATGGTAAATTATGCCTAAATAATTTGTGTTTAACTTTGTTAATATTTGCAACCATAGTTTTTAAATTAAAAAACAATCATGATAAGTGTTGAGCAGGCTTTTGAAACAATAGGTAAAACCGCTAAAAATTTTGGTCAAGAGTATGTAAACTTAGAACATGCAATCGGAAGAATAATAAATGAGGATGTTTTTGCCGACCGCGATTTCCCACCATTTAATCGAGTAGCTATGGATGGTATTGCCATCAATATCAACAATTATATAAATGGTCAAAGGGAATTTTTTATTGAAAAAACACATGGGGCGGGTGAAGAAAACGTTCTGCTAAACAATCCCTCACAATGTATAGAAGTAATGACAGGCGCAATGCTGCCATTAGGTACTGACACTGTGATTCCTTATGAACATTTAAATGTTCATAATCAAAACTGTCATATAAAAATAGAGCCAAAAATTGGTCAAAATATTCATAAACAAGGAGCTGACACGACAAAAGGCTTGTTATTGGTAGAAAAAAACACAAAGATTAATGCGGCAATTATTGGTGTTTTAGCCACGGTGGGTAAAAGTAAAGTACTGGTTAAAAAACAACCAAAGGTAGCAGTAATAAGTACTGGAAATGAATTGGTTGCAATCACCACTTATCCCCTACCCCATCAAATACGCCAATCTAATTCTCCAAGCATAATGGCAGCCTTAAGTACTTTTGGAATAACTGGAGAAAGCTATCACTTAGAAGATGATTATGAAAAAATGTTATTGTTAATCAGAACGTTAAAATCAGAATTTGATGTTTTGGTTATAACAGGTAGTGTGTCAAAAGGTAAATTTGACTTTATCCCTTCGGTGCTTAAAGACCTAGGATTAACAACACACTTCCACTTGGTAAAACAAAAACCTGGAAAACCATTTTTATTTGGAGAATTTAATCTTGGATCAACTGTATTTGCATTTCCAGGTAATCCAGTTTCATCTTATATGTGCACCTACCGTTACTTAATTCCATGGATAAGAACATGTTTAGCCCAACCATTGAATAAAAACAAGGCGATTTTAACTAAAGAGGTTTCTTTTAACAATGACCTAACCTATTTTCCGATAATCAATCAAGAAGGCAACTTGGCCACGCCTGTAGAATGGCAAGGTTCAGGTGATTTAGTAGCACTTAGTAAAGGGAACGCGTTTATTGAATTGCCAGCTTCAAAATCAATCTTTAAAGCAGGGGAAGAATATCCAATTTGGTGCTACTAATTAATTAAAGTTATTTCATTGATATACCATTCCAAATAATTCTTCATCCTACCAAAACTGCGCAGGAGCAGGTTTTTTGTCAAGATGTGCGATACGATAACCGATTACAATCTCATGTGAACCACTGGAGTAGTTGGCCAGTTGAGAAGTGGTGTAGTCGTAAGAA
>JAIYAU010000025.1 GCA_027488865.1 Cytophagaceae bacterium
AGGGATTGTGAAAACGTAAGAATTAAAATTTAAACCAATGAAATACAAGGACTTTCCTAAATTACTCCGCCACCCATTGCTTAATTACGGCTTGAGTGGCAAGTTTGGCAACTGGGTTTTTCGCCAGCAAAACGGACGAACTGTTTTTTATGCAAGGTACCAAGGCCCTGTTTCCAACACCCCTGCCCAGCAGAAAAGCCGCAGCAAGTTCCGCGATGCAGTGCATTACGCCAACCAAGCCATGTTAGTGCCTGAGATAAAGACAGCATACGCCGTCATTGCCAAGAAGAAAAAGAAGAAAAATGTCCATCTGTTGGCTACACAATACTACCTCAAGGGCATCCACATCCCCTTGCCAATGCCACCCAGAGTGACCAAATATGCCAGTTGGGAAGAGATTTTGAGGGAAATACACGAGATGCAGCCTTTGGCACCAACCAAGCGCAGAAGAAGGTCGAGAATTGCACTGGGCAGGAAACCAATCGCTTCTTCATTGCCAAGAAAAGTAGTCGTTGGCGATAGGCGGCAAGGGAAAGATAAAATTAATTCCACATAAGCATCAAGTGATTTGACCAAATCAATTCTACTAAGGATCAATTGGATTTGAAATAAAATAATACTAAACTTGTTTTATAAATCTAAATATTAAATTAAAGGCCAATTGCGCATATAGCGGATATTTACGCGATTGAGTAAACACAGTGGTTATGGGGCAATTTTAAAAAACACCAAGCAGACAATCAAGAACTAAATAATAACAAAAAAAATAAACGACAAAATGGCGAAATTTGTAATTCACAAAAAAGGTTTTTTTTACACAGACGAATCATTTGAATTAGCAGAAGGTACTAAAGGAAGTATAGTTGGTACTTTCAATACCCTTGAAGAAGCTAAAACAGAAAAAGAACAACAAGACATCCTTTCAATGCAAAGATTGAAAGGAATGAATGCTGTTGATTTCTTTTTTCATAATTCAACATATGATCAAATCTTTCAAAAATTGGAAGATTATTATAAAACAGCGTTTGCTTTAACAATTTCTGACAAACACTATTTTGATTTGCCAAAAGAAATTAGTTCAGAACAAGCAAAGGTATTCTTGAATATTTTAGAAATTTCATTTCACGACATTGTAGAGTATTCAGATGATGAAGAGTTAAATCCAGAAGACTTTAATTTGGAAGAACAAGAATTGGGAGAGTTTTAAAATGAACTCAATACTTCATTCTCAAATATCCGTAAAAAAAAGAGGGGGAAAAATAGAGGATTATTTACCTATCCATGACTTTATGGACAGTACAAAAGAGTTGTGTAGCGACAATCGGCACAGAATCCTACATACTTTATGGGGTATAAGAAGAGTAATTGTACCCATTTTTGGACAAACAATAACAAATAGTGATGGGAAAAATATAAATGTTAAAGACCTTTGCGAGCAAGACCATATTTTACCTGATTATCAAAACAGATTTATCCCAACATTGGCAGACTTTGTTTCAGCAATAGACAAAACACAATCTGACAGATTTGACTTTGAGAACTTTGCAAAAACATATCAAACAGACGATGAATTGTTTGACTTGCTTGTTTCGCCACTAAACAACACAGGACTAAAATCTTCGCTTCTGATAACTCATAACTCTTGGTTTATAAATGAAATTGTACCCAAAGTATTAAAACGAGAAGTAGAGATTAAAAATTTTGAAATTAGACCAAGCGACTTGTTTGACAACATGAGTTTTAAACTATGGATGGACAACGGTATTTCATTTCCAAAAAGCAGTAAAATGACAGTAGGAAATATCGTAGGATAAGAAAAACTACCGCCAAAAACTAAGGTTTCGTATTGTTAGAAAAACGAGAGTTTTTGAGACGGTTTGTGCGGCTGGTGGTAGCGGTGCAAGCAGTAATTATGGAGTTGTCGTGAGGAGGGGGTGCAGGATTGAGAAGCATTATTCGCAACTATTTATTAAATTATGGCCATCTATGATAATTATAAGCCATTTTTGTTCAATTATGGGTAGTTTGTCGGTTTTCTACAGACTGCCTTTGTGTTTAAGGCTACCAAACCACTGCACTAGGACAGAAAACACATTTTTAAGGTTTTTACTTGGATAATAATATTTTGTTTGTAATTTTGCTTCAATAATGGCAAATAGAAAACTATATAGTCTCTCATGGTTAAGTTATTCACTTGTGAACGACGGGAGATTTTGTATTGATTAAAATTTAGCCATACAAAGAGCTTTTAAAAGCCTCCTGATTCACTTCAGGAGGCTTTTTTTTTACCATCTTAGCCCAATTGGCAGAGGCATTAGTCTTAGGAACTAATTAGTATCGGTTCGAATCCGATAGCTGGTGTAAAAATTTAAAAGCCTAACGGCATGTGCAACAGACTTATAATCTGTACAAGTGGCAGTTCGTATCTGCTTTAGAGTATAAAATGGAAGGTAGCCAAATATTGGTTTGTTGGGGCATCCTGCTAAGATGTTCCGTGTAAAAGCGGTGAAGGTTCGATTCCTTTGCCTTCCGCAAAATTTTGGAGAGTAGCGTCCATTGGTGGGCAACCTGTCTTGAAAACAGGAGCGGTGATAAAACACAGGGTTCGATTCCTATACTCTCCGCAAAATTGGAGTGATGGTAAATTGGTAAATCAGCAGACTGTAAATCTGTCGTTTCGACTATGTAGGTTCGATTCCTACCACTCCAACTTAGCTTCCATTTCATCCGCAACTAAAGAGATGAAATGTTTTAGAATTTCAGTTCTTTCCTTGGCCTCAGTGGATAAAGAACAAAAATTCTACTTTATACCTCAATTAAATAATATAATTTTGTAATGTTTAACCAGTTCCTTTTATATCGAATATTGTCGGGATAAATAATATCTTTAAGAGATAAATAAGAACTTACATATGGACATTAGAAAATGAAAGCATTACATTATAATAAAAGGTGAATTACAAAATTATCATAGACAAAGAAAAACTCCTTAGTTTTATTGAGTGGCTTCCTGAACTTAGAACGGGAGAAGTTTATTATTGTTGTTTATTTGCTCGTTCAAAATACAGCAAAAACACTGTACCATTAAAGGCCGACAAACAACAGCTAAAACGCTTT
This sequence comes from Cytophagaceae bacterium, assembly GCA_027488865.1. Lineage (GTDB taxonomy): Bacteria > Bacteroidota > Bacteroidia > Cytophagales > UBA9547 > JAIYAU01. The sequence goes on from JAIYAU010000025.1 coordinate 3,118, forward strand.
ACTTCTACAAAGGAATTTCTATTTGAAAAAATCAAACAATTAGAATGTGAAGTTGGTAGCTATTACCAAAAACAAGTTCCAATACCACAAGAAGCTCTTGCCATTTACATTAATCCTAACCCAAGAAGTTACGAAAAAGCTGCAAAAGAAGGACTTAAAAAATTGGCAGAATTAATTACAAGGCCTTACGATGGCTATAATCCACATCAAGAAATTATGTCTGAAATACAAAAATCAGTTAGTAGAAAAGTTTTTTTGGACATTGACTTTGACGGAGTAGAGCTAGAAATGATAAGAGAAAAAATAAGTGACTTAATAAACCCGGAATGTTTGCGTTTTTTACAGACACGTGGAGGATTTCATTTACTTGTAGAACTTGCAAAAATTGATAAAAAATATGAAAAGACTTGGTATCAAACAATCACTAAACTTGAAGGAATTGACGTGCGTGGCGACAATTTAATTCCAATAGCAGGTTGTTATCAAGGTGGCTTTGTGCCTACTTTTTATGAGCCAAAACAAAAATAAAATTATTAAAAGATCCCACAATGAAAAAGTTATTATTAATTATAGTTGTTTGCTGTTGCTCAAATTTTTGCTTTGGACAACATAATTTTTTATTTGTTAGAAAGAGGTTATTTGAGGTTAGAAATTATGAAGACTCAATTAAATCAAAACCGTTAGGTTTTCTTAAGACTAATGTTGCTAAAGGATATTTTCCAAAAGCAAAAGAAAAGAAGGACTATTTTCCTTTAACTTTCATAAGGACAAATGATTCTTTTTATCCTGAATTGTATGTTGAATATTTTTACAATGAACGGGATTCAATACTATTATCCACTAGTTATGATTGGAATATAATGAATTATGTAAAAAATCTGAAGACTGATGGTGACAAATTTGACTTGGAGATAACACGAGAAAAGGATTATTTGGCCAAATATTCAAATATTAAGTCTGGGTTAATTAAAGATTGGGGACAACCAAGCTCCCTTGAAGAGAATGAGAGTAAGGAAGGATATTTTTATAAATTAACATGGGATAATGATAAAATCAATATTTTAGTTCTTCTTAAATTTTCGAAAGAACTAAGACAGCTTCCTGAAAATATGAAGTTTGGTTCATATAATATTAGGGTCAAGATTGATTATAAAAAATAACTGGTGCTAACACCCAAGCTATCATCGCTTCCTCATCACAGAAGAGATGATAGGTTTTTGCAATTACGAAAGCCTTAATAATAATAATAAACAATTGGAGTAAACGACGTCGACGCCAGCTGGGTGGCAATGGACTTTATCGATTATCTTCTCCAGAAGTATAAAAAAGAGAAAAAAAGAGTGTTAAGCCCATTTTTGGAAGCTTCAAAGGAAAGACAACTCTTTCATCGGACTTTGACAGTCCTTTGGATGAGTTCATTCTTCTTTAGAGTTGTGTTTCCGTAGCGTAAACCTATAAAGATACGTTTCTACCTTACCGATTTTTTAAGCTCTAGTAGGGTTTCGTTTTCTGGAGCCAATACCAATGCTTGGTTAAGGAGTTGTTTAGCTCTAGTCAGGTTATTGTTTTTAAAATAAAAAGCAACGGCACTCACGTAGGCTTTTTCTATGGTTATTTCATCTATCTTAACTGAATTACCCGAAAGCAACTGGTTGGCTTCGGCAACATAAATGTCCCCCTTTTTACCTTCTCCTTTATTAAATGAAAAATAGATCATTTCTAATAAAGACGCTGCTTTAATCATGATAAAATCTGGGTTTTCATTGAGAAATGGAAATTTAGCAGCGTATGTTTTTGTGATGTCATATACTTGTATTGCTTTGGAAGAGCGGCTACAGTATTTGGAGCAAGCAAATAAGATCAGGGAACGAAGATCTGCGTTGTTGGGTGATTTGTTATAAGATTTTTGCAAACATTCGAGGTCGATAGGTCGTGAAACGCCTGCGTTCAGTATCGTTTTATTGAGTTCAAAACAGTAAAAGCTGTGTAGGCGATCTTGCAGGTCTGAGGAGTCTAGAAGCTGGGAGAGTTTGTTAAATGTTAGTTTGTATTTGTCAAAGTTACTTTGTTGGATAAGTTGTACTTCTGTGATTCGGTTAAATTCACCCAAAATTTCATTCTTGTCGGTTTCGCTAAAGATATTTTGGAAAGATTTGACATAGGTAAACAGGCCTTGAAGTACCGTTGTGTCGGCATAGTTACCGTCTGAAATTACCCTCGTTAAACTTTCTTTTAACATAAAAGAGTTTTTTGGGGAGGGATGTAGCCAATAGGCTTTTTGCATATTAACGTAAGACTCCCTTGGTTTTTTGTCTTCAATCAAGTAAATGCAATTATTCATAAATTGAATACCGATGAGCTGTTTTAATTTCAAGTTTCCAGCCTGTGAAAAAAAGTGATCATTAAATAAATCTTCTGTTTTTTTACTGTCAAATTCAGATTGTGAGATTTGTTTGCTTTTAAGGAGATACTGCACATATTTTGCCATTAATGGATCTGAAATTTTAAAATACCCTTTGGAAGGATCCGTCGTTTCGATAAGTAATTTATGATCATCAGGATAGGCGATAAGATTGACGTGCGTTGGATATTCCTTAATGACATACGGGATGTTCAATTTCTCCAGAACTAAGGCAAACAAGGCCGTTCCTGACACACAATTATACATTCCTGTTTTTGCAAGATCATAAAACTGATTTTTTAGTTCATATTTAGTAAGAAACGCTTGATGCACTTTCTTATGGATCAGTTCTATTTTTTTTGAAGGCGTTTTGGAAGATGTCACATTAGGAGCAATTTCAGAAACAAATGCAGTCACCTTTTTGTCAAAAGTAGCAATGTTCGTCTCATTTGCATCGGGATGACCTGCAAAAAGCAACTTGAGATAGACAAGTTGGTTAGGATTTGTTTCACCAGTCTGAATAAATGCTCTTTTTTCCCACTCAAAATTAAAAGACATGTCTTGTAACCGAATCAAACTATCTGCTGAATCAGCAAAGACTTGAATCGACAAAAAAAACAATAACGATAAATTCAGTTTTATGAAGATGGTTGGCATAGTTAGTAATTAGTGAGGGCGAGGTTTATTTTTTTGGTTAAAATCAGTTTTTTTGTATCCGAAATGCTTATAACTGCGGTAAATGCAATGGGTTCCATCAAATTGTATTGTGGGGGTATATAGAATTTTTTCATGTAACAATCGCAGGATTTGTCATAGAAAAGTTCGTTCAGTTGGTTAGTCAGATATTTACCTTCCTCTAAGTCGCCAAAATAAAGCTTCACAGGGTGTTCTTTTTTATTAAGCGATACCTTAAAAGTGTAGGTGTCATTAAGCCGAATGGTATTTTCTTCTTTCAAAATCATTCTGTACCCCAAGTCTTCCTCTTTTCCGTTACTATCATAACTTTTGAGACCTACGCCGGGCATCCCGTTTTTATAATAGCTGATGAGTTTAAGTTTTCCATTTTTGTGAAATACCTTTTGAACACCACTTTTTTCGCCGTCCACATAATTATATTCTTGAAGAAGCTGCCCATCTTTATTGTAGGCACGATAAGCGCCAGATTCGATTCCGTTTTTGTAAGACTTTATTTTTTCAACCTGTCCATTTGGATAATAGTAGGTAGATATGCTATCATTTTTTCCATTTTTGAATACTTCTAACTGCTCTATATTTCCATCTTCATAATACTTCGTATAACGACCATGCTTTTCGTTATCTTTAAAATTGGTTTTTATTCTGATTTTACCACTTTGAAAATATTCTTCATAAACTCCGTTATATTTTTTGTTGTTGTCTATAGATGCCCTTAACCGCAACACCTTAGGTTCAGAGTTTTCATAATATTGCTCAATCATATTTTCTGTTCCCGAGACCTTTTTAACTGTCTGTTTAACTGTTTTATTGGATTCCTTTGTTTCACAAGCCTGTAGTAACAGGATTGCACCTAACAAAAAAGTGATCGCAAAGTGCTTAGTAAAGCATAAAAACGATGGAGCTTTGGCGAAAAAAGAAAACTTCTTGAATAGATCTATCATCTGACTGATAAATTGATGAGTACTTAAAGTACAAAACTACTTAAAATTCGTATACCTACACTTTTTGAAAGAATTTTAAATTTGTAAAAGCTGATATAAGTAATATTCAACTTTAGAAAAACTTGTATAATAAGGGCTTAAATGTGAACTGCTTGTGTGATGAAAATTTTCGAAAGACCAAATAACATCAAATTTAAAAGTTTAAGAATTATAGTACTTTTAGCTAAAGAAATATACTCCATAAATCGCACTTATGCCACCCGCATTTGTAACGCAAATTAGTGAGAACGGCGTTTGAAACGCGCAAATAGATTGCACAGTGGGCACTTAGTATTGCATCATGAAACTGCGCAAGAGGGTCTTTCGCTAAAAAACAAAACCATTCATAACATGCCAAAAAATTCAAACAACCAATCTTCTAACAGGTTTTTAGTTATAATGCTTAAATACATTTTAGGTACTATAGGCATTTGTGGTGATGTCTTCACCCACCAAAACTAGCCGTCTAGACTTTGGTTTGTTCACATAAAACTAAAACAATGACCTAAAAGTCAGGCCCAATAGCAAACAATTCTTAAATTTGTACAAACCAAAATTGAAATGATAAATCAGTTTATACCTTCAACGAACTTAAGTGATGGTATTATAACAATAGTATTAGTCTCCTCGCAAAGGACTTTATTTTTATTTAATACCCTGGCATCTGACCATAATCGCCAAAACTAGTTAGTTATTAAAGCCATAAATCTCAGGTAAGGACACGTAACTAATGTCCCTACCCTCGAAAGCTTTTTACTACATATAATTTAAGTCGTTATTCTTTTTTAACTTAAGGATTCCAAGTTGGTTAAAAAGTAAAATGATCGGATAGGTTGGGTCAAACTCATGCCATTTTACTCCAAAATTAGCCCTGCCACCCAGTTTATGATGGTTGTTGTGGTAGCTTTCGCCCATCATCAAAAAGTCGAATGGTAAAAGATTTTTGGCCGTGTCGTTTACTTTAAAATTAATGTACCCGTATTTATGCGCAAACCAGTTGATAATAACACCATGCACCGGCCCCATAATATAATGAATAGGCAATAATAAAAACATCCACCAATAGGGTGCAAATTGAATGTAAACCAAAGTATAAGCAGTTCCCCAAGCAATGCGTGAGATCCAACTCGATCCTAGTTTTTCCACAAAATCCCACCTCGGAACACCCTTTTTAAACTTGTCGTCGATGGCAATGGTGTGTTCTTTTATTCCATGATAAATTTGTTTGGTTTTCCACATCATGTCAAACAAGTTATGAGAATATTTTGGTGAATGTGGATCTTCTTCTGTGTCTGCATGGGCATGGTGTAGACGATGCATCACCCCATAACCATAAGGACTTAAAAAAGAAGAGCCTTGAAAAATCCAGGTTAAGACATAAAATACCTTTTCCCAAAACTTAGACATCGTAAACATGCCATGTGCTGCATATCGGTGTAAAAAGAAGGTTTGGGCAAATAAAGAAAGATACCAATGAATAACGAAGAAAAGAAGTATAACCATGTTAAGAATTATTAAATTGAAAATAAAATTTTAAATAGCCATCATATGGCCTTGCTAAACTGAAGTTGTGAAATGTTATTGTAGGATTGAAAGTGTTTGTCCCAACAGTTGGCAATATTTCTGATAAATAGCTTACCAGTATTAGTAACTTTTATGCTTTCACCATCTATTGTTACCAGCTTATCGCTTATGAAAGATTGTAATCTTGGCAAGATACTTCTGGTATACAAATCGAGGGAAGTTTCAAAATTACACATGAGATTTTGAATATGTTTTTTAATTATAAGTTCTTCACTAGTAAGCATATGCCCCGTTTCAATTTGGTAATTTTGGTTTTCAATGGCTATCATATATTCCGCTACATCTTTGGGATTTTGAATATAAGCCGTACCAGAATCGCTAATGGCCGAAGCCCCAAGCCCAATTAAAAGTTGCGTATTTTGGGTGGTATATCCCATAAAATTGCGATGCAGCATTTTATTTTCTTGTGCTATGGCAATTTCATCTGTAGGCAAGGCAAAATGATCCATTCCTACCCGTACATAGCCAAACTGCGTTATAAGTTCAACCCCTGTTTCAAAAAGTGCTCTTTTAGCCTCGTCTTGGGGTATATCTTGGTCAGAAAATCCTCGTTGTGACTTGCTTTTCCAAGGCACGTGTGCATAACCATAAAATGCAATGCGGCTGGGCTTTAACTTCATGGTTTGATGGATGGTGTTTGTGATACTATTCAAAGTTTGAAACGGCAGCCCATATACCAAGTCAATATTAAGGTTTTTAATCCCCACTTTTTGAGCTATTGAGGCAATTTTTTGTGTTTGTTCAAAGGTTTGCACCCTATGAATAGCTTTTTGAACGACAGGATCAAAATCTTGCACCCCAAGACTTATTCGATCAATACCTAGGCTAGCCAAAGTGGTTAATTGCGCCTGATTGGTGTAGTTGGGGTGTGCTTCAATGCTATAAGAATAGCTGGAGGTGGTTTCAGAACTATTGGTAATATGCGACACCAATTCTTGAAGATGTTCAGCGCTTAAAAAGGTAGGTGTTCCGCCTCCAAAATGGAGCTCTTTGACAACAGGTTTTTTACCAAAAACACCTAGGTAATAATCCCATTCTTTAATCAATGTTTGTACATAAGGCCCCTCAACGGCGTGATTGGTAGTTATCTTTTTGTTGCAACCACAATACGTACAAAGACTTTCACAATAAGGTATGTGGATGTAAACACTTACTTGATTGTCAGTATCAATCTGATTTTTTACCTCATTTTCCCATAACAACCTGTTGCAATTGGCGCTGTCCCAATGTGGTACGGGAGGGTAGCTTGTATATCTTGGTACAGGTACATTGTATTTAGCGACAAGTGACGGATACATTTATTTCAATTAAACTGAGCCCAAAATTATAGTCCAGCTAATTCACAAAAAATGAATTTTATCACTTTTTAGCTTGTATAATCTCATTTTTAGCTAAACGATTATGCTACAATTTTGCCCTTGTTAAAAATTGAGGCACTAATGATATCTGAACGTAAATATACTTACCAAACCTGCAAACACTGTGGAAGTGACTGTGGGGAGTCGTTATGTATAGATAATCAAGATACGTTTTGTTGCAATGGTTGTAAAGTAGCATATAAAATTATTCAGGGTGAGTTGCTAGTTGACACTCAGCGTCAAAATCGCAACCAAGAAAATAAGCTTTATGACCAACTAGTAGAATTTAAATCTGATAAAATATCCATCATAGCGTTTTACATCCCTAGCATGGTATGCGCTTCTTGCATTTATTCGCTGGAGCATCTTTACATGCTGGAATCCAACATAAAAAGTGTTCGGGTAAATTTTTTAAAAAGAAAAGCTAAAATCATATTTTTTAACAACGACTACGGTGTAGCAGATTTGGTGGCCTTACTAACAGAATTAGGCTACGCACCTGATTTGAGCCTAGCCAGTAAAGATAAAACAGGAGGCAACAAAACACCAATCGATACATCATTTATCATAAAACTAGGTTTGGCAGGTTTTGCGGCAAGCAACATCATGTTGTTTTCCTTGCCGGAGTATTTTGGCCTTTCTGGAGATTTTGCAGCACAATTTAAAACCGTATTTTCTTACCTTAACTTGGCATTGTCGCTGCCAGTTTTATGTTATTCAGCTTCTGATTACTTTAAATCAGCCTATGGCGCTTTGAGACAACGCACCATCAATTTTGATGTACCTACCTGTATTGGATTTAGTTCTTTATTGATTTTGAGCTACTATGAGATTTTGACAGGCACAGGGCCAGGCTATTTAGATTCATTTGCGGGATTGATATTCTTCTTATTGGTCGCAAGATTTTTTCAAAATAAAACTTTTGAATCAATACAATTTGAACGCAACTACACCTCCTATTTCCCCTTATTTGTACATAAAACCACCGATAAAGGAACAGAGAAAGTACAAATAAAAGACTTGAAAGAAGGAGATTTGGTGTTGGTAAAGAATTTGGAGATTATTCCAGCAGATGCACTTTTGTTAAGCCCAAGCGCTGATCTGGATTATAGTTTTATTACAGGAGAAGCAGAGACAATACACCTGAACCAAGGGGAAGAAATTAAAGCCGGTGCAAGGTGGTCAGGGAGCCCAGGCATGTTACAGGTGATACGACCATTTGCCCAAAGCAAAATTATTAGCCTCTGGCAAGATGATGCCTTTGCTACCGACAAAATAAAACACATCAAAACCATTACAGATAGACGAGGGAAGTATTTCACCTACATCATGTTAAGCTTTGCAGCCTTGCTTGGAATGTATTGGTGGTACATTGATTCTGCACATCAAGCAATTTTTATATTTACTTGTGTGCTTATCACGGCTTGTCCTTGTGTGCTTGCACTTGCTGGACCAGTTACTTATGGCACTATTTCACGATATTTTGCCAGACACAAGTTTTACCTAAAAAACGCCCTGTTTATTGAAAACATGGCCAATACAAGCCAAGTGGTGTTTGATAAAACAGGAACGCTAACTGACACCCGAAATGCCGAAGTGAAGTATGAAGGTTTACCATTATCTCAAAACCATAAAACTCTCATTAAGTCGGTATTACATGCCGGAATACATCCCTTAAGCGAAGTAATATACAAATCCATCGTTGCGGAAACCGTAGAAACAACAGATTTTAAAGAGATCATTGGACAGGGTGTACAAGCACAAGTGGCTGGCAGAACTATTAAAATGGGCAAAAAATCATTTGTGGTAAATAATGCTTTGGCTGCAACACTTCCATTTCAAGGATCTGAAGTATGGGTGAGTATAGATGAAACGGTGCTGGGACATTTTGTAGTTAAAAGTAAATTTAGAGATGCTTTGCCTCAAATGATCAGTGGGTTAACTGGCTTACACTTTCCTCTTCATATTATCTCAGGTGATAATGACAAAGACCAAGATGAGCTCAGGCAAATATTTGACGGTCAATCAACCATAAAATTTAATCAAAACCCGCAAGATAAACTGGACTATATCAAAATCCTGCAAAAAACGAATGATACCATCATGATGCTTGGGGATGGATTAAACGACGCTGGGGCATTGAAAAAAAGTAATATAGGCATAAGCATTACTGACGAGGACGGAAAATTTTTCCCTGCAAGTGATGGTTTAATGCACAGCGATAGCTTTAAACACTTAGCACTATTTATAACCTTAGCGCGCAAGAGTCACTGGGTTATTAATGCGTGTTTCTCGGCCTCCATTGTATACAATATAATTGGCTTATACCTCGCGGCGCAAGGATATCTAACGCCTTTGATAGCTGCTATTTTAATGCCATTAAATTCAATGACGGTGGTATTGATTGCCCTGGGAGGTAGTCACTATTGGTCAAAAAAGATACTTAAAAATATATAATAACACATGGGAGTGATATTCTTATTAATAGGTTTTAGCTTGGGCATGGCAGGATTATTCATGCTCCTATTTGTTTACGCATTAAAAAACCACCAAATGGACGACACTTATACACCCGCAATACGCATGTTACATGACGATGCCCTTACAACTGAAAACAACACGAATTTAAAACCCACAATTAATAACATTAATAAATAACTATATGGTAGAGCAGTTTAATTACGACAACAAGATTGTTAAATATTTCATGATAGCCTCCTTAATCTTCGGCATAGTGGGGATGACGGTCGGGCTGTTGGTGGCGTTTCAGCTGGTATATCCAGCTTTAAATTTTGGTATTCAATATACTTCTTTTGGACGAATTCGTCCTTTGCACACCAATGCTGTAATTTTTGCATTTGTGGGTAATGCCATTTTTGCAGGTGTGTATTATTCAATGCAGCGTCTTCTCAAAACACGCATGTTTAACGACGCACTCAGTTGGATTCATTTCTGGGGATGGCAACTCATCATTCTTTCAGCAGCCATCACGCTACCATTGGGTATCACCACTTCTAAAGAGTATGCAGAATTAGAGTGGCCCATTGACATTGCCATTACCCTAATTTGGGTGGTGTTTTGTATCAATATGATCGGTACCATTTTTAAACGTAGAGAAAGACATTTATATGTAGGTATTTGGTTTTATTTGGCAACGTTAGTCACCATTGCGGTTTTACACATTGTAAACTCGTTTGAAATGCCAGTGTCACTTTTTAAATCATATTCTTGGTACGCAGGGGTACAAGATGCTTTGGTGCAATGGTGGTATGGGCATAATGCAGTAGCATTTTTCTTAACTACCCCTTATTTAGGTATGATGTACTATTTCTTACCAAAAGCTGCCAACAGGCCTATCTATTCGTATCGACTTTCCATTGTTCACTTTTGGTCACTTATTTTCATTTATATCTGGGCTGGGCCGCATCACTTGTTATACACTGCCTTGCCAGATTGGGCACAGGCCTTGGGTGTTGTTTTCTCTGTAATGCTCATTGCACCATCATGGGGTGGCATGGTCAATGGATTGCTTACTTTAAGAGGCGCATGGGATAAGGTGAAACAAGATCCCATCCTTAAGTTTTTTGTGGTGGCCATTACTGCCTATGGCATGGCTACTTTAGAAGGGCCTTTATTATCACTTAAAAATGTAAACGGGATTGCCCATTTTACTGATTGGATTGTGGCACACGTACACGTAGGCGCCTTGGGTTGGAATGGATTTTTTACCTTCGCCATGTTTTATTGGTTGGTACCACAAATGTGGAAAACATCTTTATTTTCTAAAAAACTCGCCAATTTTCACTTTTGGATAGGCACTTTGGGTATTATATTTTATGCATTGCCGATGTATTGGGCAGGTGTTACACAAAGCATCATGTGGAAAGAATTTACACCAGATGGATACCTTAAATATATCAACTTTTTAGATACCGTCACCCAAATTATGCCTATGTATATAATGCGCGCCATCGGTGGCTTGTTATACTTGGTGGGTGTGTTTGTGATGGTATACAACTTAATAATGACCGCAAAAGTAGGACGTTTTGTGGCCAACGAGGCTGCATCCTCCCCTGCACTTGAAAAAGAAACGGTACATCACGATTACCATTGGCATAATGTGTTGGAGCGCAGACCTATACAATTTATGCTTTTGATGGCCGTAGCTATAGCCATTGGAGGATTGGTGGAATTGGTGCCTACCTTTTTGGTAAAATCAAATATACCTACTATTACCAGTGTAAAGCCATATACCGCTTTGGAATTACAAGGACGTGACATTTACATAAGAGAAGGTTGTGTAGGTTGCCATTCTCAAATGATACGCCCTTTTCGCTCTGAGACAGAAAGATATGGAGAATATAGTAAAGCAGGAGAATTTGTATATGACCACCCATTTTTGTGGGGTAGCAAACGCACCGGCCCTGACTTGCACCGTATTGGGGGCAAATACTCTGATTCTTGGCATTATCACCACATGTATGACCCAACGGCGATCTCGCCAGGAAGTATCATGCCTGCTTATCCTTGGTTGTTTGATCAATCACTCGATGTAAAAAGCACCAAAGACAAGCTTAAGGCCATGCAAACCATAGGTGTTCCGTATGAAGATAGCTATTTGGAATCAGCAGAATTGGATGTACAAAAGCAATCGCTCAAAATAGCCGAATCGCTCAAAAAGGATAAAATTGAGGTGACGCCTGACAAGGAAATAATCGCCTTAATTGCTTACATCCAAAGATTGGGCACTGACATAAAAGTAACGAATCAAAAATAATAGCCTTTATGATAAAAAATACATTATCCGCCGTTCAAGATGTCTCCATTTATCCAATAATCTCACTTTGTATTTTTGGCGTCTTTTTTCTGCTCCTGCTTGTTTGGATGTGGCGATTAGATAAAAAATATATTAAGGAAATGAAGGATATCCCGCTACAATAGCGGCCTTAAATAGTCATGTTAACTCTAATTAATGCATAAAATGAAAAGATTTATTTATATAATTATGTTGATGTTTAGCTCTAGTGCCATTTTTGCACAGGAGGCGAATGCTCCTTCAAACAATTCATGGAGTTTCGAAATGAAGCTGGTGGTTGTGTTGGGTACTACTGTAGTTTTACTCATGATCAGTGTGGTGCTGGTTTTACTCAATGTGTTATCTGGGGTTATAAAAAGAGAAAATGCCAAAAGGGGAATTGTTACAGTACCTTTGACAACAGCTATTTTTAAAACCATCAATCAAAAGTTCATTACTGGCAACTTGCTGCCTGTGGATCAGGAAGAAAGCAATCTGTTGCCACATACTTATGATGGTATACAAGAACTAAATAATGGGATGCCTCCTTGGCTCAAGTTCATTTTTTCGTTTACCATTGTTACTGGCATAGCCTATCTCAGCTATTATTATGTTTTTAACCTTGGTTTTACCCAAGTAGAAGAATATCAAAACGAATTGAAAATTGCTGCTGCTGAAATTGAGTTGTACAACAAAACCATGGCCAATTCGATTGATGAAACCAATGTAAAACTTGCCTTGAATGACAAAAAGGTAATCAATGAAGGCAAAATAATATTTGAACAAAACTGTAAGGCTTGTCATGGTGGAGCAGGAGAAGGTGGTGTAGGACCTAACCTTACAGACGAATATTGGATCCATGGAGCTACGATTGCCAGTATATTTAAGACTATAAAGGTAGGTGTTCCCGAAAAAGGGATGATCTCTTGGCAACAAAAGCTCCGCCCCTTGGATATTCAAAATGTATCTAACTACATATTGAGCCTAAAAGGCACCAACCCTATCAACGGAAAAGCGCCACAAGGCGTGAAAACTGGTGAACAAGGGTCGATAAACGATACTACTAAGGTAAAAATCTAGCGCTGAGGGCAACCGAAGTCTTGAGAATAGGGTTGGTAAAAATTATGGTATTGAAATGGCATCTATTCACCTGAAATATGAATATTTTAAAAAGGCAAAAATGATGTTTTTGGAAGGATTGGCCTTGAAAAAAATGCGTTAAGAATTTCATGAAGTGGAGCGGTTAAGAAATGTTTGTTGTTTGAGGGCGAGGAACGAGCCCGAGTTTCAAACATTTCCAGCGTAACGTAATGAAATTTAGCATTTTATTCACAGCCTTGACTTTTTGGTTACTTTTTGTGTCAAGACAAAAAGTAATAAAACTTCCCAAAAAGTGAAGATTGTTAATATAGAATATTTTCAAGATTTAAGAATTATATATTCTGTTTAATACTTAAACTGGTTTTAAAATAAATACATGAAAGAAACTGATAAAGAATCATTTAGAGACAGTTTGACTACCGTAGGCTCACAAGGTAATCGACTTTGGGTATATGCCAAAGAACCTAAAGGATTCTTTACCAACAGAAGAACCTTCGTTTCTCTCTTGTTAATTTTAGTATTTTTTATCACCCCTTTTATCAAAATTGGGACTAAACCACTTTTCCTTTTCAATATTTTTGAAAGAAAATTTATTGTATTTGGCGTTTTGTTTTGGCCTCAAGATTTTCACATTTTCTTGTTCATCACGCTTATATTTTTTGTTTTTATTGTGCTCTTTACTGCGGTTTTTGGTAGAATATTCTGTGGATGGATTTGTCCTCAAACTATTTTTATGGAATCCGTTTTTCGCAAAATAGAATATTGGATAGAAGGCGATTTTCATACACAACAAAAAAACGATCAACACAAAGATGGTATTGCTTATAAAAAAATACTTAAATATATAGTTTTCGCTATTATTTCCTTTTTAATCGGCAATCTCGCTATGAGCTACTTGGTCGGAATTGACAAATTGAGCTTTTTAATTACCCATCCAATAGCAGCTAACAAAGGGCTTTTTGTGGGTGTGGTCATTTTTTCAGCCTTATTCTTTTTTGTTTTTACTTGGCTGCGAGAACAAGCATGTACCATCGTGTGTCCATATGGAAGGTTACAAGGAGTTTTACAAACCAATGAAACTTTGGGTGTAGTTTATGATTTTATACGAGGAGAACCAAGAGGCAAAATCTCCAAAAATATGCCAACAACGACAACACTTGGCGATTGTATTGACTGTAAAATATGCGTGCAAGTTTGCCCCACAGGTATAGACATACGCAATGGCTCACAGCTAGAATGTACCAATTGTACCGCTTGTATCGATGCATGCGACACCGTCATGTCCCAAATAAATAGACCCTTAGGGCTTATTAGATACGACTCAGCCAATGGGATATTAACTAAAAAAACCTGGTCGTTAACCCCACGAGTTGTGGCTTATTCAGCTGTATTAGTTGGTTTATGTATGGTCTTGGCCTATTCACTTGTTTCAAGAAAAGAGATAGAAGCCTACATCAAACGCGTACCTGGCACCTTGGCTCAAACGAACACTAATGGAAATATCACCAATTTATACAACATCCAGCTCATTAATAAGTCTTCCAGAAATTTAAAACTTGTATTGGTACCTAATAAGTCTTATGCAAAAGTAAAAATTGTAGGAGATCTTTTAATGGTTAACCATGAAGAAATCACCGAAGCTGTGTTCTTTTTAGAAATTCCAAGGGACAAATTAAAAGAAAATAAACAAGAAATCATGTTCAAACTCATGAGTGATAATGAAGAGATTGCCCAAGTTAAAACCAACTTTTTCTCCTTTTAAGGGTAACCTCGATAAACGTAAGCTGGAGAATTAACAAATTTAACATAAACATAAAATTGATTATCGTATGAACTGGGGATATAGTATTGTAATCGCATTTATATTGTTTGCTGCATTTTTAGCAGTAATTGTATCAAAGGCTATGAATGAGGATTTAGCCCTTACCTCCGCCGACTACTACCAACAAGAGTTGGAATATGGCAATAAGATGATACTCACCAAAAATTATCTAAACTTAAAAATCAAACCAACTGTGCAATACGATCAAGGCATAATCAAGATAAAATTTGGGCAAGCTATAGAAAATGCGGTGATCTCATTTTACAAACCCAACAACAGTAAAGAAGATTTTAAAATAAGCACTAAAGATACCGTCGTTTTGGTTCCTTTTAGTTCTAAAAGCAAAGGACTTTGGAAGGTGAGACTGGACTACACCATAAATCAAACGAAAGTGTTTCAGGAGGAAGTTACTTTTATTGATTAGACGAGTTTATGAATTTATGGCAACTACTTTCTGATAATTTTTTACTACAAGGTTTATTCTTAGGCATATTAGGTGGAGTACATTGTGTATATATGTGCACGCCTTTGGTATTATTTATTACAAAGAAGGCAGGTAAATTATATGTGCTTACCTACCATGTGGGGCGAATATGGGCCTACTCTTTGCTTGGTATGTTAGCAGGTGCAATAGGCTTAATGGGCACCCATTGGGCTACCTTTCACTACTTTAGCATAGCCATTGGCGCCGTTTTGATTATACATACACTGGGTATTATTAAAAAAATAGTTTGGTTTAAAGGGCCTTACAACTACCTTATACGATTAGCTGGAACTACTAAAAACGATTATTTCTTAAGATACTTCTTGGTAGGCACTGCCAACGGCTTTTTACCTTGTGGATTATCCGCCACAGCCATAATAACGTCCTCAATTACTGTTAAGCCATTCACTGGCATTTTATTTATGTTGATGTTTGGGATCGGCACCACCTTGGTCTTGTTTGCCTCGCAGTGGATAACAAAAATAGTTTGGTTTCAAAAAATAAAAGTTAACACCAACTACGTCTCCATTTTAATAGGGCTATTTCTTATTGTAAGAGGTTTGCAACTAGGTATTCCATTGATAAGCCCCAAAGAACTCGACACCCAAAACCAGCATAGAGTAAAATTATGTACCACAGTGCCAAAATCTAAATAAACTGAAATCTACATTGTTAAAGGTGCTAGAATCCCTACATCCACTTTTCTAACACGAAATATGAATACTACCACTCATTCGTTTCATTGAAATTAACGACCAAAAGTTTATTTCAACATTATTATTCAGAATAAATCCTTAAAAAAATACAGCTTCAGAGAAATATTACAAATGCCGGTTGTAGTGAATGACCAATTGCCTAAATTAGATTAATTAAATTTTCTATAAAATGGGAATTGCGCCAAAGATAACAACTCTTTATCGCCACTGCTATCACCATAGGCATAAATAGTGGTATCTTGAGTTAATGTTACAAATTGTTTTAATCTATTTACCTTTTCTTGCCCATAACAATTGGCCGAACCAAATCGACCTGTTAATGAACCATTTACACTTTCTGCTTGGGTTGACAAAACTGTTTTTATAGACATTTGTTCTGCCCATGGTTTTATCCAGTTTTCAATGGAAGCACTCACAATGATAACTTCATGACCCTGTGCTTGATGCCATTTGATTTTTTCTATGGCCTCTTTTCGCAATATTTGATCAATTCGAGTGCTGTATGCTTCACCCAATTGATTAAAATTGGTCAAAGGCATGGAACCAAAAAAATACTTAAACATGCGCTGTTTGGCTACGTCGTTTTTAATAAGTTTTAACTTAAAAAAAATCAAAATAGGTAACAAAGTAAATATTCCCAAGATGAATTTAAACCTTCCTTTACTAAATATTATGAAATCAAATAAGGTATCTTTGGTGGTAATAGTGCCATCAAAGTCGAATGCCGCTATGGTATGATTCATTGTTTTTGTCGAGCTAAAAGCTTATAAAAGCTTGATTTTGAGGTGATACCCATAAAATTTGCAGTATATTGGTTTCTTATTGTATTCACGGTTTTAATGGAGTCACAAATCATTTCATCTTTCTTGCTATACTTTAGTGACAATTTATTTAAAGCTTTGCTTTTAGCAGCCACGTTATTCACCATATCCACATTAAAAGTATAGTACATAGCTGTAACAGCAGCAGATTTTATGATTTTTTGTGCAGGAACTATGGCCCCGACCAGAATACATCCAATTAATATTTTTTTCTTCCAATTATTAGGCATGGTAAATAAATATTCAATCACAAAACACATAAAAATAAATAAGGAAGGAATAGAAACCCTTTCTACAAAATCACGACCAGTACCTAATTGAACAAATGGAATAAGCAATAACATGGCTAAAACCATGTAAAAGAGGCTGTTTCGCTTGAATTTAGTAAATAAAATAGCACTCATAATTCCAAATTCCAATAGGACAAATAGCAGGTAATTCCCTAGATCAAAAGGAACCAATTTAAAAATGCTAGCTGCTTGGTTAGAGGAAAAATAAAGATAAGTAACTGCTACAATTGTGATACTGGCAACCAAATTCTGAAAAGAAATGAACAACTTGATTTGATTAAGCCAATCTTTAAACGAAAAATCTTTTAAAGTATACCAAATTATATAAGGTAACAACCCTAAAAACGAAAACGGACCTTGAATGAAACAAAGAGAATATAAAAAAAATATGTTCTTCTTGGGAATCTGGTTTAGTAACAAACATACAAACAACCAAGGAGCAATTAATTGATTAAAAACATAAAAGAAATTCCAAGAATTAGATGAATAAACATAGTCACCAGCCCATCGAGGATAATATATCTTAATATTTTGGTTATCAATATACTGGCCAATTATAGACAACCCTCCAAAAAATATTAACATGAGTACTATTTGATAAGAAAATATTTTAAATTTTCTCCATAAAAAGTACAATATAAAGGATAAACCAAGAAACGTCCATAAAAAAAGGAAAATATTAGCAAAGGTATATCCAAATAACTTACCCATAACTGCAGCAGGTAACCAAAATCCCATATAATAAACCAACATGGTAGATTGCCCTTGCAATGGATCGGTGGCTGGCAGTTCAGTTACTTGATATAAAACAGGCCAATCATAAGTAATTAAATCTCTAAAAATTGCATTTCTATAGTGATGATCTTCTGTTTGTAATCCAAAACCACCTACTCCTGACAATAAGGTCCACAAAAAAATTAACCCTAAACTGATGATTATTATTTTTTTACTTTTTGCAAAATCTAAATGAATAAAGTCTGTTTTGTTAGATTGATAGCTTAAATACAAAGCAACCAATACAATACCTAAAAGTGGTAATGCGATTAACAAATTTAACCAGCCTAAAATAAAAACTAAGAAAGGACAGGCCAGATAAAAATAAGCGCCAATGTGAGCAATTTTATCTACATTAAATTTCATATAATTGGTAGTTTTTTGAAGTATAAAATCACAATAAACGACACGATCCAACCAATTATAATCAACTGTAAAAGTCGATCACCCAATAATATTTTACTAGGATCGCCACTTTTTTGCTCCACAAATACAATTTGTAAATGACGCATAATACCTAAAATAACAAAAAAAGTTGTGAGATATAAGTAGTTACCAACTCGAGCCATCACGGGTGGAGAAATGGTGTACATGATATAACTAACAATTACTATAGAAGACATGATAGTCATAGATGCGTTTAAAAATTCTAAATTATACCCTCCAATATTTTTTCTAGTTAAATCTCCAGTTTTCAAAAATATTAAAACATCGTCTCTCCTTTTGGTAAGTCCCAAGAACAAGGCCAATAAAAAAGTGATTAAAATAATCCAATTAGAAAGCTCGGTGCCCGTGACCACACCACCCATCAATATCCTAATAACAAACCCTATGGCTATAATGGTGATATCAACAATGGCTATGTTTTTTAATTTAATGGTGTAAAAAATATTTTGAATTATATAAAATGATAATAACAATGTAGCGAAAAAATTATTGATAAAAACAACATAAATTCCCACACCTGCAAGTATTAAAACAGAGATTAATACCAATGCCTCAGTTTTTGTTACTACTCCTGATGCCAAAGGCCGGTCTTTTTTCTTTGGGTGAAGCTTATCCGACTCTATATCAAGCCAATCGTTAAATACATATACAGCACTTGCTACTAAGGAAAAACCAAAAAATGCCCAAATCGCATTAACTAACAAGCCGAACTCAGTTATGCGTAATCCGAAAAACATCGGTAAAAAAATAAATGAATTTTTAACCCATTGTTGAACACGAATGAGTTTAATAAATGCCTTTAATTTGGTCATAAATAAAAAATATTGTTTTAAAAAAACTTAAAAGATGACAAACACATCATTTTAAGTTACTAAATAAACCTAAACATATAAAATATTATTTGTTTTGTAAAGATTATTTAAAAATTGACTGCAAAATTAAGTCAACACATGTAAATGATTGTTGTGAACTTTCACCTTTATAAAATGAGGTCAATATTAGCTTACCTATAAGTTTTAATGAATTTAACCCTTAATTATTAAATAATTTTTTATTATATTGCCTAATATTAGTAAATGATAGGCATAAATTAAGCATATTCTATTAAAATTAATATCTTTGAACTTTATCTAATATAATTATAAAACAAGAATCTACTTCATCTATAATTGTATTTTTTAAGCAGGGTTTATTAAAAAAAATTTAGACGCAATCAAATCCTATTTTTCAATGGTTTAAATCATAAATCTAGTAACCATAAGTCTTCAACTATTTAAGACATAAGTGGAATTTACTACGTTTATTAAGTTGTTTATAGATTTACTTATGCTTGCAGTTATTTGGGTATTAATTTATTTGGGTATTTTGGCGTTTTTGCCGGGTCGATTTAAAAGATACTTTAGCTTTTTTATCGTTATCATCTGCTCGATGATGGGCGGATTCATTTCTTATAAAACAATCCACGACGGATACTATTATTTCCCTTTAGGAAATTTTGGTATTCTGGGAGAATTAGACCTTAAAGTAGATTTTTTATCCGCCATTTTTTTATTGATGATTAACCTCATCACCTTGTGTACTTCTTTGTATGCTGTAGGATTTTTAAAGAAATTTACTGGCGACAATGTAGCACTTAATCTTCATCTCTTTGCGTTTAATTGCTTACACATAACCATGTTATTGCTGTGTATGGTCGATAATCTCCTCATTTTTATCATCTTATGGGAAGTTATGTCTTTTGCTTCTTTTGTATTAATTATTTTTGATTTTGAGAAGGGTAAAAACCTAAAATCTGCCATAAATTATTTATTACAGATGCACATAGGCGTAGTTTTTTTAACTGTGGCACTTATAATATTAGAACAAAAAACAGGACACATCACCTTTAGTGGCTTAAAAGAGTATTTCGCTACTCAACCAAATTTTTGGATGTTTCTGCTATTTTTCTTAGGATTTGGCTTTAAAATGAGTTTTGTGCCATTACATACTTGGGCTGCCGAAAACTATTCTATTGCTCCACCTCATGCAGCAGCCCTCATGTCGGGTGTAATGAAAAAGCTTGGATTTTATGGACTAATACGCGTTTTGATGTCGATACAATCTGATTTCCAAATCATTGGTATATTTTTATTGTTGATTGGCCTTTTGAGTGGACTTTATGGGATCATCAGTTCTATAATGCAAAAAGACCTTAAAAAAACGTTGGCTTACAGCAGTATTGAAAATGTTGGAATCATTTCTATTGGATTAGGAATGAGCTTTTTAGGATATGCAATTAAAGACTATGCCCTAGCATTTTTAGGTATGAGTGGAGCATTGTTACACATTTTTAACCATGCTTTGTTTAAATCTTTACTTTTTTTGTCAGCTGGTGATGTAGAATATTCGACTAGTACTACCAATATAAACGAACTTGGAGGATTGTTTAAAAAAATGCCCTACACCGGTGTTTTATTTTTGATTGGTTCATTATCAATATGCGGTCTTCCACCTTTTAATGGTTTTATTTCCGAATTTTTATTGTACAATGGTATTTTTGAGGGCTTGAACGCGACTAACGTAATAGCTGAAGTTTTGCTTTTGGTAAGTTTGATAATTTTATCTCTTTTAGGTGGATTATCCATTTACAACTATACTAAAGCATTTGGACTTACTTTTTTAGGCACACCAAGAAGCAGCAAAGTAACTGACACTGGTGATGTACCATGGAAAATGATTGCAGCACAAGCCATTATCGTAATTGTAATAATTTCAGTAGATTTATTTCCAGGAATATTTATTCAAGCAGTAAATAAAGTAATTACTGATTTTACCCATCAAGCACCTATTTTCAGTCAAAAGTCTTTTGATGCAGCCCAAAATCTTGGTTTTGTAAGTTTGGTATTTCTCGGTATTATACTCGCAGTATTTGGTTTGAGAACCTTGTTGACCTATAGAAATAAAAGTAGTTATGATGCCACTTGGGGTTGTGGATACGTGGGCACCGACACTAACATACAATACACTTCCAACTCTTATTCTGAATATTTTACAAAACTAGCAGAACCGATGGTAAGCATTAAAACTAATTACCATCCAATAGACCCCAATGATATATTTCCTCAAAATCGAAATTACGAGGCTACTGCACATGATATAATCCAAAAAAAGTGGATTATCAAACCAGTAATCATTATGTATCAGATTATAAAACGCTTTGCTGTAATACAAACAGGACAAACTCAATATTATATACTATACGGTTTCTTGTTCATTATCATACTGTTTGTGCTTACTTTCTTAAATGTGATAAAATAAATGCTTAATATACTTTTAATCATTATTGCAAGTATTTTCTTTTTAGGTATTGTTAACCGAGTGCGAAGCACACTCAGCGGAAGAAAAGGCCCTGGCCTTGTTCAGAGTTGGTTAGATATTTACAGACTTACCAAAAAGCAAGCAATCTATAGCAAGGTGTCTAGTTTTATGTTTCAAATAGCACCTTCAATACAATTTGCATCTATCATTTGTGCCATTTTAGTTGTACCTTTTGGCAACCATGAAGCTATTTTAGCTTTTGATGGCGATTTTATCTTTTTTGCATATGTATTGGCAGTTGGCAAATTTTTTATGATTTGTGCAGCATTAGATACTGGAAGTCCGTTTGAAGGAATGGGTGCCAACCGCGAAGCTTTGTATAGCATGCTTGCAGAACCAGCATTTTTTGTTTTAATGGGTTCATTTGCCATGTTAACTGGGCATTTTTCTTTTCATGAGATTTTCAATAATATTCATTTTGGTTCTTTTGAATCATTTTTATTAGGAGGGCTAGCAACTTATCTTCTTGTGCAAATTGCAATGGTAGAAAACAGTCGATTGCCAGTAGATGACCCTAAAACACACTTGGAGCTTACTATGGTGCATGAAGTTATGATACTAGATACAAGTGGGATAGATCTTGCCATGATAGCTACCGCCACCACTTTGAAATTTGCAATTTACGGTATGCTCATCACCAACTTCTTTCTAGACCCAACTTGGAGCGAATGGCTAAAAATACCTATATTTTTTACCATTCAGGCAGGTTGGGCTATTACGGTAGCTTTGTTAGAATCTTTTAGGGCTAGGGCAAGAATGAAAAGGAATCCACTGATAATCTTTTCGTTAACAGCGTTGTCTATACTAATTTTCTTTGGAGTGCTTATAATTATGAACAAGTTTATGTTATAAACTTGGTCTGTTGACTTATTAAATTCTGGTTTCTTATTTAGTAACAATAAAATGATAAATTTATTTGCGGTAATCTTTACCATGACATTGATTTATCTTGCCTCAGGCAATAGATTGGTGACCTATATTCGTATACTTGCCTTACAAGGTTTGTTACTTTTTGGGCTTGCATATCTCGAACTTAAGCATATTAGTATTGGTAGTTTATTGTTTATTTTGGTTGAAACACTTGTATTTAAGGCATTTATCGTTCCTTATTTTTTATACATGCTCATTAAACGAAATCATTTTCATAACGAACGAGACGCGGATAGTCCTAATTTCTTTTCGTTATTCAAGGTTTCACTCATTATCATTTTGTCCTTTATTTTATCTTATACACTCAATAACGAACATCTTAAAATAACCTATTTCACTGCTTCTGTTTCTGCTATTCTAACTGGAATATTGCTCATAGTACGAAGAAAAAAAATTATCACGCATATTGTTGGTTATATGGTGTTTGAAAACGGTATCTTTTTATTGTCGTTGGCTATAGGCGGCGAACTTCCTATGATTGTAAACATTGGTGTACTCTTAGACCTCATCACCTGTCTACTATTGTTTGGGGTATTTGTGTCAAAAATTGGTGAAATTCACAAAACTGAAGAGCTTGACCAATTGTCAGAGTTAAAAGATTAATCCATAAGTATTTAACAACATAACATGGACGTTATTTTAATATATTTTTTAGGTGCCGTTTTAATAAGCATAGCCATGTTTATTAACAAAAACACACTTATAGATCATTTGCTTTATATTCCGTTTGTGGTATTACAAGTCATGCTCAACTTAAATGCTGCCATTAGTTTAAATAAATATGAAGGAGGTAACCTTGTTCCATTCTTAAACCAAGAACCCTTTCAAACACTATCAAATTGGCTTTTCATAAATGAATTTGAAGGATATTATTTTAGAACTGATGGTATTGGACTCATTTTTCTCACAGTACTCACGCTTATAAGTACCATTACAATTATCCACAGCATTATTTACTCTGTTAAAAAAGGAGATGCCATTCCTGAAATGGAAGTGTATAATGGATCATTAGTTTTACTTATTGCAACCATGTCCGGAGTGCTGATTAGCAGACATATAGGTTTGATGTGGGCCTTTTTAGAAGCCACCACTTTGTGTTCTTCCATGCTTATTTACCATAACAGAGATAAATCGGCACTTGAAGCGGCTTGGAAATATATATTTGTTTGTTCCATATCAGTATCAATGGCTTTTGTAGGAATTTTATTGTTAGGGATCGCCGCACAAGACACTGCAGAACTTGACCTAACTGTAGATGCTCTTATCAAAAATGCACCTCTCATGAAGCCCAGCTGGCTTATGATTACATTTCTCTTAGTTCTTACGGGTTATAGTGCCAAAATGGGCGTTTTACCATTATTCACAGTAGATATAGATGCCAAAGACGTTGCCCCGTCTTCCATTGGTGCACTTTTTTCAGGCGGACTCATGAATGTAGGTTTTGTGGCCATTTACAGATTTTACGAAATTTTTGCCAACACTTCAATTCATCATTGGATGAACTCCATTTTGGTAATCGTAGGGTTTGGCTCCATTTTTTTTGCTACAGTTTATATTATAAAAGTAAAAAACTACAAAAGAATGTTTGCCTATTCGAGTGTTGAACACGCAGGCCTCGCATTATTGGCTTTGGCTTCTGGCGGAATTGGTTATTTTGCTATGATACTTCATCTGATCATGCATTCTTTTACAAAAGCAAGTTTATTTTATCAAATGAGCCAAGTTTACCGGGTTTTTCATGCTAAAAGTTATGATAAGGTTGGTGGCTATTTTAGGCTAAATCCTGCTGGAGGTATTATTATGATTTTGGGCCTTTTATGCGTAACAGCCATGCCTCCATCAGGACTTTTTGTAAGTGAATTAATGATTTTTAAGAGCCTATTTTATAATGGCAATCGCCTTTATTTATACGTGGCACTAGGCACTTTATTTTTACTTTGTTTTATTTTTTATGCCTTAGGGGCAAATATTTTAAAATTACTCTTTACACCTTTAAGTGAAGAAATGCACTCCTATGAAAAAGTAAGCCCTTGGGAATCAGCTACTCAATTTCTCCTTTTAGGTTTGGTGTTATATTTTGGCATTCATCCACCTCAAGAAATCACCGATTTTATCATGTACAGTGTTGAAAAACTTCCTCAATTGCCGACAAAATGAATTGGATAGAACTACATAATAACGCTTCAGCACCCCTGCATGATATCCCTGTGCTTTCATATGAAAAATTCTGTGCATATGTAGCCGAGTTTCTTAACCAAAATGACAGTTGTCACTGTGTAAGTTATTACGCATTTCCATATAATAACGGCCTTAAGTTTATAGCTTGTATTGCAGATGATAGTGATGGCATCATTTATATATTGTCTCACGAGCAGCCCAAATCAGTTACTAAATTGGCTTCGCTTTCTAAGGATATTTTTGAACTACATATTTTTGAGCGTGAAATCCATGAAAATTTCGGAATAGATTTTATTGGTCACCCTTGGTTAAAACCTGTTAGATACGCACACAATAGAGCTAACCTTGAAAATGAAATAAAAAATTATCCATTTTTTAAAATAACAGGTGAAGCATTACATCAAGTGGGTGTTGGCCCTATTCATGCAGGGGTAATAGAACCGGGTCATTTTAGATTTATCTGTAATGGAGAGAATGTATTACACCTGGAAATACAACTCGGGTATCAACACAAAGGAATTGAAAGATTATTTTTAGAAAAATCTAAATTAATTCAAAGAGCTATTTTAGCAGAATCCATTGCTGGCGATACTGTGGTAGGTCATTCATTGGCTTTTGCGCACAATATGGAACAACTTTTAGGTCTCTCAGAATCTAAACAGCTTGCAATAATACGTTCGATAGCTTTAGAATTGGAACGCATAGCGGTGCACATAGGAGATTTAAGTGCAATGTGTCTGGATGTGGCTTATCAACTAGGTAGTTCTGTTTTTGGCTCCTTGCGTACCCCAGTAATTAACTATTTTCAATGGTGGTGTGGCAATAGATTTGCAAGAACGCTCATTCGACCGGGGTATAATCCATATCCACTTGAAAAAGAGTTAATTGAAAGATTAAAAAAAATGCTGGACGAATTTGAAATCAAATTTGATGAAATATCTAAAAAGACGTTTACCCTGCCAAGTGTGTTGTCAAGATTTGAAAAAACAGGCCAAGTAACTGCCCAACAAATGAAACTCATTGGAGCCGTGGGCATACCTGCTAGGATAACAGGAATAAGGAGAGATATTCGTACCTCGCATCCTTCCATGTACTATACCGAACTCAAATATCAACCAGTTATAATGGATTCTGGTGACGTTTATGCGCACGGAAGACTAAAAAGCCATGAAATAAGCCGCTCTATTTCTTATATAAGACGACTTTTGGGTAAACTGGAAGAACTGGGGAAACAACAAGAACCTGACAGACCGAACTACCCACAATTAAAACTAAAAAAGAATTATTTCTCAATAGATTTAGTAGAAGGCTGGCGAGGAGAAATTTGCCATACGGCCATTACTGACCAAGATGGTAATTTGATGCATTACAAGGTCAAAGATCCTTCAATGCACAACTGGCTAGGCTTGGCCCTTGCAGTAAGAAACAATGAAATATCAGATTTCCCCATTTGCAATAAAAGTTTCGATTTGAGTTATTGTGGACATGATTTATAAATTGATTATTAAAATTTTTAGGTTGATTTTGGGCCAAATGAAGTAACACCTTATGTTCGAGACATTTAATATTCTTAAGCGCAACGGAAGTCAATTTATTCCTGACATCTCAAGCCCCACATTACCACCAATTTTTAGAGGAAGACCCATCATTGAGGCCAAGCCTTGTGAAGAAAACTGCCGTGCATGTGAGGAAAACTGTCCAACTGATGCTATCACTAGAGAAAATCAAAATGTTTCGCTAGATCTGGGCAAATGCGTTTTTTGTGGAGATTGCCAATTATTGTGTCCAACTGACAAAATAAAATTTACAAACGATTATAAAATCGCCACCAATAAAAGAGAAAGTCTTATTGTGCACGAAGGTGAAAACCATTCTATCGTTTTTGATCCTGATGATGTAAGAAACGAAATTCACTCCTTTTTTGGACAATCACTTAAGCTAAGACAAGTATCGGCCGGTGGTGACAATGCTGATGAAAACGAGTTAAATGCCTGTATAAATGTAAATTTTGATATGGGGAGATTTGGCATTGACTGGGTGGCTTCACCTCGTCATGCCGATGGCATTGTTATAACTGGGCCTATTACCCAAAACATGGCAGAACCACTACAAATATGTTACGATGCTGTGCCCAATCCAAAAATCATCATACTGGCAGGTACACACGCTATAAGTGGGGGGATTTTTGCTTCTAGTAGTGCATTAAATCGTTCATTTTTAGATAAATACAAAATAGATCTTTATGTACCAGGTTTTCCTCTACATCCATTAACTTTTATCAACGGAATACTAAATTTGATAAAAGCCAAAAGTAAAAGTTAAATTTTAGTCCAAATAGAATTGTCCTTTTGACCCATAGTTTTATGAAACAAGAACCAAATTTAATGCAATTTCACACTCCAAAGGATTGGTTTCAAGGCCTTAAAGATCATTGGCGTTCCGATGCCATTTCAGGGTTTTTAGTGTTCTTAATTGCTTTGCCACTTTGTTTAGGGATTTCCACCGCCAGTGGCTTCCCTCCTATTGCAGGTATTTACACAGCCATCATTGGCGGCATACTAGTAAGTTTTTTTAGTGGTTCTTTTCTAACTATTAAAGGGCCTGCCGCTGGGTTAATAGCTATAGCACTTGGTGCGGTTGAAGATCTTGGAAGAGGCAATAATTTGGTTGGTTATAAACTAGCCTTGGCCACAATTGTAGTGGCAGGTGTGCTACAAATCTTGTTTGGATTGTTTAAAGCAGGCACTTTAGCGGGCTTTTTTCCAGCTGCTGCTGTACATGGCCTGTTAGCTTCCATTGGCATTATTATTATTTCAAAACAAATTCATGTGCTTTTTGGAGTAAAACCTTCTGCAAAGGAGCCTTTGGAATTAATGGCTGAAATTCCACATACTATAGCGCATCTCAATCCATATGTGAGTATAATAGGCTTGCTAAGTTTATTCATTTTATTTTTATTACCACAATTAAAAAACAAATTTGTAAAACTCATTCCCGGGCCACTTGTCGTATTGTTTATAAGTATACCACTTGGATTAGCATTAAGCCTCAATCTGGACCATGACTATTTTCTTGGCAATAAATACCACATTAACCCCACGGCTCTTTTGGTCAATTTACCAGACAGCTTTTTAGCTGGTATCACTTTCCCCGATTTTAGTCAGGTTTTTTCATTCACATCCATTAAGTATATCATTATGTTTGCTTTGATTGGAAGCATTGAATCGCTTTTAAGTAGCAAAGCAGTTGACGTCCTTGACCCCTTTAAACGTAAGTCTAACATGAATAAAGATTTATTTGCTGTAGGTATAGGCAACACCATAGCAGGTTTAATAGGAGGATTGCCGATGATATCAGAAATTGTGCGATCTTCGGCCAATATTAATAATGGCGGCAAGACTAGATGGGCTAATTTTTTTCATGGCTTTTTCTTACTCACGTTCGTTGTGGCTGCAGCAGCAGTAATTAAGCTTATTCCTAATGCAGCCTTGGCAGCTATGCTGATTTTTACAGGATATAGACTTTCTTCTCCGAAAGAATTTATCAAAACTTTTAAAATAGGCCCAGACCAATTTTTAATATTTGTTTCCACCATTGTGGTTACCTTGGCTACCGATCTTCTCATTGGAATTGCATTTGGGATTGGAGTTAAATTTTTACAGCATATTTTCTTTGGAGCCGATATAAAATCGATGTTCAAAATGAACACAAAAATCATAGAAATTGAACCTAATAACTATGAAATTAAAATGCCCGACGAAGCTCTTTTCACTAATTTGTTGCAATTTGAAAAGCTTTTTGATAAAATTAATTCTAATGCCAATGTTATTTTGGACTTTTCCGAAACAGTAATGGTTGATCATACTTTTATGGAAGCACTACACAGCAGAGAAGATGAATTTCATAGGGCGGGTGGAAGTATCAACTACAAAAATATGGATCGACTTACCTCCTATTCGGTTCACCCGCTTTCTTCAAGAAAATTATTAAATGATGGTATTTTTTCACCTACTAAAATTGTACTTACACCTAGGCAACAAGAAATACTCAAATACGCCAACGAAAATTCCTTTGAATTTGATTACCGAAAAACATCAAGTATTCTTAAATTCAGTTTTGCCCCATTTGTAATAGCCAGAAGAGCTAAATTCGGGGAAAACATATTGATAGGCCAAGCTCCTTTTGGTAATTTTTTCTTTGCTGATATTTATGTGCAAGAAGGCGCTATGATGACCAAACAAGAGTATAAAATGACCATTTTATTTATATCAGATATCGAAGCTGTGAGAATACCCGACTTTACATTAGAAAAAGAGGGTGTTTTAGATGCTATTAAAGAATTTGGCGGCTATAAAGATATTGACTTTGCACAATACCCTTCTTTCTCAGATTACTATTACCTCACAGGTGCGGAGGAACATAAAATTAGGGAATTTTTCAAACCGAGCATTATTGACTTGTTAACGAGCGAAAAGTCATATTTCATTGAAACTAACAATAATAGCATGCTCATACATAGAGAAATTGATATCTTAACTTTAGCTCAAATGAAAGAAATGTTAACCTTCGCGAAAAAATTGATTGATACTACCGTCAAGTAGTTAGGAAACTCCAAATGGAAATAGACAAATAATCTAAGATTTAATTTAAAAAATGCAAATAAATACGTAACAAATTTAATGAATGCCTCGTATTAATTGCATGTAATAGTTTTTAAGTTTAAGGTTATTAGAAATAAATAAAGGCGGTGTTTTTGACATTCGCCTTTATTCTTTTATATACTATTCTAGTTTAAGGATTATGTAGTTTTTTATTTCAAAGTTTATTTTTATGAGTTGATTATCAAAACTTATACTAATTACGTTCCCACTTATTTCGATTATCTTTTCAAACTTAAATGGGCATTTTATTACAACTTCTTCAGCATCATGAGCCAAATTATAACAATAGATAAACGAATCTCCTCCTTCTTGCCTTCTGTAAAAACTAATTATACCTCTATACTTTCTTTTTCTTTTAAAGTTTTGTCCATTGACAGATATTAGATTAATACCAAAATTTTTCATTTGAGATGTTAAAAAGCCCCTTCTAATATTTATTAATTTCTGAAAACTTTGATACAAAAATGAACTTTCGTCAAATAAATCTTGATTGTTTTTCGAATTAAACATAGCTTCTCGAACAAATTTATCTCCAAAGCCATGTCCTGCCAGACCTTGTTCGGTACCATAATATAAACATGGAATACCAGGATAAAATAATAAAAATGCAAAACAAGCAATTAGCTGTTTATCATCAAGTCTGTGAGCAATTCTTTGTTTATAGCTATCCTCAATCTGATCATGATTGTCCATAAAAGTAACCAAATAGGTAGCCAACTTGCCCCGTTTAATCAGCTGATCATTAACAGAATCCCAACGATTAAGTATTTTATGCGGAAACTCTTCTCCCTCGAAAATTTTTGGCAAATAATAATGAAGTTGAAAATCCAATGCTGTATCCGGACCTTCTTCGCCTTTATCAAAATAAAGATTCAT
Organism: Cytophagaceae bacterium; assembly: GCA_027488865.1. Lineage (GTDB taxonomy): Bacteria > Bacteroidota > Bacteroidia > Cytophagales > UBA9547 > JAIYAU01. The sequence continues at coordinate 33,389 of JAIYAU010000025.1, forward strand.
GGATTGATCAGAAATTGGTGCCTCGATAAAAATGGGAAAACTATTTTTTCCTAGCGATGCAGCATATCTTTTAACTTCTGCACAAAACCTTGTGACTGTTTCTGGCGAAATATGTTTAGCTGTGTCTAGCCTAAAACCGTCAAAATCACATTCTTTTATCCAATAACAATATATTTTTGTAAGTACACTTTGCACAAACTTACCTTGATCAGATTGATCCAACTTAAACTTTTTAAGTGTAAAAAAGTCTCCTTCTTGCGTCTCGGGGTAGTTGTCCCAGTTTTGAATACTTCCTTTCCTTTCATAACAATCAATACTTCGTAACTCAATGGGCAATGGTCTATTTCTCAATTTCCAACCTCCAAACGGATAGGTATTACTAAGCAAATAGGAATATCCCCTATTTTTTTCGTAGTACCAATTATTACCACTATGGTTAATAACTACATCCAAATAAACCGACATCCCAAGTAGATGAGCACTATTCACAAGTTGTTTTAAATCATTTTTAGTACCAAATCTTCGATCTACCTTTAAAAAATTTTGGATTGCATAACCATGATAACTTTCAGGATTATTTTCAAAAACAGGACTTATCCAAATAGCCGTAAAACCTAAGTTTTTTATATAGTTTAATTTACTTGTAATTCCCTTAATTGTACCACCAAGCGAATTACTTAACTCATATTCAGTTCCATAACCAACCTTTCTTTCACTATTAATTAAGGAGTTTGCACATTTGCCATCGTGAAATCTATCTACCATTAAAAAATAGATAATCTCATCTTCAAAATTTCGATTTGAATAATATACCTTATTGCTATGTACATCAAGGTTTAGGTCATCAATTGATTTTATTTCTTTGCGTTTCTTGGACATGTTAAAATCCGAATTAAACCATTAAACTAAAACAAGTTAAATTAGTAATCAAATAGTTTATTTTTAAAGGTTTAACTATTATAATTTATATATTCTATTTATATTTGTTTTATTAATACAGCTATGTTATTCAATTCAATTCTCAAATGGTCATCTAGATACAAGGAGAAGTTGATATTTGGCCTGTTTATATCGGCTATTTTATCTACTTCACAATTGTCGTTTGCCCAAGTTTTGGATGTCAAAATCGTTAATACAGCTGGCATTACAACGGATATTGATTGTTATGAGGTAAGTTGGACTGTTGGCGAACCTGTTATCATTGAAAACAGTTCTATTATATCAGGGCAGCAAGGTTATCTAGCTAGAAGAATATCACCAACCATTAACTCCTCCTCTCTAGATATTTGTGATGGTAAAGAAGTTGTTTTTAAATCCAATGATTCATTATTTTTTGATAGTTTACAATGGTTTGTAGATGATTACGAAATTATTGGTGCAAATTCAGGCACATATAAACCGGCTATCAATGGTAAATACAAAATTGCACTATGGAATGACGACAAAAATTGTAAGTATTTTAGTCCTGAATTAGATTTATCGTTTAACGGTACTTTTCAAACACCAAATATTGTGGCCAGCAACAGCCCTATCGACAGACTTACTACCACTAGTGCTACTCGTTATCAATGGTTTGTAAATAATAAAATTATTGTGGGTGAAACAAATAAAGATTATATTGTGAGGTACAACGGAAATTATCATGTAATGGTGGTTTATGCCAATGACTGCAGAGCCTTCTCTAACATCTTTACTGTAAATAACTCAAGTTATGTGGATATTTCTAGGGCAAATGCTGTATTTAGTGACACCTCCATTGTAATACTTGATCAAGTTAAGCATTTTATGAATGTTTACCCAAATCCTGTGGAAGAACAAATAAATTTGTATATTTCATCAGATTTGAAACAATTTACGTTAGAATTGTACAATTTAGAAGGTAAAATAATTAAAGAGGTTTTTTACAAAGAAGTATATAATGAAAAAGTTATATTAGATGTAAATGACTTGAGCGCAGGACTTTATTATTTAAAAGTTACAAATTCAGGAAAATCAGAATCTATAAAAATATTTAAAACTAAATAGACGTGGTCTCAACAAATAAAATATTCAACGTTACAATACTTACTTGTATAAGCTTTATTGTGCTATTTATTAGTTGTCGTAAAAATAAAAATGAGCAACTACCTAGTTTTACTTCCTTTGATATGAAAATTAAGGACGACAAAAATAACTTGGTTGATGGTGCCGAACTACTGATATTTGACAATTATAACGATTATCTCAACTGTTTAAACAGCCCAAACTATTCATTTATTACGGGTGCTTTGGCGTCTGGTGTCACAGTTAACGGCAAAGTTTTGTTAGACAGCCTACCATCAAAGAGAAGTTACTACATGCTGGCATACATAGCTAACACACAGCTACTTCCAGGATTTACTATTTATTACGACAATTCAGAAGGTACGAATACTGTTCCATTTAAACCTGAAAACAGCAGCGCAATACAAGGTACCATAATTTTGCGACCAATTGAAGGAGTTTTAACCTTTTGGACAACATACACACAAGTGGCTAGTAATTCAATAAAAGTTGTCGTGGGCGATAACCAACCTAATAATTTATCTATTAATCAGTCATTTCCTGGTAGACCAGCTCCCTCCGAACCTTATTCTGTAAAAATGAGGAGAGGCACTTATAAATATTATGGCTTATCATCTAAATATTGTACTTGGACAGGCGAAGCGAGTGTAGTTCCAGGTACTAGTTCATTTGTAGAACTACCAACTTGCGTGGCTGGGGCAGTTTCATTTTATTCTTCAGACAATAGCCAAAGTTTGTTCCCTGTCGAAATTACCCTTGGTTTAGGAATTAAAACAGATACAATTTTTGGCACATCACAGGTAGGTGGCTGCAATATTAATAGTGCAAACGTTAAAAATATGAGTTTACCAGTGGGAAAATATTCGTATTTTGCCAAATCTCTTAAGACTAATTGTGCATGGTCGGGAGAAATTAACATCGTTGATAACAGTTGCCTTGAAATAGACCTTAAAAAATGTCGATAATTTCAATTAAACGTTAAACACATTTTTATAAACACCTTATTTTTATTACCTTCGCTAGATAAAGCGAATTTACAATTAACATGTTTTTGTTCAATTCAAAAAGTCTAAATACTGTGTTGATAATTTCTTGGTTAATAGTGCCAAGTTATCAACTTGCTTTTGGACAGCATCAAAATAAACATGCAAGTAATACTACTAAAAAAGCAAATACACGAAGAAATACCGATAAAACTTTTTCAGCCCATTTAGGTCCTGGTGTTGTTTTACTGCCTTTTAAAGAAAAAACGGACGGCTCTGGAAATTTAACAAATGTATTTTCTGGTTTTAAACTAGGTCTAGCAGCCAATGCTGGATTTTATTATAACCTCTCAAATCGATTTTCTATTGGTGCATCTTATAGCAATTACATTTCAAGAAAACCCAATTATTCTTTAGCTTTTGCTGGCCCTAGTTTAGATTTTAAATATAACTTTGCTCCTCGAACTAGCCCATTTTCACCATATGTAGTAATGGGATTTAATTATGCCAATTTATTTTTAAAAAGATCTAGCTATAATAATAGTTTTCAAAATCAGGACACCACGGGTAGTGGTCCAGATATAATTGTAAATAGAGTAACTACTAGTTTTGGTTCGTTATCAGCAGCCTTACCTTCATTTGGCCTCGCACCTGGTTTTGGACTTGAACTTAGGTTTAATAAACGCTGGGGAGGTTACGTACAATATACCTACAATTATAATTTTGTAAAAAATGACCCCATAATCGTTGAAAACTTTATAGCCAATGAGTCAAATTTAAGAGCCTCAGTAGTAACTGCTGGCGTTATTCTACATATTGGAGTTAATAAAGCGCAACAAAAACTTTATGTTGCGAAAAAATCTAGTAAATATAGTCACAAAAAAACAGCATTCAAGTCAGCGAACAAACCACATAAGTCAGCTAAGATAAATAAACCTAATGAAGCTCGTAAAGGTACTTATACCAATACTGGATATTCCAATAATAGTAAAAATAAGACTCCATCTTCACCGGTAGAAATGGTTCATGGTAAACAAAAGCTGACAACTCTGGAAAGTAACAAAATGATAAATAATCCGGTGGTAACCGGAAAAATAGTTTCTGCTAACGGATCCTCAGCCAAAGACGTAGACGTATTGATATTAGACGACAATGGAAAAGTAGTTGGAACAAGCAAAACAGATAAAAATGGTTTTTTCGCTTTTAATAAATTAGATAAGAAAAACTATACTGTTGCCTTGGCCAATCCCAATCCTCAGCTTAAAGCCAATGTAGGTTATAGGGAACAAGACCCGGATATGGCAATCTCCGCAGACCAAATGAAAAAGTTTGAGTATGCCAAACTTTCAAAATCGCAAAATAATACAATTGTAACAGGTAATATAAGCGTAAATGGATCCACAGGTACAGCTGATGACGTACCAATACTTATGCTAAACGACAAGGGAGAGGTAGTGGCTAGCTCTAGTACCAAAAATGGTAAATTTGCTTTTCAGAAGCTGCCTGCAGGAAACTATCAAGCAGTTATTGATAGCGATAATCCTAATCTTAAAGCAAATTTAAATCTTGCAGAACAAGATCCAGGATTATTTATAACTACGGGAGATTTTAAAAAACACACATTAACAAAATTAGATTCTGACAAAAATACAAAAATAATTATTGGAAATGTGAGTCCTAAATCAGGTATAGACAATGTAGCAGATGTGGATATTTTGGCATTGAACGACAAAGGTGATGTTATAGGAACTACAAAAACTAATTCAAAAGGTGGATTTGCTTTTAAAAATTTACCTTCCAGTGATTACCAAATTGTTGTAGATTCTAAAAATCCTAATCTTAAAGCCAAAGTTGGAGTTGCCGAATTAGATCCAACACTAAAAATAGGTTCTGGCAAGTTTAATTATGGCAAATTGGCCGGTAATAATAATACTGTGGTAGGACAAGTAAGTCAACACATAAAAGCAGGCACAGTGGAAGGGGTAGACGTTTTATTGCTCAATGACGAAGGAGAAGTTGTAAATTCCGTTAAACCTGATAAAACTGGTAAATTTGCTTTTACCAAACTGGATGGTGCTGATTATCAAATTGCATTGTCTGGAAACAATCCAAATCTAACAGCGACCCTTGAAGGCGCAAGTGATCCTTCTTTGGCATTTGGTCCAAATGATTTTAATAAATACAACTATCAAAAACTATCTACTGACAACAAAAATAATGTTATCATTGGTACATTAACTTCGCCAACAGCAAGTGCTGAAAGTCTCAAAGATGTGGAGGTAATGTTATTAGACGAAAATGGTAATATTGTCAACACCACCAAATCAGATTCAAAAGGAAGGTTTTCATTCAAAGGGATGGCAAAATCCTCTTATCAAGTGGTAGTTGGCGACAATCATCCAGATTTAAAAGCAAACGCCTTCGTAGGAAACGCCGATCCAAAAAGTGCTGTAAGTGCTGCTGATTTTAAAAAATATGACTATCAAAAATTAAATCCTAATGCCAACAACAATATTATTTTAGGTAAAATTGACATGAGTGCAAATATTGGAAATCCTGAAGATATTGGATTTTTAATATTAGATGACCAAGGCACTGTGGTGGAAGAAGTTTTTGCCTCAAAAACAGGATCATTTACTGTCAAAAATCTTAAACAAGGCAATTATCAGGTGGTGCCAAATTCTGACAACCCAAATATAAAAACGACAGCATTTGTTGCAAATGGTGATCCTAATAACAAAATAACTGCTAAAGATTTTCATAAACACATGGCTGGTCTTAACAAACTTGACAGAAATGAGTCGGCGAGTAATCTACTTACAGGTAAACTTTCAGTTAGTGATGGAAGTGAAAAAGTAGAAGATGTTGGTATTCTTTTACTAGATGAAAACGGAAAAGTTATAGCTGAAACCAAAACAAATGCCAATGGGAGATTTAATTTTAAAAGCTTGTCAAAAAGTAACTATCAAGTACTTGTGGATAATCCCAATCCAAAATTGTCTGCGAAACTAACGGCCGTAGAGGATGATTCCAGAATGAAACTGGTAACAGATGACTTCAAAAAATACGATTATCAAAAACTTGACAACGCTAGCAACAACAATATAGTGCTAGGTCGGATAGAACCTACTGCTTACATGAATAATGTAGGAGACGTACCTGTGATGTTATTAGATGATGCTGGTAATGTTACAGAAGTAAAAACAGACAAAAAGGGATATTTTGCCTTTACTAAATTGGCAAGCAAAAATTACCAAGTAATTATTGATAGCAAACATCCTGACGTTAAACCAAACTTTTCGGTAGCCAATGCCGACCCTGAAATGTACATTACTTCAGAAGAAATGGCAGCTCATAATAGTTCATCTATTTTAGGAACCTTAGAAAGTAAGAATTCAGAATCACTTTCTAATTATCAAGTACTTTTATTGAATGATAAAGGAGAAATAAAGGGAGAAACTACTACAAACAAAGATGGCCATTTTACATTTAAAAAACTTAACAAAAGTGGATATCAAGTAATTCTTAATTCTAAAAATCCTGAGATTTCATCGACAGTAACACCAATCGACGAAGACCCTGATCTTAAAATAAAAAAAGGAGATGTGGTAAAATACAATCCTGCAACCAAACAATATCAACCTCTTACTGGAACTGATAAAATACGTGTAACAGGTATTGTAAATAATACAGATGGTAAAAATAGTGGTGTTGTTTTTCTATTGAATGGACAAGGAGAAATACTGGCTAAAACAACGACTAATGAAAACGGAAGTTTCTCATTCGGCAAAATACATGGAGATGCCAATGTACAAGTAGTATTTCAAAACTCAGAACAGAAGGTGAATGCAAAATTTCAACTTTTTGAAGATAAAGAAAGCTTTGATGCTCCTAAAAACAAGCCTAGCAAAATATATAACTCTGTGTATTTTGAACAAAACCAAATAGATGTAAGCGATAATGATAAACTTGATTTGGATAAATTTGTTGATTATTTAAAAGCCAATCCTAAAGCAAAAATTAATGTTAATGGTTATGGAGATAATACAGGTAACAATGACTCTAATATAAATGCTACCGAAAAGCGAGCTGAAGCGGTGGTGAAGTATTTGCAATCCAGAGGAATACATAAAGAACGTCTTAAAACTAACGCAATGGGTAAGGCTTTACAATTCAAAAACAAGTATAATCAACAAGATCCTAAACTAAATAGAAAGGTGGATCTTGAAATAATTGAAGAATAAATATTACTTTTTTAAAATTTTTTCTTGATTTAATCTATTTTTAGTTTTTTTAATACAAGAAAGCTATTATTGAACAAACGTCTAAGATTTTATTCTAACACCATACTTAACTAGATAAAATTAGGCAAATACAATATTTATAATTAAATTGCATTAATGAATATCTTTGTAAATTCATATTCATTATAATAAGCTATATTCCTTTTAAGCTATGAAAAAGACTATGTTATTGGTAGACGATGCGAATCCACTATTAACCATTCTCAACAAATACTTTGAGAATGAGTATGATGTGGTTAAAAAAATGAATGGCAAGGAGGCGTTGGATTTTATCTTGGATACAAAAACTATTCCTGACGTAGTGGTTACCGATATTAAAATGCCTGTAATGGATGGTGGTGAGCTTTTATCAGCATTAAAATCTAACCCTGAAACCAACGGTATTCCGGTGATTATGCTTTCGAGTATAGATGAAAGCGCAGAAAAAGTAAAATACTTAAAACTTGGAGCACAAGACTTTATATGCAAACCCTTTAACCCAGAAGAATTAGGCTTGAGAATAAAGAATATTCTTAAAAATTCAATAAAGGCATAATCCTGATGACTAAAATGTTACTTTTAAATGGTAGCGAAAACGCACCAACCTACGACATGCCCTTGTTAAAAAGGGTCTTCGACATTTTTGTATCATTCTCAGCTTTACTATTTTTAAGTCCAGTTTTTATTTTTGTAGCAGTAGGAATTTATTTTTCGTCTAAAGGCCCGATCTTTTATAAATCAAAACGGGTAGGTACAAATTATAAGATATTTGATTTTTATAAATTTAGAAGCATGAGGATTAATGCAGATGAACAATTAAAACAGCTATCACATCTGAATCAATATACTAATAATTCTTTACCTATAGAAGCCGATAATTACAATGATTTTTTATGTGACGACTGTCGAATACAAAACTTAAGTTGTCAAAATCAATTAATTTTTGATGATACACTTATTTGCGAGAAACTTTACAAGGAGATTAAAGACAACAAAAAATCTAGTACATTTATTAAAATACAAAACGACCCTAGGGTATTTAAGTTTGGTTCATTTTTAAGAAATAGTAGCTTAGATGAGCTTCCACAGCTGATTAATGTATTAAAAGGCGATATGTCAATTGTTGGTAATAGACCTCTTCCACTTTATGAAGCCGAAAAACTAACTACTGATAGTTACACCAGAAGGTTTCTTGCTCCAGCAGGAATCACAGGATTATGGCAAGTTACTAAACGAGGCAAAGCCGGGCCTATGTCGGAAGAAGAGCGCATTGCATTAGACAACTTTTATGCCAAAAAATATTCATTAAAACAAGATATAAGCATTTTACTAAGAACTATCCCTGCGCTTTTGCAAAAAGAAAACGTTTAAAATGACGAGCCCTTTAATTTCAATTATAGCCGTTAATTATAAGCAAACGGAAGTCACATGTCAGTTCATAAGATCAATCTTATCCATTACCTATAAAAATTACGAAGTATTTATAGTCGATAATGGGTCAAAAGATTCACTCCAAGAAAAAATAACCCAAGAATTTGCTACTGACAAACTAAAACTGATTATTTCTGAAGAAAATTTAGGTTTCGCTGGTGGCAACAACCTTGCTATTCAAAAAGCAAGTGGCAAATTTCTATTGTTTATTAATAATGATACTGAAGTAGCTCCCAATTTTTTAGAACCACTCATTGAGGTACTAGAAACCAAAAAAGATGTGGGAATGGTTTCTCCTAAAATTATTTTTTATGGCACCGACAATTTAGTTCAGTATGCTGGTTCTCAGGGCATTAATACACTCACTGGTCGTGCAAAGAAAAAATTTATTCCTACAAAAGATGTTGGACAATTTAATACCTCTAAGTATACAGAATTGGGACATGGTGCTGCCATGATGGTGCCTATGGAGGTTATTAAAAAGGTAGGGATGATGCCCGATATTTACTTTTTGTATTATGAGGAACATGATTGGTGTGAGTTGATAAAAAGAGCTGGCTACAAAGCATATTATGAAGCTAATTCAACTGTTTTTCATAAAGAATCAATGTCTGTGGGCAAGAGCAGCACCCTTAAAACCTTTTACCTCACCCGAAATAGACTTTTATTTATGCGGAGAAATGTAAAGGGAGTGTCGCTAATATTCAATTTGTTATTCTTTTTTGGTATAGCTTTTCCCATAAATATTTTCAAATACTTAAAAAATCGCAGTTTTGATCATTTAAAGGTCTTTCTAGAAGGAATCTTTTGGAATCTCACTCATTTTAAAAACATCAAAGACACTCCAAAACTTTCTTAACATGTCACTGATAAAAAAAATAAAACATCAATTAGCAGAATTTAAGAAAAAAAATAAACAAAGTACATTTATCGAAATCCTCATTAAGTTAATTAATAGTAGCTGGAGATTAATAAGTGCTAAATGGTACTTACGTAAATGTAACGAAGTGGGAGCTTTAGTTACAACAAATGGCAAACCAAAAATAGTTAATAATGGCTATATTAAAATTGCCGATGGAGCAAGGATATGGAGTAGTATTAATTTAACAAAAATATTTGTAGAAAAGGGAGGGCGACTTTTAATTGGTAAAAACTCCAGAATAAACGGTGCCCACATTTCAGTAAGTAGTGAAGTTAATATTGGTGATAATGTAAGAATTGCTCCTTATGTACTTATTATGGACGATGATTATCACGATGTTGAAGATATATTTGGCAAACAAGGGAAAAAAGCTCCGATAATCATTGAAAACAATGTGTGGGTAGCAACTCATGCCAAAATATTAAAAGGAGTAACTCTCGGTCAAGGTAGTGTTGTAGCCACAGGTGCGGTGGTTACTAAAAATGTACCTCCATTTACTGTTGTCGCAGGTGTGCCTGCCAAGGTTATTAAAATTCTTAATAAATGAAAAGACTATTAAAATTTATTAGCATTAGTTTTCTAACATTTATAATACTTGTGCCATTAATTTTTCTTGTGGTAGATTATTTACAAGAACCATTGGTATTAAATGATGAAGAAAGGGCTAAAATTGGCGGTTCATTTATAAAATTAAAGAAAGGTTATACCTATTTTGAAGATAAAGGATCGGATAGTTTAAAAACCGTAATTTTTATACATGGTGCAGGATCTGGCAGTTATGCTTGGAACAAGAATTTTGATTCAATACACAAAGGTGGTTTTAGAACCATTCGATATGATCTTTATGGTAGGGGTTTTTCTGATAGACCTTTTGAAACGTATGAACTCAGTTCGTTTACCAATCAATTAACAGAATTAATAGATAGCCTTAAATGTAAAAAGCCTCTATACATTATTGCATTATCTATGGGTGCTATGGTGGCCATCGATTATAGCTTAAAACATGCAGACAAAGTTGAAAAACTAATTTTTGTAGATCCTGCTGCTATATTTTATGGTAAACCACCATTTTATGTCACCAGCCCAATTATTTCAGATGTTTTATTCACCTTTTATTGGCGGCCTAATGCAATACAAAAACAAATGAACGAATTTTATGATCCCAATAAGGTTTCAGAATATCGAGATTTATCAGAAAAACAAATGCAATACCAGGGTTTCAAGCGAGCAGTTAAAAAAACGTGGTCGAATACCATGTCGAGAAGTATGGAAACTCAACTAATACAATTAGGAGAAGAAAATATTGATAAGGTGTTAATTTTTGGAGAAAATGATCCATTAGTACCACCAGCAATGGCAGAAAAATACGCAACCTTCCTAAAAACAAACGAAACTCACATTATTAAAAAAGCTGGCCATTTAAGTTGTTATGAACAACCTATCCTTGTAAACAAAATTATACTTACATCTCTTCGGCGATAACATTATTAAAATTCATTAATTTTTTAGAATATTAAATACAAAAAATCTAATTAGTGGCATTGTTTTCTATAAAAAATTAGATCTTTAAAAGTGCTATCGTACATATTAAGCTATAAAACAATAATGGTCTAAATATTATATATCTAGACCATTCTGTTAGTAAATTACCAATTTTGTAAATGCAGCTTTTTTATATTTTTATGCGCTTTTTTGCATTTGGGGTTGGCCTGAACACAAGCGTTTAATATCAACGCTCCCATTAATAATAATAGCAACTTCTTCATATTACTTTGATGTATTAGCCTCTTCAAGAGTGAGTTTATGCTTATCAGCAAAAGTTTTTTGTGCGCTTGCAAATTCTGTATCTATAACCTCTTCCTCTTTAATAAGTTTTTCGTGCATTTCATTCAGTTTGGTCTTTTCTTCATTAGTCTTATCCTTTTTGCTAATGATTGGCAACATCTCTTTATATTCGTTTTCAAACGACTCCTTATAAAGATTAAACCATTTAAGTGCCGCATCACGCAAGGAACCGTCATTTTCAAAAACTGGCATAGCAGCTACCTTTTTACTTGACTTATCCAACATTGCGACGATATTGTTGTGTTGCTCCTTAAGGGATTCAATAGATGCCGAATTAAAATCCTTAAAAAATTTAATTAAAAAAGGCTCGAGCTTTATTTGCTCGTTAATAATTTTATCGTTGTACTTAGCCGCTTTTTTGTTTTGCGCTTGTCCTGAGATTGCAAAAAAAGTAATGCAACAGAAAATAAAGAATAAATGTTTCATTTTTAAAAACTTAAATTATTGACAAAATATATTTGAAATTTAATAAAATATTTAATAAGTACGTAATATTTCTTAAAGAGTTTTGTCTATCTGTGATGCAATTAAATAATCATTTTTCTTATGAGAATCTGAATTCATCAACTCAGCCAAGTATCCTGCTAAAAACATTTGTACCCCAACTATTAAAACTACCAATGCAATATAAAATAAAGGTTGATCAGTAACATCGCGCACGGGAATATTCATTTTTGCCTTATAAAATTTCTCTCCTACCATCCACAACGTAATAAAAAAGCCTAGTAAAAATGATGAGAAACCCCACGCACCAAAAAAGTGCATTGGTCGTTTTTTGAATTTAGTAACAAAAGTAATTGACAATAAATCTAAAAAGCCATATAAAAATCTCTCCAGACCAAATTTGGTTACACCATATTTTCTTGGTCTATGTTCTACTACCTTCTCCCCTATCTTAACAAAGCCATTCCACTTTGCCAGAACGGGGATATATCGGTGCATTTCGCCATAAAGCTCAACTGCTTTTATTACCTTATTTTTGTAGGCCTTAAGCCCACAGTTAAAATCGTTTAGTTGAATACCAGAGAAACGCCGAGTAACCGCATTAAATAATTTAGTCGGAATCGTTTTACTCAATGGATCATATCTTTTCTTTTTCCAACCTGACACCATATCATAACCTTCCATGGTAATCATTTTATACAAATCAGGTATTTCATCTGGGCTATCTTGAAGATCCGCATCCATGGTAATTACGACTTCCCCTTTGGCCAATTTAAACCCAATACTTAGGCCGGCAGATTTTCCATAATTTCTATTAAACCTACTTGCCAATATATCTGATTGACCCACAGATAATTGATTAATCACATCCCAGGATTTATCAGAACTACCGTCGTCTATGAGTATAATTTCGTAGGTAAAACTATTTTCAGCCATTACTTTCCTTATCCATGCTACCAGCTCTGGCAAAGACTCATCTTCGTTATAAAGGGGAATAACAATACTTATTTGAAAAGGATAATTCATTCTTTAATTTCTGTGGGGAGAAAGATCTGATATATTTTTTTTCAAAAATAAACCTAAGGTAATAGAAATAAAAATACCTGCAATACAACAACTTAAAATTCCAGAAAATATTAAAAATTCAGGTGTTACCATTTCTTTCAGCAATAACATTGTTCTATCAATATTAGCTTTATCTGAATTTTGTTTAATCAATATTTCTTGCATATTTTTTAATAATATCTCCAAAACCTTTGGATTAAAATATTTTACATAAACCCAAGAATAAATACCTAAAAACAACCCCCCAATACAAGATGCACCCATCCCAAGTTGAAGTGCCTTTTTAAAACTTAGAAGTCCCTGATTATTTTTTTTAAACTCGGCCAAAGAATAATATATACCTAGTCCTAAAACAAAAATTTGATAGCTTTCTGTAATTTGGGTGTTGCTAAAATATTGGAATAATTCAATTAAAAGCAAATAACAAATAAGCAACCCTCCAGTAACTAACCCACCTTTTAGGGTTAACAATTTAAAACTCATTTGTTGATTTTTCTAAGAAATAATGAAGATATAAAAATAACCAAAATATTAAAAAATGGTATGGGAATCAATAATTTTCTAACCATTTCATTTATGGCAATATCCTTAGGTTTAGAGGTATTCAGTGCCAGTACCCTATTTTTCATAAATTCATCTTCAGTTATATCTAGTTGTTTAATTATGTCTAATTTATATTTAATCTGCTCCGCCTGCAAGGCTTTAATGTAAGGTTGAAGCAATGAAGGGTCAACGTATTCTAAAAAACAAAAAATAAATAATCCGTAAAGGTTGACAATAAAAATATAAACCAAAAATCCTACTGCTATACCTTGCCAAAGATGTAATTCATTAAAATTGACAAAATATTTATAAAATAAAATGGCACCAACTATAGAAACCACCAAAATTGGCACATCTACCAAATGAAACTCTATGAATGGATTTAGTCCTATAGCTCTAGTAATCATGAAATTAGCTATACAAGCAGCCAATCCTACAGCTCCAAAAACCAACGATACCCTAAGAATTTTGTTCAATATAATAATTTTTATAAATGACTATCGGTTATAATGCTGAAACCAACTTCCGATTTTCATACTCATAACACCAAAAAAGGCTTCCTTAAATATTTTTGGAGACATTTTAGATTGTCCTTTTTGTCTGTCGGTAAAAATAATTGGGACTTCTTTCATTTTAAAACCATATTTCCAAGTAAGAAACTTAAGTTCTATTTGAAATGCATATCCAACAAACCGAATTTTATCCAATTTAATGGTTTCCAACACGATTCTTTTGTATGCCTTAAAGCCTGCAGTGGCGTCGTTTACTGGCATTCCAGTAATAAATTGCACATATTTACTTGCAAAATATGACATCAATACTCTACCCATAGGCCAATTAACTACATTAACCCCATTACTATATCTAGAACCTATGGCTAAATCATAATTATCGTCGCTACAAGCATGATAAAGTTTTACTAAATCATCAGGATTGTGCGAAAAATCGGCATCCATTTCAAAAATATATGAATATCCTTTATTTAAAGCATATTTAAACCCATGTATATAGGCTGTTCCTAATCCCAATTTACCAGATCTCTCCTCTAAGTATAATTGTTCGGAGTATATCTCTTGTAACTTTTTTACTATTGCAGCGGTTCCGTCTGGCGAACCATCATCTATAATAAGAATATCAAAAGGCGTAGATAATGAAAATACCTTATGTATAATCGCTTCAATGTTCTCTACTTCGTTGTAAGTAGGTATAATCACTAACTTATCAGTCATGAGGCAAAGTTATAAAAAGAAAAGTTTAAAATAGTAATATACCATGACATAAAAAGTTGGTGTACCAATTGAAACATAAAATTTAGTTAAAAAAAAAGCCTTTCGATTTAACACGAAAGGCTTTACTTACAAGTTTAAAATTTTAGGCATTAATAGATGCTGCCGCAGGATTCATTTTAATAATTTTAATTGCACTCAAGAATCTAACAACTGGATAAGTTGGATCAAACTCATACCACTTAGCAGCAAATTTTACGCTATTCGGATACTTGTGGTGATTATTTTGAAAAAGCTCGCCACCCATAACCAGGTCAAATACCAATGAATTTTTTGATTTATCATTATTATCAAAATTAGAATAGCCATATTTATGACCACACCAGTTTACAATAGCTCCATGTACTGGGCCCATAAGAAAATGAATCGGCAACAATAAATATAAATACCACATTCCATCAGGCACAAAATACATATAAAATAATACATATAATGTACCCCATCCTACTCGTGAAGGCCAGCTTTCGGCAAATCTATCAAAACTATGCCAATTGGGTATATCTCTGGTAAATCTTTCTTCTGTTACCATTTTGTAATCAGCCAAATCACCATAAATCATTTTAGTCTTCCACATCATAGTAAATAAGTTTTCTGTGTGATGTGGAGAGTGAGGATCTTTTTCTGTATCACTAAAAGCGTGATGCATACGATGCAAAATACCATAAGCACGTGGCACTAAATAGGAAGAACCCTGAGTAACCCATGTAAATATATAAAAGAATTTTTCCCAAAATGGAGACATAAGAAATAACTTATGTGCTGAATAACGATGCAAAAAGAACGTTTGTGAGAATAATGAAAGGTACCAATGAAGTACGAAGAAAATAATGATTGCTAACATTTTGCTAATTTACTCTTCTAGAATTTAGAATCTTGGATTCTCCAAGACATAGCTTAAATCTAGTGTTAAAACTTATTGTTTTGAAATAATTAAAATAGATCTTAATTATTCATTACAAATGTAATCAAGAATATCACTTTTACCTAATAAAATTTCAAATAACATTCACAACTAACATTATATCAAGTATTTGAGTTAATAAAATAACCTTTAAGTAATATTAACTAGTTGCTTTAATAAGATTTTTACGTTTAAACAAAGATTCTAAAAAACGCATATCATTGTCACTATTAAAGCATTTAAAGGGAAGATAAATAAACTGCGCTTTTGAAATAAATAATAAATACGCATCTTTTGTCTGCTCTACTTCTTTGATTTGCTCCCATGTGAGTTGCATCCCTTGTTTCGTATTAAGTTTAATTAAAATTTGTCGACTATCTATTTCATACATCAATTTATCGAACAGTATTTTGTTCTGTTCCACGATGGTAACTCCATAAAATTGAATAGCCCAAAATGCTAAGTATAAAACTGCTACCAACACCCCAGATATTATCCACCACCAACTAAAAATTATAAATGTACATGCGCATATGGCCAATGGTAATGCTCCATACCACCATTGTTTTTTAAGTAGCTTTAAAATAGCAATTTTGATGTATTCTTTTTTTTCTAATTGTGTTTTCTTAGTTTTAATTATCATGATTAATTTTTTTATAGAGCGTAAAAATACCCTTAGTTGCTTAAACACGAAAACTTTTAAGCAAAATTTTTATAAACCTTAAGCTCTTAATTTGCACAAAAGAAGTGAGAAGTTATTTCAAAATCAAATTAAATGTTCTATTCATTGAATACAAACAATAGGTTTTAACAAAGAATTGGTAGGTTAAAATGAGTAAGTTAAAAGTAGTCTGGAGAAATGAAATTTATAGAATAACACTATTAAAACTTTCCCCCAACAATTATGCTCAAATTCCAATAACCCCATTTGATAATACAAGGCTAGTTATTGAGTTTTGAATTATTAGTTTAATCTATTTTTTTAGATAAAATGCAAGAATAAAGATCTTAATTCCATTTTCGTCTTCATGACAATACCGTACCTCTCATCAAGCATGTACTTAACATACCCCAATTATTTTAATTTTACAATTGTAGCGCCATCTCCTCCTCTATCGGCATGTTCGTCATTTACAGATTCTACCTCTTTAAAATTTTTAAGCTTTGTTCTAATTACTGTTCTTAAAATACCATCTCCTTTACCGTGCACAATTTTAAACTCTCTTACACTGAGCAAAATGGCATCATCCATAATGTAGGTAAGTTCATTTAAGGCATCTTCGGCACGCATACCTCTAAAATCATGCTCTACCCTAAAGTTGATCATCTTTTCGGCAATGTCCACCCCTTTGGTTTTAATATTAGTTTTATCCTCCTTACCTAGTACTTTCTCAGCGTCTTTTTTACTAATTTTTTCTACTTTATTAGGTTTTACATTGAGTTTCATTTCCCCAATCATTATTTCTAAATCGTTAGCTTTTAAACTATTCACTTGACCAATGGTATCTTGGCCAATTATACGCACATAGTCTCCAGGTTCAATTGCACCTTTTATGGGTTGTACCTCCTGCTGCTTTTTAGGTATGTCTACCACAAGTTTTTCTACATGTTTCTCTACCTCTTTTCGTATTTGTTGGGTAACGGCTTTATCAGCCTTGTTTTCTTTTATATCTCTTATAGTTTTTTCTATCAGCTGGTTAGCTTCTCTTATAATTTCCTTAGCTTCTATTTTTGCCTCCGTCATTAATTTTGACTTGTTGGTCTCTAAATAGGTTTTTAGAGAATCGTACTGGTCTATAGCCTCTTTTAAGGCTTTTTCTTTGGCTTGCATTTCAAAGGTTTTTACCATGAGACTATTTTTTTCTTTTTCTAACTCCACCAGTAAACGATCCATTTTTACTTTATCTACTCCAAGTTTTTGTTTCGCACTTTCTATAATATCAGCACTAAGTCCTATCTTAGTTGCAATTTCGAGTGCAAAACTACTTCCAGGCTTGCCAATTTCTAGTTCATAGAGTGGCTCCATCTTATCGGTTTCAAACCTCATGGCACCATTAACAAGACCTTCTGAATTTTCAGCCATGGCTTTGAGGTTGGAGTAATGGGTATTTAGCACCGCAAAAACAGATTTTTGATTCAATTTTTCTAAAATGGCCTCTGCTATTGCGCCACCATATTGTGGGTCGGTACCCGTACCAAATTCGTCAATGAGTACCAAAGTTTTGTTGTCACCTTTTTCTATAAAATACTGAAGATTAGTCAAATGTGAACTATAGGTGCTTAAATCATTTTCAATTGACTGCTCATCTCCAATATCTACAAATATATCGTTGAAGAGTCCAAATTCAGAATCTGGAGAAGTAGGTACAGGCATGCCACATTGGTACATATACTGCAACAATCCTACTGTTTTTAAGCACACCGATTTACCACCAGCATTGGGTCCAGAAATAACCAAAATATGGTCCTTTGCAGTAAGTTGCATTTTAAGAGGAATCGTTTTACGATTACTTTTTTTATTGGCAAGAAATAATAATGGATGTTTTGAGTTCGACCAATTAATCACCTGCTTTTTCGACTTTAGTGGGTTTATGGATTGCATTTGCAGACCTAATCGTGCTTTTGCCCTTATAAAATCTACCAACCCCAAAAAAGTATTTGCCTTTTTAAGTTCTGGAATATGTTTCTTAAAATTATCTGTGAGATTAGATAAAATTTTAATCACCTCCCTTTTTTCAGCATATTCAAGTTCTTTGATATAGTTATTGGTTTCTAAAACCTCCTCTGGTTCTATAAATACAGTTTGCCCCGTTGCAGATTCATCATGCACAAAACCTTTAAATTTACGTTTGTATTCGGCAAAAAGTGGAATAACCAAACGTCCATTTCTAATAGTAATTCCTAATTCTTCATCAGCCATCCCGTCCTTTTGTGCTGTTTGAAGAATTTGTGTGAGCTTTTTTCTGAGTTTACCCTGCTCAGCAATCATGGTATTTCTCAGCTCAAGCAAAGTAGGTGAAGCATTGTCTTTTACACGACCAGTATCATCTATTACCGCTTCAATGCTTCTAGGAAGAGATTTGTCAATACTAATTTCAAACGAAAGGTCTCGCAAATGAAAATATGGAGCAGAATCAGCATGATCGAGGTAATGCAGACAACTTATGAGTGTTTTTAACGCGAGCTTTAGCTGAGCCCAGTCTTCTTCAATTAAAAAATTGCCCAAAATGGCTATTTTTTTAATGGCACCATCCATATCTAGGAAATTCTGATCGGGAAATTCCCTTCCAGAAAGCAAAATTTGTTTAAACTCATCTGCTTGGTTTTGTAGCTTACAAATAAGGTCATAATCGGAGGAGAACCTCATTTTATTTACAAAACTAATTCCCAAAATTCCGTTGCATTCGGCTCTTAATAATTCTCTGATTTGGTCAAAGCCCAATTTTTGTTCAATGTTTTCTGGATAAAGCATTCGTCTATTATTTGCGAAAAAAGTGTTTTAAATTATATTAAGTTTATACCGTAGGTCTCAAGCGGACTTTGTTGAAAGCCCATTTTTAACAACAAATTTTTAAAAGATAATTGCAATGGAGCTTTTATTGTAATTTCTTGAGAAAGTACAGGGTGAATAAAATGAGTTTCTAAGGCATGTAACATCATGGTATAATGATTAAAGTGTTGTTCAAACATTTTGTTTTGTTTACACTCACCATGCGTTTTGTCTTGTATTATATAATGTCTGATGTGTGCCATGTGCCGCCTAATTTGGTGCATCCGTCCTGTCTTAGGCTCAACTAATGCAATCGAATATCTGCTTGTGGGATATCTACTTACAGCTATTGGTAATTCTATTTTATCCAAACACTGGTAATGTGTAAGCGCATCTTGAAGTTGTCCATTTTCTTTAGCCAATGGTTTGTCTACCACTCCATAATCTGGTAAATACCCGCGCACCAAGGCAATATATTTTTTTTCTACCTTTTGATGCTCAAATAGTCGTTTCATGGCTACATCGGTACTTTCATCTTTAGAAAATATCAAAACACCTGCAGTTTTTCGATCCAAGCGGTGGCTTGGATATACCTTTGCACCTATTTGATCACGAAGAATTTGAAGTGCAAAATCTTCCTTTTCTTCAGCTATTTTGGTGCGGTGTACTAGTAGCCCGTGTGGTTTGTTAATTGCGACCAGCCAGTTATCTTGATATATTATTTCTAAAGTTTGCAATTTTTGAGCAAATTTATGTTTTAAAACCAACAAATTGAACTAAACATCCCATTCTTAAAAGTATTTTGAATAATCCTGACAACCAAGTTTTAATAGATGCCGTAACGTTGAGAATGCCATTTGGCAAACACAAAGGATTGTTGCTTTGCGACTTACCTATAAGTTATTTGGAATGGTTTGTTAGAAATGGTGGTTTCCCACCAGGTAAATTAGGGATGGCTTTATCTACTGTGTACGAAATTAAGTTAAATGGGCTCACAGACATCTTGACCAAACTCCGAAGTAAATATCGATAACTAGCTGGAAAAAGGCATTTTAAGCCTTGCTACAGGTACGTCATTTAAAATATGGCTTTGGATAATTTCTGCAACATCTTCTAGCTGCACTTTACCATAAAACACGCCTTCAGGATACACAACCACCGCAGGCCCAAAACCACAGGTATCAAAACAACCTGCTTTTTGAGCACGCACCTCGGTATTAAGGTTATTTTCAGTGATTAGTTTTTTAAACTCATCTACCAATTCCATTCCAGTCTTTTCTCCACAAGAAGCCCTACCGTCAAGTCGTTCATTGATACACACAAAAATGTGTTTCTTATATTTCATAATTCAACATTTACATATTAACATTCCCAAAACCTTATTCACTTATCATTACTTGCCACTTTCTGCGTCAATAACGTTTCTTACCGAACCATGTTGTTTTAATAATGCAGACGCAGTTTCATAATCAACTGGCAACAGATCCATTACCATTTTTACTGCTCTATCTACTAGTTTGTGATTACTTAACTGCATATCTACCATTTTGTTACCCTTTACCCGGCCAAGTTTAATCATCACACTAGTCGATATCATATTTAAGGTAAGCTTTTGTGCTGTTCCTGCTTTCATTCGTGTGCTCCCTGTCACAAACTCTGGACCCACAACTACTTCAATCGGATAGTCCACAGCATTGGCAATGGCTGAATTCGGATTACAAACGATACAACCTGTAGTGATCCCATGTAATTTACAATCATTCATACCGCCTAGCACATAAGGAGTTCTACCAGATGCGGCCACTCCTACCACAACATCATTAGCATTGATATTAAATTGGTTTAAATCACTCCAAGCTTGGGTTATATCGTCTTCTGCAAATTCTACTGCTTTTCTTATGGCTGTGTCTCCTCCAGCTATAATGCCCACCACCCAATCGTGAGGAACACCAAAAGTGGGCGGACATTCTGACGCATCTACCACTCCAAGACGTCCACTAGTACCCGCACCTATATAAAACAACCTGCCACCTGCTATCATTTTTTGCACAACCACTTTTACCAAATTTTCAATTTGAGGGATAGCTTTTTCTACTGCAATAGGTACTGTTTTATCTTCATTATTAATATTAAAAAGAATTTCTTGTGTTGAAAGGCTTTCCAATTGTTGATAGTGAGAAGATGATTCAGTGATATTCATATTAGTAAAGTATAGTACAAAGTTAATGAAGAGAATTATAGTTTTTACAAAAAGAATTTTAGTTGAAAATTATTGTGAAGGCAATCAGACGAGGTTGGTACATCGAAAATTCATTTTTAAAAACTGTCGGTTTTAAATAAAAAACAAAGAAGTTTTATTTCTTTAATAAAAACCCCGACAAGTTTTCGCATGCGTAATTTCAGTTTTAAATGATAAATTTGAAGCAAATTATTAAATAAGTATTTGGGACTAATTTTAAATGAACAAAGTAACTTTTAGCTTAATTATTCCAACCTACAATAGGTCAAAATCACTTAAGGAGGCCATTTTATCAGCACTTGACCAACAATATCCACCTTTGGAAATCATTGTGGTGGATGATGGTAGTACGGATGATACAAAAGCAATAGTAAATGCATTAAACCATGGAAAAATAAGATATTTCTATAAAGAAAACGAAGAAAGGGCTGTTGCGCGCAATTTTGGTGTTGCTCAAGCACAAGGTGACTATTGTACTTTTTTAGATTCTGATGATATCTTATACAAAAATCACTTTTCTGAGGCCAAAAAGATGGTAATCCTGTATGAAAACATAGAAATATTTCATTTAGCTTACGAGATTACCACGCCAACTGGTGAGGTACTAAAACAATATATAAAAAAGGAAGGTAGTTTAAACAATGATTTGTACTATGGCAATAGAATGAGTTGTGCAGGAGTTTTTATTCGAAAGGATGTAGCAAAGGCCAACCTGTTTTGTACTAACCCTAATCTTATTTGTACAGAAGACTGGGAATTATGGTTAAGACTGGGAGCACAATAT
Source organism: Cytophagaceae bacterium (assembly GCA_027488865.1). Lineage (GTDB taxonomy): Bacteria > Bacteroidota > Bacteroidia > Cytophagales > UBA9547 > JAIYAU01. The sequence goes on from JAIYAU010000025.1 coordinate 55,648, forward strand.
ACTTGGAAATATAATTCAGTGATAACCTCTGCCCTTATTAATCATTCTCACAGAAGTGTATCAAGGGTAGACAAGACTAAATTGGTGAATAGGTTAAATGCACTTATAATCAATTTAAAAAAGGATTATTATTTTAATAAAAACTGTATTGAGTACCTACCAATCATTAAAACCAATATGATGTTATACGTGGCATTACATTTAGCTATTGCCAACCAAAAACCAAGTGCCATTAAATATCTATACTTGGCATTGAAAACAAAATTTATATTGTGCTGGCAACAACGAATATTTTATGGTACAATTAAGAAAATAATTTTTTAATGATGAAGCCGATTATAACCGCATTGTGTTCGTTTGGAATGTCTGGAGAGGTATTTCATGCACCATTTATAGCCAATAACGACAAGTTTGAACTAAAATATATCCTCGAAAGAACAAAGGATAATTCAAAAGTAAAATATCCACTTGCTACTATTGAGAGAGACTATAATACGATTATTTCCAATCCTGAAATAGATCTGGTGATAGTAAATACACCTTCTCAGCTACATTATGATATGACCAAAACGGCACTTGAAGCGGGCAAACATGTAGTGGTAGAGAAGCCATTTACGGTTAAAAAAAAGGAAGGAATGGAGTTAATCAATCTTGCACAAGACCAAAATTTAATACTGGCAGTTTTTCATAATAAAAGATTGGAAGGTGAGTTTAAGACTGTGCAAAAAATACTAAATGAAAATCTTCTTGGCGACATTTTGTCTTTTCAATCGCAATTTGATAGATACAGGCCTGAAATTGGTCCTAAAAAATGGAAAGAATATGATACGCTAGGTGCAGGAATTTTGTATGATTTGGGTTCACATCTTATTGATCAAATTTTAATTTTATTCGGCAAACCTCTTGCCGTTTATGCAGACTTGCAAATACAACGCGAATACGGGCAGGTGATAGATTATTTTAAGGTTGATTTTTATTATAACAGGTTTGTTGCTACAGCCAAAGCCGGTATGTTAGTTAAAGATATTGGACCCAAATATGAAATAAAAGGAACTAAAGGTAACTATATTAAATATGGTGTAGACCCGCAAGAAGAATTGCTAAAACAAGGCAAACTTCCTAATCAAGAAAAATGGGGTGAAGAAATGGAATCATCTTATGGATATATAGTAAATAACATACATGAGAAAAGAATTATACCAACTTTACATGGAACTTATATGGATTTTTATGACGGGGTATATGAATCAATTCGTAACAACAAGCCTTTTATAATAAAACCATTGGAGGCACTCAACGTAATAGAAATGATTGAAATAGCTGAAGAAAGTAATAGAAAAAATGAAAAAATAATTCTATAAAGTCATTCAATACTAAATTACTTTCACATATTTAAGTGTTAATTATAATCAAAATCTCGTATTTTTAGGTTGTTGAATAAATAAATTATTTTTGAAATGGACAAAATATATCTAAGTGATTCAGGACCAAAAGTTTCACCGGTAATTTATGGTTTTTGGAGATGGGGTGATGAAGGTGAAAATACTGTAGCCAACATTGAACGTATTATTAACTTATGCTTAGAACTAGGGATTAACACATTTGACCATGCCGATATGTATGGAAAATACCTTAGTGAAGAATTATTTGGACAGGTATTAAAACAAAAATCATTTAAAAGGGAAGATGTAGTATTGTTTACAAAATGTGGTGTAATCATAACTAATCAAAATAATCCTACAGCAAGGGTTAGGCAGTTTGATTCTTCTGCGGTACATATATATAATTCAGTAAAAAATTCTCTTAAAAAATTAAACACCGATTATATTGATATTTTTTTGTTAGATCACTTAGATCCGCTTGCAAATATTGAAGAAACCGCCTCTGCACTCATGTCTTTGGTAGAAACCAAAATTGTAAAAAATATTGGGGTTGCTAATCTTACTGTATTTCAGCATCAATTATTGGCCAGTTATCTTCGTATACCGATAGTTACCAGCCATTTAGAACTTAATTTATTAAATAATAACGCCATAACCGACGGAAGACTGGATTTTATCAAACAGAAATACAGCAAACCTCTTGCTTGGGCTCCGTTGGCGGGTGGACGAATCCAAACTGACAATGAACCGAAAGCAATTAGAATTAGGCAAAAACTAGAAGAATTGGCCGTAAAATATAATACTGATACAGAGACAATTGCTGTTGCATGGGTTATTAAATTAGGTGCACTACCAATTATAGGCACCTTGGATGAACAAAGATTAAAAAATGCTGCAAAATCTTATCAAATTGATTTAAACCATCAAGATTGGTACGAGTTATATTATGCTTCTCTTTAATTATCATAAAGATGATTTAGAAAAAAAATCTAAATTATTTGGGTAAAATTCCAGTAAACCACTATATTTGCAATCCTTTTAGGAAAGGAGAGGTGACTGAGAGGCCGAAAGTAGCCGTTTGCTAAACTGCCGTACGGGTTATACCGTACCGAGGGTTCGAATCCCTCCCTCTCCGCAAAAAAATAAATTTGGTAGTTAAAAAAGTTTATCTACCTTTGCAGTCCTTTAAAGTTCGGGGTGTAGCGTAGCCCGGTATCGCGCCACATTTGGGATGTGGAGGTCGTAGGTTCGAATCCTGCCACCCCGACTAAAGTAAAGCCTTAAAATCATATAAACATGACTTTAAGGCTTTTTTGTTTGTAATAAATCATCGAATTTAACAAAGACCGTTTGTATATACAACCAAAAGCCTCTACTAAAATAACAAGAATTAAGATTTGCAACTCTACCACTTCTCAAGTTTACAAATCGTTTTACATGATTTTATCATTTTTATGGATTAAGTCCAAATTATTCCATAAGATGTATGCATAACAAACTACCTGTCAATTTTGAATAACACCCAATCAAAATGAAATTTAGCCAAATAAAAACCAAACAGATTTTCTAAATCTTAATTTAATTAAATAAATTGTTTTTAAAACATAATATGCTTGTGAATAGAATATAAATAACTAATTTTGCACTCCAATATCAAAAAGGGGGATTAGCTCAGCTGGCTAGAGCGCTTGCATGGCATGCAAGAGGTCATCGGTTCGACTCCGATATTCTCCACTCAGACACCCTCTTCGGGTGTCTTTTTTATTTTGTCTAAACTTTGCGGTATTTAATTTACAAAAGTCACCAAAGTGCTGTAACAAATTATAAAATTTCGAGTTTTAATTGTTTAATTCAAGTATTTTTGGTTTCTTAGTAATCCTTACGCTAACAGTGATTCTCGAACATGTCCAAATTAAAAAATATCATCAAACAACTTTCAAACGAAGACTATATAGCTATTCACGATAACCTTATTTTTGGTGGAGCTGAAAAGTCGGCACAGTTGTTGAAATTTATGCGTGAAAAGCAGCTTTCAGATACCAAAATAATGGAAGCTCTTGATGTAAATACCAACGCCTACTATACATTAAGATCGAGATTAAATCAAAAAATTGAGGAACATCTCTTGCAGCAAATGGAAAATCCTAGGACAGATTTGCTCAAAAAAGTATCCAATATTTCTGAAATCGTTTACACCAAAAAAAGAGCCATTGCTGTAGCCACACTTAAAAAACTAGAAAAGGAGCTTATCGATTATGATTTATCTAATGAGCTTACCATGATTTATAAATTATTAAAACGGCTCAATATAAATCACGAAGACCATTTTTATTACAAACAATTATACAACAGGCATATCGCCTATATGCTTGCCCTTGATAAAGCTGAGGATTTGTTAGCAGACTATTTTAGAAAATACGGCAACTTCTTTTTAACTAGCGATGAAAGCATCAAGTTCGAATTAATGCTTTTGTTTAAAGAAATTATTAATGTTGGAAAGCTCTATCAATCACATCGATTATACGTTTACCAAAGTGCAATATATGTGTTTCATAGATTGTTTGTTGACGAAAATGAAGACCTTGGTGAAGAAGAGGAGCCTATTGAGGATGTATTATTAAATGTTGAGAAAATTTTTGAAACATATTATCTTGACAGCAATTATTATCATTTAAAAATCGTTTTTGAATATCTAAAATTAGAATATTATACTCATTATAAGGTTTATAAAAAGGCAGAGAAATATTTTGAAGATGTAAATAACAATATCGGTATACTTATTTCTAATTATAGCTTATTTACATTTCCACCGCAAGCACTTCTTACAAAACTGAGTAGAAGCCTAAGGTTAGATATAGAAAGAGAACTTTACGATGAAAATAAAAAACTTTTTGATGACCTAGAACTTGATGTAAACGACCTGCCTAAAACAATCATATATCAGGTATACAGGGCCTTATGTTGTTTTTATGTAGACAAATATGACGAAGCATCGAAGTGGCTTAATAAACTACTAAATGAAGTTAGTTTTAAAAAATATCCTTTAGCACTAGTGGAAGTAAAATTGCTTCTGTTGTTACAATATTGTATAATGGACGATTTTGATTTGTTCAACCAATTACTTAGCAGCATTCAACGTCAATTAAGAGCGCTAGAGAAGGAAAATTTAGAACAAACCAATAATTTCATTAAATTACTTAAAGTATCGCTAAATGAATCAGGGAAGGTAAAAGCTAGTAAATTAAAAAGCATCTCGACTAGAATATATGGAGATGACGCTAATTTCTCTTTACTTAATTATATCAAAATCGATGATAAATTTTTACAAAAGTTATTGTAAGGTTTATTTAGGCAAATTAAGTCTAATTGGAGCATGTACCGGTTGCTTTTGGGCGATACCATTCACTCTATAGGGTTTCCAACTTGGAGCTGATTTTATTACACTCAAAACTTCCTCATCAATTCCAAAACCTAAAGGTTTTGTAACTCTTAAATCCATTATTTTACCCTCCTCGTTTATGTTAAAAAAAACATATATGGTTCCAGAAATATTGTAACGCTTAGCCTCTTCAGGATATTTTATATTTTTTTGAACATATAATATAAACTCTGCAATTCCACCTATAGGCTCTACCTCAATACTAGTTCTAGAGGTATCTCCAGTATTGCTTAATCCTTTGGAGGTAGTGCTATCTGTGCCGTTCTTGTCATTACCTATCCTAGAACTGGTGTCTTGAATTATTTTATTTTCTGTCTTGACTGTATTATCCATTAATTTGGTCTCTTTTACCAATTCATCTTTAACTACTTTAGGTATTTTATCTTCTACAGGAACAGGGTTGCCAGCCTTGGTAAGTCTCGGCGTAAGTTTATCTAAGGGTAATGGAGGTAAAGAATAATCAAATTCTGTAAAAATCAGGTCTTGCTCCACTTCAACTTCTTGGATTGGTCGACTGATTTGTTCTACATAATACCAAAAACAGAAAAGCAACAGAAAAACAGAAAATGTAATTCCTCCACCGATGGTTACATATCTACTATAGTTTTTTCTTAGATAATACGCACCGTAGTTCTTTTCTTTATTTTCAAAAAGAATATCATCGAAATTATCTTCTATTATTTTAAACATTAAATATCGTTCGCTTCAAACCAACTATATGCAATACTATTTGGTTTAGGTGATTATTATTATACAATTTTAATTTTAAAACTATATTTGTGCTTTTAGTACTACCCAATTACAAAAATAATTATTTAAACGTTTATACCATCTTATTATTTTAAAATGCACTTGGTTTATTTATTATTGGGAAGTAATAAAGGCAACAAACTTGCGTTTTTATCTCAAGCATGTGGAAATATTGTTGATAAAGCAGGATGCATTGTACAATATTCTCATATTTATCTCTCGGAGGCTTGGGGAGAGGAAAATCAAGAAGAATTTGTAAATCAAGTGGTGGCTATAGAAACCACGCTTAGCCCTCAAGCGTTAATTACATGTTTGCTATCCATTGAAGAAGAAATGGGCAGAATAAGAGTAAAAAAATGGATGGAAAGAATCATTGATATTGATATACTATATTATGACAATGAAGAAATTAACCTCCCATTTCTAATTATACCACATCCACAAATTGCTAATCGGAGATTTACCCTAGTTCCTTTGGTCGAACTTGCTCCTCATTTCGTTCATCCTGTGCTTAAGCTTACTAACGAACAATTGTTAACCCAATGTTCAGATCCGCTTCGGGTGAAACAATTACATATCGACTGATTTTTCTTCAAATACAATTTTATCGAGTTTTTCGTAAATTGAATTGTTACTAATAAACTCTGGCACTATTTGTTTCATTTTCACAATAACCTGGTCATTATCCTGAGCATCAAATAGTTTTATTAACTCTATTACATCCTTGGTAACTTCTGAAAATTCATACTCTCGCACTTTGGCCTTCATTATTTTAGGATGATGGGTGGCTATAGTATTTTCGTTATCATTTAACAATTCTTCATAAAGCTTTTCTCCGGGGCGTAATCCTGTGAATACAAGTTGTATATCTTTTCCCAAAGTTAACCCGGACAACATAATCATTTTTTTGGCAAGGTCTACTATTTTAACAGATTCACCCATGTCGAACAAAAATATCTCACCACCATTTCCCATGGTTCCAGCTTCTAGCACAAGCTGAACAGCTTCAGGAATGGTCATAAAATATCGTGTTATTTCAGGATGTGTTACAGTAATAGGCCCACCTTCCGCAATTTGTTTTTTAAATCGAGGTATAACTGAACCATTGGAGCCCAACACATTGCCAAATCGTGTTGTTACGAATCTGGAATTCTTTTTTTCAGCTTCCATCCATCTATTCAGCGATTGAATGTAAATTTCAGCTATTCTTTTAGAAGCACCCATTACATTGGTAGGATTAACCGCCTTGTCTGTGGAAATCATAACAAATTTATCTACTCCATGTTTTACAGATAAATCGGCTAATATTTTTGTTCCTTTTATATTGGTCAAGATTGCTTCTGTTGGATTCTCTTCAATCATTGGCACGTGTTTATATGCAGCTGCATGAAACACAAATTGAGGTTTAAACCTTTCAAACACTCTTTTCATCCTATCTGTATTGCGAATATCACCTAGAATAACCTCAAAATTAACTTTAACAGTCATTTCCGAAATATCGAGACTTAATTCATGTAAAGCAGACTCACTTTGGTCAAGCAACAAGAGAAGACCGGGATTTAGTGCGATTAATTGACGAGCTATTTCACTACCAATAGACCCAGCAGCACCAGTTACTAGCACAACTTTGTGTTCTATCTGTTTCTTTATTAATATATTATCTAGTTTAATAGAAGGTCTACCTAAAATATCTTCAATCCTAAGTTCTTTAATCTGCGAAAGACTAAATTCCCCATTTATCCATTTTTCAACTGGAGGTATTGTACGAACCTTTACCCCTCTTGAAAGACAAATATCCACTATTTCTTGTTTACGCTTGGGTGTAATATATGCTGCTGCTATAATGACCTCCTCTACCGCTTTTTCTTGAATAAATTCCCCCAAATTGCCGTTGGCATAATGAATTTGAACTCCTTCAATCATGTTTTTGCTTTTTTTCGGATCATCATCTACGAAGGCTACCACGTTGTAACTTGAACCAGAATATTGAGTAAGGGTGCGCTTTGTCATCATCCCCACTTCACCAGCACCAAAAATGATTACGTTAATGCGTTTAGAATTTTGAAGACGGTATTCAAAATAAGCGATTTTGGCCACAATTCTAAAGGCGGCCATTAATAACATGGTAATGAAATAATCCATTACCAAAACAGAAAAATGTGATAATAATATGCCTGTAATGGTGTAAATAAGCAAATTAAAAACTACCAAAAAAGCAAAGCTGATAGTAAGTGCGGTAAATATTTTTTTAGCATCTTCTATACTGGTATACCTAATGATCCCAGCGTAAGGTTTGTATCTGTAAAAAAGAATTAGCTTGATTGATAAGGTTGAGGAAATGGTAAATGGAAGTAAGTCCCAAGCTTCTAATGGAACATTAAAATTAAATCTTAGAAAAAATGATAATAAAACCGAAATTATACACAGGTATATATCAATTTGTAGTACGGTCCATCGAGAAATTTTTGCAGTAAATATCCTGTGAATATCCATTAGCTTTCAGTTTACTTGTTCCCATAAAAAAAATGAAAAGCAGCAAACTAGGGCTAATTTGCTGCGGTTGGTAAATATACAAATTTATATACTAAAAACTTCTGCCTCAGGAGATATTTTTTTTACTAACCCCTGAAGTACTTTGCCGGGGCCACATTCTACAAAGATACTTCCACCATCTTGTGTTATATTTTTTACAGTCTGTGTCCACCTTACAGGCGCAGTGAGTTGTGAAACCAAATTTAATTTTATTTCATCTACATTTATAGAAGGAAGCGCATTTACATTTTGATACACAGGACAAATAGGCAAAGAAAATTTAGTTTCTAAAATTGCTTTTTCTAGTTCAACTCTTGCTGGCTCCATCAGTGGAGAATGGAAAGCCCCTCCTACTGGCAACACTAAAGCACGTTTTGCGCCAGCTGCTTTCATTTGCTCACATGCAATTTCTATCCCTTTTGTGCTGCCAGATATTACCAACTGGCCGGGGCAATTATAGTTAGCTGCTACCACAACTTCTTCAGTAATGCTATGGCAAATTTCTTCTACCTTTTCATCTGCCAAGCCAAGAACAGCAGCCATAGAAGATGGATTTAGTTCACAAGCCTTTTGCATGGCTTGCGCTCTTTTGGATACCAACACCAAAGCGTCTTCAAAAGATAAAGCTTTATTAGCTACCAATGCAGAAAATTCGCCAAGTGAATGACCTGCGACCATGTCAGGATTAAAATCGGCGGCAATACTTGCCAACACTACCGAATGTATAAAAATGGCTGGTTGTGTAACATTGGTTTGTTTTAACGCTTCATCACTGCCAGTAAACATAATATCTGTAATCCTAAATCCAAGAATATCATTGGATTTTTCAAACATCGCTTTGGCTTGATTATTAGTATCATACAACTCCTTACCCATTCCAGAAAACTGTGAACCTTGGCCAGGAAAAACGTAGGCTTTTTTCATTTTTATACTTATTTGTGAACTAAAATTCTTCAAAAATAAATATATTTTGCCAAAAACATGCTCAACAGTTCAAAATAAGAACATTGGAATAAAATTTTACTATCTAATTGCTTGGCTTAATAGCTCATTTCTAAGATATTATGAGCATCGTTTGGCGTTAGTGATTTATTTTCGCCAAGGCCTACCCAATTTCTTTCAGTAAATCGATTTTTAATAAAATCAGCTGATTTTTGATAATCAGAAGTATATTGTGACAACTTAGTATCAATCCCTAATGAATGAAAAAATTCTTCAGTTTTTACGATAGCTAATTTTGCTTTTTCTAAAACATTGCCATCATTTATACCCCAAACTCTTTCTCCATACTGGGCCAATTTCTCTTTTTTAGATTCAATATTGTAGGCATAATGGCTTGGCGCAATTATGGCCAAGGTGCGTGCATGATCGATATGATAAAGTGCAGTAAGTTCGTGACCCATGGCATGGATTGCCCAATCGTTTGGAACGCCTTTTTGAATAAGACCATTAAGTGCCATCGTGCAAGACCACATAAAATTGGCCGCAGCGGTATAATCACTTGGGTCTTTCATAATAACCGGTGCTACCTGCACTAAGGTTTGCATAACACTTTCTGCTAATCTGTCTTGCAGATAGGCCTGCACAGGATAGGTCATATATTGCTCCAACACGTGTGTGAAGGCATCTGTAATTCCATTGGCAATTTGCCTTTGAGGAATAGATTTAATCACTTCAGGGTCACAAATCGAAAACAACGGAAATAGCCCTGGTCCGCCCATACCTAGTTTTTCTTGGGTGGCTTTGTTGGTAATCACTGCACCCGAATTCATTTCAGAACCCGTAGCTGGCAAAGTAAGTACGGTACCAAATGGCATTCCTACTTCAGTTCTGATGTTATTTTTTAAAATATCCCAAGGATTTTCTCCTGTGTATAAAGCCGCTGAAGCCAAAAACTTAGTGCCATCTATCACCGAACCCCCTCCTACTGCCAACAAAAATGTGATTCCTTGTCCTTTAATTATTTTCAATGCGTCCACCAATACTTCATACTCAGGATTAGCTGGAATTCCCCCAAACTCTATTACTTCAAAATCTTTAAGGGCAGCCTTTACTTGGTCATAAATGCCATTTTTAAAAATGCTTCCACCGCCATAAAGCAGTAATATTTTTGATTTAGCTGGAATCTCTTTTGGTAATTTGACTATTTGTCCTTTTCCAAAAATGATTTTAGTTGGATTTTTGAATTCAAAATTGAGCATGAGTTATATTATAAAAAGTTTGTATTGCTAGAAACAATAAGAAGAAGATTAGGTTCAAATTGGGTAATAAAAAATGTCATCAAGGCAACGATTTTTTACTCTTCCTTCTTGAAAGCTATTCAATAACAGACTTTGATGAAACTATGCTAGCTGATTTAGTATTAGTTAATGGCTTTATTGAACTAAGGCGTAAAAAAGAAGTCCAATAAATGCAATTACATTGAATATTTTTCAGCTGTTGATGGAGTTTAGCTAAAAATTAATTCTAAAGTTCTTTTTCAAGTAACTTCTTCTTGATTTGGTATAATGTTTTGGTAATAAACAAGCTATTGGTATAAAACTGATTATTAGATACTTATTATTAAGGATTTAGTTTGGTGCTTGAATACAATGCCGATGGTAAGGGGTAAGTATTGCATGTAAGTTATTTCAATAAGCCGAAAGTAAAAAAATTAAATAAAATTTTGGAGCATGGCAACCCTTTTACATTAAAAATCATCTAATAGGAAATTTTTAAACACTAAAACTTAAAAGTAATCATGAAAAAAATCTTTTTAGCTCATGCTTTTGTATGGGTATTATCGCTTTTGTGTGCTAATGCACAAGTTAATCTAGCCAATGGGCTGATTGCTCATTATTCATTCACAGGAAATGCTAATGATCTTTCTGGAAATGCAAACAATTTTTTTAACAATGGAGCAGCTTTAACAACAGACCGTTTTGGAAATCCAAATTCAGCTTTTGCTTTTAATGGGACAACTACTTCATTAAGCGCTCCAAATCCGGATATTTTACGAACGGAAGTGTGGTCAGTATCCGCTTGGTACCGAACAACAAGTAGCGGTACAATTCAAAGATTAACAAATAAAGGAGGTCCTTTAACTTCTTCTACTAATTATATGTGTATTATGATGTCTCCTACTGGAGCCATATATGGTACTATTTGGAACGGAGCTGTAGAAGTCCAATGTATGGATACAAGAGTTACAAATGACGGTCTATGGCATCATGTTGTTTTTATAAGAGAAGGTGTCAATTCTAGAATTCTCAACTTATACGTTGATGGGATTTTAAGAAGATCTGTTAACGATCCGTATGGAAATTTAGTTAATGCGTCAGATTTCACTGTTGGCAGGAATAGTCAACCAAACCAATATTGGAATGGATCCATTGATGATATTCGTATCTATAATAGAATATTATCTCAAGAAGAAGTTTGTGCAATTCATGACAGAACCATTAACGTCCCTAGCCCAATATTTAATCCTTTACCTACTAATTTTTGTGTTGGCACTTCTTATAATTTAACTGTACAACAAATACCAAATGCTACATATGAGTGGAGTCTAAATGGTCAACCTCAAACTTCAACTGGAAACACATTTCAATTTACTCCACAGACTAATCAAGCCAATACAACAATTGTATTATCTGTAAGGGCGAGAATTTGCAATCAATTTGGACCTGCAGCCACTACAAATATTGTGGTTCCACCTACTGCAGCTCCAAACCCAACATGGACTAGTGCTCTTCCTGCCAGCGTTTGTGTAGGTGTACCTTTAACTTATGCTGTAGTAGCTATGCCCAACGCTTCTACCTATGAATGGATTATAAACGGCACTACTCAGGCTGCAACAGGACCAACTTTTACGTACACTCCTGTTGCAACCCAAGCAAACAGCATCCAAAACATCTCGGTAAGAGCGAGGGGTTGTAATATGGTGAGTACTTTGGCTAACACTAATATTTTTGTACATTCACTTCCCAATATTCCAGCAATTCAATCACAGCCATCTTTAATATCATGTGCTGGTAACACAAGTCAATTTTCTGTAGTATCCACCCCAAATATTACTTATTCTTGGACTTCTAATGGAATTGCTCAAACTTCTACAACGAACCAGTTAAATTTAAATACTGCTACTTCTGGTAGCTATTTGGTTCAAGTTCGAGCGATTAATGGTAATGGCTGTAGAAGTGATGCTTTAGGCTTTAACAGCATAACAGCTAACGCCCTTCCATCAACACCAACTTTAATTTCACCAGCGACTAGTTTAACCTCAGTTTGCTCTGGTACAACTAATTTATTTAGTGTAGGTGGCACAGCTAGTGCCTACCAATGGTACGAAAATGATGTTTTGCTTGGTACAGTAACGACTAACTCCTTTAATAAAACGTGGCTAGCCTCACCAACTACCTCTACCATAAAAGTTCGTGCAGTACAGAATGGTTGTTTCAGTGGGTTTTATACCTTCCCGGTTGTAACAACTACTGCGACACCTACTACCCCCGTAATTTCAGGTAAATTAACTGATGTATGTGAAGCTAGTTCTCAGGTTTATTCTGCCACAGGTAGTACAGCAGCCACTTATCTTTGGAAATTAAATGGGACTTCATTACCTCAAACAACACAATCGGTTACAGTAACTAACATCAACACTGGAAACAATATTATTGATGTAATAGCCAAAACCAATAATTGTATTTCGCCTATAGCTACTGCCACCATTGTTGGTAAAGCCAAACCTATATTGCCGATTATTTCAGGAAACGCAACACCTTGTCCTTTAAGCAGAACTGAAGCATATGAGATTTCCAATGTGATAGCAGGAAGTGAATACTTCTTTAGAGCCAATGAAGGGTTATCTATAAAATATGCCACTGATGCGGGTGTCCCATATTCGAAAATCATTGCGGATTTTCCATATTTGTTAGATAAACCGTATGTAATTCAAGCTACTAGCAAAAATGAGTGTGGCACTAGCATTGCAACGCTTAATGTACGTACTAAAACTGGAGTGCCACAATTGCCAAATATTTCATGTGTTACTCCTACGTGTAACCAATATCAAATACAAGTAGATCCAGTTAACCCAGCAATAGTTTGGACTAATGCAACAGTAACAGGTAATAACTATGTATCAAACTCTAATGGGCCTGGTCAGAATGTAAGGGTAAAAGTAACAGCAAATGGTTGTTCTTACGAAAGTGGATTTAACTGTGGCGCTATTTCTACTGCTAGAATGGATGCTACTGAAACTTCCGAATCATTAGCCGTGAGCAATGTTTATCCAAATCCTAACAATGGATCTTTTACCTTAGAAACTGATGGAGAGCCAGGGACTGCATTTGTTTATAGTAATAATGGTCAGTTAGTAAAACAGTTGGAACTCGTAGAAGGTAAATACCTTTATGATTTATCAATCGCAGTAAAAGGAATATATTTAGTTAAGTTAAGAACTAATAGTTACAGTCGTTCTCACTCAATTGTAATAAATTAATATCTAGTTAATTAGTAATTTTATTTTTACGGTAGTAACTTTTAGTTGCTACCGTTTTTTTTGGTAGTATGGTAAGATTTTTTCGAACAAATATCAAAATAACTATAAATTTGCGCTTGGTAGGTAAAAATTACCCAATATGCTTTTTTTAATTAACAGACGAATATATAGTTGGATTTGTGACAAAGTGGTTTATTTTGCTCAATTCAAATATTTTTCTCTTTTATTTATTTTCTTCTGTGTTGTAGTTTCAATTTTTTTTGCCTTTCCACCATTTCATGTAATCGTCTTTAATAAGTACGATGAGTACTGGGTGCCAATATTATTACAAATACAATCTCCTTTTAATCCTGTGGTCTATCCTAGTGAATTACACGCTGCAAAAAGGTGTTTCCGATTAACAGTTCCCATAATTGCTCATTATTTGAATTTTAAAGTTTGGGGTTGTATCCTTCTTCAATATGTTTTCGGGGTAGTTTCTATATGGATTAATCTAAAGCTAATAATGAGATTTACAAACGATATAATTATATCTGTATTATTAACAATTTCATTTGTATTTATATATGTTGGATTTGGTGCGTTTTATGATTTACGTGGTATGTTTGATACAATTAGTATTGGATTTATTTTGTTGGCGATGTACCTGAGAAGTCCCTTACTCGTCTTTATACTAACATTATTATCGTCCTTTACAGACGAAAGAGGTTTAATAGCTTCCAATATCCTATGGATATTCTTCTCATTCCGTGATGATAAAAGCGGAGAATTTGATATTTTTAAACTGAACAGTTGTAAAATTGCACTTATCCTTAGTTGGTTGGTGTACTTTGCGCTAAGATATTATTTAATACATAAGTTAGATTTTTATACTGCTACAGGAGGGGTCACTTTTAAGTTAATAGTTGAACAAATGAATAACATGCCTCTGGCATTTTGGAGTGCACTAGAAGGATTTTGGGTGCTTATCGTATTGTTTTTTACTTACAGTGTTAGAACCAAAAAATACCTATTTTCATTGATTTGTTTAATTAGTTTGTTAATCTCTCTAACAACAGCCATGATGGTAGGTGATTTAACCAGGAGTGCCATGTACATCTATCCATTTATATTTGTTGCATTAATTTATGTTAGCAAACATGAACCCACAAGCGATTTAAGGAAAGTCGCATATTTAGTTTTGGTTATATCATTTTTATTTCCAGGTTATTACTTTTTTGGAGAAAATTTCACCCGTTGGTGTTATCCTCTACCTTTCAGGGCCATTCATGTATTAAATTCATACCTCAATCAATAACTTTAATGAAAAGATTTATTAAATATTTGCTCTTCACAAATTTGTTTTATGCATTTTACCTTTATTTGATTCATAAAATGAAGTTTGTAGGGTATTCGGTTAGCTATTTTAAAGGACGTCCTATAAAATTGAGATCCGGTAAATCTGAGTATTTAATATTAAACCAAATTTTTGCTGATGATCAATACAGTGTAGATAATTATGTGAATGATCCGAAAACAATAATTGATGGAGGAGCAAACTGTGGTCTTAGTGCTATTTATTTTAAAAATAATTTTCCTAATGCAGTGATTTACTGTTTTGAACCTCAAATTGACAACTATGCGCTGCTGCAGTTCAATACCAAAAAATTAAAGGATGTTCACAATTTCAATCTTGGAATATGGAGCGAGGATACAATTTTATATCTTAACCACAAGTCAGCTGCAGCAGATTTTTATATTGGGGATAAGAACGTTAGTGAAGGAGTTAAAATCGATGTAGTATCGATAGATACTATTATAAAGCAAAATAATATCGACAGAATTAATATATTAAAGTTGGATATAGAAGGTGCCGAAAAGGAAATATTTTCATCGGAATGCAATTGGCTAGATAAAACAGATTGTATTTTGATTGAGGTACATGATAGGTTTAAAAAAGATTGTGCAAAAACTTTATTCAATAAAATGAGCGAATATGACTATGACTTGGAAGTGTCTGGCGAAACTTTGAAATTTTTTAATATAAATAGAATTAACTAAGATAACATTTTTTTTACCTTAAAGATTGAATACCAAAAACTACAGATCAAAGTGGATACCAATGTAGCTAAGCCAATACCAAATATCCCCAAATACCTGCACAAAAGCACTGATAATGAAATATTTATAGTCAATTCGATTATGGAAATAATTGATAAAAAACTATGATTCCCCGAAACATTTAGAAGTGTCCAATTGGTGAAATAAACTGTGTAGACGGTAATATATACAGAGAACACATAGATTACATTTTGGTCAAAATCGATAGTCGGTCCGAGCCACAGTATTAAAATATCACCACCGAACAAGGAAATTACTATGCCTGCTAAAACAGCCAGAATGGATTGAATTATAATAATCTTAGAATATAGATTTTTTAACCTTTCCTTTTGATTGGTTTTAAGGAGGTTGACCATTTTAGGTATACTGATTTCAGTAACCTTTCTGATTAACTTTGATGAAATATCTGTTAGTCTAAAGCTAATGGCATAAATATAAATATACTCTGTTCCTAATAAGATACCAATAAGAATATTATCACTATTGAAAATAGCTATGTAAATGGCATTAAGAAATAAAAAATGTAAGCTGGGTTTTACATATTGCCTTATGGATTCGATTCTTACAAACTGAAAAGATATTTTATACGACAAATACCGCTTGGAATAAATAATATTAACAAACAAAAAGAAAGCATTAATAAAAATCAAGAAGAAAGCAATGTCAATCAAAGTGCCTTGATTGCGCAAAATTAGATGAAAACCAATATTGCTAAGTACAATCTTGGCTATTTCTATCAAGTTCTTATGAAAGATACTTCCAATTACATACTGATTTATAGCTTCAAAAAACGTACTGAAATAGGTGGATAAAAATCCTACATATAGAATTAATAGAAGGATTTGATTTGAATCATTTCCGATATCACTAACAAACAGTTTGTTAAAATTAACATACAAGAACAATATCACTGGCACTGTAAGAATAAATGTAACCAGTATTGTAAAAAATACCGAACTAAAAAGCCTATTTAGTTGTAAATCTTTGTCTGAATCATCATGCTTAATTTTAATATATTCAGCTATAAGGTTGTTAATAAAGCCAAAGTTAAAAAGTATTAAATAGTTGGTTATATTCTGCATCAGTATCCATATCCCATACTGACCTACCCCAATAGATTGAATAAATAAGGGCGTCTGGAATATCATGGCACAGGTTTGAACAAAAAAAACTACATATGAAGTGCTAAGCAGTTTTAAAAAGTGGAAGTTTTTTTTTATCAATACAAAAAAATCGAATATCCGCATTTTTACTTTAGTTACTTAAATGATTTCTTTTTTAAAAACTTAGCCAACCATTCTACATCTAGTTTAAAGTAACTCATAATGATACCAATGATGGCTCTCAACCTCCATAAAATGTTAATAGTTTTTGTATCCAGAAGACAATTCATGTAATCGGTACGTGCAGAGCCATACATTTTGGAAATTAACTTGTACCTTCCAGATATTGCATAAGCCTTCATTATCTTATTATTGCTGTATCTTTTAATACTTCCAATATTAATATCGCTTGTAATGATTGATGAATTTTTAGCGTAATGATCAAGAACAAATTCTTTTTTGGTAAGTGCTATGTCTATGATGTGCTTTTTTGTGGTTTGTTCTGGAAAAATTCTCCAATTAGACAAGCTTTTGTCTACAAAACCAAATCGCCCAATCAATGACAAATTTAGAATAGTCGGATAATCGACTAGAGGAAAACCTTTAAAGCTTGTAAATCCACCAATCAACTCCAATGCAGTTTTTTTTATCATAACAGTAACCGCTGGAATAATATTCTCGAAATACAAAATGCCTAGAATGGAAGAGGGTGGGCTATTTTCAAAATATTCTGAATTGATAAACGGCAACACAAGGTCTTTCGGAGACACATACATAATTTTTTCAGTTTTTGAATCAAAAATATTGGCATTACCCCAAATCAGGACATAATCAGGATCCAAATTTATTTTTGCAACATAATTTATCAATTTTTCTTGTTCCCAAAAATCATCGCCTTCTAATATAGCCACATATTCTCCTCTGCATAACTGAAGAGCCAGATTATATGTTTCACTCAGCCGAAATACGCCTTTGTTGCTTTGATAAAAGTAGTGAATCCTTGTGTCCCGATCCGCATAATCCATTATTATCTCCTTAGTATTGTCTGAGCTGCCGTCATCAATTATGATCATTTCCCAATTGGTATAGGTTTGTGTTAAAACACTATCTATAGTTTTCGAAATAAATTTAGCATGGTTATAAGTGGGCGTAATTATTGATATCAATGGAGAATTTTTCACTTTCCTTTTTTAGTTATAGTTTTGTAATATATCAATCCAATAAAAAATTGAAAATTCTTTATTTTTATCCGAACAAAGCGACATTCGTAAACAAAGATATTACAATATTATCTAAAAGTTATGAGGTCGTGACCTTTGAGTTTTTTGCTTATCCAAAATGGAAGACTCCTTATATTTTTTTGAAACAACTTATCTTTATAATTTTAAAAATTAGAAGCACAGATTTATTAATTTGTCAGTTTGCTGGTTATCATTCCTTCCTTCCATGTGTTTTTGCCACTCTTTTCAAAAGAAAATCTATAATCATTTTAGGAGGTACAGATTGTTGTTCTTTTCCATCCATTGGATACGGAGCATATCAGAAAAGGATATTGTCAAATTTTACACGTTGGTCAATACAACTAGCTACTCACCTTTCACCCGTTCACGAATCAATGCAGCTATACGACTATAGCTATGATGACAATGATTTCCCAAAGCAGGGGTTTGAATACTTCTGTGGTAAAGTTAAAGCGGATATAAAAACCATATATAATGGGTATGATAGTGAAAAGTTCAAAGATTTAAAAAAAGTGAGAATACCCAATTCATTTATAACAGTAGCCATGAGGGTATCAGGTACTAACTTTAATTTGAAAGGAATTGATCTGATCTTTAAAATAGCCAGAGTTTTAGAATCTTATAAATTTACAGTTATAGGAAACGCCTCATTTTCAAAAATGGATGTACCTCCTAATGTTGAATTGATTCCCCAATTGGCTAACGAAGAACTCATTGAATATTACAACCACCACGAATTTTATTTACAATTGTCAATGTCAGAAGGATTTCCCAATGCTTTGTGTGAAGCCATGTTATGTGGGTGCATTCCAATTGGATCAAACGTAAGTTCGATTCCGTTTATAATTGCAGATAGTGGCTTTATTTTGTCAAAAAGGAATGAAAAATTGTTGGTTGAGCTAATTACTAAAATCAAAAATGAAGACAAAAGCATTTTAGCTCAAACTGCACGACAACGCATCGTAAGTAATTTTACCTTAGAAAAAAGAACACAGATATTCACATATTGGATAAATAGCATATTGAAATCAGTTGATTGAGGCGGCTAATAAGAGTATCCATTGAGATGGCCTTACCTACTAATTATTTTAGACTTTTGTTTATGAATTGTATTAAAAACTATTGATTCTATTTTATGGATTAGGCAATTATGTATTGTTTATTTCATGAAATATTCAATTTAAACAATCGAGATTCTTGTGCAAGTTATCTTACCTATTATCTATTAAGTAAGTTACTTTCAACAATCTGATATTCAATAATTTATTTTCTGACCTTAACATTCGAATCTTACAGATACCTTATAAACACAAACCTTTTCTGCAATCTCCTTATTTACAAATTTTAAAAACTTAAATAATAGATTTATATTTCGTAAAATGAATCAATAATGAAAATAATACTGGTAATAGTGTATTTATTAAACCTAGGGTATTTAAAAGCTCAAAATGATACAATTACTAGCTCTAGTGGTTTAAAATTTATTACTTTAAAAGAAGGTAAAGGAGAACATCCTAAAAATAACAACACCGCTAAAGTGAGATTCACTGGAAAATTTATTGATGGCAAAATCTTTGAAACTACAGAAGAAGGTAGCGCCCCTTTTAAATTTAAGGTAGGTGCAAAGGAGGTAATTCCTGCTTGGGATGAGGCAGTTTTAATGATGAAAAAAGGAAGCAAAGCCGTAATTGTGGTTCCACCTTCATTAGCTTATGGCACTACTGGCTATAGAAATCCTGATAATGAATCTACCTATTTGATCCCGCCTAACACGACCTTGATTTATGAAATTTGGCTTTTGGATTTTAAATAGCCACCATTAATAGTCATATACCCAAGTCTCAATTCCTTGCTTAATTAATGTATTCATAATAATTGGCTCAATTTTTTCCCATTTACCACCTGCCAAACCACAACCTATCCGAGGCATATGAACAGAGGCATTTAGCTCTTTAGATATTACGACAAGCTGTTCTAAACAATCATTTACAGCCTCATATCTTATTGGTACTCCATTACTACCGGTTTTTGTGCCTTTCTGGCCAATCATATTAGCGACGTAAATGTATGTTTCAACCTTTACAATTTGAACCTTACCTAACCCGAAATCATTATTTGCCCTTTCATTGTACCAGTTTCTATATTCGGCTTCTGGGCTTAGCCATCTCTTAGATACTGCCAAAACAAAGCCTTTACCCCATCTGCCTAAATCATTACAAATATGTGCAATGATTTTTGTCCCTTGGGACTGAGGTGCAGTAGCATCTACTTTTAGTTAAATTATTTCCATTTAGAATGAATTAATAAATCTATGGTTTCGATTTTATCTTCTAGGTTCTAAGTTTACAACTCATTACTTCAAATAAAAAAATCAATAAACCGTATCTACATAACAATTTGGATGGCTGTTTATAAAATCTTCGAGGGAAGCTTGGTCGACTAAGGAGTTATAATGACACAACGTTAATAGTCCTGCATTTATGTTTTCGAGTTTTTTAATTTTGGTGTAGGATATATTTAAGTACTCTAAACCAACAAGTTGGCTCACACCATCTAAATCTGTTACCAACGTGCTAGAGATGTCAAGGGTGTGTAATTTGGTTATTTTAGATAACAGTATAAAACTGGCCAACTTGGTTTGTCCTAAATACAAATATTCTAAGGAATCTAAATTTTGTAAGGCTTCAAAATTGCTTATTGGTGTATTGGAGGCATTTAATGATTTTAATTGATGTAAGTGCTCAATACCTTTTAAAGAAGACACCTTTGTTTCAATTAGTTCTAGATATTCTAAATTTACACAATTAGCTAATTCTGTAAGGTTATTAATTGGCGTATAATTAATGGATAAATAAGTCAATAACTCTTTATTTTTCAATGATTTAAGGTTATTGACTGAGGTAAAACCTATGGATATACTTTTTAGATTTTTTAATTCTTCAAGTGCATCCAAATTATCAATAAATGTATAGTTAAATTCAACAATTTCTAATTTGGTTAAATATTTTATTGCATCTATGTTTCTGAGGCATAAATTACTGGCATAAAGATTAAGAAGATTACTAAATTTATCGATCCCGTCTAAGGTGGTCAAATAATTTTGATTTAGATAAATTGTCTCCAAATTAGGCATTGATGCAAACTGGGCAAGGCTTTCTATTTTGGTGCTTGAAATATCCAACAGTTCCAAAGATTCTATTTGACCGATTTCATACAAGTTATCTACTTTCAAAAAACTTGCATGGAGCCTTTTTAATTTTTTTAAAGATGCTAAGGGTTGTAAACTATTGACTCTTAAGGATACTATCGATAATTCTTCAAGATTTTTTAGGGCTTTAATTGGGCTAATATCATTTACCATAGAATAGGAAATATCCAACAATTCTAAGGATTCCATATAGGACAAAGCTGAAATATCGCACACTCTTGAGTTACCTAACCAAAGACTTTTTAACACTTTAAATGGCTTAAGCGGCTCTAAGTCAATTATATCTATACTATTAAGAGGCTCGGTGTATAATGAAATAGAATCTAAAGACAACAATTGTTCAAGTTGGTCATCGTCGGGATCTCCTTCAAATTGTTGTAGATTTCGAAAAAGGTTTTTCCAGCCCGTTTTTAATCTATTCCACCATAACCTTGCATTAAAGGATCCTTCACGAAAAGAAATTTGTCCTTCGTTAACCAAATTACCCGACCTGCCCGGTATTGAAGGATCTTGTTGTGGAGTCATAAACCTAGGTGATAAAAAACTACGAGATAAAATGCAAAGCTACATTTTTATGCAAGAATGGCCAAAAGCTTAGTTAAAATTGAATCAATTATTAAAACAGTTAGCTCAAAATTTAACTATTTTTGCATCAATGAATGGAGCACACACGATTAATAAAACATTTTTATGCATTACCTACTTTTTGTGCCTTCATTATTCTATTTATTGCCAACAACCATCCACTAATTACACTCTGGTTGCTCCTGCTGATCTTTATAAAAAAGGTTCTTTTATTGTAGAGAAAGGCGGACTTCAGGGTATCAATACCAAAAAAAATAAACAACTAATTCCTGCCATTTATAAGAAAGTGATACCGGTTCACAAAGAACTGGCCTTGATTATAGATACAAATGGCTACTACGGTTGTTATCATTTAAAAGAAAGTATTCCGTGCAAATACGATAGCATGATTTTTTGTAATGATAGCTTAGTCGTAGTTAAAAGCAATTCAAAATATGGGCTACTTTCAATTAATAACCATGAGTTGTTGAGTACAAAGTATAAATCGATCTGTATTAATGCCTATGGCAATACTTTAGTTGAGACCTTTAATCATTATATAATTGTTGGTGAGCGACTTGACACAATCAAGATAGATGCAGATGAGCTTAATTTTGTCGACAGCCTATATCATTATTCTTATAATAACGTGCACGTATTGTTAAATCATGAGGGAATGACAATTGGACAGGGGGATTATAACTGGCTTTTTGATTATAAATGTAAATTAAACCCAAACCGAGATACCATAACCAACTTAACTACAATCGTTACATCAGACTCTTTATTGTCTTTTAAACAAAATGATTATTGGGGTGTAGTAAATGTATTTGGCGACACCATACTACCCGCCATTTTTGACCAAATTTTTCCAATTAAAGATAGCCTTTTAGTGTTTAAAACAGGTAAAAAATATGGCTTTGCCAACAAATACGGTAAAATAAGTTTAATGCCTTTTGCAGACAGCCTAAGAATATTAAATGAAAAATCAGTTCTTTTTAAAAATAACCATTATTGGGGCATATTAGATCACAATGGGTTTATTAAATCAGACACACTTTATGAATGTATTGAAGAAATTTTTACGAATAAATGTTTTTATACTAAAAATAAGACCAAAAATGGAATAATAGGCTATGATGGTAATCTAATTTTGTCATGTGACTATCCCTATCTTCTTTCACAAACCTCTGAGGGTTTGATAACTGTAAAAAATGAATCTCAATATTTGGCAATAGTGGGCACAGAAGGCAGACAATTATTGGACACCACCTATCAATATCAGGAAATTTTAGATTTCAAAAGAGGGTATGCTAGAGTAAAAAAATTTGACAAATATGGATTTATTAATAGTGAAGGAGGGCTCACTATTGCTACTCAATATCCCAAGGTGGGTGAGATCGTGAATAATAGAGTGGCTGTGATGATAAAAAATAAATGGGCTGTAGTAGATGGATGGGAGAAAATGATCTGTCAGCCATATTATAGCTATTGCAGTACTTTTGTTGATAGTGTGGCCATTGCTTCGAGAGATAACAAGTTTTTGATGCTTGGTTTTCATGGAAAAGAACTATTTGAACCAAAGTATGAAAGCATTAGTAAGTTGTATGACAATAGGTATTTAGTTTTTAAAGGCAAGAAGGCAGGTTTAATTAATAAAGAAGGTCACGAAATTATTTTTACCAAATACGATTCTATTGTAAGTGCCAACGACCGATTGCTGATTTATAAAGATTTTGGGAAGTATGGAATTTTAACTCTTGATGACGTAAAACTATGTAATCCAAGTTTCGAAAAATTATTGCTACATCCAACAAAAAAAGAGTACATTATACTGGTAAGAGGTAAGTGGAATGTTTTTCAATTTTGAGTATTACAATATTGAAAAATTAGAAACATGCTTGTAAAGGGTGCAAATATTAAACGTTTTTTCAACACGATATTCAATCTTATCCATGATTCTATTTACTAACATTAATCCCAGTCCACCTTTTCGCTTCGTTTCTACTATTTCTTGCAAGCTTGTAGATTTATGTTCTATTGGATTGTAAGAAAGGCCACTATCTTTAATTTTTACAACAATATTTTCTTGCTCCTTTTTCAGTTCCAATTCCAGATTTTTGTTTATGTCACAGTTGCATGAATGAATAATTACATTTGCACATACTTCATCTACTGCAAGCACAATTACATCAGATTCTTGATCATTCACCTCCAATTCGGCCAATGAGGTATTGACAAAATCACGAATGACCTTTAAATTTTCTTTAGAACAAGATATTTTAATTTGATAATTCATTTACCTTCTTAATCGCTTTTTCTTTATTTTCCTCAAAATTAAGTAACTGATCTAGTCCTAATATTCTAAATACATTATGCACCTTATCTGTTACATTATACAATACAAAACCAATTCTTTTTTCGTTAATATCTTGAATATAAGACATAAAAACACCTAATCCAGCCGACGAAATATAGCTTAGTTTTTCACAATCAACTAATATTTTCAATTCATTATTAGCCAATGCTTTGTCTAATACCGTGTCTAAATCAATAGATGAGGATGCGTCTACCTCGCCCTCTATTTGAACAATAAACAAATCTTCTGTTTTGGAGGATGTTATTTTCATGGCCTTAATAATTTGAATACGAAAAAATTATAAATTGGTTTTTAAAAATTAAACAAATTTAAGAATAAGTAAAGTACAATCATCAGTCATTTGCTCATTACCTGCAAAGGCATACACATTTTTCATGATTGTTTTAATAATTTCATCAGCAGAACTATTATAACAAGACTCAATAGAACTTTGAAGTCTAATCTCTCCAAACTCTTCATTATCAGTTCTTTTAGCTTCCATTATCCCATCAGTATACAAAACCAAACAATCACCAGAATTGTATTCTATCACGTCATTGTTAATAAAATTTTTATAGGAATTATTTCGAATAATCCCTAATCCTAAACCCTTGTTTGTAACAAAATAGGATTTATTTAATATTTTGTTATAATATAACATAGGGCAATGTCCTGCCCTTGCTTGAATAATTTTGCGATTTTCTACATCTACTAATAACAAGGTTAAAGTAATAAATGTTGTTTTTTCTAAGCAGGAACTTAATGCTTGGTTTGCATAAACCATAAATTCTTCAGGAGTAAGGTTCATTTGAATAAGTGCTTGAAAAACACCCTTCATTTGTGCCATGTGAAAAGCGGCGCTAGTTCCTTTGCCAGATACATCTCCAATTATTAAAGCAAATTTTGTGTTAGAAATTTGGTGAATATCATAATAATCCCCTCCTACTTCTTCAGCTGATTTACAAAAAGCAGCAGTTTCAAAATATTGATTGGTTATAAGTTCTTTTGGTAATAAACTTTGTTGTACCCTTTCTGCAATTTTTAATGCTTCTTTGTACCGTTCGTTTTCTATGGCATTCGCTATTAATCTTGCATTATGAATGGTTACACTTGCTTGGCTTACATAAGTTTCAACAATGTTAGTCACCTCATTATCAAAACCTTCCCTCACATCGCTAACTAAAGTGAGTATTCCCAAGTTTTGATTATACGTTTGCAAGGGCATCACCAAAAAAGATTTGAAGTTTAATTTTTTTATATCTTCAAAATATTTCATGGTTAAAATATCTTTGATATAAGTGGTTTGTTTACTAGCATCTAAATCATTTTTCCTGAAAAAAGATTTGATTTTAATGGCAACATCTTGTTCAATATTTTTGGACAAAAAGGCACAAATATTTCCTTTGTCGTCAAACACTTCTAGCCAACCACCCACCGCCTGTACTGTGCCCAAGCTGCCTTCAAATAGCACCTCATATACTTGACTTTCTTCTTGACCTATCTGTACGATCTGACTAAGTCTTTGGAAATTAAGAACTTCATTGAATTTTTTTTCAAAAACTGACGAAGTTGGTAAATTAAATAATAACACCAACACTGAAATAATACAATAACCGATAGTAAATGAAAACACGGTAACCACAAATAAGTTACCTGTCACATCCAATATTAAATAGTTATTTATTGATTTATCGTACAGATATTGTAAAAATGTAAGACAAATTGCCAATATCAAAAAAAGTAAGATGATTGACTGCCATTTTTGTTTAAAAGTGAGATAAGCTATCCATTTTAAATTAATAGAAATGTAAATTGAAAAGGCTAATAAAGGAAAGAATAGTATAAGAAAAAGTTTGTCAGTAAATGCCAAATCAAAAAAAGAGCTTAATACACACAATCCCATGAGTACTTCATAAGCTAGCCATAATTGTGCTAAAAGCTTGTTTTTTTGAAACAAAATCATTCGCTTGAACAAGAAAAATGTAGTAGCTAACATGATTAATAAAAACAAGGCGTTGAGGTGATAAAAAAAGTTAATCACAACACTGTTTTCAGCCAGATTGGTATTTTCTATAAAACTGTAAAACAACTTAATCAAAAGGAGCACCAACAATGCTACAGAACTGGTTATAAATGACTTCCATAATAATTCTGTAAAGCCTTCTTCTCCTCGGGAGCCAATTTCTAATTTAAAAATCAAAAAAATGGAGGCACACAAAAGCGCAAACAACAAATCATTAAAACTAGATGGTATGCCAAAATTAATTCCTGATTCTTCGCCCACCAACATTGTTAAATTAATGATAGTCAACAAAACCCAAGAAACAAATCCTAGAATTACATAAAGCTTAAAAAAATTCTTTTTAGAAATCATAAAAAGAGAACAAGCAACCTATCTGGAATAATTAGGCGCTTCCCTCGTTATTTGAACGTCGTGTGGGTGGCTTTCTCTTACTCCAGCTTGGGTAATTTTAACAAATTTAGCATTTTTTAAGACATTTATATCTTTAGCTCCACAATATCCCATACCAGCTCTTAAGCCCCCTACCAATTGATATAACACCTCTGACACTTTTCCTTTAAATGGTACTCTACCAACAATTCCTTCTGGTACAAGTTTTTTTATATCATCCTCTGCATCTTGGAAGTATCTATCTTTGGAACCATCTTCCATGGCTTCTAGAGAACCCATTCCTCGATAACTTTTGAACTTACGTCCCTCGTAAATAATTACCTCACCTGGTGCCTCTTCCGTACCTGCCAAAAGACTTCCAATCATAATGGTACTGGCTCCTCCTGCAATAGCTTTTACTAAGTCCCCTGAAAATCGAATACCCCCATCAGCTATTATAGGCACTCCCCTTCCTTCAATAGCTTTAGCCGCTTCATACACGGCTGAAAGCTGCGGCATGCCTACGCCGGCAATGATTCTTGTGGTACATATTGAGCCAGGCCCCACTCCTACTTTTATTCCGTCTGCACCTGCATCAGCAAGAGCAATCGCCGCCTCTGCTGTCGCAATATTACCCACCATAACCTCTAATGTCGGAAATGCAGCTTTTACTTTTTTAAGGGTGTCAATAACACCTTTAGAGTGACCATGTGCCGTGTCAATCGATATCACATCTACTCCTGCATTTTTAAGTGCTTCAACACGCAATAAAATGTCTGGTGTTACACCGACTGCTGCACCCACCCTCAACCTCCCAAATTCATCTTTGCAGGCATATGGATGATCTTTTTTCTTTAAAATATCTTTGTATGTAACCAACCCAACCAATCGGCCAAGTTTATTTACAATGGGCAATTTCTCTATTTTGTATTCTTGAAGAATGTCCTCTGCCGTTGATAAATCTATTCCCTCTTGGGCTGTTACCAAGTTATCCTTGGTCATAATATCTTTAACAGGCTTTTTGAAATCTTTTTGAAATCTTATATCTCTATTGGTAATAATACCCACCAAATTACCTTCAGCATTTACAACTGGAATACCCCCTATTTTAAAATTTTTCATGATATCCAAGGCATCTTTTAATACCGCAGTATCCGGCAAGGTGACAGGATCTAGAATCATTCCACTTTCAGATCGTTTAACACGTCTAACTTGTGCAGCTTGGGCTTCAATGGACATGTTTTTATGAATTATCCCTATTCCTCCTTCTTGAGCCATAGTTACTGCCAATTCATATTCGGTTACAGTATCCATAGCGGCAGAAACTAATGGAATATTAAGTCTAATATTTTTAGTTAATTGTGTGGAAGTATCTGTTTCTCTTGGAAGAATTTCTGAATAAGCTGGAAGTAATAGCACGTCATCATAAGTGAGTGCTTCAAAAATAAACTTGGATGTATCGAGTGGCATGGCAAATATTTATAACTGCTATTTGCAGTGCAAAATTAGTCGTTGTGAGCGAATAAAAAAACGGAACTGGAGAAAAGTGAAAATATTTTTCACATTATACAAAATAGTTTAATATTACGATAAATATGGTTTTTTATATTTCATTACTTAATTTAATATAAATGTCGTTTATAATTTTACTAAGTATAATTTATAGGTAACAACAACAAAAATAACGTTAAAACAATTAAAGTATATGATTATTCCACCCATCATAAAAAAAGGTGACTGGATCGCAATAATATCGAGTGCTAGAAAAATTTCAAAGGAGGAACTTGCCCCTAGTATAAAAATTTTAGAGCAATGGGATGTAGAAGTGGTGTGTGGACCCAATTTATTCGCATCGGCGGATCAAATGGCGGGTACAATTACCCAAAGAACAGAAGATTTACAATGGGCCATAAATGAGTCCAAGGTCAAGGCAGTTCTGTTTGCCAGGGGCGGATATGGCACTGTACAAATTGTAGATAAAGTAGATTACAAACCACTGATTACCAATCCAAAATGGTTCTGTGGTTTTAGTGACGTCACGGTTTTGCACAATCATTTAAATACACTTGGTTTACAAAGTATCCATAGCACAATGCCCATATTATTTGACAAAACTTCACAAACCTCTATTGCTAGTCTTTATAACATTTTAAAAGGTAATGCCATCTCATACGAACTTAAGCCAAACGTAAATAACAAAACCGGCAAGGGAGTGGGACAATTGGTGGGCGGAAATTTATCACTTTTGGTATCGATGATAGGTACGCCATCTGATTTACAAACGGATAGCAAGATTTTATTTGTGGAAGATATTGATGAATATAAATACCACGTCGAACGCATGTTGTTTCAACTAGATAGGGCTGGAAAACTAAAAAATCTACAAGGATTGATAATAGGACAAATGACTGATTTGAAGGACAACCAAATACCGTTTGGTAAAACAGTTGAAGAAATGGTATTAACGATAACTCAAGATTACAACTTTCCTATCCTATTTAATTTCCCCTCTGGACACACTTTTGATAATTTTGCCTTAAAACTGGGCCAAATTCATCAGCTGGTAATAGAAGAACAACAAATACAATTATTCGAATTATAGCTTGCTCGTGGATTTGAAAGACAACCACCCTATTTTGAAGCATTTAAATAAAGTTAAAGTCGTTTTTGGTGGGAATTAACTAATATTCATTAAAATAACTTCACCTAATTATTTGTGTGTTCAACGTTAAAATCCTATTTTTGAACTTAAACTCTTATTTATGGAATCTAAAAAAGATAATTCAGGAAGCAAAAAAGGCCTAGTAATTGCCTTGTTCGTTATTTTGGCAGCTGTAATTGGTATTTTGTTATATATGAATATGCAAAAGGCAAATCAAATCGAAACCCAGCATAACACCATTGAATTAAAGGATCAAGAGCTTAATAAAAAAATAGAGGAAATTAGTGGTTTAAAAACAGAACTTGAGCAAATAAAACAACAACGAGACGAAATAGGGCTTAAATCGGATTCATTACAGTTAAAAATTGACAACCTTAACGCAATGGTAAAGGAATTAAAGTCAAAAAACGCTGGTAATTATCAAAAAAGAGTTGATTTTGAAAAACAATTGAGTGAAATAAAAAAACAACGTGATAATCTACTTAATGAAATAGCAGAATTTAAAACTAAAAATGAGCAACTTAGCTCCGAAGTACAGAACTTGAGCACTGAAAAAACGCAACTAGGTGACTCTATTTCCAACTTAAAAAATACCAAGTCGGAATTGGAAGCAAAAGTAGCTATTGCTTCTATATTAAAAGCTGACAATCTCAAAATAGAAGTAATGGACTCCAAAGGAAAGGTACGTGAAGGTGATGAGTTCAAATCTAAAAGGATTGATAAACTTAAGGTTACATTTACTTTAGCCGATAACAAAGTAGCCAAAAAGGATAAAAAGAATTTGTATCTAAGACTTATTGAACCTTCTGGTGCAGCTTTGTTCGATATGGCAACAGGAGGTGGAAGCTTTGAAGTAGATGGCAAAAATGTTTCTTATACCGCTAAACAAAACGTGGAATTTTCCAATACAAAACAGCTAGTTACATTTGTATATAGTAAAGGTTCTGAATATGTTCGAGGAACTCATAAAATTGAAATATATCAAGACGAATATCAAATAGGAGAAGCTTCTTTTACTGTTAAATAGATTAATAAAGCCCCCTAACCCATAATGGGGGCTTTAAAATACAATTTGCAAAGATTGTGCTAGCCTTTTTACCTTCAACCGCTATTTGGTAAAAAATTATTTGTTAAAATTCCATTATTGTATCATTCTTTACGTGAATCGCCGCATTACATATTTAACCACGCAAATCCATATTGTTACATTCAATCTTCCATTTCTCATATCACCTATTTATTTGTATTTTTTCGTACCAATGTTTTCCATTCATGGCACAAACGCATATTGTTTTTGACTGGGCAATAAAAAAAACAGCTCCGAAACAAATCTAATTTTGATATACTAGAAGGTTTCCTTCCGGTGCTTTTGGAACAAGATATTTTTATTCAGGAGATTCTAGAAAGCCAAGGAAAGAAAGAATATAAATTTGACAAAATACGGCTGGTGAACTTGGTTTGATAGAAGTGCACAACGAAAAGGAGCACAACTACTTTCACCGCATGAGTTATGGCCAAGCCAAAGTTTAATTACTAGAATGCAAAAGAAGGGAGCTTATTTTAAGGACAGAAAGCACTAAGAGGAAGGGTCATTGCCAACAAAAATCCCGTAACATAAATCTGTGGTGAACCAACATTCCAAATGTATCAAAGATTATTGTTGATTTAGAAACGGAGGCGTCACAAGTTAAATTGTTAGTACTTATACTACTAGAGTTGGATGGTAATTGTGATGTTTTGTAACTAATAACGGAAAAGTTAACAAAGTCATGAAATATTTGTTTGTGACTCCCTGTAAGTTTAATAGAACTTCAGAAAGTATTGTGGGATAAACGCTTACAACGGAGGATTATTTGGAGCAAAATTTATCATAATCCATGATAATACTATAAAAATCTCTTTTTTTGTACTCCTTTAAAGAAAATTTTACATATACCTCTTTGCAGTCTGAAACAAGCCTTTTCATTTTACGCCTAAATTGACCTCTTTTTATAAAAGTTGTTTTACTATCTTTTACGATCACATCAACAATATCACCTGTACTACCATTCACAAAAGAAAAGCTATAGAATGCCATTCTCTTTCCTTTGTACAAAGGATCCATAAATCCATAACAGTTTATTCCCCAACTACGAAAAGGAACTACCTCCCAATACTCTAATCTACTACCATAAAAGCCGTAAGAAATAACCTTATCACCAGTAATTGTGGAATATTTATCTGATTCATTTAGTTTATACCAAAGTTTTCCATTTACTTTTTCTTGGTGACCATTGTTAATGGTAGCACCATTGTATTTAATAAAACATCTAACGGTATCTTTAGAGTCCTTAAGAACTATAAAACCCCATTTGCTTTCAGCATAACAAGTATTTAATAAAGCAATGAAAAAAATAACTAGGTTCTGTTTATTAAAAAGTATCATTATATCCTAAACTAAATTGTGGAGCTATATTGATTTTATTTCAATTTAAATTTTATGGCCAAAATTATATAATTTATCTTCGCATTCAAAGAATATTAAAATATATTATTTCAACGAATAAATTGGTTAGATGTTATTCCTTTTCTCTCGATTATTAATCAAAAATCACTTTGGTGGTTTTTGCGAAATTACTACTTTTCACTGCAAATAAGTGAGAGCCTTTGGGGAGTGAGCTCAAGTCCAGCTTAGTTGATTCAATTATGCTAGCCAAACAAGTCCTTCCAAGCAAATCAGCTAAGGAATATTCATAACCTTTCCATTGATTGGTTGATAAACACAGAATTCCATGTTTCACAGGATTTACTTAGTCCATTGTTTCCATTTGTTCATCAGAGAAGGAGGTGCTATAATATAAAGATATCTTATTCAACGAGTTAACTTCGTTCATCTGCTAAAATAGTTTAAATGACTAACCCTGTGTTGTTTCAACAAAATTGCCTTGTTATACGGAAGACAATTCAGCTTTTGAACGGGTTTGGCATACAATATTAATGTTTAAAATGTCTAGTGCCTGTAGTTACCATGGCCAATCCATGTGAGTCACAATAGTTTATTGAATCTTGGTCTTTAATGGAACCTCCTGGCTGTATCACTGCAGTAATTCCCGCTTGATGTGCTATTTCAACACAATCTGGGAAAGGAAAAAATGCATCAGAGGCCATTACTGCGCCATTAAGATCAAACCCAAAACTAACTGCTTTTTCTATGGCTTGTTTTAATGCATCAACTCTTGAAGTTTGGCCAACTCCTGCTGCGTAAAGCTGGGTCCCTTTTGCGAGTATAATGGTATTCGATTTGGCATGTTTCACTAATTTATTTGCAAACAACAATCCTTCAATTTCTAAGGTGGAGGGAGTTTTAACCGTTACAGTTTTTAAATCATTAGCAGTTTCAGTTTTCAGGTCCTTATCTTGAAAGATCACCCCATTTAAAAGTGTTTTAAATTGGTTTTTGGCAAAATCTACTGGTTTTCTTCTTAACAATATTCTATTCTTCTTTTCTACCAAGAGATTGAACGCGTCTTCGTTAAAACTAGGTGCTATTAGAACCTCAAAAAACAATTTATGTAGCTCTTGCGCAGTATCAATATCTACTGGTTTGTTGGTTATAATCACCCCACCAAATGCTGAAACGGGGTCAGCGGCTAAAGATTGCAAATAAGCCTCTTTTGGTGTAATTGCAGTTGCCACACCACATGCATTGTTGTGTTTTAAAATGGCGTAAGTGGTATCTTCAAATTCGTCAATCAAAGCAACGGCTGCATCAACATCCAGTAAATTATTGTAAGACAGTTCCTTTCCATTTAATTTATCAAAAAGAGCGTCTAGATTTCCATAAAATATACCTTGTTGATGCGGATTTTCACCATATCTTAATACGTGGGCTTGCTGTTCACTTTGTTTAAATCTTAACAAATCCTCCTTATGGTTGAACCAATTAAATATGGCTGTGTCGTAATGTGAAGAGACGTCAAAGGCATAACTTGCAAATCTTCTTCTATCTTGTAAGGTGGTGCTGCCTTGATTGTTTTTAAGGATTTCTGCGGTTTCTTCATATTGATCTCTTGACGAAACTATAAGTACATCATTGAAATTTTTTGCCGCTGCACGTATTAAAGATATACCTCCAATATCAATTTTTTCTATAATTTCTTGTTCTTCGGCATTGGAAGCCACAGTTTCTTCAAAAGGATACAAATCTACTATTACCAAATCAATAGGAGGAATATCATGGGTAGCCACTTGTTCATTATCTCCCACATGATCCCTTCTGTATAAGATACCACCAAATATTTGCGGTTGAAGTGTTTTTACGCGGCCACCAAGTATTTCTGGAAAGCCAGTTATATCCTCTACAGGTGTTACAGCCACCCCTAAACTTTCAATAAATCTTTGTGTACCGCCCGTGGAGTAAATTTTTACTTGATTGGCCTGAAGTAATTTAATGATAGGCTCTAAATTGGTTTTATAATAGACAGAGATGAGAGCAGATTTTATGGACTTTAGTTGCATGATGTAAGATGAAGATAAAAGGGCCTACAGAGCCATTAATGATAAGAGGTGGCAAAGGTAATAAGTAATTGAAATTATGAAAAATGAATTTTTAAATTTAAATTAAGTAATTTAAACCCAAATTATGTTTCTAACAGGTTATCAAGTTTGTTAAAGAACAAATCCTACGATTTTCAGTTTTAAAAGGATTCTTGAAGAATAAAAGATTATTCATTTTTATTAAGAAAAAGTATTATCAAATATCAACAATGGAAGAAAGCCATTTTTTAAAAACCATCTTTTTAGAACAAAACTTCAAGAAGGAAGATTTAGAACTTATAATAAGTCAATACCAACGACTTGAATTTTCCAAAAATGATTACCTCATTAAAGCAGACACCACAGCCAATTATTATTATTTTGTAGAATCTGGGTTTGTTCGGTCGTATGTAATTGATCTTGAAGGAAATGATATAAGCACTAAATTTTTTAGCCATTCGGATATTGTCATAGATTGGCATTCGTATTTTTTAAAAACCAAATGCCGCGAACACATACAAGCCGTTACAAATTGTGTGGTATGGAAAATTTCGTTTGACAATTTTATGAAATTATTTTCCATTGAGGCTTTTAGGGAAATTGGTCGTACACGATTAGTAAATAATTATTTTGAACTAAAAACTCATTCTATTTCCATAATTGCAGATGCGGCCAAAGATAGGTATCTTAACCTGTTAAAAGCCAAACCAGATATTGTGCAAAATGTGCCATTAAAACAACTTGCTACATATTTGGGTATTACGGACACCTCATTGAGTAGAATTAGAAAAGAAATAGCAGAAAGTAAATAATCTCTAGAATTGTTAAGTATATGAATGAAATAACCCAATACCTTGTTCCTCAATGGATTTCTACAATGTTTCTTATAGTTATTCCACTGCCTTTTTTATTGATCCTATTGTTTATTAAAAAGATATCTTCTACCTACACTAGCGGGGCAGTTTTGGTTTTTTATTCTATTTACTTAACCTATATTACTTTTGCAAGTTTTAGCGGATGGTTCAACTATGTTTCCTTACCACCTCGTATTCTACTTTATACCACCTTTCCTTATGCCTTTCTGCTTTTTGGTGTAGTTATTAATTTAAAGATTTATAAAACGATTTTAAATAATGCACCTCTTGAAAATATTGTTAAACTCCATATGTTCAGAGTAATAGGGGTGTTTTTTATCCTACTTGGATTACATGATTTTTTACCCAAATACTTTGCGTTTATTGCTGGTTTAGGTGATATTATTACAGCCTTAAGCAGCATTTTTGTGGCCAAAGCCCATCAGAATAAAAGGTTTTATGCCAAAACCTTAACGTACTTTTGGAATATTTTTGGCACAATTGATATCTTGTTTACAGCCATTGCGGCCAATGTATTAACAAAAATATCCATCGATACAGGTGTTATGGGTGTTGATATATTAGCTAGTTTTCCTTTTTGTATAATTCCGGCATTTGCACCTCCAACTATTCTATTTTTACATTTCGCTATTTTTCAAAAAATGAAAAATTACACCCGCTAAAAGCATTTCTTGTCCTATGGCAAGAATAGGTTCTTTGAGTCCATATACCTTTGTATCATCATTAACACTAAAACAAATGAATATGGTACAAAGTAATGAATTCATGCTTGTGTTTAGATTCGAACCAAGCAATTCCAATCCACCTTCAGAGGCTGAATTAATGGAGATGCACCAACAGTGGGGTATTTTTATTGGCAACATTGCCATTCAAGAAAAACTAGTTAGCACTTATCAACTTGGTTTTGAAGGTAAGCAGGTTGCTTCCGACAAATCTGTAAAAGAAGGCATACATATTGCCGAAGCGCAAACCTTAGGTGGCAACATGGTAGTAAAGGCAAACACCATTGATGAAGCTGTAGAAATTGCTAAAAATTGTCCAATCTTATTGGTTGGAGGCACAGTTGAAGTAAGGGAAATCCAACCAATGTAATTAATAAATTAATTTAACTAAAATGAAACTAAAAATGATTTTATCGATAATAGGTGTGGCTATAGTTGCATTCATAGGGTTTGGTTTGTACAATGCCAATGGGCTTAAATCCATCCAAATTAAAAAATCTGTCGTAGTAAAAGGTAAACAAGAAGAAGTATTTGATATGGTGAGATATCTCAGAAACTTCCCCAAATGGTCTCCGTTTTTGGCACAAGATTCTTCCCAAAAATATGAAATAAAGGGAACAGATGGTACAATAGGAGCGCAATATCATTGGAATGGAAATAAAGGCAATGATTTGGGTTATCAAGAACTAATTAAGGTGGATGCCAATAATTATGTTTTGTTTAAATGTGCTATTCAAAAGCCTTTTGTTGCTGAGCCAACGTTTGAATATACCTTTAAGAGTACTCCATCGGGTATTGAGGTTGTGCAGGATTTTAAGCTTCAATCAAACTTGAGCAGTGCGTTCTTCATGTGGCTTTTTGGGGCTAAATCTGCCATGGAACAAACTAATCAACAAGGTCTAGATTTACTAAAAAAGGCAGTTGAGCAAGGTTTATAGTAAATTAATCAGAATACAAATTGCATAACTATTAAAAACCCCTTCGATAAGTTTAATCAATTACCTTGGTATAAGGAATAATTTATAACTTATAGGAGGGGTTTACCTTGTTTGCCGATCATTAGTTGAAACAAAGTAACCAATTTTACAACTGCTATAATGTAATGTTATAGCAGTCGGTATTATTCACATTTCTAAATCGAACTATTTTAAATTCTCAATCAAAATCAAGCAAACGAGCTCAAGATTATATTCTTAACTACACTAATTCACAATAACACCCAATTTGAATAAGTTAATTAAACTATTTCTATAAAACTTGCCAATATATATTAAAAACTTTGGGTTAGGTTATTTGTTACAATTAAGTAATGAATTATAAACCTCCTGTAAATATAGTTTGGCTAAAAAGGGATTTGCGATGCCAAGATCATGAACCTCTATTTGAGGCGGAAAAAGATGGATTGGCCTATTTTATTATTTTTATTTTTGAGCCAAGTATTATGGCACACCCTGACTGCTCCTTGCGTCATATACAGTTCCAATATCATTCTTTGTTGGTTCTTAACCAAGAGTTAAAACCATCAAAGCTAAATGTAAATGTGCATTATGGAGAATCAATTGATATTTTTAAGTTTATTTTAACAAATTTTGAAATTAAAAAAGTATTTAGTTATCAAGAATCTGGTACACAAATTACCTTTGACAGAGACAAGCGCCTAAAAAAATATTTTAATGTAAACAATATTTGTTGGATTGAATACCAACGCGATGGAATAATTAGAGGTATTAAAACAAGACAGGATTGGGACAAAAACTGGTTTAATACCATGGAAACAAATCCAATTATCAACACCTTCAAACCCGCACTTGTTGAATTCCCTTCAAATCCGTTCCCAATACCTGATAGTCTAGAAAAAGAGTGGGCACAATACCCCAAAAACTTTCAACCTGCTGGATTCAAAAATGCGAGGCAATATTTGAGTAGTTTTCTGAATGGGCGATGTATAAATTATAATAAACATATTTCAAAACCGTCCTTAAGCAGAAAATCTTGCAGTAGATTATCTCCTTATTTGGCTTGGGGCAACCTTTCTATTAGGCAAGTTTATCAAGCTGCACTCCAAAAACAAAATGAAAATCCTTCTAAAAAGCAACTTGGACAATTTATAACCAGATTGCACTGGCACTGTCATTTTATTCAGAAATTTGAGATGGAATGCACTTACGAAATCAAATGTATCAATAAAGGCTACGAATTATTATCAAATAGCAACGACGAAACCTTACTTAATGCATGGAAATCAGGCACAACTGGTATTCCTTTGGTAGATGCATGTATGAACTGTCTTCATGAAACAGGTTGGATAAATTTTAGAATGCGCGCTTTGACTGTTTCATTTTTAACCCATCATTTATTTATCGATTGGCGAAAAGGTGTCTATCACTTAGCAAAACTTTTTCTTGATTATGAGCCTGGCATCCACTACCCACAATTTCAAATGCAGGCGGGCACCACAGGTGTAAACACCATTCGAGTTTACAACCCTGTCAAAAATTCGATTGCCCACGACCCTGATGGTGAATTTATTAAAAAATGGATACCTGCATTATCACAATTGCCAATACATCTGGTGCACCAGCCATGGCTCATTACACCGCTCGAAGAAGAAATGTTTCGGTTTAGATTAGGTAAAGATTATCCAGCTCCTATTATTTCAATCATAGATGCTCCGAAAGAAAATGTAAAAAAGCTTTGGGAAATGCGTAAGAATGAACTTGTAATTCAAGAAAATCAAAGAATTTTAAAGAAACATGTACGATAAAAATTCATTCAAAGGGAATAAAAGCACTTTACCATCAAAAATCTGTCAATCTTGTAATAAAATTTTTACATGGAGAAAAAAGTGGGAAAAAAATTGGAATGATGTAAAATACTGTAGCGTGCGTTGTCGAAACATTAAACACAATCTTAAATCATGAAGTGTAACGAAGTATTTTTAATTTTTCCACATCAATTATTTCAAGAACTACCCCAAATAAATGATAGTATTCCATTTATTTTGATCGAAGAATCACTATTTTTTAATCAATATCCTTTTCATAAACAAAAATTAGCCTTTCATAGAGCCAGTATGAAGGCATATGAGCACTTTTTAAATAACCAAGGAAAACAGACCACTTATATTAATGCTATTGAATATGAGGCAGATATCAGAATACTAATTGAAAAATATTCTATAGAGGGTGTTAAAACAATACATATATACACGGCACATGACAATTGGTTGAATAAAAGAATTAATAATAGTTGCGTCAAAAATGGAATAAAAATAATCGAACATAGTTCGTCTTATTTTATTAATACCGAAGCAGAAAATAAAGCGTTTTTTAAAAATAAAAAGAAATTTTTTCATGCAGATTTTTATATTCAACAAAGAAAAAAATTAAATTTAATGGTAGATAAAGACCAACAGCCGGAAGGAGGCAAATGGTCTTTTGATGAAGAAAATCGTCTTAAATATCCCAAAGGGAAAACACCACCAAAGTTATGTTTTAAGTCTGATTTAGAATATTACCAAGAGGCAAACATATATATCAACACCAATTTCGAAAATAACCCCGGGGAACAAACTAACAACTGGAACTACCCATGTACCCACGAAGAAAGCAAAAAATGGTTGAATATATTTTTGGAACAGCGTTTTGAAGAATTTGGCCCGTACGAAGATGCCATCGTGTCAAATGAAGATGTTTTACATCATAGCGTATTAAGTCCTTTAATAAATGTTGGTCTCCTAACACCACTGGAAACGGTAGAGGCCATAATTGACCATACTAGATTACATCATATTCCCCTTAATTCTCAAGAAGGATTGATTCGTCAATTAATAGGGTGGCGCGAATTTATAAATGCAGTATACCAACAGAATGGAACAAAAATGAGAACGACCAATTATTGGAACAATACAAGATCAATTCCTTCCTCTTTTTGGGATGGTACCACAGGAATAATCCCCATTGATACTACCATTAAGAAAGTACTTAAATCGGGCTACTGTCATCATATTGAGCGCCTTATGGTTATTGGCAACTTTATGTTACTTTGTGAGTTTGACCCAGACGAAGTTTATCATTGGTTTAGTAGCTTATTTATTGACGCCTACGACTGGGTTATGGTCCCAAATGTTTATGGAATGAGCCAGTTCGCAGACGGGGGAATAATGGCCACCAAGCCTTACATTAGCGGAAGCAATTACCTTTTAAAAATGAGCGATTATCCTAATGGGAAGTGGCAAGAAGTTTGGGACGGCCTATTTTGGAACTTTATGAACAAAAATCGTAACTTCTTCCTAAATAACCCAAGATTGAGCATGCTCATTCATACTTTTGACAAAATGCCAATAGATAAAAAACAAAAGCACCTTGAAATTGCACAAAATTGGTTGGTAAAGCTTTAACAATACCTAATAAACGTAGATAATTAATAAAATTATCAATCTTCCAAAGTTTTGATAAATTTTGCAGCAACAATAAATTAAAAATAATAAACTTTTGTAGGGTTTAGCTCTATCAATAATACTGTATTTAAAATTGGATATACAATCTTCCTTTGAATTGGATATTTAGCGTTAGTTAGTAGATTATACTCCAGTTTAGGGTATTTAATCACTCTTGAAATGGTATTAAAACTAAGAAATTAAATCAAACATGGTTTTAATATTTATGGAAGTCAAGCTTAAAGTGGCAACTTTTACATCAAAGGTTGAGCTTGGTAAGTTTCCTTCCGCATAATTATCATATCATAAATAACTTTAATCCATACAAAAATACATGGAACCGCTTTTAATGCGTATGGATGTACAAATTCCTCTCTTAAATATCTTGGGAAAATATCTGTTGGAGATAACGATGTTAAAATAAAAGTACTTATAAATAAAATGATATTTAATGTGTTTTTATTGCTTTGAATAAACCACAACGCAATGCCCGTCATCGCGATTATAAATGTTGGGGATTCTGCTTTATGATTAAAAATAACGATCCAAATCAAAATTGAAGTCAAAAGCAAGTATTTAAACATAAACTCGTTAAACATTTTCAACCTACAAAATGGTAATAAAAAAACGACTATACCCATAGCAACAACCATATTTTTATTCAATTCTATAGAAAACCAAGAATGCAACCAACCCATAACTGAATATCCATATGAGGCATCATGGTCATTCGTTAATAAGTTAAGATAGCTGATGTACAGTTTTAAATATTGTTCAAGATTTACAAAAAATAATGGCAAAGCTAATAAAACAATCACCCAGAATACAGCATATAGAGCTGATTTCCATTTGTTTGGATAAAAAAGAAAAATTGCAAAAGCAACAATTCCAAACAATTTTATAAACATTGAGAATACAATACACAATATCGCCCAAAAGAATTGATTTCTTTCGAGTAAGCCTAATGACAAAACAATTAAACCTGCAATTAAACCATTGGATTGAGAATTTTGCATGGAGGTCATAAGTTCAATCAATATAATTAATAGAACCAAACCTTTATGATAAGAATTTAATTTGGGCAAATAATATATACCTAATAATAAGATCGTTGCGTTTAATAAATTCCATAAGCTTAGTCCAAGCCAATCAGGGAGGATATTAAAAATACCAAAAAATGCCGAAAAAGTTGGTGTATATTTGTACAAATCCCAATGTTCTTTAGGATATAAAATATACAAATCTTGATAATTTTTTAGATGTTCAAATGATTTCTCAAAAATAGTATAATTGTTATAGCTATTATAGACAACATCCCCCTCATTATAAGTTTTTGTTAATATCAAAGATTGAATACTTGCTGCCAGCGCAAATAATATATAAATGATTACTATTACTCGCTTGTTTGAAATTATCTTTTGAAATCTATTTGTCATAATTATCTATTTTTATGTCAATATGACCTGTTATGTCCAGCGCTTGAAATATTCACAAAATTCAAGA
The DNA here is from genome assembly GCA_027488865.1 of Cytophagaceae bacterium. Lineage (GTDB taxonomy): Bacteria > Bacteroidota > Bacteroidia > Cytophagales > UBA9547 > JAIYAU01. The sequence goes on from JAIYAU010000025.1 coordinate 96,915, forward strand.
ATTAAGCCAAAATCTTATTAGTATAAAAATATAAAAAATAGTGTCTAAGCCAAAGTAATGACCATTACTATTAAACAAGTTATATTTACTAAACACAGTTACTTTCCTAATAACCGATCTAGGAAATAGAAAGATTTATTTATTATGTTAATTAGCGATTAAAAGTTATCTCTTATCAACTTAGCCAAAACCGCTTGTGCAGACCACACTCGATTTGCAGCCTCGGGTATCACCAATGAATCAACACCATCGAGTACCTCATCCGCCAATTCTACCCCCCTGCGTACTGGCAGGCAGTGCATTACCTTAGCCTTGTTAGTGAGAGCAAGTAACTCGTTGTCGATCATCCAATAACTATCCATAGTAATTACCTTTCCATAATCTTTGTAACTTGACCAGTTTTTAACATACACAAAATCAGCGCCTTCAAGTGCCTTTTCTTGTTCATATTCTACTTTGGCTGCTCCTGCAAACTCTGGCGCAAGCTCATAGCCCTCAGGATGTGTAATTACAAAATCAACATCAGCTTTGTTCATCCATTCAGCAAATGAATTAGGAACTGCTTGCGGCAAAGACTTTATGTGCGGTGCCCAAGTAAGTACAACTTTGGGTCTTGGTTTTGGCTTATGTTCTTCAATTGTAATTAAATCTGCGAGGGATTGTAAAGGATGTCTGGTAGCACTTTCTAAACTCACTATTGGAACGCCAGAATATTTAATAAATTTATTGAAAAAATCTTCCGAATAATCCTCATTTCTATCTACCAACCTAGGAAATGATCTTACCCCAATTATATCACAATATTGACCCATTACAGCTGCTGCTTCACGTATGTGCTCCACAGTATTGTGATTCATAACCACACCATCTTGTGTTTCTAATGCCCATCCTTCCTTATCCATATTCATTACAATCACATTCATTCCAAGATTTTGGGCTGCCTTCTGGGTGCTGATGCGGGTACGTAAGCTTGGATTTAAAAAAATTAGTCCTATCGTTCTGTTTTTACCAAGTTCTTTGTGCAAATACGGGTTGGCTTTATGAGTTAAAGCCTCTTTAACCAATAAGGATATATCCTCAACATCATTAACAGAAATAAAGTGTCTCATAAAAAATTATAGGGAATATTTATACTCGAAAAATAGGTGAAATTATTGAAACATTAAAATTTATATTGTGAATGTATGACAAATAGAATCCTCTAAAAGCCTTCCTAATCTTAAGTAGCAACTAAAACGTTAAGATTCTCTAATTTATTTTTTCCATTTAATGGGGTTTGTTTCCATCATTAATTTGTATGCTGCATCAAATACATCTTCGGCACTAGGCTTGCTAAAGTAATCTCCATCATTGGCATAAGCGGGGCGATGTTCTTTTGCTGTCACAGTAACTGGTGCAGAATCTAAATATTGATAGCCATTTTGAAGTTCCAACACTTGTTGCATCATGTATGCCGACGCGCCTCCAGGTACGTCTTCATCCGCAAATATGACCCGATTAGTTTGTTTTAAAGAATCAACAATGGTATGGTGAATATCAAACGGAAGAATTGTTTGGATATCTATTACTTCACATTCAATTCCAAACTCTGCCAATTGGTCAGCTGCTTCGAAGACAATCCTACACATTGTGCCATACGTAACTATGGTAAGATCCTTGCCTTTACGTATTATTTCTGGCACACCCAATGGAACAGTAAACTCCCCAATGTTGGCTGGTAGTCTTTCTTTTAAACGATAGCCATTGAGAGATTCGATAATAATAGCCGCATCATCCGATCTTAACATGGTGTTGTACAAACCTGCAGCCTGGGTCATGTTACGAGGCACAAGTACGTACATTCCTCTTACAGCATTGATTATCATGCCAATCGGTGATCCAGAATGCCAAACACCTTCAAGTCTATGACCTCTAGTTCTAATAATAATTGGGCTTTTTTGACCTCCTTTGGTACGATAATGCAAACATGACACATCATCAGCTAATGTTTGAATAGCATAATAGATATAATCTAAATACTGAATCTCGGCGATTGGCCTTAATCCCCGTAGCGCTGCTCCTATTCCCTGTCCAACAATAGTTGTTTCTCTTATTCCCGTGTCTGTTACTCTTAAAAGGCCATGTTTTTGTTGAAGTCCTGCAAAAGCTTGATTTACATCACCTATATTTCCCACATCCTCTCCAAAAGCAATAACGCGTTTGTCGTTGGTAAGTGCATAATCAAAACAAGTACCAAGTACCTCACGTCCATCAACTAATGGGCTATCCTCGTTGTAAACAACTGGTACAATGGGTACCTTCATGGCTGACTCAACAGATTCGCTATATAAGTGGGAACTATATCTTTCTGTACACTCTTTTAAAACTCTTTCCAGCCATTTTGTCAAACCTTGTTTGGCTTCATGGTCTTCTTGCACAAGATAACGCAAAGCCTTTCTTACAGCGCGTACATCATCACTACGAGTTGGAAATACTGTTTTTTCTAAAATTGACTTAATCTCAGCAATTTTGTCATGATTGGCTGACTGCTCAATAGCCAAATTCAAGAAAAACATGGCACTATCCCTGTCTTGTTTAAGCCAATTTTGGTAATCATTCCATGCCTTGTTTCTGCCTTGTAAAACCTGTTCTTTTACTTCATTTTCTAGTGAAACAATTGCAACCTCATCAGCATAACCAATATCGAGAATCCATTCCCTCATTTTTCTTATACAATCATATTCTTTTTCCCATTCTAATCGTTCTTTAGATTTATATCTTTCATGAGAGCCAGAAGTAGAATGCCCTTGCGGTTGTGTTATTTCTAAAACATGAATAATGCTTGGGATATGTTCTGCCCTTGAAATACCAGCGGCTCTTAGATAAGTGTCGCAGCAACCTTCATAGTCCCAGCCTTTTACACGATAAATATCAAAACCATCTTCCGTTTCTGTACGCCTAAATCCTTCTAAAACAATAGAAATGTCCTCTTTGGTAGTCTGATATTTCTTCGGAACCGAAATACCATAAGCATCATCCCAAATAGAAACAATCATTGGAATTTGCAAAACACCTGCTGCATTTATAGATTCAAAAAATATCCCTTCAGATGTACTAGCGTCACCAATAGTACCAAAAGCCACCTCATTTCCATTAATTGAAAAGGAAGTCATATCATGTAATGCGGGATTTTCTCTATACAATTTTGATGCATACGCCAAGCCTACTAATCTCGGCATTTGTGCTGCCGTACAAGAAACATCAGCCGTAGAATTTTTTAATTTGGTAAGGTCCTTCCAGCTACCATCAGCATTGAGATTACGTGTAGCAAAGTGAACATTCATAAGTCTGCCACCCGTGAATGGCTCATGGTCTAAATCGGCATGTGCATATAATTGAGCAAAAAATCTTTCAACAGTTAGCTCACCTATTGCAAACATAAAGGTTTGATCTCTATAATATCCTGATCTGTAATCGCCTGCTTTAAATGCCTTAGCCATTGCAACTTGAGGAACCTCTTTCCCATCACCAAATATCCCAAATTTTGCTTTGCCCATAAAAACCTCCTTACGTCCCATCAAGGATGCTTCTCGACTTAAATATGCAATGCGATAATCATTAAGTACTTCCTCTTTTGTCAAATATTCGATGTCTTTGATTTTGGCTGTCTCCACTTTTGACTAATTTAATTTTACCTAACTTTTCAAATTATTCCTTGTCCAATTTGCTTTTCAATCAATTACAGATTTTGCCTTTTAATATATCAAAACAACAAATCGTTTAGTTAAACTACCCGAATAATACCATTTTTATTATGTTCTCTAAATCTGCAAGGTGTGTAATGAGATTTGATGGGTCAAAAATAAAGAAAAACTTTTAGCATACAATTGTAAATATTTTTGTGTTTGGCATACTTTTGGTAGTTAAATAATTAAATATTTTACTAATTTTGTTCAATAACTTAAAAATCAGCATGACAATGAAAAATAAAGTTTTATTAATTGTATCATTAATTTTTACATCTCTAGTTTTTTCTGCACAAGCACAAGGCAATTTTAAATTTACAACAGAGACTTTCGATTTTGGCAACATTAAAGAAGGTCCTCAAGCAACCCATGTGTTTGAATTTGTTAATACAGGAGATCAACCAATAATTATTTCAAATGCTCAAGCTTCGTGCGGATGCACCACACCTGATTGGACAAAAGAACCAATCCCTCCTAAAGGCAAAGGAATGATTAAAGCAACTTATAATACTGAAGGAAGAGTAGGAGCATTTAATAAAAGCATTACTATTATTTCCAACGCAATAGAGTCAAATAAGGTGATTATTATAAAAGGTACCGTAGAGCCTAAAGGCGCGCCAGCTGTGGCTCCTGCACAACTTCCTAAATAGTTTATAATTCAAACAAGATAATTATGTTCATGAAAAAGTGCTATTTATTATTAATTTCTAGCTTAATAGTTGTTTCAAATTTATTAGCACAAGGTAGCTTTAAATTTAAAACAGAAAGTTATGACTTTGGTGATGTCGAGGAAGGACCACAAGCTTCTTACAGGTTTGAGTTTACTAATGTCGGCGACCAACCGATAATTATTACCAATGCTCAGGCATCTTGTGGTTGTACCACTCCAGATTGGACAAAAGAGCCCATTCCTCCGCAAGGTAAAGGATTTATACAGGCTACTTACAATACACAAGGTAGACTTGGTGCTTTTAATAAAAGTATCACCGTATATTCGAATGCCATAGAACCAACAAAAGTTATGTACATAAAAGGTACGGTATATACTAAAGAAAATATGCCAGTAACTTATACCCCTGAACAGTTGGCAAATTCTCCAATCATCACTATTAATAAAACCATACATAATTTTGGAAAAGTTGAAAGGAATCAGAAAGTAAGTACCAATTTTACAATTAAAAACACTGGAAAATCAGAGTTAAAAATTAACAACGTAACAACAGGTTGTAATTGTACTAGCTATACAGTTGATAAGGAGGTAATTAAACCAAATGATTCCGCTACTTTAGTGATTTCTTATACTCCAAGAGGTATGAATGAAGTAATGGACATTGCAAGCGTATTGACTAATGACATTACAAAAAAACCTCTAAAAATAGAATTAAATGCCACAGTGGTAGAAAACATTGCCACAAAAAGTATTTTGAATGAAGGTAACGGAGGTAGTTTATTTAAATAGTTAATCTTAAATAGGACGCTAAACTTTCGGGTGTTCCCAGGTCATACATTTCATAAGCCAAGGTGATTCCAACAAAATCGCCTTGGCTTATGTATTTTTGATACAAAGGAATCACATAGAATTCATTTCTCGTGCGCTCATTTGAGTCTATCAATTCTTGTGCTAATTCACAAAACTTTTTACCATTAGCAAAATAATAAAGACCTGTACTTGCGTGATTGGAGATCCTCACCTTTTCAGCCACTTCTATAACTGCTCCTGCTTCATTAATTTTTGCAAAGCTCCATCTATCTCCGGGCATATCTGCCACAGATATTAAGCCAGCACAATTGTTTGATTTATTTCTAATATCAAAACCTATATTGGACAAAACTATTGTATCCGAACTTATGATTAATATATCCTCATCTGTTTCAATAAAATCTTTAGCTGCTAATACTGTACAAAGTTGACCTTCAGTTATATCCTTTAAAGTCACCAATTTAAATGAAGCTGTTAAGTGTTTTTTTACATAATCACTTACTTTGTAGTTTTCTTCATGCTCCTCAAGTGTTACAAAAATTATTTCGGAATAGTCAACATTTTGTAGGCTTTTTAAGGCCAATAAAAACATAGGGATTCCATTTACCTCAATTAAAGGTTTTGGACGATTATAACCGCTGCCGCTAAATCTAGATCCCCTGCCTGCCATCGGCATTATTACCTTCATAATCCTAAAATTTATTTTTCCACATCATTGATTCTACTGGAAATACAGTGCGGTCGTTATATTTTGCATTGGGCTTGTGATTATAAAGATTGTGAATGCCACCTTTAACCTCGAAATAAATCAACTGTCCAACAGGCATACCAGCGTAGATTCGTACCGGCTGACTTACAGATATTTCTAATGTCCAATGATTACAAAAGCCTACATCACCTTTACCAGCTGTGGCATGAATATCTATACCAAGTCTACCAACGCTAGACTTACCTTCTAGAAATGGCACATGTGCGTGAGTTTCGGTATACTCCTCAGTTGCGCCAAGATATAATGTATTAGGTTGCAATAAGAATCCATCCTCCCCTATTTCAAAAATATTAATTTCATTATGTTTCTTAGCGTCTAATTCTCGGTTTTTGTAGGTAGCCAAATACTTACTCAAATGCACATCGTAAGAATTTGTTCCTAAACAATCATCTCTAAATGGTTCAATTATGATAGTACCAGTTTTTATTTCTTCTAAAATTTGTTGATCAGTGAGAATCATAAAGCACGATTAAAAAGCAATTGCTAAGATATTAGCAACACAAAAGTAAAAATATTATTCAATAAAAGACAATGATCTACATACACAATGATGTGGTTTGAAAACACTTTCAAAACTTAAAAGTCATAAAAACATGGACTCAGACCTTTGTTTTTTATGACTTTTAAGTTTATAACTAACAACTAAGCAAATGCTAGCTTAGGAGTTTCTATTCCAGTACCTATTTTCTTTAAAGTATTAATATGAGAAAACCATGCATTGGAGAAAGTATCATATTCATAATACGGAATACCAAACTCTTTAGCTGTTGATTTAACAATTTTTGAGATTTCAGGATAATGAATATGACAGATCAGTGGAAATAGATGATGTTCCACTTGAAAATTGAGTCCTCCAACGTACCAAGTTAACAATTTACTTTTAGGAGCAAAATTACAAGTGGTATTCAATTGATGAATGGCCCAAGAATTTTCTATATTACCTTGTTCGTCAGCAATGGGCTGGGTAGTATCTTCCATAATATGTGCTAATTGAAAAATCACACTTAAGATTGTGCCGGTTATGATGTGTACAAATACAAAACCTAGTAAAACCTGATACCAAGTAACATCCAAAAATAGTATTGGAAGCACAATAGCGTAAGAAAAATAAAAAATCTTAGAAATTATTAAGCGAAAAATCTCAAATCCCGCAGTAGAGTTATTTTGAGTATAATATCCACCTTTATTAAACTCAATAAGTTGACGAAAGTCTTTGGCTAAAAATGAAATAGTCATTAGGCTATAAAGTGGTAAGGCATATATATGTTGATATTTGTGATACCATTTCCTTTTCGCATGTTCTGAAAAACAAAGGATAAATCGAGAGTCAATATCTTGGTCATGACCAAAAATATTGGTGTAAGTGTGGTGCAAAACATTATGTTGTATTTTCCACGTATACGAGTTACCCCCGATAAATGTAAGTGTTTCACCTAACAGGTTGTTAATCCATTTATTAGGACTATACGAACCGTGATTGGCATCGTGCATAATGGATAATCCAATACCAGCAGTACCTAAGGCCATTACAAATAATAACCCAAGCATTTGCCAACCATTAAACATATTGGTCATTATCAAGCTATATGGAATTATGTAAAGAGATAACATTGTTAGTGTTTTTACTACCATAGTCTTGTTTGCGTATTTGGTGATTTTGTTATCGATAAAGTACTGGTCTACCCTATTTCTTAATGTACTATAAAACTCAGGACGAGTATTTATAAATTTGATTTTTTGAGAATACATTGGATTTACTAAAATTAAAACTTTCGAAATATAACACAATTTATTGAAAAACTTTTGGGGAAATTTTAAGTGCACCTGTAATAAAGTAACACATTTTGGGTTCAACATTAAGATAATGTGATTTGTTTTAGGATTATACAAAATACATTTAGTTATATTTCTAAGAAATTTTTTTTATAAAACAATCGGTATATTTAATTTTAACACTTTAGACGAGAGATTAGACATAAGATAAAATATTCTAGTCTAATAAAGTGATTGAATATAAGTAGGTTTGTAATCTTAATTTTTTATCTTCGTATAAACATATATATTTACCCACGGTTCGAGCAGTTTATGAAAAAAACAAATGCTATTGTTGAAAATAGAAAAGGAGTTGCACTAGGTCTGTTGATCATCAATTTAGTAGTAGCAGTAAGTGCATTTTTCTTAATAAGTAAACTTTGGTATCTTTCTTTGTTTTCGGCAGCAATTATCAGTTTTGTACCATTTTTATTTCTTCAATTTTCCAGCAACCCACTTTTAAAACAGAAATATTGGATTGGTATGATTGTTGCTTTTTTAGGTGGCTTTTTAACTTCCATATTTTACAGTAATTACTATAGTATCAACACCTCCAAAGTCACAATTGAAAGTGTTACAAAATTAGATGCAAAGGATATTCACAACACCAAAGATAGTGTTATTCATCTCTCTAATTATAAAGTAATGTTGGATGTGGAAGGTTTATATCACAATAAATTAAGAGATCAATCTGAAAATTATGTTGTTTACCCAATTGTCCCAAAAACTTGGAAATCTGGAGATTCAGTTATCGTTTGGGCTGGATTTTCTCACAACGCTGAGATATTTGGAAAAACCAAAGCCGAATTCATAAGGCAAATAAAATCAAGTAATAGTTTAGCATTTCACATTAGAAATGAATATGAACTTAAAAAATATGAAAGAGCCTTGTATGAAACAGGTTTTCTACATGGGCTAAAAATTAGACAACATTCAATGGTATTCAAGTTTGTTGATGCCGAGATGGAGAGAATTTTTTGGTTAGTTCGTTTTGTTATTGGAATGTTTGTGATTAACGGTTTATGGTTATTTATTACGATACCGCTTATAAATAAACTAAAAGATAATACTGAGGAATTAAAAGAAGTTGTGACCGAATCAATTTCTACATCTGCTATAAACAAGTAGAAAAGGTCTCCTTATTATTCAAATAATTAATTTTAATAACCTTGCTATTAACCAGTTTAACCAAAATTGGTATTGATTTTTTTCTTTTTATTTTAAATTTTTTTTCAAAAGATTTAAGATCAATAAATGTTTGATTTTCCAATGTAGTAAGTAATCCTTTTTCGATTTCTGAAAATTCAATTGTATTATTTACATGCTTATTTCTAAGTGCTTCTAAGGTGACAATACCTGCCAAAATTGTTTCATCTAACACCCTTACATAAGCCCACCAATATCCATTTTCATCTTTTGCAAAAGTTGGTTTAATGATACTCTCCTTCACTTCCACCACCAACACTTGTTTGTCATTTTCTTCAATTACCTCAAATTCTACGTCAATATTGGGTTTACAAAAATTGGAAATAGCAGCTTCAATCATATAACGCTCTTCATCTGGCTCAATTCCCAATATTTTGCCATTATCTTTAACTCCAATTATAAGTCTGCCTCCGTGGGTATTGGCAAATGCAACCAAGGTTTTAGCTATCTTGGCCGCACTAGTTATAGCCAGCTTAAAGTCCTGGTGTTGATTTTCCCCTTGGTTAATAAACAACTCCAATTTGGTCATTGATTATGGATTTAAAAATATGAAATATTTGAAAAACTGTAATTTCAAAATTAAATACTATTTTTGTACAAATTGTTTAGGTAGATTAGTTTTGTTTTAATAATCCAGTTTGAAACCATTTAAGTTCAAAAATTTTACGACTATATTATTACTGTGCATTTCGTTACAGTTGTTGTTATCTTGTAAGAATTTTTTTATCAAACGCTGCCCCATAAAAAACTGTGAAACCAGAATGATACATTTGCACGGAGGCAAAGAATTTAGAGGCAGACATTGGATTTACAAAAATCAAAATCCTAAAATTGGTCAGCTCAAAAAAGATATTGTTCATGACGATGGGAAAGACGCGCATTCTAGAAAAAAGAAGAAATTTTTAGGAATCTTTTAGCATAATACTTAAGCCAATGTCTACTAATTTCCTGAAGATAATTTTGTTTGGGTTTATGGCAATTTTATCTTTTGTTTTTATTTATCCCTTATTTTTAGCTGATAGATATCAAGTTATCCAAGAAAAGTACATAAACAACACCGTTGAAATTACTTTTCATCAAACCTTTCACTTCGACAGCCTTAAAAGGTGGAATCTATTTTTAGATGAAGATCTCAAGTTTGACTCTATTCAACAACTAGGAAAAAAATACCCTTGGCGAGCTAAAATGTTTGGCTCTGGAAAGATACAAGTAGATTCCATTTATACAAATAACAAAATACATTCTACAATCTTTATTGAAGAACCATTTGAAAGTAAAATAAATATAGTTTGGGATATTACAAGTACGGGTTCTACACAAACACTGATTAAGTGCACTGTATCAGGGAGCTTATCTTACCCATTTGGAAGATTTTTGGAAGGTCAAATGGTCAATTTTATTAATTCCAAGTTACAAAAAAGTTTCAACAAACTAGAACAAAGAAATTCTTAGCCTTTTTTAACTCCTATATCGTTAGCACTGGCCCAAAGCCCAATATCTTGTTTGCTTAATGCCGCCGCCATTAAATCGGGAAATTTATCTGGGGTGCATGCAAAAACTGGTACTCCAAGATCCGCCAAAAATTGTGCATTTTTATGATCATAATAAGGTGCTCCATCATCATTTAATGCTAGCAATACCACCAACTGCACTCCTGCCGATACTATTTCAAACATTTTTTTTCTCATTTGAGCCTCATTTCCACCTTCAAAAAGATCTGTGATAAGTACCATCACAGTATCAGTAGGTCTTGTGATAACTTGCTGGCAATAGGTTAATGCTTTATGAATATCAGTACCACCTCCAAGCTGCACCCCAAACAATAATTCTACTGGGTCTTGCAGATCTTCGGTAAGATCAACTACAGCCGTATCAAAAACTACCATTTTGGTTTTTACGGCTGGCAGTGAGGCCATTACCGAACCAAAAATACCTGAGTAGATTACGGATGTACCCATTGAACCACTTTGATCTAGACACAAAACAATGTCTTTTAATGCTTTACGCTTGCGCCCAAAACCAACAAGCTTTTCTGGAATGATGGTTTTATATTTTGGCTGATAATTTTTTAAATTCTTTTGAATGGTTCCCTTCCAATCAATTTCATTTTGTTTGGGTCTGTTATTCTTAGCAGAGCGATTAAGTGCTCCTGCTACTGCTTGTTGCATGGGTGAAGCTAATTTTCTTAAAAGATCCTCCACAACTCGTCTCACTACTTGTCGTGCGGTATCTTTGGTTTTTTCAGGAATAACCCTACTTAAACTCATTAATGTAGCTACCAAATGCACATCAGGTTCAACGGATTCAAGCATTTCCTTCTCCATCAACAATGAGGTAATGTTAAGTCGCTTAATAGCATCTTGTTGCATTATTTTTACAACTGCAGTTGGAAAAAATTCACGAATATCGCCTAACCAACGACTTACATTTGGTGCAGAAGCACCCAACCCCCCTTTTCGCTCGCTATCATAAAGTGCATCCAATGCCTTGTCCATTTTAGCATCTTGAGGATCAAGCTGGTATCCAGTACCATCATTGTCGTGATTTCCGATAATCAGCCTCCACTTTCTAATCGTATCTTCACTCATGCTATTAATTATTTCAAATTTAAAAGTTGTAGGATAACAGGCATACCCTTTAATCCCTTTTCAAAATCGAAGTCAACTTCCTGTTGTTTCAATATTGGGTTTATGTCCATCCCCAATTTAGCTTTTTCACCAATTTTATGACGTTCTGCTGGCGAGTAATTACTAAATGTTCTTCGTAACAATGGTAAAAGTTGAACAAAGATCTCTTCCTGAAGACCTGCAACCCAATTATATAAAATGGCCCAAAGTGAGTCGTCCAATAATAAAATTGTCCCACTGCCCGAAAGAAATCCTTCTGCCCAAAATGCTGCATTCATAGGCTCCCCACCCGTAGAAAGAGCATATCCAAAATGAGTGGCAACTTCTTCATGTGATAGAACTTTTGTATCAAGTAATAACCTCGTAGCAAATCCACTTAGTAACGGGTGACATTGGTTGTTATTAGATAAAATTTTAATAGTTTCATACCATTCTTGAGACTTATCATCCAATTGTATCAACAAAATTGCTTGATTTACCTGAGTTATAAGTTCTAACAATTGCTGTGCGGCTGTTTCATCTATACCAGTTGCGGCTAAAGGCAATCCGATACAAGAACGAGTTAATAAGGCATTGGCTATTGTTGATAACATAGATGTATCTGTTTGACGCACATCACCATATCTCATAATTCTGGCAATATTCGGTATAGCTTTCATTAAAGCCTGTACATCGTTAGCAGTAGCTGCCACTTGATCTAACTTTATCACCAACGCTTCTACTGCACTAGCCAAATTTGAAGGAATGGCTTTTTCTAACATTTCTGACAGACTCACTACATCTAGCTGATGTTGAGCTTCATGAATCAGTAAATTATTTGCAGCTTCTTCGATTGTATTTCCCCAAACTCCTTGTTCAATTACTTTAATGGAATATTCTGGTTGCCATTGCACCATCCACACCTCTTTAAATGTGCCTTTGCCAGTGCTTCTGCCCTCATGCCCCCATTCAATCCCTATAATTTTTAGCCGATGTAACAATATACTTCTAGCCAAATCATTCTCTTGCCTGAGATCAAGGGTATATTCCTTAATTCCTGCTTCCGCAGGCATTCTTAATTTTTTCTGTAAATTTTCTAAATCAAGCAGTAAAGGTACTTTTGGCACACTAATAGGAACCTCCCCAATCCTATCACTCACTATTAATTGTGACTTAATTAACTCTAAAATGATACCATCTCCAAATCCCATAATGGCGGTGGTGGCCTCATTAAACTCATTTAGTCCTGCTCGACTACGCATTCGTATTGCAGCTAAGGCATTGGCCAATCGCACAGATTCAACCACGTGAGCCACAGAAGTATCCATTCTGTTTTCTCGAAGTAATTTGGCAATTGTTGACATCCAAATTGTGCCATCATCTTCATTATTGTTCCAAAGGTGATGGTACCAGCCAGGAGAATGAATACCAGCACCGTAGCCACTATTAAAAGTTAATCTTTCATAGGTCCACGGAATCCATGTAGTTTCTATTTTTACTTTAGGAAGACCTTTTAAAAGTTCCTGATCCTCTTTAACAATTTGTAAATTAGTGTCTAGTGCAGGAACGTGCCAAGCACCACAAATTACAACTATCGTATTATAGCCATCTTTTTGGGTTTGTTTGATAACCTTGCGCATCCATGCCTCTCTTAATTCATCTCTATGGTTTTTAAATTGAGTGTTTTCTCTTAAAGCTTTAACAGCCTCTTTTACAGCATCAAAAACTTGGGAATTATTATTTCTACTTTCAAACTGAAGATCCCACCATGTTTCGCCGTCGGGTAACCCATCAATATCAGCAAAATATTGAAATGGATCGGAGTATAATTTATCGCCAAAGTTGGTATTTATATTTTGTATTGGAGCAGCCTCATAATTATCAGTATTTTGTTCTTGTTGAATATCCAAAGCAAAAGAATGTGCCAATGGAAGGTCGAAAAATTTTAGAGGAATACCATTTTTAACGGCAAACTGCATTGACTGCCATTCGGGAGAAAATTCTGCAAATGGATAAAATGAAGCTTTTTTAGGTTGTTGGGGCAAATAAGCTAATAATGCTATTGGCGGTTTTAAGTTAGAATCGGCAAGGTAATTAAGCATACTCTCGCCTTCAGGAGGACCTTCTACCAATAATATATCTGGACGAATCTGTTCAAGAAAGGATTTAACGTTTCTTGCCGACCCTACCCCATGGTGCCTTATTCCTAATACATGTAATGCCATAGTGCTACATTAAATCGCGACAAGCACGATAAAGATCTTTCCAATTGTCTCTGTTTTTTATTACTGTTTCCATGTATTCTTTCCAAATAAGTTGGTCTTGAACTGGATCTTTAACAACAGCTCCTAAAATACCCGCCGCAAGATCAGCCGCTTTTAAACTACCATCACCAAAATAACCAGCCATAGAAAGACCACTATTTACTACTGAAATGGCCTCAGCAGTGCTAAGCGTACCAGAAGGCGACTTTAATTTTGTTTTTCCGTCAAGTGTTACACCATTTCTTAACTCGCGAAAAATGGTAACAATTCGGTTAATTTCCTCTAGTGCTGGTTTTTCGGCCGGAAACTCCATTATTTTCTCAAAACTCGCCACTCTGCGTTTTACAATGTCAGCTTCTTCCTCGAGCGTTTCTGGTAATGGTAAAATTACGGTATTAAATCTGCGCTTTAAAGCACTTGAAAGTTCGTTTACACCTTTATCTCGATTATTAGCTGTAGCAATAACGTTAAATCCTCTTACTGCCTGTATTTCAGTGTTTAACTCTGGTATTGGCATTGTTTTTTCTGACAAAATTGTAATTAGAGTATCTTGTACATCAGCGCCAATTCTGGTTAATTCTTCAATTCTTGCAATCTTACCATCTCTCATGGCGTTAAACATAGGTGTGCGGACGAGAGCGTCTTCACTTGGGCCTTCTGCAATCAATTTGGCATAATTCCATCCGTATCTTATTGCCTCCTCACCTGTACCAGCAGTACCTTGTATTACTCTAGTTGAATCTCCGCTAACTGCAGCAGCCAAATGCTCAGCTACCCAAGATTTAGCAGTGCCAGGCAAGCCATATAGCAACAATGCCCTGTCGGTTGTAAGTGTGGCTATGGCGATTTCCATAAGGCGCTTACTACCAATATATTTAGGAGAAATTTCAAAACCATTTTTCAATTTTCCACCCATCAAGTAGGTCAATACTGATTGAGGAGATAATTCCCAGTTTTGTGGCACTTTGTTGTTTTCTTGCTTTTTTAGTTCTTGTAATTCTTCAGCAAATTGTACTTCGGCGTGTTGTCTTAAAATACTCATGATTATATCGCTTTTTTTATTTGTTCTTTTAGTTCAATTAATACTCTAAATTGATTTTGCATATTTTTCAATAATGTTTTTCGATACTCATCTTCTTGTTGCACATTATCTAAATCAGATAAAATTGTACTTGGCAGGTATAAACTTAATGCCTCACACGTCGCTCTATTGTTCCAATATAAATTCTTTGCAAAATCCTGCACTACAGCTTTAGAAAAATTATATGGCCAATCTTCATAATCAGATTTTTGAAGCACAAGCTGAATTGTGTAGTCAAAAAGCTGATTTTTTAAGAAAGGAAGCGCAAAAACAAAAAGCTTTTTCAAATCTAACAATTCTAACAAATAGTGTTGATCTCGCCCAAAACGTTCCAATGCCAATATTGACCAATCTGTTAGCTTAAATTTATGTATTGCCTTACAAAGAGCTACTCTAAAATAGGCCAATTGATCCATATTATCAAATAACTCAATAACCTCTTGAGGGCTCATTGAAAAATGAACCGTCCAAAAATGAGGAGGAGCCTCTGCAACAAGTTGATAGAGAATAAAATCCTCATCTTTAATCTTTTTATCATTACTTAATTTTTCTATACCAGTCAAAAAAACGGTATCATCTTCAATTTTAAGCTCAACCACCACCGATTTTTTAGAAAGTATTCCGAGTATTTTAGATTGTGAGAGTGTAAATGAATTGGCTAGAATTTTTTGGTATTGCAGAATAATATGGCTAGACGCTATGGATTTGAGCAAATCAATAGACTTTTCTTTGACTTTTGTACTTTTATCTTGGATGCAAGACTGCAAAAAATCTTCGTCGTCAAGATTAAGGTTAGTAGCCAAACTACCTAATAATTCAACTCGATGCGCGGCATTTTCTTCTTTCCAAATGGCCTTGATTTTATCCAAAGCTAAATTTGGTTCTGTTTGTCGTAATTTTTCAAGATATCTAATTCTATCTTTAGAACTGGCTGTTTCCCATTCAATGTTTTCTACTGGCTTGACTATAATGGAATTCCAATCTTTTTCAAATTGCGCCAACCATTTACCTCGTTCACCAATCACCTTTACAAAAGATTCAGCACTTGTTTTTTTATTCGTTAATCCCCATTGAAAAAACTCTGTCAATAGATTTGGAGGCACAATCAAGCCTTTTTGCGCACACAACTCCACCCAAAGCCAAGTTAAACTTTGATAATTATTGGCCAAAATTGTCGTAAGTAAGTTGCTTGCTTCAAGGGAGCAATAAGACAAGGTTTCATTGGGTGCAACGTTAGCTATAAGTTCTGTCTTAGAAGGTGAAAATCCAGCTTTATAACAATTAAAAGCGACTGCGGTAATACCAAGAAATTGGGTTTCTTTATCTTTTAATTTATCTGCAAAATCATTTGCAATAGCTTGTAATGGTTCTGGTATATCATTTGTTGAAATCACTTTCTTCTCGGTGCCGAGTAGGGCATGATTAATTAGTATTCTTTTAAAATCCATTACTCTTAGGGTTTGAAGCATTTAAAATAGAGAGCGGCAGCACAGAATTCTCATTAATAAGCATAAAAACACGTACGGGTGCACCACCTGTAATGGCCAAAATATGTAATTCTGCTTGAATACCCACTAACACTGGCAACGCAAATCCTTGTTGATCAACCGCATAAAAAGAATTTCTTTCCTTTATAAAAGAAATATTTTCTATTAGAATTGGAACTTCGTCCATAAAAGGGTTATCTGCCAATGATTTATTAAATATGGTATAGGCGGCCTCAAAATTTTGTAAAAACACTAGATCATTATTGGAATTAATCAAAGACCAATCTTTTAGTAGCACCCTATAATTTCTCCCAGGATAATACACCACTTCTGCATCAATGGTGGTATTTGGTAATAAGTTTTGCTCAGGAAGCTGTGCTGTTGGATAAAATTGAATAAATAATGCGAATTTTTTTGTTTTTACTCCCCATAGCCAATTATGTTCAACAACAATTTTATCTAGAGGTTGTACGTTTTTTGATAACACCATCCATTGGTCTTTTACACCTTCTAACGCAGTTAACTGCTCCTTATTTTGGTTAAATCCAATCAACAACTTTACCTCTTGTTGTAGATCAACAGGGAGCGTTTCAAGGTTATTATAGGCCTCAGAAAGTAAATAAATTTTGACTAGTTGGTTTAAAACGTTGTATTGCCATGAATCATCAAAATAATTATAATTTCCAAGTTCGGCAACCATATTAGCCAACCCTCCTGCTTGGGCATCTACTAATCTTTTATTGGGCAACTGCCAATATTCATAGGCTCGGTTTGGCAAATCGAGAAGTCCAGATTTAATAATATCTTTTATCCATGTTTGCAATTCAGCAATTCCCTGAATCACTTTTTTATTTCTAGCATCAGCGCGTTTAGCTTGTGCTTCGACATCAACTGGTTTGGCCGCAATTTCCGATTTTTTTTCTTCTTTTTCTTTCCTTTTATCAAGCCATTCACTTACCCAAGACGGCTCATCTTGGGTTTTGAAACTTGCTTTACTTTTAACATATAGTAAAAGCAACCCAAGACCATGTTTACATGGAAATTTTCGACTTGGGCAAGTGCATTTAAAAGCAATATTATGAATATCGACTTGAGTTTGATACGGTAATTTGCCACTACCTTGACATTCACCCCACAAAGCCCGCTCGTTATTTGCAGCTAGCACCCATTTAGATTGAGATGACAACCCTTGACCCGCCTTAAGAGAGGCAGGATCTGGAGAAAGGGTAACAATTTGTTCCTCGGTAAATTGCATATTGCAATAGCAGATTTTTTAGGTATTGAAAAACTAATTTTAGTTATAAATTTTTCAAATAGCAAATAGAAATTTTAATACCCACTAAATTACTGCTCTAAAATTGTGGCGCTGGAATCTGAAATAATAACTGCAGATGTATCAATTTTGGCTTTAATGCGTGTTCGACAGTTATATGGTTTGGTAATTTTAATTTTAGGTTTTGGGAAATATCCCATTTTGATACCCAAATCTTTATCTGCGTATACCCTTTCCATAAATTTACCAAAAATTGGCAACGCAGTTCTTGCGCCCTCTCCCATTGCTGACGTGCGAAAATGTATACAACGATCATCACCACCTACCCAAGTACCTGCCACAAAATCTTTGGTTAGGCCCATAAACCATCCGTCAGAATGATTATTAGAAGTTCCCGTTTTGCCTCCAAATTCGTTTCCTCTAAATAAATCGAACTCAAAAAGTGCTTGAGAGGTGCCACCTGGTTCCTCTAAACCGCCCTTAAGCATGTGCATCATCAAAAATGCAGATTCTTCACTTATCACTTGTTGTTTATAAGGTACAAAATCGTGAATAATATTTCCATTTCTATCTTCAATTCTTGTGATAAACATTGGTCTAGTATATACCCCATTGTTTAAAAAAGTAGCATAAGCGCCTACCATTTCGTAGAGATTAACATCACTAGAGCCCAAACCAACCGATGGCACAGCTTTTAAAGGACTTTTAATACCAAGTTTTTTAGCATATTCCACTACCGATTTCCAGCCAACACGTTCGGTAAGTTGTGCTGTAATGGAGTTTACTGATTTTGCCATAGCGCGGCGTAAGGTCATACTATCACCGGTAAATACACGATCACTATTGTGCGGCACCCATACTTTCTTCTCATTATTTTCTTCATACTCTATGCTTACAGGCCTATCAATCATTTTATGGCATGGTGAATAACCCTTTTCTATAGCCGTAAGATATACAAATGGTTTAAAGGTAGATCCTGGCTGACGGCTGGCTTGACGCACGTGATCGTATTTAAAATATTTATAATTTATTCCGCCTACCCAAGATTTTATATGACCGGTGTATGGGTCGATTAATAAAAAGCCAGCATGCAAGAAATATTTGTAGTATTTTATAGAATCTATTGGACTTAAAGTTGTATCCTTTTCACCTTCCCAAGTAAACACAGTCATTTTTCTTGGGGTATTCATGATGATGTTAACGGAATCATGTTTCTCACCAAATTTTTTTACTAAAGTTAGGTAACGTTGGGTGCGTTTGGCCACAGTTTCAATAAAATCGGGAATTTCCTTTTTATTTTCATCTATCCAAGGATTTTGTCCTTTCCAGTGATTGTAAAATTTCTTTTGCAAATTTTTCATGTGATCTTCCACTGCTAATTCAGCATGTTTTTGCATACGTGAGTCTATGGTCGTGTAAATTTTAAGTCCGTCAGTATATAAATCGTATCCATTTTGTTTGCACCATTCTTTGAGGTAGTTGTTCATAATACCCCTAAAATAAGTTCCAGCACCATCATAGTGTTTTTCAACATAATACCTCAATTCAATGGGGAGTTTAGAAATAGAATCAGCCTCGAATTTGGTAATGATATTATCCTTGGCCATTTGCTCCAACACCACATTTCTTCTTTTTAAGCTCTTTTTAGGATTTAAAATTGGGCTATAGGTAGTAGTGGCTTTTAATAAACCTACCAGCATGGCGGCCTCTTGTATGTTAATTTGGTCGGGGGCACTATTAAAATAAGTTTGACAAGCTGTTTTTATACCAAAAGCTCTACTACCGAAATCAACCGTGTTCAAATACATGGTCACTATTTCTTCTTTTGTGTAAGCACGCTCAAGTTTAACGGCCGTAATCCATTCTTTTGTCTTGATAATCAAGGTGTTAATTCCAGGAATAAAACTAAAAAGGCCTTTAGAACTCTGTCCTCTGGTTCTGTAGAGATTTTTGGCAAGTTGCTGAGTAATAGTACTGCCTCCCCTACTATCACCTTTAACCAATGAAAATAAAATGGAGCCAATTGCTTGCATATCGATGCCGGAATGTTTGTAAAATCTTACATCTTCTGTGGCAACTAACGCTTTAATTAATATTGGAGATATTCTAGAATAATCAACGGGCACTCGATTTTCTTGATAATATTTACCTATCATTATTCCGTCGGCTGTAAACAACTCAGAAGCTTGTTCAAGTTTAGGATTTTCAAGTTTTTGAATACTTGGGCTTGAGCCAAAAAGCCACAAAAAGTTAATGTCAACGGCCAAAATTAAAATGCCAATGCCAAAAATGACATATATGAATCCCTTCCATACTTTGGTAACAGCATTTCTATTAAAAAACAGCAGAAATTTTTCACGGTAAACTAAAAAATAATCCCAGCCAATATTTAAATACTTTAGCAAATAGTTAAAAACCAATTTTACGGTTGAAAAAAATTTATTCTCAGGCATTTTAAAGAAAACAATAAAAGAATGATAAATATAATCGAATTAGATTATGATATTATTTGCAAATATGAAAATTAAACCGACAAAATAATTTGACCAATAATTCTAAACAATATACGAAAATAAATAGAAGTGGGTTATTGAATAAACTATTGCTTCAAAAATCTAATAAACTAGTCAAGTTTAATAATATAATTTTTAAAATTGTCAATAATTGCTTGCCAACCCATTACTTGAAGTTCATTAGAAAATACCGTTTCTGAATCAAAAGTTGTGGTGATCCTAGTCTCTTCTGAGTTGCTTTCAAAAAATATTTGAATTTTTCTTCCATCCGCAAGTGAATAAGAAATGTTCTTGTAAAAATCCACTAACGTATAAATCCCTTCAAAATCAAAACTTACACTTCCATCTTTAGCGGCCATCCTACTTAAAAATTTACCTCCGACTTGTAAATCATTTTCAGCATAAGTGGTATGCCAATCGTCAGAGGCATGATTCCACTGGGTAATATGTGCAGGTTCTGTCCAAATTGGCCAAACCTTCGCTACTGGTAAAGGCACGGTAGTTTGAATAGTCAATTTTGATCTTGTTTCTGCTAATTCTTTTACCTTTTCTAGAGCAAGTGGGAAATGTTTTTGAAAATAGTCCTCGTATTCCTCAATAGTATCCATCTCCACTTTCAATAAAAATCCTTCGTTTTGAGGTATTATAAAATACTTTTCTTGTGCTCCTGACCACAACATCGACTCTTCATTGGGTAATTGATCCACGTGGTCTTTAATTAGTCCTTGATGAGAAAAAATAATTTTCTCTTCTTCCACCAGATCAGAAATTTGGCTATAAATTCCATCACCATTTTTTGCAATAAATTTTACAGAACTGCCCAATTGCCAATCTGAAATAGCCCTTGAGCCTTCGCCAAACACGGAGGTCCATACAGAATAGGTGGTTTCATGCCAAAGTGTATTCCAAATTCTATTTTTACCAGCATTAATGAATGCTTCAAATACCAAAGTCTTCATTTCAAATTGAGTTATTAATGTTTTTTTAAAGATAATACATTTAATATTTTATGTAATTAAACTGAAGTTTAAATAAACAGCACAAAGAACTACTAAAAGGCCTTAAACTGATAATTTTGACCTGTCCATGTATAAAACATTCCATTTGTGCCCGTCAGGATCCGCAAAGCCAAATCCGTACATCCATCCCTGCATTTCTGTAGGCGGTGAAAATATTGCCCCTCCTGCAGCAATAACCTTATGCGCCAAAAAATCAACCTCATCTTTACTTGCGGCGTCTATAGAGATTAACATTTGATTAGAACTATGTGCATCAGCGATTTTGCCATTTACAAAAACCTCAAATTGAGATTGAATAAAAAGCATTAATACAAAATTGTGATCACCAATAAGAAAGCTTGCGGATTCTGGCCCATTGTTATAGTGAGAATTGAGTTCAAAGCCAATACCTGCATAAAACTCTACTGATTTCAAGATGTTTTTTATGGGTAAATTAAGCCAAATTTGTTTAGTTGCCATTTTATTATGTTAATTTTAGTTAAATTGATCTAAGCGTATGCTTCCAATTGCTTCACGAGCACCGCAAAATCTTTAGGATATTCAGCCACAGCAGAAATGTCTTTTCCTGATTCATCCTTAAAATTAAGTCCATAAGCATGTAATGCCACTCGTCTTATCAAAGGAAGTTCATCCGTATTTTTCTTTAATTTAAAATTTCTTTTAAACTCCGACAAATAAATATCCTTGCCACCATATTGTTTATCCCCGATTATTGGTGCTTTTAAAGTTGATAAATGTATTCGAATTTGATGCATCCGGCCTGTTACTGGTAAACATTCAATAAGTGTGGCGTTGCGATAAGCTTGGACAGTATGGAAAAAAGTGACAGCTATTTTACCTTCAGCTTTATCAATTTTAACTGCGCCATCCCCAATTTGTGTTATAGGTAAATTTACCATCATTTTATCCAAATCGTGTACTCCATTTGAAACTGCATGATATACCTTATTTACATGACGCTCTTCAAACTGTATCGATATATGCCTATAGGCTTCAGGATTTTTAGCTATTGCCAATGCGCCAGATGTTTCCTTATCTAATCGATGACAAAGTTGTGCATCAGGCCAATATAATTTGGCCATTCTTAATATATTTTGACCTTGGCCTGTGCGTTCATCTAATGATGAAACAGAATGTGGTTTATTGATGATGATATAGTTATCATCTTCATAAATAATAATTTCTTTAAAGTTGATCATTTATTATTTGTTCACTGTATTTAATCCCTTTGCGTAGTTTAAAAGAAAATGTGGTTCCTTTACCAATCTTGCTTGTTACAGATACTTTGGACTTATGCGCCTCCACAATGTACTGCACGATGGACAATCCAAGACCAGTACCTCCTTTATCTTTTGAACGACTTTTATCAATTCTGTAAAATCGTTCGAAAATTCTGCTCAAGTGCTCTGGAGCTATTCCTGGGCCATTATCTTTGATGGATACCATGTAGTTATCGCGCTCCCTTTCAACAAACACTTCTACTGATCCTTTGTCAAAACCATATTTAATGGCATTATCAACCAAATTGGTTAATACTTGGCTGATTCGTAATTTGTCTGCATTAACAATATAAGGCTTGGTGATGTCCATAAAGAGCTTTATTTTAATTCCTCGTTTATCAGCCTTTTGCTCAAGTTGGTCTATCACATCTTCAATGAGCTTGATTAAATCAAAATTTTCAAAGTGCATTTTGGTTTCACCAGTTTCCATTTGTGACAAGGTAAGCAGATCTTGTACCAAAATATGTAACCCATCCAGACTTTTAGCAGCCTTTTTTAAGAATTTATCCCTAACCTGCTTGTCGTCTACCGCGCCGTCGAGGAGCGTATAAACAAAACCTTGGGCAGCAAAAATAGGAGTTTTTAATTCGTGGGAAATGTCCGCTAAGAATTCTCTGCGGTAATTTTCAAGCTTTTTTAATTCATCTATTTCTTGTTGTTTTTTGGTGGCAAATGTAAAGATCTCTTGATTTATTTTTTGCAACGGATTTGAGGTGTTTTTGAGTCGCTTTAAAGACACTTTAAAATCCTTTTTTTTAATTCTATCAATAACGGTATAGATTTTGTTTATTTCCTTGAAAATGAGAAACTCCAATGTGGAAAATATCAATAAAAAAGATGATGAAAAAGAAACTAACGCACAGACTGCAAGCTCAATCCACTCAGACTTACCTGTAACCAATAAAAAGCAGGTAGTTATAAATGATATACAAGCACCAAGAAAAAATGCTGCTATTCTGGAATTAAAAAACATTGGCTATAATAATCAAGGCTAATGGTTGTCGAAAAGCGACATAGTCAACAAAGTTAATTGAATTAAATAACAACACAATAGGAATATAAAACTTGACGAAACCCAAATAAAAGAATAAAAAGTTTACTCCTTTTAATAGTAAATATTTCGTTTACAACAGTAAACAAATTGATTAAAGTTTAGACAGATTATAACTCAGATTCTTTTAATTAGAAATATTGAAAAAATCAAATATCTTTAATCAACCGTTCACCAATAATAACTAATAAAATGAAAATTAAATATTACCTAATTATAACGATTATCTTATTAGGACTGAGGCAACTATTAGCCCAAGAGATTGAAAACAAGTATGATAATGGTGTGATTAAAGAAAAAGGGCTAATTGTGAATGGTAAAAAAAATAGATTATGGAAATTTTACTACCCCAATGGCGGCCTCAATGCTGAGATTTTTTATGAAGAAGATATGCCTTCGGGTATTTATAAAACTTACAGTTATGCTGGTAGTCTAGAGTCGGAAGAGAATTGGTCAAAAGGGGTTCAAGAAGGTAAACAAGTATACTACCACGAAAATGGGCAAATAAGTAAAGAAGGGCAATTCAACCAAGGTTTATATGAAGGCCAATGGAATTTTTATTATGACAACGGCAAATTAAAACGAACTGGAAGTTATAAAAAGGGCTTGCCTGAAGGAATGTGGCTATTTTATACCCAATCTGGTATTTTATATCAAGAAGGCCCTTATATCGCTGGAAAAGAACATGGTTATTTTAAAATTTATGATGAAGAAACTGGTTTAATTGACCATGAGGGTAATTATGAAAATGGACTACAAAAAGGAGAATGGTTGTATTACAAAAAAGGAAAAAAATCCAAAACAAAATTATATTGAGGTTTTAGCGTGGAGTTAGGCAGTTTATATTCATGGTATTTGAAATCCTTTGCCGTTTGAAACAAATATTTATTTGATCATAAAACTCCAGTAAAAATGGATTAGAAGTATCCGTTTGTATTTAGTAATATTAATTAAACGTTTTGATTATAACTTTTAATTATTCAAAACCAGGTAACTCCCAATTAAAATAACAAAAACAGAATCACCCAAACAGTTCCTACAAAATGCCAATAATATGAAACATAGCGAAGCTTGTTAATGGACTTAGCGTGAAGCTTAAAACGGAAATGATCGAGTATTAACACTAAACAAAGCAACAAGCCTATGGCAAGATGTAGCAAATGAAAGCCCGAAATACCTACAAATAACATATATTTTGAATATAACTGCGATCCTATCAGATTCTTATATTGTTGATTGAGATCTTTCCAACCGATAATTTGAAAAATGGAAAAAGCCAAGGATATAAGAGTGGTTGTGACCAAAGCAATCAATCCCAATTTTAACTCGTCTCTCTGATAATATTTTAAGCATTGATGAATAACTAAACTACTTAATATAATCAAAATAGTGTTTATTTTAAATATTAAACCAAATTGAATGGCCTCGGTTTTTAAAAAAGTATAGATAATTGTTAATATTGAAAATGCTATAAAACTTGAGGCTAAAACAATCCACAAAATAAAATTAATCGCATGTTGTGAACGCTGCTTGGCATCAATATTTTTCTGTAAGTGAATTTTAAGTGGCTCCATGTAATTTTGTTACTTTAAAAACTATATTTTAAGCAATAGGTTTTAAAATTTGTTGGCTTCTATTGAAGTTGTTTAACTTTGGTGTTTTATGCAACAGCCATTGCGCCGTTAATCAAAGACTGGGAATGAATTCAAAAGAGGAACTTAGAAACTTAAGGGCAATTCTCAAAATCGAAAAAGAGGAAGACCTTAATCAATATAGAAAAATGGTGCAAGAAACCAACATTCAGGACCGTGTAAAAAGTGGTGTAAGTTGGTATCCTGTTAAAATTACCCAAACTGGTATTGGACGTGGTGAGCAAGTTTTTGTAGAAATAGAACGTACTAATAACCATGATATTGAACACCAGTTGCAGTCAGGGAAACGCGCTACATTGTTTTGTAATCTTGATAACCGAGCAAACGAGCAACGTGCAGAAGGTGTGATAGGCATGGCAACCAAAACACATTTACGCATTTTTTTACACCAAGACGAATTACCAGAGTGGATTAAAGATGGCAAAATTGGCATCGATATGCTTTTTGACGAAGGAAGTTATAAAGAAATGGACGAAACGTTAAGAATTGTTTCGGAGGCAGAACACAATAGACTTGCGCAATTA
Source organism: Cytophagaceae bacterium (assembly GCA_027488865.1). GTDB lineage: Bacteria > Bacteroidota > Bacteroidia > Cytophagales > UBA9547 > JAIYAU01. The sequence continues at coordinate 122,657 of JAIYAU010000025.1, forward strand.
CGTGAAATATTACTAGGACATAAAACAGCCATTTTTAAAGAAAATCATAACCAAATTAATCATCCTAAACTCAATGAATCACAAAATAAGGCGGTTAATCTCATATTAAAAGCGGAGGATGTAGCTATAGTACATGGCCCTCCAGGTACTGGCAAAACCACCACATTTATTCAAGCCATAAAACAGGTTGTAAAAATAGAAAAGCAAGTTTTAGTTACTGCGCCAAGTAATACTGCAGTTGATTTACTGGCAGAGAAATTATCATATGAAGGGCTAAAAGTTGTAAGAATTGGCCATCCTGCTCGTGTAAGCGAAAGACTTCTTAACCTTACACTCGATAATCAAATAGCCAACCATGATTACTTCGCAGATATTAAAAGTATTAGAAAAAAGGCTGAAGAATATAGAACAATGGCCTTTAAATATAAACGAAACTTTGGAAAAGCTGAGGCTAGCCAACGAAAATTACTCATAGATGAGGCCAAACAACTTAAAAGTGAAGCGATTAAACTTGAAGACTATATTGTAAGTGATCTAATGAGTAACGCCGATGTTATTGCCTGTACGTTGGTTGGGGCAAATAACGTTAATATGCGTGATAAAACATTTAAGACTGTTTTTATTGACGAAGCCGCCCAAGCACTTGAGCCTGCCTGTTGGGTGCCCATCACAAAGGCACATCGTGTGATAATGGCCGGAGATCATTGGCAACTCCCTCCTACGGTAAAATCTTTTGAAGCAGCTCAAAAAGGCCTTAATGTTACACTTTTTGAAAAAACCATTAAACGTCAAGCTGTAGATGTAATGCTTGAAGTGCAGTATCGAATGAATGAGTTTATTATGAATTTTTCTGGAGATCAATTCTATAAAGGAAAATTATTAGCACATGAATCGGTAAAAAACATTGTCGTAAGTGATACCCAACCACCAGTAGAATTTGTAGATACCGCTGGATGTAGTTTTAATGAACAATATCAACATCAACGAAGTGTTAGCAACCCTGAAGAAGGCACTTTATTGCTTAAACACCTAGCAAACTTGTTAGAACATATTGAATATGAGGGACAATCGCAAATAGGTGTAGACCTAAATATAGGAATAATATCTCCTTATAAAGCCCAAGTAGCTTGGCTTACTGAGCACCTTATCACCCATGAGATACTCGAAAAATATAAGGCTTTTATTTCAATTAATACAGTAGATGGCTTTCAAGGCCAAGAGCGTGACATCATGTATATTAGCTTAGTAAGAAGTAACGAAAACCAAGAAATTGGATTTCTATCAGATACTCGCAGAATGAACGTGGCACTTACACGTGCAAGAAAAAAGTTGGTAGTCTTTGGCGATTCCGCTACCCTAGCTAGTAATGCTTTTTATGGAGATTTTCTAAACTATGTAGAAAAAAATCACTTTCATAAAAGTGCTTGGGAATACCATGGTTAAGTAGTTGCGATAATTGGTAGGAAATAAAAATTTAATTTTAAATAATGATAATACCTATTTTAATTTAAAGCAAACATATAACCCTTTTACTCTAGTTTACTTAATATCTCCTTAGCTTGGATGGCATAAGCACCATTTTGCTGAATTATTTCGTTAAGTTTTAGTCTAGCTTCATTTTGTTTGTTTTGGTTTATTAAAGTAATTGTATTTAACCAATCCTCAAGTTCGGTAATTATTCCAGTTCGGTTATTCTTAGTTTTTAACAAGGTGTATTTCGTTAATTGAAAATCACAAAGTACTAAATATCCTTCTACCATATGGTCTTGAGGATTTTCTTTTAGCAGTTTTTCAAATATTGCTTTAGACTCCGCAAATTGGTCGTTTTTGTATTTTTTTATCGCTAACTCTCTTGTCAAACTTTGTCGCTCTGCTGCATCTTTATAACTGGCATTCACATCTGGACAATTTTTACAATCCTTTTTCTTATTTTCAATATTGGCATTTTTGGTAATTTCCTTAAGTGTTTCTCTTTTTACACTAATTTTACCAATATTTTCTTCCGCAATTTCAATCATGTCATTTATTAGATTTACCTCCCCTGATATATTATCATCCTTCGCTTTAGCTGACATACTAAGACTTAGCTTATCAGCTATATCTTCCTCATTATCAATTGCGAAATCACCACTTGCAGACTGTTGTGATTCTGAAGGTTTTACTGGAGAATTGTTTTCCTCTTCTAATGATGAGATGACCAACTCTTCAGCATTTTCTCTTGCTTTGCTTGGGGTGGGCGGGCAAGGTTCATTTTGGAAAGCCAAAGGACCATTTATTTTAACATCTGAAATGGTTTCAGGTAATTTGGTAGAATCTTGACTTGGCTCAATAGAAGACGCAGTTATGGCGTTGGACACGGTATCTTGAACTTCCACACTCGATTCCATTTTAGAAACTGAGGCTGGTAAAGAGAAATAAATTATAAAAAAAGCAATTACAATAGATGCCGCTACCGATAAGGGCACCCATAATGGTCTTTCTTTGGTCTTCGGGCTGGATAGTATTTCGTTATTTAATTCATTTACAATTCTTTTTGACACCGCAGGGTTTTGCATGGAGAGACCTTCTACGGCATCCGCAAGAAATGGATCGTCAACCATTGCCCTTTCAATTAATCTTGTTTCGGCAGGAGAAAGTGTTCCAGCCAAGTACTTTTGTAGTACCTCTAATGAAAATTCTGCTTGAACGTTTCTAAATATATCTTTCTCTTTTGACATTACATTGAAAATAATTGATAATTAAGTATCAATAACAACACTTTAATAATACTGGATTTATGAATAACCAAATAATTTTTAAGATTCCTTTTCCCATTTTGAATGTAACTTTTAACTTCGTTTAGGCTATAACCAGTAGATTCACATATTTCTTTATAACTCTTTTCTTGTAAATAAAACTGTTCTACACATATTTTTTGTGGTCCATTCAGCTGAGTGAGACCTTCTTCTAATTTTTGCAAATCTATTTCTAACGATTGATCTTCTGTTTGATGCACAATTTGGGTATTTTCCATAAACTCATCTTCTTGGCTTGATAAGTTTATTTGGAAGTGGCCTTTGCTTGATCGAAGCTTCATTAAACAGTGATTTTTTGTAACACTGTAAAGCCAACTTTTAAAGTTTACGACATCATGTGTGAGCAAATCTTGAAGCAATTTTTCAAAAACCTGCATACACGCATCTTTACTTAATTCTTGGTCTTTGAGATACTTGTAACAAACTCCATATACCAAATGAGTATACTTTTTATATAATTCTCCAATGTAGACATTATCCAAGGAGGCTTTGTAACGAGCCACCATTTCTTCATCAGATAAAGAATTAAATTTTTTGGAAATAATCAAAGTGTTTTTAAAACCTTAAAAAGTTTGACTTAAATTTCTACAATTATTATGTCATTACAAAATAAATTGGAAGGGTGTGGTTAAAATCCTAGATGAAGGTAATTATCAGCTTGAAATAAAACAGGATTAATTTTAAAAGTTTTAAAAATATTTTCCTTGGTAAGTACTTCATTTTTATTGCCTTGCGCTACTATTTTGCCATTATTAAGGAACAAAATAGAGTCGGCATATTTACTTGCAATGTTTAAATCATGCACTACAGCAACTAAAACGATTTGTTTTTCTTTTACAAATTGTGTCATTTTTTGCATTAATTCTAGCTGGTAATTAATATCCAAAGAGTTAAGTGGCTCATCCAAAAAAAGATAACGGTTTGAAGAGTTTTTATTCCAAATTTGAGCCAACACTCGGGCAAAGTGTACCCTTTGTTTTTCGCCGCCACTAAGTGTCGCATAAGGTCTATTGACCATTTCGTTTAATCCAACAAATGAAATGGCTTCATCGCACGCAGTTTTATTTATTTGTGCACTTTGACTTAAGCGATGAGGATATCTACCCAACATAACCACTTCTTGTACTAAAAAAGTAGATTCTAAGATGTTATTTTGAGATAATAACGCCCTATTTAATGCCATTTCTTCTACCAAATAGGACTTAATATCACGACCATCAAAAATAACCTCTCCGCTAAATCCTCCGTCTATTTCCTTAGATAAAATTTTTAATAAAGTAGATTTTCCTGCGCCATTGGGGCCTAATATCATGGAAATGTTTCCAGGTGAAAAAGTTGTGCTAATGTTTTCTAAAATGGTTTGTTGGCCTATTTTATAACTAACTTGGTGTAATTGAAGCATTGTCCAAAGTTAATTATTTTTAAACCCCTCATTTACCCAATTGGCGATTTTATTGATTTCACATGAATTTAATGATCCACTTGGAGGCATTTTTGTAAATCCATTTTCTCCTTTTATACTGTTTACAATGTTCACCCTTCTTCTTTGCACGTTATCATAACCCTGCAAGTTAGGAAAAGTACCACCTGATTTGTGACAACTAGTGCAATTCTGTTCAATAATCGGATTGACTTGACTTGCAAAACTTACTAAAGTATCAACACAAACGGTCGGTTTTATGCTTTCGTTATTTTTATAACTGCATGATCCGAGAACGATAACCGTCGCAATCAATATTGTTTTTATCAAATTCTTCATAAACGATCAAACCAATTTGATTCATTCTTGTTTAGAACAACGTCAACTTTTTTATTCTCGCATTTGAAAACTTTAGCTGGATAATCTTTAAGAAAAGAATAATTGTGAGTAGCCATAAAAATAGCGGTACCACTTTTATTAATCTCCTGAAACAGTTTCAAGATTCCGTCGGCTACCTCCGGATCAAGATTACCTGTAGGTTCATCGGCTAATAATAACGCGGGTTCATTTATGAGTGCACGGGCAATTACAACTCGTTGTTGTTCGCCACCTGAAAGTTGAAATGGGTATTTGTTTATCGACGCACCAAGCCCTACTCTCATCAATACTTCTGTCATTCTGGCTTTTATTTTGGAGCTATCTTTCCATCCTGTGGCCCTCATTGCAAATGTTAGATTTTCTTGTATTGTGCGATCTTGCAATAATTGAAAATCTTGAAAAACAATCCCTAGTTTTCTCCTAAGCATTGGCACTTTATTTTCTTTTATTTTGAACAATGCATACCCTGCTACATATGCGTCACCTTGCGCCAGAGGTAAGTCTGCATAAAGTGTTTTTAATAATGAACTTTTCCCACTTCCAGTTTTACCAATTAAATATGCAAAATCACCCTTATCCATTTCAAAGCTAATATCTTCAAGAATAATTGTATCTTCTTGATAAACAACAACATTTTTAAGAGATAATATAGGTTCAGATGTAAACAATGTTGGAATATTAAAGGTAAAATTTGTTAATAGTGATTAAATTTCAAGTTTTTGAAGTTGGCCAAAGGGCAATTCATCTATAATAATTTGCAAAGCTTCTTCTTTGCCTCCAAGACCATATTTTTCCATACTTTTTATGGGTCTATCAGCTCTAAAGTAAGAGACAAGCACAAAATTATCATCTCTTAATTGGATATAATCTGGTATCTTGGCTTTGCCCTTTACTTTTATAATATACATAGTGACTGCCCTAGCTTTTAGCCATTTACCTTTTTATGATCTGCCAAAAATTTCTCCAACCCACTATCAGTAAGCGGATGCTTAAGTAAACCAGTAATCACATTAAGCGGACAAGTTACCACATCAGAACCAAGTTCAGCACATTTAATTAAATGTACCAAATGTCTTACCGAGGCAGATAATATTTGTGTTTCAAAAAAATAATTATCATAAATAATCCGAATTTGTTTTATTAGTTCCATGCCATCATAGCTGATATCATCAAGTCTGCCTATAAATGGTGAAACATAGGTAGCCCCAGCTTTGGCCGCCAAAAGCGCCTGACCTGCTGAAAACACCAAAGTGCAATTGGTTCTAATTCCCCTTTCGGAGAAGTATTTAATGGCCTTTACGCCATCTTTAATCATAGGTACTTTCACTACAATTTTTTCATCTATTGCCGCCAATATTTCACCTTCTTGGATCATTCCTGCAAAATCTGTGGCTATCACTTCAGCACTTACATCTCCATCTACTATGTCACAAATGTCTTTATAATGTTTTAAAACTGCGTCTTGCCCCTTAATACCCTCTTTTGCCATAAGTGAAGGATTGGTAGTAACACCATCTAAAACTCCTAAATCAAATGCTTCTTTGATTTCGGCTAAGTTTGCTGTATCGATGAAAAATTTCATACTATTCTTTAATTTGTTAAAATATCATTAAGTGGTGAATGTGGACCAAGCCAATTAAGTTACAATATTAAGCATACAATCAATATGAAAAAAATAAAAACGATTTTAGACTCATTCACCTTTAATGGTTGATTGATTAATTGGTAACCACAATTAATATTGACCAATTTAAATTGAATTTCGTATGTTTAAAATAAAAAGAATATGAAAACCTATGATTTTACGGAAATTGATTTTAGGATAGAGCAACTAGCTCATATTCAACCACCTTTAAACGTTCTTACTTGCACACCTGACTATTTTGAGGTAAAAGACATCAAAAACGTTCACATGAAAGGCAATGTAGGTAAAGTAGAGGTTTCAAAGGCTAATAGTCAATGGAATTTCATCAAAAACATCTATCTGCAGTTAGAAACCGAAGGAAAATTGCAATCCTATCATGAACTTCCTGGATTGAAATTAGCAGAGGACATGGTATTTGCAGCAAATCCCGCAGCAGCTTGGGTTTCTAATGAAGGTGTAAAACAACTTGTTTTGAGTAACATGGTGCATCCTTCAAGGCAACTTGAAGTACCCGCTTTTAAAGAATTCTTTTTAAATCTAGGTTACCAAATCATTGCCTTACCTTCTGATTTACATTTTGAAGGCAATGGAGATTTAATTGCCCATCCTAACAAACGACTTCTATATGGTGGTTATGGTAAACGAACGCATAAAGCTGCACATGAACATATTGCAAAAAGTTTGCAAACACCAGTTGTATTGCTGCAATTAATAGACGATAGATTTTATCATTTAGATACATGTTTCCATCCCATTGATACCGATACTGTTTTGGTTTGTCCTGAGGCATTTAGTCTAGAAAGTTTTAATAGTATTAAGAAATTATTTAAAAATGTAATTAGAATTTCCGCGCAAGAAAATGCTTCCTTCTTTGCTTTAAACTGTAATACAATCGTAAATGGAAGTGATAAAATTTGTATAATACATTATGGTAGTACAACGGTTTACAACCATCTTATTGAACATGGATTCCAAATACATGAGGTAGATACATCGGAATTTATGAAGTCTGGCGGAAGTGTGTTTTGTATGAAACTGATGTACTATTAGAAAAAATTAAAGGGTTAATCTATTTACTAAGAAACATTATGATTAATATTTCTTTAAAAATTGGTTAAGAAAAGGAATTTAGGTTAATATTATTTTTTATTGCCAATTTAAACTAAAAATGGGCGGCATTAATTAGCTTAAATGAATTGTTGAATTTCTGTTTTTTAAAGTTTAAGCTAATTTCTTTAATTTCCATCTTGTTTGTTATATCAAATCGTTAAACTAAATTTGTAATGAACTGGAAATTAGACTTAACTACATGCGTTATCTAGACCCCAAAAATGATTTAACTTTTAAAAAGATATTTGGAGAACATCCACATCTTGCTATCAGCTTGTTAAATTCACTTTTGCCCATCAATGATGATGAACTTATCGAATCTATTGAATATTTATCTCCTCAACTAACACCCATCATTCCTATTTTTAAAGATTCTGTTGTAGATGTGCGCTGCAAAGACAAGAAAGGGCGTCAGTTTGTGGTAGAAATGCAAATGCTTTGGACAGATGGCTTTAAACAACGAGTTCTATTTAACTCTTCTAAAGCTTATGTGCAACAAATGAAAGTAAAACAAACTTACGATTTGTTACAGCCGGTATATGCTTTAAGTTTTGTAAACGAGGTATTTGAAAAAGAAACTAGTGAATTCTATCATCACTATTCTATGGTTTGCAATCATGATACCCAACTAAAAATTGAAGGTCTTGAGCTAATTTTTATTGAATTGCCAAAGTTTGAACCAAAAAATTTGGTAGAAAAAAGATTAAATATTCTTTGGCTTAGGTTTTTAAAAGAAATGGATGGACAAAGAGAACTAGCAGAAATACCTGCTGATTTTGCTAATTGCCCGGAAATCAATGAAGCTTTTCATTATCTAGAAGAAAGTTCCTTTAATGAAGAAGAACTCAATTATTACAATCGCTATTGGGATAACGTAAATAGAGAAATCACCATTAAACAAGGTGGCTTTACAGAAGGAGAAAGATATGGGCTTCAATTGGCTCAAATTGAAATTGATGAAGCTAAAGCAAGAGAAAAAGAAGCTATTGCAAAAGAAATGGTGGCAAAAGCAAGAGAAGAAGAAGCTTTAGCAAAAGAACAGGAAGCTAAACTCCAAAACCAAAAAGCGATTGAGTTGTTACTTTCCTTGGGGATGGATAAACAAAGTATTGCTGAAAAATTAGGATTAAATCCAAATAACTAATTTTGCGATTTAACCTAAAGTATACACCGATCCCTACTGTGTATTAAATACTAGGTCGTGTTGTAAAAGTCGAGGTTGCCTAAACTAGTACCTTGCTTGGAATACGCAATATTTACATTTCGTGGCAAGAGAGGCATAGTTGGTTTTATAACTACTGAGGCTCTACGTCTTCTTCTGCCCTTGCTGGGCAAAACAGGCCTCATCTGGTGTATTTCTTGCAAAATGGCCTCCCAACTAGCATATTTTGACGTTAAGGGCAATGGCAACGGAATATGAATACCCTTTAAGAAGTATTGTGTGGCTAACAAATGCACGTTTAACTTCTTTTTGTTTTTGGCAATGGCAGTGTATGCTGCCTTGATTTCAGGTATTAACATGGCTCGGTTGGCATAGTACACTGCATCGCGGAACTTACCGCGGCTTTTCTGCTGCTTGGGTGTATTGGATACTGGACCTGAGTACTTTAGATAGTACACGATGTGCCCACCATGTTGCCGACGAAACACCCAGTTACCAAATGTGCCCACCACTCCTTTTAAGAATCCCGCCTTAATAAGATACCCTAATCGATCACGTTCCATACCACAAAGATAATTTGGCACAGTGCAACTAGCGTGCACGGTAGTAAAAAGTTTAAGGTTAGTTGAAATAAAAAGGTAACATACTCGAAGGATGCTAGGAAGATGACCGTAGGATAGGCTTAAAAGGAGGGTTTCCCCTATGGCCCCACTGGTGCGCAAGTTTACTTCGTACCCAAAACATAGAAGCAACTCTGTTCTTATACCTGCAAAAAAGTACATAAACCTCAATCCAAAAAACATACCCCAAAATTCTTTATTCCAACAACCGCGGAAAAAGAATCCGTTGCAGTTGCTTTTAGAGCCAAGCCCAACAAATCTATTACAGTTGTTTTTAAGTACCTGAAAAAAGGAGAAAATACTCCACACCCTTTCTTTCTCTACAATCAAATCCTAAAAATCTATAGCTTGTCCAACGTCAAAACCTTCATTCCTTATAATAAACCATCCATCAACTCATCCACAACGCTTATTTCTCACACTCAAACGTTCTTTGCCTCACTTCATTTCTTCATTCCTCCTAACGAAATATCCATTTCTTAATCCAAGATGTTCATTTCTCGTAACAAGATGTTCATTCCTCGTGGTGAAACTGCCATCGCGTCAGTCACTTCGTTCATTTCTTAACAAAGATCGTTCATTTCTTTACATGAGATGCTCATTTCTTAATCCAAAACCACTATCCCGTCATTCATTTCGTTCCTTTCTTTATTCAACTCCGCTGCTGTGTCAGAATAATGGATTTTGGCTTTGAAGATTCTTGAGCGTCTTGTATTTTTACTTAATAATCTTGTCAATCACAAATACTTAACGATAGGGGTAAAATTTTTCCCACACATATTAAAACAAACAATAACAAAATATGGAAGATATTTTAAATGAAAACAATGAAAGTTTAAACTTGATGAACAAGGACTTATTTACAAAAATCTGGACTTCTCCAAGGTATCGTCTTGTATGCAAGACAATAGATTAATATTTTTAAAAAAAACCTAGAAATAAAACTAATCATCTCAAAGTATAGACCGCCTTCCAGCAATGAGAGTGCATTTGTTTGTTGGTAAATTGACAGTTTAGTCCCAATTCTTAAACCTACTTACCGTTAGTAAGCTTATGGCAGATACTGCTAAAAATATAAAGGAACTTCTAGATAATGGTTTTACAACTATTGAAAGAATCTATTCGACAGGCGAAGTGGAGCAAATTTTAGCAACTATTGACCAGGTAGACCAGACTTATCCAACTTTTAGGAAATCGGTTGACCTTTTTGCTATTCGTCAATTTTTAAAAGAAGTGCCGGAAACCATAAAATATATTTTCAATGACAACTTAAAAATGGTTATTCGACATATTTTTGGTGACCACTATTTTGCCGTAAAGAGCATTTACTTTGACAAACCAGAAAATTCAAATTGGTATGTAGCTTATCATCAAGATTTGACAATTTCAGTAGACAAAAAAATTGACCTTGACGGTTTTGGACCTTGGACAGTCAAGCAAAATCAGTTTGCAGTTCAACCACCTTTAGCCATTTTAAATAACATTTTCACCGTTCGCATTCACCTTGACGAGACAAATGAAAATAACGGTGCGTTGAAAGTTATAGCAGGATCACATTTAAAAAATATTTACAGACCTCAAGCTATTGACTGGACGAATGAAACAGAAACGATTTGCAATGTTGGCATAGGTGGAATTATGATAATGAAACCTCTTTTATTGCATAGTTCAAGTAGGACAACCAATAACCAAAAAAGAAGAGTAATACACATTGAATTTTCGGACCAAGAACTACCAAAAGAATTACAATGGGTAGAAAGAATAAATTTTTGTTAAAAAGCCAAATACACCAAACAATATATTAGCAAAGCGTGAGTTTCTTGTTTATCAAATTATCATATTAACCATTCCTTGTAAGTACTATTTTAATTATTTTGCGAGGCGTTTATTAGTATTTCATATACCAATATTAGAAGCAAGGAATTCGAGAAGTTTAACCAAAATGACAGAACATCCTCACATATTGTTTTGCGAAAACCCAATCGATTTTAACAAAATTGATGAAGATTTTGAGGACCAATTCATTTCTGCAAAAGAAAACGGTTTTGAGACACTATTATTCAACTTTGAAGATTTAACAAGTGCCAACAGGTTTTTAAGTTCAACAAAAAGAATAAAACCCAGTGACAAATTATTGAATGTAATTTATAGAGGCTGGATGTTGACACCAGAACAGTATTCAATTTTATACAATGACCTTTTATCAAAAAACTACAAACTCATTAACACAGTTGAGGAGTATCAAAATTGTCATTATTTGCCTGAAAGCCTAAAATTCATTAGCAGCAGAACACCAAAAACAGTATTTGAAAAATTTGACAATGAAACTAGTATTGACAAGCTTCTCGAAGAATCAAAAATATTCGGACAGAAATCTGTAATTGTGAAAGATTATGTAAAGTCCGAAAAGCATGATTGGGAAACTGCCTGTTTCGTTGCTGATGCTTCAAAAATTGATAATTTCAAAAAGACAATTAAAAAGCTTATAGAACTACGTGGCAAATATTTGAATGAAGGGATTGTAGTTAGAGAATTTATAGAACTAAACTACTTAACTATTCATTCAAAAAGCGGAATGCCTTTAACTGAAGAATATCGTTTATTTTTTTGCAATAAAAAACTTGTAGGTATTTACGACTATTGGGAAGAAGGTGAATACAAACGTAATAAACCTGATACAACCGAATTTGAAGAAATTGCCAAACAAATTGAAAGCAATTTTTTCAGTATGGATATTGCACGACAAAAAAACGGAGAATTAATAATTATTGAACTTGGAGACGGACAAGTTGCAGGACTTCCTGATAAAACAAACAGAAATGAATTTTATAAACAAATACGAAATTGCTGTTGTTAGCTCCCAAGCTTAATAAGACACTTAAAATTATTTAATATTGAATCTTTAACCAGTTGCGTTTATATCGTCTATTGGCGTGTTAGGTTCAACTGTTTGACACGACACAGACAATGAAAAAAGAAAATCTTTACAAGGAAATATCGGACGCAGTTCAAATTCTTTTAAAAATGGCTTGTGAATTTTCTTTCAATAATATTTCGGACAATTGTAAGTTTATCATTTCGGAAATTAAACATAGCGACAAAAACTTCTTTGAGCAAAACAAAATTCGCAAAATAGACAATGACAAAAAGATACCAAAACCTCTTACTGACACCATTGTTGAACTAGAGACGATGTACGCAAATCTTTATGACGTAAATTTATATGTTTATAAAGCAGATAGCCATTCAACTATTATTGAAATACAATATTTCCCACGTTCATCACACGACTTAGAATATCAAAAAATATCTGCAACTCAAGAGACAATGCTTCATTGCAAAGTAGCTGTTCCAGCTTATGCATCTGACAACAAAGAAAAGTTTGACATTAACTGGCAACTCGGGACTTTAAATCATAAATGGAAAATGTTTTGGTGGCAACGGAAGACAAAAAACATCTTGAATGTTGTGGAGTTAAATTATAGACAGACACTTATGCAATAGAAAAATCGACAACAATGAAAATACTTTAGCGACAGACCTAAGCGAAACAAAACGTGACGAGCAGAATGGAAAATACAGCAGCACCTAACAACTAAGGTTTCGTCTTGTTTGCAAAACAAGAGATGAAACCCTATGATACTTTAACTTTACCATCAACTAAAAAATATTTATAGACTTTTTATTTACTCATTTTAACCCTTCCTTACTAATCCTTTTTTAACTATTTTGCGAGTAGTTTTTTAGTAATTACAGACTGCAATTGTTAAAATTTAGAATGAAAAAATCAGCTATTTACTTCGGATTAATTTTACTGATTACTAGTTGTAATTCTAGAAAAACAGCGTTAATAGTTGATGAAGTCAAATCTTTTAAAACAAATGTCAAATACTTCACTCCCGATAAATTTGAATTGGAAAAAATTCCTTATCCAAAAATAGATTCACTATTATTTCTATCCCACTTTTCATCAATTCCAGAACTAACAGAATATTCTGACCACACTTCGTCTGTCTATGTTTATTCCAAGAACAAATTTTCAAATGGAATTATTGGTATAACCTTCATGGCTCAAGACGATATGTTTACTAAAAAATATATCATGGTTTTGCTTAATAAAGATTATAAAATAGTAGATGCTTATTTAATAGCCTATTCAAATATGGACGAAGAGTGGTACGAAGTAACTGAAACCAGAATTACAAATGAAAATTTATTTAAAACAAACAAAGTTTCCTGTGAAATATTGTCGCATGTGGATACGATTAATTATTGTAAATGTGATTCATCTAATATTTTGTTGAAACTGGAACCAAAGGGAGCATTAGTAAATTTTAAAGAAGATAAATATCAATATACAAGGGTTAATAAATAAAAAAGTTAAACTAAACATCCGTGTTTCGAAATGAAGGATGTTGGGGCACAAGCCTAACGAAAAAATCATATTAATCACAATGTTAAGGATTTAACAATGGAAATAGGACAAAAATTTAATCAGTTGACTTTTGAGGAGTATTTCTACTATGTTGACAACTACAAAAAATATACAGACTTCAACACCCTTGGACTATATCGTTCAATTGTGGAGAATGTAAAATTAAGTTTGAAAGAAAAAATTGATGTAAGGGAATATTGTCACCTAACGTTTAAAAAAACGTTCGACTTTTTACAGCTAAAAGATCCCAAGGTGTTTTTTGAGATTTCAACTTTGGGTCAAGAGCTTACCAATGGTGACATAGTCAAGATATGGGACGACATCAAAATTAATCAGCAAAAAATATTAAAAGACAAGAAAATTAGGCATAGAAATTTTGGGATATATTCAAAACACAATTGCGGTTATGAGAATTGTGTTTGGAACGGACTAATGATTAAGCAAGGTTCTTGGTTAGCTGATGGAAATATGCATTTCACAGACGACAAAAATAAATACCAACAGAAACTAAATTCAGAAGGTAGAAAATCAGACAGGAAGAAGGAAAGACAAATAATAAGCAGAGAACTTGATAATAATTAAAGGTAGTCGAGTGGTTCAATCTTTATACCTCCGTGGCCGGTTGTATATAAGACATTAATGTTTCGGATTGTATGCCAAATGTTATTTAGACTGAAGAGATAGCCAAACACATTGCTAAAACACCTTAGTTTATAGAGATAAAACAAGAAATTACTCATATAGTAAATACTTTACCAGATGAAGTTTTGGGACTTGCAAGAAGTTTTAGAAATTCATTATAGACTTCTTCAACTATAATTTTTCCCTTCCTCGCTAAAACTATTTTAACTATTTTGCATAAGGTTTATTAGTTTTTTTACAAACCCCCAACACCAACCAATAAATGATAGACATTTTACGCAATCATATAACGAGCAGACTTGGAAATGATCTTGACAATTTGGACAAAGTGATTTCAACTTTTAAACACATTTCAACCAAACGCAACGAGCAACTTTTACAACAAGGCGAAACTTGCAAATATGTTTACTTCGTTGCCAAAGGTTGTTTACAGGTCTACGTGTATGACCAAGATTTTAACGAAACTACCAGAGACATCGTGATTGAAGACAATTGGTGTTCAGAACTCTTGAGTTTTGGAAGTGGCAACCCAGCAACAGAAAATATCAGGGCTGTAGAGCCTTGTGAGCTATTTGCCATCGACAGACAATCATTTCAAACCATGATGGAAACGGTTCCACAGTTTGACAAAGTGTATAAACAAATCCTTGAAGCCTCTTACGCCAATTCTGTTTATCGTATCAACACATTTGTTTCATTAACAGCACTTGATAGAATAAAATGGTTGATGGAATACCGCCCTACCTTAATGAACAGACTTTCTAGCAAACTCATCGCTTCTTATTTGGGCATCAACAAAGATGTTTTTAGTAGATTAAAAGCCAAATTGTAAAACATCGACTTTTGTCATCGTTTAAGGAAATTAGAATGTTGAATTTTGTTTTATTATTCACAACTAATATTTCAAAATATGACAGAGTATTTATTATTATTTCGAAATGCGAGTGCCGACGGTGGCTACTTGACAACTACCCAGGATATGGCTGAAGATATGCCCAAGTGGCAATCTTGGATAGGCCATATTGCTATGCAAGGCAAACTAGTACATACCGCGCCTGTTCGTTATGACGCTGCCGTTGTAAATAATCATGGCATAACCATGGGACCACATAAAGAAGCCGATACAGTTATGGTTTCGGGTTTTTTAATCTGCAAGTCCGACAGTTTGGAAGATGTGCAAGCATGGAGCAAGACCTGCCCAATTCTTAAATATCCCAACAGTTCTGTAGAAATCAGACCACTTATTCCTTTTCCAACCAATTAATTTTACGACAATGGACAAAATTTTAAACTTAGGAAAATATATTTTCCCACTTTCGTTTTTACTGTATGTTGGTTTACACCTTGGCAAACCAGAAGTTGGCGCGGCATTTGTGCCAGATTTTATTCCCTTCCCCTACTTTTGGAATTATTTCACTTTGGTTTGTATTCTACTATTTATTGTAAGTGCGGTTATTGGCAAATACGATAAATTGGCTTACACACTCATGGCTTTGTATGTCATCTTAATGGCTGTGTTGGTGCATTTGCCACGCGCCATGGGACACGAACTAACTTCTACCATGATGGCCGATTTGGGAAGAGAAAAAGAATTAGAAATGGTAAATTTTTTTCGTAACATAATGGTAACAGGAGCTTTGCTAGCTTTTGCTAAATTTGTAGCTAAGGACAAAAGCATAATTAACTAAAACCCAAATCAAAACAAAATGGAAAAATTAAGCACAGCGACCAACGCTTTAAACTGGTTTGAAATTCCTGTAACGGATGTTGCAAGAGCAAAAAAATTCTATGAAACTGCATTTGATATTGAAATGCAAGAATTGGATATGATGGGTATACAAATGGTGATGTTCCCATCAGAAAGTCCAAAATCGAGCGGCGCTTTGGTAAAAGGTCCAAATCACAAACCAAGTACCGAAGGTTCAATCATTTATTTAAACGGAAACCCAAATCTGCAAATAGTGCTTGACAAAATTGAAAGCGCAGGTGGAAAAATAACCTTGCCAAAAACTAATATTGGTGGAGATAACGGATACATGGCCTTTTTCATTGACACCGAAGGCAATCTTGTTGGACTTCATTCTGGACAATAAGTAATAATTTTTTATTCAAACTGAAGTGGGACTTTCGACGGTTCCACTTTTTCTGTTTTTATGAAAGTCAAAGAGAGTAAAGGTTTAAAACTGCTTCAACTTAAAAGGATAGATTATGGGGTTCTAAAGTAAATCTAACACTAGTTTTTTATTCCAAATTTTGTATTTTTAAAAATTAATAGTGGTAAATGGTTTAAATCCAAAACTTAGCCCACAGTTTAAACCGTGGGCTGGATTTAAACCATGGGCTGGTTGTGATTTCTAAAAGGATGTATTAAATGGAAAATGAAATAATAAAATACCTGTCGAGATACATTCCAGTTACCAAAGAGTTGGAAGAAGCCATCAGTAAAAGTGGATTTATCCAATGCTTTGACAAGGGCACGCTTTTGGTAGAAGAAGGCAAGTTTACACAAAAATGTTTTTTTATTCTAAAAGGATGTGTAAGAAATTACTACATAAAAGACGGTGAAGAAAAAACGACAGAATTTTATACCGAAGAGCAAGCCATAATCGCTTCGGCAAATGGCAAAAATATCCCGTCCACCTATTATCTTGAATGTATGGAGCCAACCATTGCTGCAGTGAGCGATCCCGAATTTGAAGAAGATATGTATCGAAAATTTCCTGAACTAGAATCATTAAGTCGGGTGATGGCTGAAAAGATTTTAACCAAACAAATAGAAACATTTGCCGAATTTAAAATGGCTTCACCTGAGGAAAGATACTTAAACTTTTTAACGACCAGACCGGATTTAATTCAGCGCGTGCCGCAGCATCAAATAGCCAGTTATTTGGGTATAAAACCCGAATCACTAAGTAGGATACGCAAGCGAATAATGAAATAAACTACAATAAGGATCTACATTTTTCATTTCTTAACTTAAGTCAACGAGCAAAAAATCTTGGACTTATACTTTTGTAATAAATTATTTTACAACAAAATGTATAAAAAGATGGGCTTAAAATATTATTCACTCGCATTTACGTTTGCATTAATTGTAGCAAAAGGATTTGGACAAAATCCTGAACAATCAGCAAAGACTTCGCCTAAAGATTCTGTTCGCGATTTCAAATTTTCAATTCACACGACTTGGTTGTCGTTTGTTAATTTTGAAGAGGAGAAAAAAAATCTTCAGCATTATGAGTTGCACTTTAGGTACAAACTCACCGACAAAGATAAGGTTGGAATAAAACTAGCCACTTGGAAACTATTTGCACCAATGGGCATTCCTTTATGGGATCCATTATTTTTGAAGGAAAGCGAATTCTATCCTGGCCGAGTACGTGAAGACGGCCTGGGCTTGACCTATCAACGAATGCTTTGGAAAGGATTATTTGCTCAAGTTGAAATAATGCCTCAATTAAAAACCTATTTTGATGCGAATAATAAAAAAATTGGGAATGGTTTTAAATTATACACCTCTTATCACCTAGGTTATCATATTAAATTGTTTAAGAATAGAATGTTCATAGAACCCCAGATTCATTGCCAGTATTGGCCAATAAATACCAACGTTCCAGAAGGCTTCAAAGCAAAAGAAAATAGATGGAATAACTATTTTCTATTTGAGCCTAACATATATGTAGGTGTTAAATTTTAAATCGGCAGCAACTTTAGAATGTACAAACCAGATTTATTAAATCGTTTACACAATCTGGTTTGTATTCCTAGTCAAGAATAAACCCATAACTGACTGATTTATAAATTTGTGACATTTTTTGACGATACGATTATTTTTGTCACAACTTTGTGACAAATTTTAACGATACGTTTTTTTTTGTCACAACTTTGTGACATTTTTTGACGACACGTTTTTTTTTGTCACAACTTTGTGGCATTTTTTGACGATACGATTATTTTTGTCACAACTTTGTGGCATTTTTTAACAATACGTTTTTTTTTGCCACAACTTTGTGGCATTTTTTGACGATACGATTTTTTTTGCCACAACCTTGTGAAAAATATTCTTAGACCTAAATGCATGACTTTCTCAACTATATTGCAAATAATCTTAACGCTCCAAAGAACTAGAAAAACTCACTTTGCTCAAGCATTTTAAGGATAAAGGTATTTTTTTCTTACTAAAAGTATTTTTATTATTTTGCAATGGAGTTTGTAAGTTTTTCATAGGCTGACAATTTTAAACCAAGCAAAAGAATAAACAATGACAGAATATTATTTTGAAACAAGAGAGTTCGGGCTTTCTGATAAAGGAATTCATTTATTAAGAAGTGGTTATAACTATGAGACCCACGACTATTCCGACATTGACACGTTGACAGTTGAAAAAGGAAAGGAGTTAAATAATTGGATTATAATTTTTGTAATAGGACTCTGTTTGGTTACATTTTCAATTTGGTATAGTTTCCGATTATTTAATATAATTTACAATCGTGAAGTGAATGTTATTTATATCGAGAATTTATTTGTTCCACTAATTCCATTTATGGTTGGACTTTATTGCGTTTATACCTCCACTAGAAATGGCACAGTTTTGAGACTCAAGACAACAAAGGATAAAAAGGATAAATTTTCATTAAGAGAAATTGAAAAAGAAAATAAACTTGAGGGCTTCAAACAATTATTAAAGGACAAATTACATACAAAAGTAAAAATTTATTAATAACGGATCTACCGTTTAATAAGAGCGATTTTTTTAGGGAAAGAGCATTTTAGACAATTACTTCCTTGCTAAAAGTATTTTTATTATTTTGCAATGGAGTTTGTGAGTTTTTCATAAGCTAATGTATTAACTAAACCATTACAACCCACCATGGTAATATTCTTATTAATAATTGGCTGCATTATATTGGTGATTCTTGGCCTTGCTTTTTATTCAATAAATTCAAGACGACCAAAATTTTTTAGTGGCAATTTAAAAGCGTTTGAAAAAAGTCTTTTTAATGAATTAGAAAATAAATTACCACAAGAGGTTGGACAGCTAATTCCTAAACAGCTCTCCTTTTTAAAAAATGGTGTGAGACTTTATTTTCCTAAAAGTTATACCCTTGAACTTTACGATGACAAAACAAATCCAATATCTAGTGAACATCTCTTTAATCGCAAAGACGAATTTAAATTGGCAACAATTTCATTTACTCACAACGAAATAAAATATAAAGCGGACTTTCAAACTTATTCAGGAAGAGTTTGGGGTATGACAGTAAGACCAAGCCCAAGGAAATTTTTAGGAACAAAGATTAAAACATTTGACAAGTTTAAATTAACCAACGACCCGACAGAGCAACTTGATTTAGAAATTGTGACCGAATATTTTGCAGACAATGAGGTTTTTCATGGTACACTTCAAGACCTAAAACAGAAATATGGTCTGACACAAATAAAGAAGCCTTTGCCAGACAGACAGAGGGAACTATTTATTAGGCAATGTGAAACAAAACTCCCTATAGATTACATTTCATTGTGTGAACAGACAAATGGTTTTAATATTAAGGAAGTATGCATTGGTGGACTTGGTTCTTGGCAATCAGTTCCTCTTGATGATGATAATTATTTAATGCTTGCTGAAAAAAGTAGCGGTTGTTTGTCAATAAAGCAATCAAAACGATCTACCAAACTCAAATACCATTCTTATGAAGACGAGACAGACACTAGAGATTTAGGGGACAACTTCCTTAAAGCCTTAGACACTTTTCTAAAAATCGAGTAATGTGGTCATTAACAACTAAAGTTTCGATTAATTAAAAGCCAAAAATGGAACGAATCTAAAAATTTAACAGAATATATTAAATTTGACTACCTTAAAAATCAACAATAATATGGGAAAACAAATTTTTATCAATTTAGCAGTAAAGGATCTGCAAAAATCAATGGACTTTTATACTGCTTTGGGCTTTACAAACAATCCTCAATTTTCAGATGACGAAGGAAAGTGCATGGTTTGGAGTGAAAGTATTTTTGTAATGTTGCTTACACATGAAAAGTTTAAAATGTTTGCCACAAAACCAATAGCAGACACCAAATCAACTTTAGCTGGACTTTTTTCTTTATCGATGGACAGCATAGATGAAGTAAACCATATGATTGAAAATGGACTAAAAGCAGGCGGAATAGAACCCTCAGAAATGAAAGATTATGGTTTTATGCAACAACGAACCATTGAAGATTTTGACGGGCATACTTGGGAAATTTTTTATATGGATGTTTCTAAATTTCCAAACGAATAAACCAGCACTTAAACTCGATGTAATTAAAGCCCATGGCACAAATTAATCCACACATCAACTTTAATGGCAATGCTGAAGAAGCATTTACATTCTATAAATCCGTATTTGGCGGAGAGTTTACAAAGATTATGCGCTTCAAGGATTTATCCAGTCCTGAATTCCCGGTATCAGATCATGAGGCAAATAAAATTATGCACATTGCATTACCCATTGGAAATAATATTTTAATGGCGAATGATGTTCCTGAAATTTTGGGTGCAACCAACGAAAACGAAAACAGAAGCAAAATTTCAATAAGTGCTGAAACTAAAGAAGAAGCTGATAAAATATTTATTGGACTTTCTGCTGGCGGAACAGTAGAAATGCCCATCATGGACAGTCCTTGGGGTTCTTACTTTGGGATGTTTAGAGACAAATATGGCATTGAATGGATGATTGAATATGATGGGAATTTGAAATAATAATTAATCTATTTCATTTGCTTAAAAGCTATTATTAGGAAAGTTGAAATACTAGAACTAAGAAATGATAAAATTTACTGCAGTAATCAAAAAGTTTGGGAGCAAAGGAGAAAAAACGGGTTGGACCTACATCGACATTCCAGCCCATCTTTCAGCAGAGTTAAAACCACAGTATAAAAAAGCATATCGTGTAAGAGGCAAGATTGAAGACCATGACTTTCGTTGGGTAAGTTTGGTACCAATGGGTGAGGGCGACTACATATTGGCCTTAAATGCCAAAATGAGAAAGGGTATTAAAAAGAAAGAAGGAGCTATGGTGACAGTGCTACTTGAAGAAGATGATGAAGAAAAAGAGTTAAATGAAACACTTATGGACTGCCTCGAAGACGCTCCATTGGCTCAACAAAAGTTCCTAGCCATGCCAAGGTCACACCAAATGTACTATTCCAATTGGATAGAGTCCTGTAAGACCGACAAAACTAAAGCCAAGCGTATCATGTTAGTCATCCAAGCGATGGAGCAAAATATGTCATTTGCCGAAATGCTAAGTATACCAAAATAAGGCCTTCTACAATATGTCTAAAGCTTTGTAATTAACTGATAGTTAATTACAAATAATTTACTATTTTTGTTAGACACAAAATTTGACTAAACAGCTACAGGAAATGAAGACCATCGTTTTAGTGTTCTTGACATTGATAATCTATTATTCTGATGCTCAAATTAGTACAGGAATAAATAATGAAAATCCTAATTCCAAAGCAGCATTGGACATCAAAGGTAGTTTTACCACGCCACAAGGCCTACTTATTCCTAGATATTCAACCGATCAAAGTCTAATTTTTAACTTATCAGGCAATAACGCCGTGGGCCTTACCTATTATGATACCACTGCAGGCATTTTTAGATATTACCAAGGAAATGGCATATGGTCTACTTATGGAGGTATTGGATCTGGGTCAAACAACTGGTCGCTTACTGGAAATTCGTTTACTGCAGCGGATACAGCGGGGTCTGGAATTAAGTTTTTAGGTACTACAAATCTTACTCCATTGATTTTCATGACCAATGGTATACAACGAATGAGGATTGGACGAAATGGAAACTTGGGTATAGGTATGAATCCAAATTCTGGGATACCTGTCTCAATAAAATCTACTGGTATTGGACAAATACTACAAATAGAGTCAAGTGCGGCGCAAGAACCACTTTTTGAATTTAGAGAAACTTCCAATAATTATGCGCGGTTGGTACTTAACAACGGTGGTACCAACGCAATTCAGCTTTCGGCAGGGCCCGATTTTTCCACCTATTTTAAAGGAACGTATGTTGGTATAAACAATTCATCTCCTACAGCTCGGTTTAATGTTACAGGATGGAGTAGATTCGATACCTTGGCTGGATCGGGTATTGCCTCAGTAATGGTAAATGCCAATGGAGATTTATATCGAGGTTCATCGGGTTTAGCCTGGAGTATAATTGGCAATTCGGGGACCAACAATACCAATTTTTTGGGCACAACAGATAACGTCGATTTGAGGTTTCGTACAAATAACTTGACTCGCATGGTGATAGATTCAGCAACTGGCAATATAGGTATTGGTACATCCACTCCAAACGGTGCACTTGATATCATGAGAGAAGGTATTCTTCCTGCTTTTTTGATAGCTACAAGCCATAGCGGTACTAATAATGCTAATGGCACCTCTATCATCATGAGAAGATCTGCTGGAACTACTGCCTCTGGGGCAGCCTTAGTTGGTACAGATGATCTTATAGGGCAAATAGCAGCTCAAGGATATACGAGTGGAAATGTCTTTGCAAATGCAGCAGGCATTCTTCTAGAAGTAGATTCCATTTCGTCGGTTACTAGCATGCCTGGCAGGATACGATTTACCACCACCCCAGTTGGTACAATTACGCCTATAGAAAGAATGAGAATTTCTAACAATGGAAGGGTTGGTATTGGTACTACAGCCCCACTAGCAACTTTACATATTCAGTCACCAAGTGTGATTACCTCCAACACCCAATTTGGTAATTTACACGTTTCGTCTTCAAACTCCCAAACTTCTAATCTCGGCGGGTCTATTACGCTGGGAGGCTATAACGACATCGCAGCTACCAGTTTAAGCGTTTTTGGATCTATTGAAGGCCGTAAAACTACCGCCACTTCTGGTCAAAGCTCAGGTTATTTGATATTCAAAACCAATACATTAGGTATATTGTCAGAACAAATGCGTATTGCAAATAATGGTAATATAGGGATTGGTACTGCTGTTACTGCGACCAAAAAGGTAAGTATCGATATTCCTTCAACAAATACCACAGAAGCGGACGCATTATCCATTAATACAGCTTATAGTGGCATTGGCTCTAAAAGGGGTCTTTACATCAATCTTACTTCTGATGGAAGTGGTAACCATTATGGAATATATAATGATGTGGATGGTTTGGCGGGAGATATAAGTCCTTTGTATGGAACTTACAATTCATTTACTCCTAATGGAACCGGAACTGCATATGGAAGTTACACAACTATTTCGAACGTTGGTACTGGTTTAAGATATGGTGCATATTATGAACTTACTAGTGGGGCTGCTAATGTTAGTCCTATCTACAGTACATATTCAAGGCTTAATGTAACTGGTACAAACACACATTATGCCTATTATGGTGAATTTCTTGGAGCTGGCACGGGCCTAAAGTATGGAATTTATATGGATGGGGACTCGATGAATTACTTTAATGGTCGTGTAGGTATCGGAACAACCGCCCCTGCGGGAAAGCTTCATGTAGAAGAACGAGATGGAACTATCTTTACCTCTAATAATTTCGGTGATGGTGGCCCAGGTCTAGTAATTAATAATACTTCACCTACCGACGATGAAACCACGTTTTTGGAATTTAGGGCCAATAACACTCGAATAGGATCTATCCACATGAGATATGTTAGTGGCGTTAATACTTCTGCTATGAATGTTGGTACCTATAATAATAACGCTCTGGTAATGGTAACAAATTCTTTTGAAAGAATGAGAATAACCCAAGCCGGTCTTGTAGGGATTGGAATGACCCCAGTATATCAACTTCAATTGTCGACCAACAGTGCAGCCAAACCAACTTCTGGTACATGGACCGTAGCCTCTGATGCAAGGTTAAAAAAGGACATTGCTCCATTCAAGTCTGGTCTTACCGATGTTCTGTCAATTAATCCTGTTTGGTTTACTTACACTGGTAAAGCTGGTATGCCAAAAGAAACAGGAGTTGGTGTAATTGCCCAAGAACTGCAAAAAGTAGCTCCTTATATGGTTGGCACTTGGAAACACAAAGAAGACAATTTGGAAACAGAATATTTAGCAGTCGACAATGGGGCAATGACTTACATGCTTGTGAATGCTACCAAAGAGTTACATGAAAAGCTAGAAATGGTAACCACCCAAAACTTGCTTCTGAAAAATGAAGTCGAAAATTTAAAGCGATTAAATCTACAATTTGCCTCTGAAATAGAAAAAATAAAGTCAGTTCTTGGATTAGGAATCGAGGCAAAAAAATAATTTTAATAGTTTAATTATTTCTCCTACAACTTCTTCCAGTAAAAATTTAATTATTTATTTTAAAATTACCCAAAAAGTTGACATCCCTCAAAAATAAACAAGTAGACCTGAGGTAAATGAGGCAAAAAATAAGCGATTATGATGTTTATTTGAAATCAAAACTTAAAAAATGGCAACTTAAAAATTGGTGCGTGCGGAAGGACAAACTAAAATCATCATCCATAACAATACAATTTTAAATTGTTTCTAATAACAAGAATTACATTAATTTATATTAACAACCTCTCATTATAAACTCATAAAAAACAGAGGCTGATCAAACTGACCAGCCTCTGTTCAAATTAATAAATATAACAAAACCAATATTTGAAAATATTATTCAGTGTAAGCAAATTTGGCAACTTTGTCCCCAATCATTAGCTCAAATTCACCTGCTTCTGTTACAGTTTTCAATTCAGCATTTACAAATGCCAAATCGTCTTTGTTAATAACAAATTCAACCAATTTTGACTGACCAGCTGCTATAAAAACCTTCTCGAATTTTCTTAACCTTTTAACATTTGGAGTAATAGAAGCAAATAAATCTTTAGAATATAATTCAACAGCTATTTTTCCATCAACTTTTCCAGTATTTTTTACTTCTACCGATACTTTAATCGAACCAGTCTTGGTTAATGTGCTTGAAGATAATTTCAAATCACCGTAGGCAAAAGTAGTATAACTCAACCCATGGCCAAATGGATATTGTGGTTTGTATCCGTTGTAAGTTATTCTACCTGGAGATAATTCCTGAATTTCATCCAGTAATTTATGGTCATACGTCATAATATCACCTGTGAATCTTGGATATGTATAAGGAAGTTTGCCATCCGGATTGTAGTTTCCATAAAGAACATCCGCGATTGCTTCAGCACCTTTGCTACCCGGCCAGTAAGCTTGTAATATGGCAGACGCTTTTGGCTCAATCGCATTTATAACACGTGGTCTACCTTCTGTAAGGACGATAATTACTTGTTTACCAGTTGCAAATGCCGCATTTGCCAAATCTATTTGATTTTGTGGCAAGGTAAGGTCGTCAATCACACCGGGCTGTTCTGCATAGGCATCCTCACCCAAACATAAGATGATTACATCCACAGTTTTGGCCATTTCTGTCAATACATCCACTTTGTAATTTTTCTTTTTATCAAAACCTTCCGCCGACATAGTTACTACTTTATCTGCGCCAACAAGATTTTCAATAGCCTTACGAATTGTTATGTTAGATTGAGGATAGTACTTTGTAACATCTCCTTGCCAAGTATAAGACCAACAACCGTTTAATGATGTAAGATTTTCACCCCCAGGACCTGCTACTAATACTTTTTTCGTTTTACTTAAAGGTAAAGCATTAGCAATATCAGTTTCCACAAACTTTTCATTTTTTAATAAAGTAATAGATTCGTGTGCTAAATCTAAAGCTACAGATTTGTATTCTGCTAAACCAAAGTTTTTAGTGGCAGTAGGTTCAGGATAAGCATTATCAAATAAACCAGTGTTAAATTTCAATTTAAGAATTCTTCCACAAGCTTCGTCAATTCTGGCCATGGGCACCTGACCTTCCTTCACCAAGGCTACAAGATGATCGAAAAAAGTAAAGTCATGCGGCACCATGCTCATGTCAATACCAGCCATTACTGCCATTTTCACAGCCTCTTTAGGAGTTGAAGCTACTTTGTGGCGTTCGTGTAATCTAATAATATCTTCCCAATCAGATACTGCAACACCTTTAAAACCAAGTTCTTTTCTTAAAATATCTGTAAGTAGATATTTGCTTGCATGTACAGGAATTCCATTAATTTCACTTGAATTAACCATCACAGTAGACGCTCCAGCATCAACAGCTGCTTTAAAAGGAGGTAAAAAATATTCTCTTAAAGTAATATCAGGTATAAGTGCTGGTGTACGGTCTTTACCACTTTGAGGGAAAGAATATCCGATATAATGTTTCATACAAGAAGCAACGGCAGTTGGATTTTTCAAGCCATCTTCTTCATAAGTTTTTACCACACCTGATCCAAACACCTTTGCCATGTACACATCCTCTCCAAAAGTTTCTGGAAATCTTGACCAAAGTGGTTGACGACCCACATCTAAAACTGGATTAAAATTCCAACGAATACCTGAAGCACGTGTCTCTTTAGCTGTTATTTTTGCTGCTTTATTTACCAAAGTGGGATTGCGAGTAGCTGCTAAGCCAATATTTTGTGGAAATAAAGTGGATTCCAAAGTAAATGTAGTTCCATGAATAGCATCAATACCATATAAAACTGGAATTTTGTTGGGTGTTTCTTTGGTGGCTACATCTTGAATTTGTTTTAAAATAGAATGCCAAGTTTCAACAGAATATGCATGATTTATAGCGTTTAATATTGAACCAACTTTATAATCTACTACTGCTTTGCGTAAAGCAACGATGTCAACAGAACCATCTTGGTTGCCATAGCCATCTTTTAAAACAAGATTAAGGTTTACCTGAGTCATTTGACCAACTTTTTCTTCAATGGTCATTTTAGCAAGCAAAGCCTCTACCTTTTTATCAGTTTCATCCTTAGTTTGTTGGTCTTTTTGAGGGTCTAATGCCATAACTAATGAGGTATTTGCAAGTATACCCAGTATTATTAAGGCTTTTTTAATATTAAGTTTGTTCATTTTGTATAATTATAGGTGAAATGTAAAATTTTAGTGACAATTACTTATAATAAAAAAGTACGCACCCATTGTAACTAGTTGAATGCGTACTTTGTAATAAAACTATTTTTTGTCGGCAGGTACTTTATCTGCGGTTAATAATTTAAACTCATCGATAAGGATAACTCCTGAAAATGGTTTTGAATGATTACCTGGATTCACAAAGAACAAAAATTCTTTAATTTCTTCAGGATCAACTTTATCGGTACTTGGCCAACTTTGTTTGAACTTATCAGCAGAGAATACAAAATAAACATCTTGCCATTCTGTACCTGGTTCTATAGTTTTAATGATAGAGTTTGCGTTGGTAATTCTATCATCAACATCTTTCAAATCAAGTCTTAATTTTGTAGAAGTTGGTCCTTCTAGTTTAAGTCTTACTTTAACAGTGTTCAGTTTTGTAAAATCAATAGTTTCTGCAGCATGATCTCTACCAAATGTATTATAGCCGTTATCTACCTTTGGATCACCAGCATTAGTTATGGTAACTTTTAACGCACCTTCAACTTGTTCAACTTTGTAGGCGGCACTTTTCCACCAACTCCAAATACCCGGTTTTTCAAAATCATCTACTAACTTTTCAGTTTGTGAATACACTGTAGTAAATGCCATAGTAGCAAGCGCGAAGCAGATTGATGTTAATCTTTTTTTCATTAGATGTAAAATTTAAAATTAAAGTTGTTATTATAAATGCAAATAGTCTGCCAAACTTATATTATTTGTTGTCGTTGGCGTCACCCGTATACACTGCCTCAATATCGTCTATATAAATGGTTCCCTTAAAAGGTGCTTTACCAGCATTTACAAATATTACAAACTCAACGATACGTTGGCCATCCACCTCGTGCATATCAGGATATGATTGTAAGAATCTGCCGCGATAAGAGAAGGTATATTCTTTAAAAGCTCCATCAGGACTTGGCATGATTCTGTTAGTAGCGGGACGAGAGTTGCAAGTAAACCCATCTACATCCTTTATATCAATTCTTAATTCAGGAACCTCTTCTGTGCCTTCTATTCTAGCTTTTAACTTAAGTTTATAGGCATTGTTAAAATTGATAGATTTAAATCCACGTCCAAATGCTTCATAACCAGGGCCTGCACCATTACATTCAATTTTAAGCGATCCTTCTTCCGTTTTTGATAATTTATAAAATTTATCAGTGCCCCACCAAGGTGTAATATTGGAAGCAAAATCGTCAATCAAACCACCGTCCTTACCTGGAGGAAGTTGAATTTTTTCTGTTTCTTTAACCGAATCACCAGGAACTACTTGAATCTGTTTTATTTTTAAACTTCCTGTATAAGGTGTGCCTCCTGGATTTACAAAAAACATCACCTTTGTAATAGCACCAGCATTTACCTCATGAGCAGAAGGCCACGATTGTACAAAGGCACCTTTTAATGGGAAATAATAATCTCTCACTTTTCCGTCGTTGGCGATTCTATTGGTTGGTCTTTTAGCATTGGTTTGATATCCATCCACATCATCGAGTTGCAAACACATGGTTGGCATTTCATCACCATCTGCTACCGCTTGTACTTTAATAGCCAAATCTTTAGAGAAATCTAGTCCAGGAAGACCTTGACCAATTGGTGTGTATTTTGGACCAACATTTTTGAACCTAACATTATACCCCCCGTCAACTTGCTCAATAGATATTTCTTCACCCGCATTGGAACCTGTCCACCAAACAGGACCATCCATTAAATTACCATTGGAATAACTTAATGCTGGTATACCTACCTCAACGGTAGTGTCAGCAGCTGCCGAGGTGTCGTCAAAAGTCGGGGTTTCTACACTAGCACAATCTTTGAGTACTAATAAAATCCCTAAACATGATATTTTTAATAAATTAATCATCATCTACTAATTTGTTTATTACTAATATTTTGAAGGATCGAAAGGCCCGCCTAAGGTAATTGTAGGGTAATCGAAAATCATTTTACTGAATGTTCTTGGAGATCCGGCAATTAGTGCCATTTGAACCCTACAAATGCGTGTTGGTTCTTTAATTTTATTCCCTGATCCACCAGAACCAGCCACTATAGAACTGTTTAAGTCAGAGAACCTAAAACTGTAGAGCTTCCATCCTTTGGTATCTGGTTTGATGCTTACTTCCCAAGAATCATCTGATGCTGGATCGTGTCTATTTCTTAAAGTGTACCCAAACCTTCCAAATTGACTTACGGTAACTTCAGTTTCTTGCACACGTGCATTACAAAACTCTTGTAATGGGCCACTTCTTTGATAAATACGCAAGGTATCTCGCTGTGCTTGTGTAATCGTTCCATTAAGAGCGGAAACTGGTTTTAGTTTGTCATTACTGGCATCAGCTTCATGTAATTGAAAACTTACCAAAGAATTCATCGTGGTATCATCACCATACAAATAAATATTGAGCCAGATATCAGAAGGGTCTGTCCAAGTGGTTAAGAATCCATTGCCTCTGCCGTAATATCTATGTTGTACAGCTCCTGCGAAATAAAACGTTTCGTCACATTTTCCTTTACCTACCGAATCAGGCACACCAGACATTCTAAAACATCTGTTACCTTCTACCATTTTATCAATATTTGAATTTTTTAAAGTCACAACGGCTGACTTTCCAATATAAAGTGCAGATAAGCTTTTATAAGCTTCTGGTAAAGCAGCGGAGTTAGTTGAAGATTCTAAAAATTGAAACTGCGCTGGAAATTGAAGTGGTCTATTTGCACCTACAGTATCTTCAAAATCTCCAGTATTAATCAAATTTACTCCATCAGCAATAGAATTAAAATTTCTAGGTCTTAAGATAGTGAATGTATCTCTTACTACATAACTGGTACCAAGAAACGACAATTCTGCAAAACATCTTTCATTTCTTTTAAAGAAAAATAGACCGTTATGACCACCTCTCCACAAAGTATTGATGTCATCAATAGAACTAGATAAGCCTGAAAATTCTTTATAAGCACCAGATTTCTCACCAGTTATCACCAATTTCCAAGAAACAGGCTGATTAAATAAAGCGTTAAAACTAATTTTACTGGTAGTCGAAGTAAAATCAAGTGAATTGGCTTTGGCACCATTAATTTCCACGGTAAATGAATCTGCCTTGAAACCTGGTCCAGCCACCTGATATTTTGGTCCAACGTAATCAGGATACTTTTTACAAGCCATCATCACTAGAAACATAACGAACGTTCCAGCTAATAATATTTGATAGAATTTACTTAAATTGGTTTTCATTTAGCTAATTTTAAGTTGTTCACTAAAATTTCAATGTGTAAACAAAGTAGATTTGAGTAAGACCTAGGTCTCTTTTGCTATCTAGTTTATCTTTCAATTTTGTATGTAACACCTGCACATTAAAAACGTTTGTTTGGTTAAAATTATATTTTAATCCTCCTGATACTATGCTTTGTTGTTGTTCAACAATAAGAAGATCAAGCCCTCCATTCGTTTCATTATTAAAAGCATCTCTTTGTAAATAAACCTCATTTCCTTTTACATTAAAGCTTTTGTAACCAGCTAGTAAGAAGAATTTTTTATAGACTTCAGCTTCAAGACCAGCATCAATTAACAAACTTTTAAGATCTATTTCGTTAGCACCAGATCTTTTGGTGGTTTCTCTTTTCACCCCTCCAGTGAGTGCCAAAGATTTTTCCCATCCTGCTAATTTGTTAATATTAAAACGAGCACCACCAGTCAAAACTGTATATTTTCTTTTTTCTGTTTGATTATTACCATCATTTACCAATTCCCCTAATGATTCAAATTTTGCATCGCTCTTAATTATACCTTTTTTATCTTCATAGGCCGCTCCAAAATTAAACCCAACTCTGTTTGGAGAAGCAGCACCATAAGGATTTACGTTGTTGTAAACTACATTATAACGTTGCAAATAAGGCACAATTGAACGGTTGTTTAATCCGCCATATTCTTGTGTAAAGCGATCAAATAATAATTGATCTCTTGGGTTAACTGTTCCTAAATAATTAGGAAATAAATCTGGAGTTCCAATATCGTAGATTCTTTGGGTTTGAGCACCTGGACTTAAGAAGTAATAGCCCACTCTTTTGTAACCAGCAAATATTTTTAGATTTAAATCTTTTATCTTAGCAAATGCGGTAACATCAAAGAAATTATCATCACGTTTTACAGAATCTTTTTCATTATACTGAACCTTGTACGCTGACATTCCCACTTCGCCATTTAAACCAAAAGTAACCTTTTCTAAATCAACATTTACTTTAAAATCAGTCGTAAAAACGTGATTGGAATATTTATTTTGATTTTGTAGTGTGGTGGAAGCTATATCAGAGAAACCTGTATAGTTTAAACCTATTTCAAAATACTTGCTTTGTACTACTCCTACTTTAGCACCATACAAAAATCGGTCTGGAGAAGTAAAGTAGTTTGATTGTCTGGTGCGCGCACCAAATGTTCTCAAGGTTAATTTTTCAATACCTTTGGTGAAATTAAAAGCAGAAGCCGCATTTAATCCTTGAAGACGCCATTTATTTTCGTTATAAAAGTTTTCGTAGTTTACAATGTCCCTTCTAGTTTTAAAAATATCTGATTCATAATCACGATAAATTTCATCACTATTATAAACAGTATATTTTGTAAGTCCGACGTCAATATCACCAATTTCATATTTCACAACCTTGCCCAAGATACCCTCCAAACGCATTTGGCGAAACTCAAAGGCAGCACCATTGCCAAAGAAACCACCAAATTCATTTCTTAAACGTAGGACCACACTCGCCTTAAATTCATCATTTGGTTGAGCATTGATGCCCAAATCAAACAAGGTGTATCCTCTTGTATTTTTACCAATTTTGGAAGAATCAATATCTTTAAATTGAGTATTGTCCACCACTGCCCTACCCAATCCAGAAAAGGTAACTATCTGGCTGTGTGCATAAAACCCGCAAAGATTTATTAATGTGATTAAGGTAATTAATTTTCTGTTCATTCGTTCAAGCTTTAATAAGTTCTAGAAATTTTTAAAATTATGTTTCTGAATATTTTTTAAAAGAAAATCTTAAGTTCTGTTTCAATTTCGTGACCTTTAAATCTATCTCGCACGAAATTCTTATCTATATGGTCGTACCAACGGCTACGAATATTTAAACTGCTACGTTTATTAAATTGATAGTCAATTCCCAAGCCAGCACCACGACCAGTTTGGTTCATCGGTTTACCATTGGCATCATAAATTGGTTTGCTTTTTTCTTTCCCATCTACGGTAATAAGATTGCCATTTGCATCGGCCAATTCTGTTCTCATGTTACCAAGTGCGCGCTCAAATCCTACAAAGCCAATCACCGTTACCTTAGGATGTATATTATAAAATGCCATAAACTCTTCATAGAATTGCCTTAAAAATGCTTGATCGCTAAATACAGGAATTGGCGTTACTTTGTCTTGTACCGAATTATAATTGATATAATTTGATAAAATCATTTCTTTACCCAATACAGAAAACTTATACTTCAAGGTAAGATCCATGGTGCTAAAAGCTTTTTTATAGTTGACGTCAGTATCGGTAATCTGAATATTTTCATAAGTTCGTCTATAAATATTCATTACACGACTGTAAGGACCTAAATAACGCTCAAAATAACCAAAACGAGACCTAGAGATCTGATTTACCCTATGTTGAAATGTGATTCCATTGGCAAAAGTACCACCCGAATTTGGAGAATTATCTCTTCCAAAACCTGATCTGTCATCATTGTATAAATTTGTAATTTCTTGTGCATTGGCATAATCTATGGAAACTTTCAATCGCTTCACATTAAAACCAGTCATTATATTTACACCTTGTCTATTATTAGCATACTGGTTTATTTCAGTCACCATTCCCTGGAAATAGTTGATTATGTTGGCATTACCCTGAGTTGGGGAAGCTCTAAAGTTTTCAATACTGGTATTTTGCACAACACTGGTATTATTGACCAATTGTGTACCGATATGATATAAAGAAACTTTTAAAGGAATACGTAATACCTTTCTATCTAGCTCCATTTCTAAGAATAGCGCTGGATCCCAACTTCTTTTATAACGATATGTTTTGGCCGCATCATCATTAGCCAACCATGGTTTTGATAAATAATGCAGAACAGCATTTTGTGTTTTATCAGGTGTGCCTTGGTTATATTCAGGACTCAAAAAGGAACCCATTCCAAACTCAGCAAAAATCTTGAAATTGTCAAAATTTAACCTAGCATCAGTGGTTAAAATCAATTGACTCATTCTGTTCTTTTCAATTTTGAAACTAGAATCACCATCAATTTTTAACTGTTGTAGGTTAGCTTCAAGATACGTAGATTGATCTTGGCTTGCAGGCCTGTAGCCATATTGATTAAACCAGTTGAAGCCAAACTTATGCGTCTTGATGTTTTTACCAACCTTACCAGCGAACATATTTTGCGCGGGTTGACTTGCGAAAGCTGCTGCACCAGTTCCTATTCCTGTTCCTGAAACAAAACCTCCAGAGTTTTGATTTTTACCATATATTATGGCTGCTGAAAAATTACTTGGAAGACCTGTTGCCTCAATGATAAACCCTTGCGTACCTTGGTTTCCCCAACGCTGGTCACGAGGAATATCTCCCTGAGAATAATAAGAATTATACCTTGCATAATCTGAACCTTCTGGCTCCCAAGGATATCTCTCAAACAAATCATCACGGTTTTGATACTGCCAAAGTGTAAAAGGACTTAACTTAAACCAGTTAACACCACCACCAGCAGTTAATTTAAACGATCCTATTTTGGTATGTGTACTTCCGGTAAATTGAAATATTCGATAAACAGTAGCAGCTCTACCATTGCTATCTGAATTGATTGAGTTGTAAATGGAATTTAATTGTCTACCTACACGATGGTCAAAATAATACTCCATCTGGAACCAGGTTTTAAGTGAAGGATTTCCTTCTATTCTTATTAAGGCCAGTGGTTCTTGGTAGCCATCGGACAAACTTAGGTTTACAGGTAAAGTTGGCCATTCTTTCAAAACATCATTTGGATTTTGACTTCCTGGTCTAATACTTGGATAATATTCATACATATTTCTGTAAAAGCCCCACATACGAGCATATCCAGAAAATCTAAGTTCTATAGGCTTTTTCTTATTTTTAACATCAACTGTGGTTTTGTTAGCAGAAGTTGAATTATTTTCTCTAGCAATATCACTTGCTCTTTTGGTAGCTCTTTTAAAAGATATAATGTTTTTAAAACTTATACCAGATTTTTCAATCGGGGCAATTGTAGCCGAATCAACAGTCACTGTATTTTTTTTGGAATCGCTAACTTGTTGGGTACTGTCACCAGGTGTTGGATTATCTGCCAATATACACCCGCCAAAAGCTACGATTAATAGCGGAATTTTGAAATGAAAGCTTAATTTCATGAATATGTAAGTTTTGATTAATTCCTTATATAAAAGTTTTAACAACTTATTGGTCTAACATCCACGAAGGATATCAAACTTAAGTACAAAATAATCTAAAATAAATTTAATTAGCAACTTAATTAACGGTAATTTTTGTGATTAAAAATTTAATTGGGCACATTCATCACATTTTTTTACAATAGAAAAAATTAACATTTATAACTTAAAAAACAATAAAATTGCAAGTTTTTAAATGTAATTTAAGGTTTCTAAAACTATAAAAAAGTAGAGATATTATTTTTGAATCACATAAAATAATTTAAACAAAAAATCCTAAATACTTCTATAAACTTAAATTTTTATAATTATTGGAATAACAAATTAAACATTATTAAGTTAAAAGTTACCGCATTAGTTAAAAAGCTCTAAAAAGTATTAATAATTACTTCGTTTTACGTTAACAACATCTTTATGTTCAAAATATTTAGCAAAGATTACAATTTCTTCGAAAAAGGAAGGTTAAATAATTAGTGAATTATTTATATCTACTTCAAACTAATATTAGTTAAATTTGCACCCTACATTATGGCACAAAATACCTACAAGAAAAATACTTCTAAAGAAACAGAGAAACAATCTAAAAAGGTTGAATCATTACCAGATGAAGATGGAGAGCACAAGGGCATATGGAAAGATCGGAGGTTGCATTTAGCCTTAGGGTTAAGTATGTTAGGGTTTGCAATAATCATGACATTCGCATCGTTATCTTATATAATTACTGGTAAGGAGGATCAAAGTGTAGTTGAATCTTTGTTTAAATCAGGAATTATAGCCTCAGGGCTAGAAGTTCAAAACATTTTGGGTATTTTGGGAGCAGTGCTAGCTCATTATTTCATTTATAAGTGGTTTGGAGTGGCATTCTTCCTATTTATTCCCTTAGTTTTCTCATTGGGATTCTCTATAGTATTTGGCAAACATTTATTACCAGTTAAATCCTCCTTAACATTCATTTTATTTTTTACATTTTGGCTAAGTCTCACTTTAGGATATTTGGTACTTTCCACTGGTCAAGAAAAAACACTTGGTTTCTTAAGTGGTGGGCTAGGTTATGAATTGTCATTAGTTTTTCATGGAATAATTGGCTGGGGAACATTTCTTTTCCTTATTCTTTCTTTATTAATATTTGTTATATTCTTTTTTGATATTAAGGATTTTGGATTTGCGCCTCAACGCCACAAACAATATGAGTCTCTTGAAGTGGTAGAAGAACATGGCTCCAACTTGCAAGAAATAGAGGAAATTGAAGAACCTCTCACGGAAAATGAATTATTAGGGATTACAGTTAAAAAACTAGCTGATGTTTCAATTGATACAATTGAAGACCTGCCACTTGAGGAGGAGCCTTTATGGAATATAAAAAATGATTTACCAAAAGATAAATTTAAAACCAAAGATTCGGCGTTTGATTTAACACTAAATTTGGATGAATCAGAATTGGCAATAAACCAGACCTCTCCTTTGGTGGAAGAGAATACTTCTACTCTTGTTAAAAATCCATTGGATATAAAACTAAAAAGTAAAGAAGATGAACGTGTTGCAGCAGCATTAGATGATTTAGGGGACTACGACCCTACCTTAGAATTGTCAAACTACATCTATCCACCTCTTGATTTACTCAATGAACCTCCCCCAAATAAAGTACAAGTAACCAGAGAGGAACTTGAAGCCAACAAGGATAAAATCGTAGAAACGCTTTCACACTATAGCATTGGGATTACAAAAATAAGTGCTACTATTGGTCCGACCGTAACGCTATATGAAATAGTGCCTGACCCTGGGGTAAGAATTGCCAAAATAAAAAATCTGGAAGACGATATTGCCTTGAGCTTGTCAGCCTTAGGGATACGTATTATAGCCCCCATGCCTGGGAAAGGTACCATCGGAATTGAGGTACCAAACAAGAATAAAGAAATGGTTTCCATTAAATCAGTGCTGGCGTCGGAGGCTTTTCAAAAAACGGATAAAATATTACCCATTGCCCTTGGCAAAACTATTTCAAATGATGTTTTTATTGGAGATTTAGCAGCCATGCCTCATTTACTCATGGCAGGAGCGACTGGTCAGGGTAAATCGGTAGGATTAAACGCCCTAATTGCTTCACTCATTTACAAAATGCATCCTGCACAGCTTAAATTTGTGATGGTAGATCCCAAAAAAGTGGAACTGTCTCTATTTAATAAACTAGAACGGCATTTCATGGCTAAATTGCCCAATAATGATGAGGCAATTATTACAGATACAAAAAAAGTTATCTACACACTTAACTCTTTGTGTATTGAAATGGATAATCGCTATGACTTGCTTAAAAAGGCAGGATGTAGAAATTTACGGGAATATAACGCCAAATTTATTGATAGGAAGTTACTCCCTACCGATGGTCATAAATTTTTACCTTATATTGTGTTGATAATAGATGAGTTGGCTGATTTAATGATGACAGCTGGCAAAGAAGTGGAAACACCTATAGCCAGGCTTGCACAATTAGCAAGGGCTATTGGGATACACCTTGTAGTAGCAACGCAGCGCCCTTCAGTAAACGTAATTACAGGTATTATAAAAGCAAATTTCCCTGCGAGGTTATCGTTTAAAGTTACTTCTAAAATTGATTCAAGAACAATTTTAGATGCAGGTGGTGCAGACCAATTAATAGGCAAGGGTGATATGTTATTATCGCAGGGATCTGATATGATACGTATTCAATGTGCGTTTGTTGACACCCCTGAAGTGGAAAAAATTTGTGATTTTATTGGTGAACAAAGAGGTTATCCATCAGCTTACTATTTACCGGAATATCTAGGTGATGAGGCAGATAGTGGAGGTGAATCTTTTAATTTTTCAGATAGAGACCCTATGTTTGAAGAAGCCGCACGTCTAATAGTGACGCACCAACAAGGAAGTACTTCATTGATTCAAAGAAAGCTAAGTCTTGGATATAACCGAGCGGGTAGACTCATTGACCAACTTGAGGCAGCTGGAATCGTTGGGCCTTTTGAAGGAAGTAAAGCGCGAGAAGTGTATATTAAGGATGAAATGAGCTTAGAAGAATTATTAAAAAGTTATAAATAATTATTTACCTACTACACAATCATACATTATTTTTAAAAAAATTGCTTTAGATTTGCAGCTTTGTGAAGAAAAAATATTTGGTACAAACTTTGCTTGCGTTGGTGAATACATCTCAATTAAAAATGAAAAAATCTTTAATAATATATAGCGTTGGTTTCCTATGTGCAATCAACTGTTTTGCACAACAAGATCCTAAAGCTTCTAAGATTTTAGATGATATGGGTAAAAAATATCAAACAGTTAAATCATTTAAGGCTGAATTTACCTATACCCTAGAAAGCCCCGCAAAAAATGGTGTAAAAGAAAATTTTAAAGGTGGAATAACTGTAAAAGGAAACAAATTCTATCTCGACCTTGGCAGTCAAGAAGTAATAAATAATGGAACGCACCAATGGACCATTATGAAAGATGGAAAAAATATTGAGGTTACTAAGTCAGACTATACCCCGGATGAGGACGATATAACTCCTACAAAAATATATACTGTTTATAAAAAAGGCTTCAAATACACAGTAAACACTGAAGCGAATGATAATAAAGTAGCTAATGATGTTATTGACTTGATTCCTGAAGACAAAAGCAAGCCAGTGTTTAAAATAAGAATTGTAATTGCAAAAAAAGATAATTCCATTAAAAGTTGGAAAATTTTTGAAAAAAATGGTAATCGATATACTTATGTAGTTTCTAAATTTACGCCAAACGTACCCGTGGAAGATAAACTATTTGTATACGATCCTAAGAAATTCAAAGATGCTGAATTTGTGGATCTTACAGAGTAGATATTACTTCTATAATCAACTCCAATGTACCTAAAAATCCCAATTAGGTACATTTTTATTTAACTATGGAAAAATCTGCTTTAATAAAAGAAATTCGTTCTAAAGGTTCTTATCTCTGTGTGGGTTTGGATACTGATTTGACTAAGATTCCACACCATCTATTAAAAGAAAAGGATCCTATATTTGAATTTAATAAACAGATTATTGATGCTACTGAAAAATATTGTGTTGCATATAAACCTAATACGGCGTTTTATGAGGCATTAGGCACAAAAGGATGGGATGCACTTGAAAAAACGCTAGATTATATTCCTAGAAATTGTTTCACTATTGCTGATGCTAAACGGGGTGATATAGGTAATACGTCTGGGCTTTATGCGAAGGCTTTTTTTGAAACCATGAATTTTGATGCTGTTACCGTAGCGCCTTATATGGGGCAAGATTCCGTAGTTCCATTTCTATGTTATCCAAACAAATGGGTTATTCTTTTAGCGCTTACTTCCAACGCTGGTAGTAATGATTTTCAGGAAATTAACTTAGCTGATGGTGATAAAATTTATGAGCGGGTTATTAAAATAAGTTCCACTTGGGCTGGTAGTGAACAGATGATGTATGTGGTGGGTGCCACCAAGGCAGAAATGTTACTAAAAATAAGGGAATTGATCCCCAAACATTTTTTATTAGTGCCTGGCGTAGGAACACAAGGCGGAAGCCTAGCTGAGGTATCTAAGTATGGACTTAATGATGAAGTAGGACTGCTAGTAAACTCAAGTAGAGGCATCATTTATGCCTCAAGCGAACAAGATTTTTATAAAAGTGCAGCTATAGAGGCAAGCAAAATTGCTAGTGAAATGAAAATTTATTTAGATAATTGTATAAATTAGGAGGCTATTGCAAAGGTAGTTCAACACAAAAAGTAGTCCCCTCTCCTACCTGACTTTCGCAGTAAACTTTACCCCTAAATCTTTCTGTGTATTCTTTTACAATAGACAATCCCAAACCTGTTGTGGACTCGCCACCAGTAGGCTTATTTGATAATCTTTTAAATTTTTGAAATAAAAGCCCCATTTCTTCCGGTTTGATGCCTGGCCCTTGATCAGAAATTTTAATTAATAAAACTTTATCTAAAACCTCATACCCCACCTGAACTTTTTTCCCGGTAGGTGAAAATTTAATGGCGTTAGAAAGCAAATTATCAATGATTTGTACAAAAACAAGTTTATCAGTTTTAAATAGGTAAGAG
Source organism: Cytophagaceae bacterium (assembly GCA_027488865.1). Taxonomy (GTDB): domain Bacteria; phylum Bacteroidota; class Bacteroidia; order Cytophagales; family UBA9547; genus JAIYAU01. The sequence goes on from JAIYAU010000025.1 coordinate 162,431, forward strand.
TCAGTTTTTTGCGAAAAAATAATACTAATTTTCTTTTTGTTGGCAGCACTTTGGTAAATCGATACGGTATCTTTTAGAAGTTGCACTAAATCATAATCGCCAATTTCCAGTTCAAAGGTTCCAAGTTCTATTCTAGTAAGATCCAATAAATCACTTATCAGTGTTCTCATTTTTACAGAAGACTGTTCAATATAGCTAAGGTATTCGAGTACAATGGGACTCAAATCTTTTTCCTTTTTTACCAATCCCACCAAGGTAATAATGGCCATAATGGGATTTTTCAAATCATGGGCGGCCATTCCCAAAAATTTGTTTTTATCTTCATCTAAATTTGCAAGTTTATCATTAGCAGCCTTCAGTTTTTCATTGGCCTGATTTAACTCAACCTCTATTTTCTTTTGATCTGAAATATCATAACAAATACTTCTTGACCTTACAAAATCGCCTTTTGTATTACGAATAACACTGGTTGTGATGGAGATAGGCATAAAAGTACCATCGCTTTTTAACAACCTAACTGTACTTTCCTTTAAATACCCTTGATCTTTTAATTTTGTCAATAATTTACTTAGATATTCTCTGTCTGCAGGAACTACAAACTCGCTAAAACTTTTACCAATTACATCTTCCTTTTTATAGCCTAGCCACTTAAGTTCAGTTTCGTTTATTTTAACTATTATTCCTTCGGCATTTACCGAATGATAGCCACATGGAGCATTATTATATAAATCATTGGCTTCTTCTAAAGCAAAATCAAGTTCAATCCGCTGTAATCTTAAAGCCACCTGTAGCGCACATTCTTTGGCAATCATTTCCAGGGCAAATTTTTGATCTGCTGTAAGTTTTCTAGGTTTGTGATCCATGATGCAAATGGTGCCTATGCTCACTCCTTCTGGTGATTTTAAAGGCACCCCAGCATAATATTGTACATGAGGCTCATTGGTGACTAACGGATTGGAAGAGTATATTGTATCTTCAGTTAAATTTTGAATTTCATAAAAATCGTTTTTCTCAATGGTAGCTTTGCAAAATGTATCTGCCAAATCCATGGTGTTCACTTCAAGACCCATTTTGGATTTGAACCAATATCTAGATTGATCTACAAAACCTATCAAGGAAATGGGCACACCACATACATTTGATGCCAATTGTGTTAAATTATCGAATTGTTCTTCAGGTGCTGTACCTAGTATATCGTATTGCTTATTAGCCTTATAAACACTTTCTTCAAGGATGTCAATGCTCATGTTGATATTAAAAGGTAATAAGAGTGTATCTTTTATTAAAGTAAATATACAAAAAAGTGATAAAAAATAAGATTTAAGTGATAATTAAATGTTCAAACTCGAAAAAATTATTATCTCTGAAAAATCATAAATTTTATTCATTTCCAATCCCTTAGCTAAAGTACATTTCTATATTGCGGAATTTGGGTTTAATTACTTATTTTTGCCACTTTGGTGGTTAAGCCTAGTAGGTCAAAAAAAAACAAACATGAGAATCTCTTATAATTGGCTAAAGCAATTTATTAATATAGAAGAAAGTCCTGAAGAGCTGGGCAAAATACTTACCGACGCGGGACTAGAAGTGGAGGCAATCGAAAAACATGAAAGTGTAAAAGGAGGTTTAGAAAATGTAATTATAGCACAAGTAATCACTTGTGTGCCACATCCTAATGCTGACAAATTAAGATTAACAACTGTTGACACGGGCAATGGCGTGGTACTTCCGGTGGTTTGTGGAGCTCCCAACGTAGCAGCGGGACAAAAGGTAATTCTTGCTAAAGTTGGCGCAATATTGTACCCAGTTGGCCAAACGGAACCACTCAAAATTAGCAAAGCAAAAATAAGAGGAGAAGTAAGTGAAGGAATGTTATGCGCTGAGGACGAACTAGGTCTTGGCCAATCACACGATGGTATTTTGGTGTTAGATACTGATTTACCCATTGGTACGCCAGCCGCCGCTTATTTTAATTTAACTACTGATTACGTTTTTGAAATAGGTCTTACGCCTAATCGTGCAGATGCAGCCTCACATCTTGGTGTAGCGAGAGATCTAAAAGCATTGCTAAAAAAGCCTATTTGTTTACCGGAACTTGATCATTTTAAGGCAGGTGATAACAAAAATTTAGTTAAAATTTCTGTTGAAAATAGCATAGCTTGTCCTCGATATACAGGTCTTGTTATAAAAAATGTGGTGGTGAAAGATTCACCAGAATGGTTAAAAACAAAACTTTTAGCAATTGGCGTTAATCCAATAAACAACGTGGTAGACGTGACGAATTATGTTCTTCACGAACTTGGTCAACCACTTCATGCTTTTGACCTTCAGAAAATTGAGGGTAATCAAATTATTATAAAAAATGCCAAGGATGGAGATAAATTTATTACACTAGATGGTACAGAACGTACGCTTAAAGGAACTGACCTTATCATAAGCAACACTACCGAACCAATGTGTTTAGCAGGTGTTATGGGAGGCAAAACGAGTGGTGTATCAACTCTTACCACCAATATTTTCCTAGAAAGTGCCTATTTTTCACCAGAAACTGTACGTAAATCCGCGCAAAATCATGGACTTAAAACTGATTCCTCGTTTAGGTTCGAACGTGGCACTGACCCAAACATGCCACTTTTTGCACTTAAAAGAGCAGCTTTGCTCATACTGGAATTGGCAGGGGGAGAAATTGCTTCAGAGGTGCAAGATGTTTATCCTCATAAAATAAAAGATTTTGAGTATGAAGTTTCTTGTGGGCGCATAAGAAGGTTGTTAGGTATTAAGGTTTCTGATGACGAAATTAGCACCATTCTTCAAGATTTAGGTATCAAAATTAACAACAAAGAACAGGATATTTTACAATTATCCGTGCCACCATTTAAAGTAGATGTGCAAAGAGAAGCAGATATAGCTGAGGAAATACTTCGCATTGTTGGTTTATCAAAAGTGGAACTTAATCCTTATTTGGGTGCCAATTATCTTGCAGATTTTCCCGAAAAGGATAAAGATAAACTCACGGCTTTGTTAGCTAATGTACTGGCAGACAACGGCTATAACGAGATAATAACAAACTCTATCACCAAGCCTGCTTACGCTGAAAAAATAAAATCTTTGGATGTTTCTCAAAATGTGGACATTTTAAATAAATTAAGTGAAGACCTGGCGGTAATGCGGCAAACCATGTTGTTTTCGGGTTTGGAAGCTATTCTTTACAATGTTAATAGAAAACAAAAAGATCTCAAATTTTTTGAATTTGGCAAAACCTATCACAAAACGGGTGATAAGTATCTAGAAAAAAACCACTTGGTGTTATTTGCTATTGGTAATACTACAAACGAAAGTTGGATTGAAAAACCAGCGCCAATTGAATTTCACGATTTGATGAAAATGGTGCAAATGGTGATTCAAAAAATAAAAATAAAAGACGTAAAACTTGAGCCAATATCAGATGAGGTGTGGATTGAAGGATTGGCGATTGTTAAAAATAACAAGGAACTAGGGAGAATTGGCAAAGTGCAAAATGCCCTTTTAAAATTTGCCGATCTAAAACATGCCGTTTATTACGCAGATTTAGATATTGATTTGTTAATAAAACAATCCGAAACAAAGCTTCAATACGAGGAAATTTCAAAATTCCCAGAAGTACGTCGAGATTTATCATTGGTGATTGACAAAAAAGTGACTTTTGCTGAAATCGAGGAAATTGCTAAAAAAGCTGAAAAACAGTTGCTCAAGTCTACAAATATTTTCGATGTTTATGAAGGGGACAAGTTGGAAGCAGGGAAAAAATCTTATTCAGTTAGTTTTACCTTTCAACCCACAGAAAAAACCCTCACTGACGAAGAAGTGGATAAAATTATGCAAAAATTGATTCAGTCTTATGAATCAATTACTGGTGCGGTAATAAGAAAATAATTGGTTCAAAATTTGCTTAGGGTTAAATCTACTTATTGTTCAATATGAGACCTTTAACACTAATTATTATCTTATTGGTTCAATTGTTATTTGCGCAAGATGGTAAAAACAATTGTACCAAAGCCTACTTTAAAAACGGAAAAATATCAACCACTTCTTGTTATTTTGCGGATAAATATGGTGGACAGGCATTGGCCTACAACCAAAAGGGAGAAATTATTGGCGAGTGGCATGTGAGTCGCATGCACCAATTGTCCTCCGTACATTTTACTTACCATGCTAACGGAGGTGTATATAAAGCAGAATATAGTTCACACCCAGATGCTGGCATACAATGGTATAGAAGCACGACCACGTACAATGAAGCAGGCGTAAAGGTTGATTTTTGGCAAATGAGCCACGATGACCTTGTTACATTTTACGACCCGAATAAAATAGACTTACCACCTTCTAATCCTCCACCTTCTTACAACAATTACACATCTGAACTATGGATTGATAACCGCAGCAACAGAAATTTAATCGTAAGATGGAAACCTAAAAGTGCATCAAATTTTGAAGAAATTATGATAAAAAAATCTGAGCGAAAAAAAGTAACAGAACAAAAAAATACGCGTTTTTTGCCTCCTGCAAATCTCTATGACATTGAAATATCAAAAACAAATAGAAAATCGGCTCAACTCGCACTGGATTCTAACTACTTTGTACAAGAGGACAAAAAAAATCCTAAAACCAAGGTCTATTTATACTCTACCAAAAATGTGCAATAAGCTTTATATTCAAAGTTACCTATCAAGTTTGTATAAATCAGTTGATTTCTAGCTTGATAATTTTTTATAAAGAGCGCAAATAGGAATTCATTTAAAAATAAATCAGGTTGGAGGTTCATTTAAATATAATTGGTAACAAAAAAAAAGCCATTCGTTTTTAAAGAATGGCTTTTTTTTCAAAATGGCAATCAAATTTTATTCAGCACCATTTATAAGTATTTTTATTAAATCTACAATCTGCCAGATCCAAGAAGCTAAAGCTGGTAAACCTAACAAGATAAAACCAGGAAAAACCATTAGAGTCTGCCATAATGCTTTTTTGTTTTTCTTAAGATACCAGTTGTGAAATGCAAATGGTAACAATAAAACAGAAACCAGTCCTAAGATAATAGCAATAAGTTTTTTATCATCGCCCTTTGTTGCCTTTACTTTGGCCAACTCATCAATATTTTTGTTAAAATCAGCAGTATTTATATGCTCAGTGCTTGTAATTTCCTTTTGTGAACTACTCTCCTCTACAATAGTAGCGGATTTTGAGTTTTCAACAGGGAAAGAAGCATAAGATACTGTACCTAACAAGGTAAAACAAACGGTTAATCCAAAAATTAATTTTTTCATGTTATTTATGATTTATATTTGAGGCAATATTAATAATTAATTACAAAATATAAACCATTTTTAGAAAAAAAATATCATGTATCGTTTCATTTTAACCTTTATATGTTTGCAAATTCATTTAACTGCATGGACACAAAATTTAGAATTTATTGGCACTTTAAAAACTACAGATAAAATAATCCTAAGCTATAAACTTAACATAAATATTGACAGTTCTGGTAAAATCTCAGGGGAATCAATTACTGACTTTTTGGGCAAGAATAGTACAAAAAGCAAAGTTTCTGGTACTTTTAATAAACAACTTTACACCGTTTCTTTTAAAGAAATTGAAAATATTAAAACCAAATCAAAGGCTAATCCTCAAAACTTTTGTTATGTCCAGGGGAATGAGCTTAAGATATTGACCATTAAAGGGAATCAATTCTTGCAGGGTAAGTTTAGTGGTTATTTTCCAAATGGCAAACTTTGCGCTTCTGGAAAACTCAATATGGTTAGCACTAGTGTTTTTGAAAAAATTGGTGTTAAAAGATCTAAATTAGATTCTTTAAATTTGTCAGACTCCATTAAAAATCCGTCAAAACCAAATAAATTAATACTTAGGTCTGGTGACCAACTTGATTATAAATGGAACTCCCACACCATAGTGATTTATATATGGGACGGAAAAAATGAAGATAAAGATAAAATTGATATCTACATCAACGATATTCAATATTACTCTAAACTCGAAATTAGTAATAAAAAAAAGAAGTTAGAACATTTATTTTCAGAGGATTATGTTAAAATCAAAATAATCGCTTACGACGAAGGAATTTCTCCACCTAACACAATAAACATACTGCTACAGGATGATGACCAGCTACATACATTAACCTCTGTCTTGAAAAAGGGAGAACAAATAAATATAAACCTTTCGAAAAATAAATAATTTTTTAAAGTAAGCTATCTATAAAGTATGTTTACAACATAAGTCATCAAAATGGAGCAATAAAATTATATTTACTTTGATTTTCATACTTCTTCCTTGTAAATAGATTTTTTAACTATTTTGCGGGGAGTTAGTAAGTTTTTTACAGACCGACCCTGATTAAGAGTCATAAAATTTAGAAGCCCTCAATATCAAAGAATAATAAACCAAACAAAAAAATAGCTTTAAAATTAAAATAAATTGTTGGTTGGATTTTGAAGTAATAATACTCTCAAATATAGTTAATTATGAAAAAGCAATTTAATTATAAATCAAACCTATTGTTAATATTATCTATAACCTTATTGGTGAGGATAATAACAGTCTTTTTAATAGGAAAAATTCCTTGCATGGATTTTTCTTATTGGAATGAGGCTAATAATATTTTAAATGGTTCCTCTAAACAACCCATTTACCTGGTCCCATCCTATGGTTTTTTACTTTATTTCCTTAATAAAGTTTTGGGTAGTTTATTTCTTGCCTCGTCCATCTGTTATGTTTTGTTTTCATTTTGCATAGCATTGTTAATGTATTTAATCGCAAAAGTAATGTTCAATGAAAGAACCGCGACCATAACTTTGCTTTTAATAACATTCATGCCGAATTTAACGGTAGCAGTTGCTGGATATTCACACACTTCCACTGTAAGTTTGGCCTTTATTCTATCAGCTTTGTATGTATTGATTTTAGGTAACTTTTCAAAAATGAAGCTAACCTCATGTATTATTTACTTTACAGTCTCATCCGCACTGGCAATTTTTATAAGGCCTGAAAGTATAATTATTATTATTAGTATACTATTATTAACCATTCTAAACAAAGACCTTAAACTGATTAATCGTTTAAAAATAATTTTGATTTCCTCAGTTCTATTGTTTACAGCAATTAAAGGACACCAAATTTGGATAAAACACAATACCAATTCCCAATATGCTGGTACATTTTCTGATAATAAATACACCTATTTAACATTCATGCATACTTTATCTTTAAAAAATGGAACAGGAATTGTCGACTCAATAGCATTAGATTTAAGTATAAAATCTTTTGGAAGTCCAGAATCAAACAGATGGTCAACGATAAAAGCAATTAGTAAAAATCCTAAAATTTTTGTTTCGAATATATTATATAATATAAAGGAATTATTAGACTCATGTGCTCACCCACTTTTCTACCCATTTTACCTATATTTTTTCATAGGAATTGGAATTTTTTCAATCTGGAATAAGAAAAATAGATATCTTCAACTATTACCCCTTATTTTGCTGTTTTCATCAATCATTCCCGTTCTAGTTTTTCATGTTGAAATAAGGTATTTGGTAAATTTTTTAGTATCCATTATACTAATATCCAGTTATGGCCTAGCTGAAATGAATGATCTCGGCAAAACTAAAATAACACTTGCGTTATTGATATTCGCCAATTTTATAATTTATGCCGTGTATTTGATAAATAATAGCAAACTAGAGAGCTTGTGTGGCTAAATCTGAAAGGCTTTTAGTAAAAAATAAATCCTAATGATTGTTTCAATTAAATACTTCAAGATGAAAATATTAACTTCTATCCGTCATCAATTTATCGTACTGAACTTAAATGGAATTTATAAAAAATATACTAAAAACTATACCACACCCCCCCTATCAGTCTTCCAGCATTCCCAATTACTGGCCCATTTAATTTCTCGTATACAGGGAGTTGCCAAAGTGCTTGCAAGGTTATAGACTTAAAAATAATGTCGACTCCAAAATTTCCAAAATAAGATTTTCCACCTGTAGTGTGGACGATTTTATCCTGTACTATATCTTTTTGGGATTGTTCAAGGTAAATTCCTGATTTTGGAATTATACGCCATTTTTCATTAATCTCAAAAACGTAAAAAAGATTGGTGTTTAAATTAATACTGTTCCCAAACAATACATCATTTTTATTTTTTGTATTTAATTTATAGTTAGTGCTCACATCAAGTCCACTAGATGCATAAGTAAGTGTATAATTGAGTCTAAAAATAAAATCAACCGACCCTGTACCTAATTGTATATCAGGCATGAGTGTTTGATTATTGATTCGTTTGTTAAAGGAACCTGACGGTAACTTTACTGCTAATCCTGGTTTTATATAATGTTTAAATTTTGTGTTTTCTATAGTTTTGATGTAGTCTGCAGCTAAAATAACGTCTCCTATACCCTTTACAATTATTGTGCTGTCGGTTACTGGACGAGTCATGCTAAAAACGTTTTTGTAATAAACCTCATTTTTGCTAAAAGGACATAAAATTGTAATATTCCATTTGTTTTTAAGATTTATATTAGCCCTAAACTCTGTGGTTAGGTATCGTTCATAATCATATTTACTCTTTTCTACCAAAATACCATCAGGTTCATGCGATATCCTTGCATTGTCTAAACTTTTAGAATCGACAAAAAATTGATGATTTTCGTCTAGATGTTTATATCCGTTAAAAACTCTGTATCTAGTAAATATCCCAATATACGACTTGTTACTTCTGTTGGCGTATTCAAAAATATTACATACATCACATGCTAAGGCTGTTGTGCCAATAAGGGTAAAAACCAACAGAATTATCAAATTTCTATACTTCATTGGTTATTTCTGACAAAGGTAGTGTCGTTTAAAGTTTGCAAAAACAGCTTTATACTAGCTTTTTCTTCCTCAGTTATTGAAAAGGATGCTTGAAGAAAGGGCGACAAGGTAGCCGAACTAATAATTCCATTTTGATAATGATCTAAAACCTCATCTATAGTAGCTAATCGTCCATCGTGCATGTAGGGTGCGGTGAAGCTCAAATTTCTAAGTGTCGGGGTTTTATATTTACCTATATCATTTTGGGACAATGAAATCCGTGCTCTTCCAAGTTTAGGGTCGTCCATATTTCCATCTAAATCTGGAAATTGATTGTCCAACCCGTTATTATGATATTGAAGATCTGTAAATAAAACACCACTGTGGCATTGTTGACATTTTTGTTTAAATACCTTTTCACCTTGTAGCTCCTCATTTGACAGCACAAGTTGTTTAATGAGGTATTGATCGTATTTAGAATCTCCTGAAACAAGGGTTCGTTCAAATTGCGCTAGCGCGGTGGTAATGTACTGCGTGATAATTGTATCCTTGCCAAATGCCTTATAAAACAGTGCATTATAATCTGGCAAAGCTTTTAATTTAGCAGGCAATTTAGCCAAATCCATGTTCATTTCATTATGTGCTGTGATAGGGCCAAGGGATTGCAATTCCAAACTTTTTGCTCCACCATCCCAAAAAAAATCAGTTTGCCAAGCCAAATTAAATAGTGGCATAGCATTTCTCACACCGGCTAGTTGATTAACACCTAAGCTCACGGGAGATTGATCTGAAAATGATTTACTTGGTTTATGGCATGAAGCACAAGAAACAGCATCATTGCTAGAAAGCGCAGGATCAAAAAATAGTTTTTTCCCTAAGTCAATTTGATTTTTATTAGGAATATTATCTTTAAGTGCCTGTGGATAAGGAAAATAAGATGGAACCTCCACCAATATAGGGGAAGGCTCCACATTATTTTTATTTGTATCACAGGCTATTAATACCCATGACAACAATAGTATACCAATTTTCTTTTGCAATGGGGTGCCTATTCGTTAGTAACGTCTTTCAGCTTAATCATATCTACATAATTATTTGCGGCATCAGTAGCACCTGCACCACCCATTACATTCTTGTAATCCTTAAGCGCCAAAGTTTTAGGAGCAACAAATATTTCATTTATGTCCGCCCAAAAAGCTACAGTTGATTCCTTTTGTTTTTTCAAAACTACAGTTTTTGATAGATCAAACTTAACAGATTTAAAGTTTGCGTTATTACCCACGTGTAATAACAATGGCTGGGTGCTTGTACTATCTTTTGCTCTAACAGTACCTTCAAGAACGGTAAACTTGTATCCAGAACTCCAAGTCCAAAGCATGCCATAATTAGGATCTAACCAACCTGATTGATTTCCGTTGGAATTTTGAAAATTATCAATTCCTATTGCAAATAGAATTTGGTCATATTCGTTGGCTGGAATGCCTTTGATATGAAAATTATTAGCATGTTCTACTCGACCGTGTTCTGCATTGGCTAAATCAAAAAGATAATAGCTATTAGGTACATCGAAATAGGTGCCTGATGATTTTCTCCTAAGTTTCACATTACTGATATAAAACTTAAATGAAGAGACGTTCGTAATAGAGTCTCCGTTATCAAGGGCATATTTAGCGCCATTCAATTTTAACGCTTGCTCCTTAAAACCAGCCTTAAAACCTAGTGTCAGTGTTCCTGTAGTATCTTCTGGAGTAATAGTAATTGTTTCCTTTTCTTTTTTACAAGAAAATAGGGATATGGATATGACAGTAACTGCCAAAATAATAATATTTTTCATTTTGTGTAAATTTTTAAAATGTATAATTAATCTAGGACTATAAAAGCTGTTAGATTAAAATAAAAAGTTGTAAATTCTGATAATTGCTAAGCAGCAAGTGGAGGTCTAAATACCTCTATTTTTTGAGAATGGATAAAAGAAAATTGGTATTGTGTAAGATGCTCAATTTCGAATAAAACTAATAAATCCTTAGATACTAATAAATCATGTTGCTCGCCAACATATTCTATTCCAATCTGTTGAATTACCTCTTTATCTGTTTGATTTTTACTAATGGCTTTTATCACTTTGTTTAAGTGACATTTTCCAGCACATTTTAGTTTAGGCTTGTCTTTATTAACACATAGATTATTAGCAAAATAATCCCTGTTGAGATCAAAACATAATTTATACATTGCAATACTACTTATGTTTACCACCATAAGCATTATTAACACTAAACTCGATATGTTTCTTAAATTTTTCAATTGATGGCAAAACTAGCCTAGAAAATTAATAAAACAAAATATTAATTTATAAACGGATCAGAAAAACGTTTATCATTAATAAATGTAGAATCGGTTAACATTTTCAAAAACAGGATGATATCTGCTTTTTCCTTATTGGTTAATTTAAGAGATTTGCCATTTTTTTCGTTGCTTGCTCCTATTATTAAAGGATCTAGTGTTGGACTGGTTTGTATATGTTCATTGTAGTGATCTAATACTTGTTCTAAAGTAGAAAATCGCCCATCGTGCATATAAGGAGCAGTTATGGCGATATTTCTAAGAGAAGGAGTTTTAAATTTTCCTTTATCAAATGGATTTCCCGTAACTGCCATAAGGCCAATATCTGGCTCAGTATCCAATCCATTATTATGAAATCCTCTTAATGAAGTCAAATATCCACCATGGCAATCTCCACAATTCCCACCTCTAAGTCCCTCTTCAGGATTGGGATGGGTTAAAAAGAGATTTAAACCATTCAATTCATCTTCAGTGGGGGTATACTTATTTTTTAAATAAAGATCGTATTTAGAATTAGAGGTAATTAAGGCCCTTTCAAACTGTGCTATTGCTTTAGCCAAATTTTTTGAATTAATTATTGAATCTCCAAAAACAACATAAAATGCTTTAGGATAATAGGTTGTGTTTTGTAATTTACCCACTGCAGCTTCCAAAGACTGATGTAATTCTATCGGATCTGAAATTGGCAAAAGTGCTTGTTCTTCTAGAGAGGAGGATCTTCCATCCCAAAAGAATTTATCCTGCCAAAACAAATTGGCCAAGGCCATACTTTGTTTGGTTCCTGCTATTCCATCTATCCCTACACTAAATTGATTGGGATCTGCAAAGCCAAATTTCTGTTTGTGACACGACCCACAAGACATGGTATTGTCAGCAGATAACTTCTTTTCATAAAAAAGCCTTCTTCCAAGCGCCACCCCAGAATCTGTGAGTGGGTTGTCTGCTGGTATTTTATAGCTACCAAAATAAAATGGAACATTAAGTTGGTAAGTATTATTTACAACTGCATTTTGAACTTTAGGATTCTCTTTATTTTTATTACAGGCAATCAATACAATTGTAAAAAAAATCAAAATCCATTGGCGAGTTGTAAATTTCATTTAATAATTAATCTGTTTTATTTAAACTATAAATAAAAAAAACTGTTTACCAAATTTTTCTATTAATGTCGAATCCCTCCAAATAATCTGCCACTTTCCTTACAAACATGCCTCCTAAAGCACCATCTACCACGCGATGGTCATAAGAGTGAGATAAAAACATCATGTGACGAATCCCTATGGCATCGCCATATTGGGTTTCTACTACGGCTGGCTTTTTCTGAACAGTTCCAAAGGCCATAATAGCTATCTGTGGTTGTACGATTATTGGTGTGCCCATCACGTTGCCAAACGAACCCACATTAGACATAGTGTATGTACCATCAGCCAATTCATCTGCAGTTATTTTGTTTTCTCTGGCACGTTTTGCAAGGTCATTTACCTTTTTAGTGATACCTACAATACTTAATTGGTCTACATTTTTTATAACAGGAACTATTAAATTTCCTGTTGGCAAAGCTACTGCTAAACCGATGTTTATATATTTTTTTACAATAATTTTATCACCTTCCACTGTTGCATTTATGAGGGGATAATCTTTGATAGCCCTTGCGATGGCTTCAATGAAGAGAGGGGTCAAGGTAAGTGCATCACCTTCTTTGTTCATAAACTCGTGTTTCACTTTATTTCTCCAATACACAAGGTTGGTAACATCCGCTTCCACAAATGATGTAACATGGGCAGATATTTGCTGAGATTCAAGCATTCTTTGTGCTATCATTTTACGCATTCTGTCCATTTCAATTATCTCAGTTTCACCACCAAATGAAATGGCTGGTTTAACTGGCTCTATGTAAGTATCATTTGAAGTTACTGGAGTTATAATTTCATTAATTTCTGGCTTGTTTGTTTCAAGATTTGCCAAATATGTGTCATCTATAATAGTAGTTGTACTTACTACCTCATCCACAAGTGATACAGGAGTTTGAACAACCATGTTATTATTGCTACGAATTCTTATATAATGTAGCATGTCTGATTTAGTCAAACGGCCGTCTAATCCAGTGCCTGGTATCAGCTCTAACTCTTGAAGGGGGATTCCTTCTTGTTTGGCCATATTTAAAACTAATGGAGAATAAAAACGGCCTACCACGGGGCTAGTAAGCAGCTGCGTGAATTTTTGTTGAATATCTTCTTGTTGAATTATTGGAGTTTCCACAACAATTGGTTTGTTAATTTCTGGCTCTGAAAATACAGTTGGCTTAACCGGCTCATCCACATTGGTAGATATAATTGCGATGGTGTGACCGATTTGCACAATATCTCCTTCTTTGGCAATAATTTTGGTAATTGTGCCGGCATGTGTTGAGGGAATTTCAGTATCTACCTTGTCCGTAGCAACTTCTAGAATAGATTCATCCACCTTAATCACATCACCCACATTTTTAAGCCAACGGATGATGGTACCTTCCATTACACTTTCGCCCATTTTGGGCATTACCATTTCGATGATCGCCATTGTAGAATTGAATTAATTGTAGCAATTTTAAGCTTAAATAACGAATATTTAAAATGAATCGGAAGATTTTGGGATTGAAAAATAAAATAATCTTTACCAAATATTATAAACATCTGATAAATTGATACTTACAATAATGTCAGGACTTTATTCCCTAATCCAATATTAAGTTTTCATTATTTACAAAAGACCTGTTAGGTTTAAATAAATCCTGACAGGCATTTTTATTTGCAGGGAGGGTTAATAGTATGTAATTGCACAATTTGGATGCGTCTTTTTATAACCTGCAGCTTCACCTTTTGAAATATTTGTATGGTACATTTTGAACTCGGAAATGTAAGAATACTTTTTTACTGGGTCTAAAGACGAAATTTCTGTACCCGCTATATTTAGTTCTCTTACCACATTAAAATTTTTAATTGGCGACAAGTCTTTTACTAGCGTGTGTGACAATGACAACTTGGTAATATATCCCATTTTAGAAATAGGCTCAAGGGTGGTAATTGGGTTAAAATCAATGTATAAAAAGGCGATTTTATAATTATTACTAATGGGTGCCAAGTTAGTTATCTTATTGTTAAATATATCCAACCTCACTAAGTCAATCATATTGCGGAGAGGGTCCAAGCTTTCTACTTGGTTTTTACCAAATCTTAAATCTGTTATTTTGATTAAATCCTTTACGGCGTTAACATTAGTAATCTCATTTAAGCTACAATTAAATTTTTCCATATTTACAAGCCCCTTCACAGAATCAATAGTCTTTAATAAATTTTCAACACATTCAAAATCTGTAAGTTTAACCAAATTTTGCACTGCATCTATATTGGTAAGTTCGTTTGAATTAACATATAACTTTCTTAAACTTTTTAAATTTTTTATTGGCTCCAGATCTCTAACTTTGGTTTTATTAATATTTAGTTCACCCATAAACTTGAGGTTAGCAATTGGCGCCAAGGAAGAAACCGCAGTGTTGGAAAGATCAAGTTTTCGTAGTTCAGTAATCTTTTCTAGTGGTGAAATATCCGAAATATTGGTTCCTGCCAAATTAAGCTCAAATATATAGGGTAGGTTTTTAAGGTCATTTTCTGAAGGTAACTCAGCCATGTTATTCTTTTTGATAAAGATTTCTTTCCACTGCGGCGTAAGGGTGACCCACCAAGCCGTATATTCGGGCAAAGGCAAAAATTGATTTTCACCTTGTTTACTTATCGAATAAATCTGAGGATTTTTTATTTGGTTTAATTCTTTATCAAACCTGACAAAAAATGTTAATTGAACTGTTCGTTCTTTTACAATTGTATCAATTTTAATTAGTGAATCAACTTGTTGATAACGATAGGTTTTATTGACAATACTTTTAAGAACTGTAATTTTAAAATCATAAGTATTTCTCATGAAGTTAAGCTCTGGCTTACTTACTGTGGTTATGTCACACTTTATCACCGTATTTTTTATTTCTTCACGATATTTTTTAATATAGTCTTTAATAGGTAGATATCCCGTTCCTATACTGTCCATATCATTAAATGTGGGGACATCTATAGTATAAAAATCTGGCAAAAGTGTTACCATTCCCGACTTTTTTAATGCTGGTGCAGCGGCGGAGTCCGATAATAAGTTAAGGCAGTTGGTGTAATTTTTAAGGATTCTAGTGGCCTCAATCTTGGCACTATTAGTAAGATCTTGAGCACTTAATACCAAGAAACAACTAAAAGATAGTATAAAAAATATTTTGCTTATATTGTTCATATAAATACGATTAACGACAAAAGCCTTCTTAAAAAAGAAGGCTTAAAATATAATATTATAAGAACAGACTAATAAGTTCTAAATTCAAAAGGCACTTCAACCAGCTCAGAAAATTCTTCACCAGCTTCTTGCATGTCTTCGTCATCATCTCTATGGAACCATAGAATTCTAACTTCCATACCTGCCTCTTTGCAGTTTTCTAATTTAGTTAATACATCCAATATCAACTTAGAAGATGCTGTATTAAAATACTCTAACTTAAATTCGAAATCAACGCTTTTAATTCCTGAAGTTTTTAAACCCTCAAGCCAATTGAGAACAGGCTTGTAAAATTCGGCTGAATCTTCTGGCAATGACCTTCCTGATATTTCATATATACCAGAATCTGCATTTAACATTATTTTAGGTGTATCTTCAGTACCTTCTAAAAATATTTTGTCCATGAGTGAAAAAGAGTTTTATGTGTTGAGTATTATTACAGCAAGGCCTTTTCTCTAGAAATTTTTGTTTTCAAGGAGAAGAACGTGTAGTTGTCATCAATTGGTTCAAAGGAGAATTCCAGTTTTTGACCTGATTTTCTGGCCATATCCACAAAACCCAATCCAGCACCACCTTTATCGGAAATACTTCCTGTAGTAATAATTTCTTTGTAAAGTGCCTTAAGACCATCTTTATCCAAACTGTTAATTTTCTCTAGTTTAGATTCCAAATTAGGCACAAATTCATTCGACATGGGATTGCCAGAAATAATGATATACTCATTAAACTCTAACCCTATCATGAATACGGCACCAGTGCGCAAATCACTAAATGAAAACTGTGTATCTTCTGTATGTTTACAAATGTTTTGGAGACATTCTACCATCACATTAAAAACTTTTCTTTTGATACTTTCCTCTTCACCAAAAGATTCCAGATTTCTTTCTGCCATAGAAAGTACCGATTTGGTAATTTCTTGGGTAAACTCACCTTCATAAACTAAAATGATTTTTCTTTCAATCATTAGTTTGTGAAGGTCGAAAATGTAACGCATGTCTTGCTTGCTCATACAGTAAAAATTAAAGGCTACACTATGGTACTTACTATGTTTTATTAAAATTAAAAAACCTATTTACTAAAATTTAATACCTATTAAAAGTACGTCATCAGTTTGTTTTGTACCAAACTTCCAATCTTCAAATAATTTGTCAAAATTGGCATTCATTTGATCCATTGGTGTGTTTGGATTTTCATTTATTAGATTACGTATTCTAGCGGGAGAAAGTTTTCTATTTTCTGGCCCGCCAAATTGATCAGGGTATCCATCAGAACAGAAATATATTGAGTCTCCTAAGTTCAATTTCACTTTATGCGTAACGAAGTTAGTTTGATTCCTATAAATACCTCCCCCTATCGGGAATTTGTCACCTTTAAACTCAAGAAATTCACCCCCTTTAATAGCAAATAACGGCCTATGCGCACCTGAATATTCCACCTCATTTGTTTCGGTATTTATCTTCACAAAGGCTATATCCATGCCATCTTTGGTTTCAGAACCTTCCACATCTTGGCGCAAGGTTTGTGTTACACCTCGATCTAGCGCATCCAATATTTCACCAGTGGTTTTATATTTTCCACTATTAACAACATCATTCAGGATAAAATAACCTATCAAAGACAATAGCGCACCTGGCACTCCATGACCCGTACAATCTACTGCGGCAATATAAATAAATTTATCAATTTTCATAAACCAAGGAAAATCACCACTCACCACATCTTTCGCTTTATAGAGAATAAAGGATTGTGGCAAATATTTATTTATGACTGAATTATCAGGCAATATTGCCTTTTGAATTCTTTGAGCATAGTTGATACTTTCGGTAATTTTTTTGTTTTTCGTTTGTATTTCTACTTCCGCTTGTTTACGTTCTGTTATATCACTTGATACCAATAAAATAGACTCTAAAGTACTATTTTCACCAAATTCAGGAATCGCATTTACAGACATTACTTTGAGACCTTCCGCCGTTGGAAAATTCATTTCTCGGTTTATTTTCTCCTGTTCGTTTATTACTGTTTGAATAATATTTTCCCAATCTTTGACCACCCCTTGGTTAAGCTCTGTTTCTTGTAGGAACTTTTGGTTAAAATCACTATGAGGTTTGCCAGTAAGTTTTTCAATAACCGGGTTTACATAATAAAACTTACCTTTTGTATTAATTCTGCAAATAAGATCTGGCGAATTTTCAGAAAGTGACTGCATTTGACTTCGCATACGACTCTCTTTTTCCGCCAGCTTGCGCACGGTTATATCCCTTGAATTGATTACTATGCCACCAATTGATTCGTCTTTAATAAGATTTTTGGCAGTGGCTTCCATCCATATTTCTTCCCCGTTTTTCTTACGATATATGTATTCTAGAGTAGCGGTATTAGATACATGCGCTGCAACTCCTTCAAGCATTTTAGCAAAATCATCTTGATAATCGATGTTAACTTTATCCTCAAAATCCTTCCACATGAGATCTTCTTGCTCGTAACCTGCTATGCTATGAATAGATGGACTTACATAAGAGATGTATCCCTTATCATCACAGATGTAAATCACTTCTTGAGAATTTTCTAGTAGTACGTGAATTTTCTTTTGTGACTTACTTACTTCGTTAATTTGCTCTTCTAGTTTTAGATTAGTTCTTTTGAGTTCTTCCTGTGTTGCTTGCATTTCCTCAGCATTTTGCTGCAACATCATCGATTGTTCTTTTAACTCACCAGACATTTTTTGTGATGCATCTAACAGTTTTCTTGTTCGGTCGTTTACTTGAACGTTAAAAATAGAGCGTGCGATTATTTCACTAATCTCTCTAATCAACAAGATTTGTTGTTGGCTAAATTTATAGATTGAAGCAAATTCTATAGCACCATATACATTTTCGTTGGTAATCAACGGCATAATCAAGATAGATTGTGGACGCTTATCTCCTAACAACCCTGACTTAATAGAAACGTAATCTTTAGGAATTTCAGTACGGTGTATTAAATCTCGTTCAATAACAGCTTGACCCACTAGACCTTCGCCAATTTTAAAACTTTTGCTTAAGTACTTTTTTCTATTGTAAGCAAAGGCATTTTGAAGTTGTAGAAACTTTTGACCTGATTTATCATCTTCCTCTATGATATAAAAAGCACCTTGAACGGCATCAACTTTTTTACATAAATATTGGATTAATTTATCCCCAAGTTCTTCTAAGTTGTTGTATGTGTTTAAAATAGTGCTTACATCGGCTATGGATGAAACAATTAAATTTTGTTCTTCATCTTTAGCTGCAGCTACTTTTAGGCTACGCCTCATTTCTAACAGTGCTTGGCCAAGTGTATCGCTTTGGCTCAAAGGCACAAAATCCGCATCAAGCTCTCCTTTACCTATATTGTTGGCAAACAACGTGGTTTTCTTTAGTCCTGAAATGAGCTTTCTGATGGCCTCCTGAATATCGCCGATTTCATCATCCATCTTTTTCATAGAAAATTCTGGCAACTCCCCTCTACTCATTTGCACTAAAAAATCTTTGATTTGTTTAATTGATCCCACTACCGAACGAGACATATAAACTGAAACAAATATGCCAGAAAGTATCAATATGAAACCCAATACAATAACACAAACCCTTATGTATTCGGATCGCTTGAGAAGTTCCTGCTCCAGATGCCTTTTAGTTTGATTGATGGTGTTGGAACTGGTTTTAAGTTTTTCAATTAATTCGGTGTAGTTTTGAGCATATTCGCTGTAGTAGCTAATTGCTAATGAGGCGCGACCAGATGAATCCAAAAGGTTTAAGTCTCCTTTATCCTTAATTTTTTTAGTAATCTTTTCAAAATCTGCTAATGACGAATTAATATTTTCACGTATTTCATCGTTAGTTAACTGATTTTGAAGAGTAAGAAGATTATTTTTAACTAAGGTAAATTCAACATCATTAATCTTAGCAAGATTAGATGCAGCATTTACGTCACTGGAATTGGTAAAAAGCTTGGTGAGATTTTTTTCTGATTTGAACAAAAGTTCATTAAAATCATTAATTCCTTCTAAAGACGGATCAATAACGGTGTGTATTTCAGACAAAGTTTGTCTGTTTTTATTAAGTGCAACAATACTTAAGGTGGCGATGGTAACGAAGAACACAATTATAACCGCAAACCCTAGAAAAATCTTTTGTGCTATCCCAAATTTCATAAAATTTTACTTTAAAAATTGTGATTACTATTTTTTGCTAATATGTTTAACTTAAAATGGCTTCAAGAACCACCTTGGTGCTTGTTACTATTTCTTCTATTTCTTTATCACTATATTCTTTAAAACTAGCTAATTCGGCGATAGCTACCGTTTGTTCATTTACAAATAATGGAACAATGATCAAATTAGAAGGAGATAACTCGCCCAACCCAGAAAGAACCTTCATGTAACCAGCAGGTACTTCTTTAAGATATACAAATTGTCCCGTTTTAGCTACCTGTCCTGCTATTCCCTCGCCTACATGAATGGTGTCATGTGTATTTTCAGTAATTACAAAGGCATAATGTACATTTAATCGCAATATGTTCTCTTCTTTAAGATATGTGACTGCTTGTGCAAACTCATATTTCGTACATAACAATGACAGTATTTTCTCACTTCTTCTTAAGGCATCAGTTTCCTTTTCTTTTAGGGACCAGATATCCTCTTTAAACTTTTCCTGTTGCGCTAAATTAAACTGATCCGCTTCCTCAGCTATATTGTTGATAGATTGGTTTACCGTTTCAGGTGTTGATTCCACCGTAATATATTTAATCACCTCGTTCTTATAGGTGATAAAATAGGCAACTAGAAGTATTCCTAATACATTAGAAGCAATGATTATTGATTGAAATAAATTCCAATTTTTAATTCCAAATGGAAGCGCATTCACTTTAATGATTCCATTAGAAGGTTCAATAAGCAATGTTATTAATGCCGAAAATGTGGCAAAAATCACAAAACTGATATTGAGGATATTAATAACTTTTTTATTTTTCATTGGTGTTCAAATTTTCGTTTCAATTAATCACAAAATGAATTTAAAAACTGTATTATTTCACTTGTTTTAAGTATTTGATCAATGGTAGTTATTTCTAAAGCTGCCTCAGGCATGGTAGTAATTGTACATTCTTTAGGATCTTGTACGATGGTATAACCTCCTCGATTTTTCAAACGTTTCATACCAATTGCTCCATCTTTATTTGCTCCAGATAGTAGTATTCCTATTATCTTTTGTTTGTATACATAAGAGGCCGTATCAATAGTAATATCAATAGCTGGTCTTGAGTTATTTACCATTTCTTCTGTCGAAAGAGAAAAATAATTACCCAATTCGACACACAAGTGATAATTTGCTGGTGCCAGATAAACCATCCCTTTTTTAATAGCCTCTTTATCAGCAGGCTCAATAATTGGTTTTTTTGATTTAATCGACAACGCTTCCACAAATCCGTTTCGCACATGTTTAAGCCTATGCAAAGCCATGATGATAGGCAAATCAAATTTAGGGTTAATTTCACTCAATATTTTTGAAATCACCTGAAACGAACCAGCCGAACCACCTATTACTACCGCTTTATAAATCTCTTTATTGTCTATAATGGCCATCTTGATAAATGAGCTATTACTCTCTTACTCTTTTATAAATTTTTTCTTCATTGTTAACAGTAATAAACTTGTTGGCGATATCACACCAAACTAGTGTTTCTTTACTTCCAATAATAAGATAGCCATAATTAAATAAACTAGTATGAAACACCTTAAAAACTTCATTTTGCAAAGTTTGATTAAAATAAATCATCACATTTCTGCAAAGAATAATGTCAAACTTTGAAAACCAACCAGTTTTAACCAAGTCGTGTTCTCTGAACGTAACGTTTCTAAGTAAATTTTGCTCCATTATTACGTTTTGTCCGTCTATTTTATAGTAGTCTGAAAGTTTACCTTTACCTTCAAAACGCACATAATTTTTATCATTTACCTCTTGTGTATTTTTAAGAAGATATTTGCCTTCTTTGGCTTTTTTAATAATCACATGATCAATATCAGTGGCAAAGATTTTTACTTTGTCCAACCATCCATTTTCTTCAAGAAGCACACACATAGAAAAAACCTCTTCTCCAGACGAGCAGCCTGCATGCCAAATTTTAACCTCATTCTGCATTTGAAAAAGGTTAGGAAAGATTTGATCTCTTAAGACCCTCCATAAGGACGGATCACGAAACATTTCAGTAACGTTTACTGTAATTTCGGATAGTAATGTTTTAGAAAATTCAGGCTCTTTAGTAAGTTTTTGGATGATTTGATCAGCATTCGTAAACTTATAAAGTTCCATTATTCTAATAATCCTTCTTTTGAATGACGAAAGTGCGTAGTTTGTGAAATCATAAGAAAACTCATCTTTAATAAAAGTGGCGAGTTTTTTGATTTCTGCTAACTCAATATCTTCAACCATGCGAACGTATAATTATATAAGTGGGTATCTTTAATCAAAAATCACCGATTCAAAAATTAAACTTTATTGAATTAAAAAAAACATTCAACAAAGCCACCGGCCAACCTAAACGAGTATACTGAAATTCACAACAACAAGTTTTAATATTTACTAAAAAAATATAACTAAAAATTAAAATTTAGACACAAATCCTCCAATTCTAGTTACCAAACTTAGGCATAGATTCAAGCATTACAAATGCGCCCCAATAAATGGCCTCAGGATGTTGTTCTTTAACTTTTGTTTTTGCGTAATTAAACGATTGGTTTTTGTTGGCTGAGACTAACCAGCTTTCATAAAAATATTTCATAAATTTTTGAGTAACTTCATCATTTACCTTAAACAATGTCATCACTACTGCTTTTGCGCCAGCAATAAAAAGAGAGCGTTGTAACCCGTATACTCCCTCTCCATTAACCACTTCGCCCCTTCCTGTTTCACATGCACTCAACACTACTAGCTCTGTGCCGTCTAGCTTGAGTGTGGCGGCCTCCATTGCTGTGAGTATTCCTTTTTGGGCATTCACATTTAAACCAGCATCAAACAGATCTCCAGATCCCTTAAGCATAAGGCCAGAATTAAGAAGTGGATTTGCCATAAAATTATTGTCATCTTCTGGTGTATTTTCTTTAAAAAAACCATGAGTGGCAATATGGAAAACTTTTGGACTATTCATTTTAACCAAGGTGTCTTCCGTAACTGATTTGCCCACTAGCAGTTGTATATTAAGACTTGATTTTAAAATAACAGAAATTTCATTTATTTCTTGTTCGGCACCTGGTAAAGAAGGCACAGATCTATTGGCTGCCTGTTCATTGATTACATAAAATTCAGGATTGCCACAAATTATATAATTGTCATTTTGTGGTTGAGACTTTCCATTCGTCTTTTTTATCAATGGTGGCTGGTTAAGAATATCTTTACTATTGGAGATAAATCTAAACTTATATTGATCAAAAAGACATTTATTGGTAGGAGTGGTAAAAGTTTCAGGGTTCATTTGGCTATAAACGCCATCTGGAGAGAAATAAATAGTCTTAATTCCCTTGAGCTGATTATCAATGGGCTGCCAAAAATTCTTATAAGTAAGATTGTCATTCAACTTTTTAATGATTGCATTTCTGTAATATTTAAAATAACGCTTTTCTAAATGAGATGCATTGGGAATGATAACACACAAAGGATTTGATCGTGTTTGTTGGGTTACTACCAAAGCTGCATAAAGTGCAGAATCGAGAAATTTATGGTTAAAGTATCTAAAATGTACCATTTCTACTACAGCTTCATCCGGGGTAAGTACATCTCGAATATTTTGCCAATCAATTTTCCTTTTATTGGCTTCTGTGTCAAATAGCTGTGAACGAGTATTTATTGACTTTTCTAATTGGTCAATTTGATTCTCTAATAGTGGCAAATCAATGCCTTGTTCTGCCAATTGTGTTTTACTCAGAGCGTAAGCAGTATTCATTACCTCTTTCTTTTCAACCCAACTATCATATAAACTAATTAATAGGGTATCGCCACTTGTAAAAATCTTTTGTCTTACCTTGGTGTCTGATGCCAATAAAATGGCCTTAGTAGAAATGACGTTATTAAATACCTTGCTAATTTCACTTGGTTTTTCTGTGATAAATTGGCTACATATTAAAAAATTAAAAAACTCAAACTCATCTTTTATGGAATTCCAGTAGTTACCCTTTTGACCAAAACTCATACTTGGAAATAACTTATCCACAATTTTTAGATAAGTAGGAATGATCTCTTCCATAACATCTAAAGAATTGTTGTATTGTTTTAACATAAATAATGAGCGTGCTTCGTGTCCTTTGCTTTTGTTGTACAAAGGATGGTTAATTGAAAAAATTGATTTATACTGGTCTGACGACTCTTTAAAGTATTTTAGTGCGTTTTTATAATCTTTTGATCCATAATACATTTTACCACTCAAGAAGGCAAGTTCGGCGCTTACGGATGACTCCCCTTTCACATTTTGATAATAGGCAACAGCCTTACTTAAAAGATTTTTTGCTTCTACAAAATTTTCAACGGTTATTAAAAACTCTGCATTTCTAATAAGGACATTAATATAAATTGGGTTATTTTCACCAAGGCTTGTTCGAGCTAGTTTAATGGCGTTGTCATACAAAGCCATCACTTCTTTCACATCAAACTTTGAAGATCTCACCTTAATTTTTGCCTTCAAAAGTAGGATATCAATATTATTGAAATTGTTAGTTCCATATACCGTATTTTGGATAGTTGTAGCCACATTAATATCGTCTAGCGCTTTCTTATAGTCAGCAATGGCCTCGTAGTATTGTGCGGCCATAATTTTAGCACGTGCATAGGTTACGCCTTTTTCACCAAATCCTTTTGCTGAAATTTCTAATGCAGTGGTAACGTACTTGTCGGCTTGAGGGTAATTACCTTTAATGATATCTAATTGAGCCATTAAATGAAACAACTCAAGAGCAATTGATGAATATGGTACCTTAGTTTTTACTATTTGGTAGGCGTTTTGAAGCTGTTTTTGTGCTTTTAAAAAATTCCCACTTTGTAAATAAATCGCACCCAACGCAATATTATTTTCTACCTCCAATTCTAGATTTTTGTGCGTTAAACGCGCTTTGCTGAAACTTACCATTTCAGATTTTAATTTATTTTCTTTATCATACTGCCCAGTAATACCATAAATCTCACGCAGAAGTAACGTGCATTTTAACTTTTCAGGGTCTTGATTGGAAAGATTTTTTTGTTCCAACTCATAGGTAGCTAAAATCTCGTTTGCTTGAGAAATTTTGCCCTTTAGCAATAAATAATATGCTGATTTTAGGTTGTAATAAATTTTTAGTCCATTTTCATTCGGGTGAATATTAGTAGCTAAATTGGCATGTATAACTGCAGAATCCAACAAGCCTACCTTGAAATAATAATCCGCTAAAAACGACTGCAAAAATGCCATTTCAAAACTTACAGGATGTAATTGTAACAATTGGTTTGGCAAATCTTTTTCAACTACTTGTCTAAGTGAATCGGCAATACCCACGTATTTTAAAACTAAAACTCCCTTATAAGCTGCCCATTTATCCAAGTAAGGGGAGTTACTGGCTAAAAAAGGATTTTGACTATGAATAATATCATTAATAAATCCAACAGCTTTTATTGGGTTTAGTTGCTCTTGACTCCATTTAGCCCCCATTGCCAATGCTGATAATCTTGAAGGGTGATTTTTGGGCAAATGACCATATTCTTTAAGAAATGCTTCTAAGTCATAAATACCTTGGCTTGGGTCCTCCCAATAGAATTGTTTAACTGCTAGAGCCAAATTATAATAGGGCTGAAAAGGCTCAAAAAGTCCAGAATTGCTATTGGCCAAAATTTGTAATTTCCTTAAAAGCGCATCGGTTTGGACAGGTTGATTATTATAAATGTGGCAAACAATGTTTTGGAATAAAATTTCGATTTTTGTTGGATTTTTATCAAAACTACTGCAAGCTGCAAATGCCTCAGTATAAGCATTTATCGCTTTGTCGATGTTACTTTCGTTTTGAAACATCTGTCCTTCTTGTTTACAAACTCTTGCATAATGGGTTGAAGGGCGCCCTAAGTTTTCCTTAATGAGTTTTTTTGATTTTGAAATATTGATGGCTGCGTTGTCATCATCTCCTTGTCCTAAATAAATTTCATTTTTAAGTATTAATAACTCTGCAAAAACCGAAGTTTTAAATAATAGATCATTTTTATTAATGGCACTTAACTTAAATTCGGCATTAGAGGTTTTAGTGGAGATTAAAGAATTAAAATAATTTTCTAGGGGCAAAACCATTTCTAATGCTTGATTGAGCCAACCAGTTTTGGCCTTTATGGTTGCGAGTTGTAATTGTAACAAATTGTTTTCCAGCTCGGTATTACTTTTATCTTGAGCCTTACCGTTATAAATAAGGGCTTCATTAAAATTACCGATGTACAAATAATAATCTGCTAGTGCATGATAAATATCAAATCTTTCGGTGACTGGAAAGACAGTCCCTAACAAGTTTACAAATGCCTGTTCAATGGCTTTAGCTTTTTCAAAATCTGCATTATCGTAATGAGCCTTAGCTAATAGGCAATAAGTTTTAAAATAAAACCTATTTGGAGTAGAGGCATTTTTCTTATTGTTTATAGCAACAGTAGCTGATGCTATTACTTCATCAATATCACCTTCGTTATATTTGTAAAACAAGTATCCATATTTAGACTCTAGTCGTTCCGCAGTAGCAGGAGAGCCAAGAAAAAAACATACACTTAAAAATATGGCAAAAATATAAGTTTTAAGATTCATCGATGAAAACAGATAATCTGTTAGGGTTTTATACTAAGAGCTACAAATGAACTTTCAGTGTTAATATAATAATAAAAAAATCATGATTCTTATGGTTTAAAGAACCATGATTATTAAGCACTTTAACTTAATTAAAAAATCAAGCTAATGATGCTTCTACTGATATTTTGGTATTTAAAAGTTTGGAAATAGGGCAATTGGCCTCTGCATCTGCCACTAGTTCGTCAAATTTAGCTTGATCAAGACCTGGCACAACTGCTTGCACAGTAATATGAGAAGAGGTAATTACACCATTGTCCAAAGTAATAACACAAGAAGAATCAATTGAAGTTGGTACAAATCCAGCTCCACCTATGTTAAAACTAAGTTTCATTGAGAAACATCCTGCATGTGCGGCAGCTACTAGTTCTTCAGGATTAGTTCCGATGCCTTCTTCAAAACGTGAATTAAATGAATATTGTGTTTTGTTTAAGACAGTACTTTGTGTAGATAATACACCGTGGCCTTCTTTGCCAGAACCTATCCAATTTGCAGTTGCGTTCCTTTTCATGTTTTAAAAATTTACTATTCTAAAAAGATTTATTTTGTATTTTGTCAAAAATAGACAACCTAGTTGGCACAAGCAAACAAAATAAATGAAATATTTTAACACAAGTTTTGCCGCACAATATAAAAAAATACCCAAACTCCGAGTTATTTCATTAGGCCCACTTTCTTTGAAGCCAATTTATACTTAAACTCTTCAATCAAAAATACAAAAATTAAACCTAATAGGGAGTTCCTTGATGGACAAACCCTATTAGGCTTTTTCAATTATCTTATCTGCGGGTTGAATTTAAATCATTCAACAAACTTGCTGTTTTTACCAATTTAATAAACTTTGTCCTATAACCTTCATTGTCAGCTCCTACAGCACTTTTGGCTAACTCTATCACACCTTCATAAGAAAGATCGCCTTTGTATTTGGAATCGCGTAGTAACATACCAAATGAAGCCACAGCCGCTGAAAATTTAAAATTTTCGGAAGAAGAAGATAAACTTACTTGCTTGTCCAACAATGGATGTACAATTAACTTACTTATTGTATCTTGTGGTGACTTGTATCTGAACTTGACGGTCAAAATTTCATTAGAAACTTTGTTAGTATTTTTAGCCACAGTTTGTTGATATTTAAGCGCATCAACTGATCCACTTACGTCTTCTTTGCTATCTGCAGGGATAATTTCATAAAGTGCTGTAACTGTATGTCCGGCCCCCAACTCACCTGCATCTTTTTTATCATCATTAAAATCCTCTTTTTTGAGCATTCTGTTTTCGTATCCCACTAAACGGTAAGCCTTTACTTTGGCAGGGTTAAACTCAACTTGTATTTTAACATCCTTTGCTATGGTATTCAAGGTGCCGTCAATATCAGTAACAAATACTTTCTTAGCTTCATTGATGTTATCGATGTAAAAATAATTACCATTGCCATTGTCTGCAATACTTTCCATTTTAGAATCTTTATAGTTACCCATTCCAAAGCCAAGAACAGAAATAAAAATGTCATCTTTTCTTTTGTCTTCGATTAAACGGGTCATTTCTGCATCTGATGAAGCACCGATGTTAAAGTCGCCGTCGGTGGCCAAAATTACCCTGTTGTGACCATTCTTAATTAGATTTTCCTTGGCAATCTTATAAGCAAGCTCGATTCCTTCACCGCCTGCGGTAGAGCCACCAGCTTGTAGATTATCCAAAGCATCAAGAATTTTGTTTTTTTCGCTACCAGAAGTAGCAGGAAGCACCAAACCAGCCGCACCAGCATAAACCACCATGGCAATTTTATCTTGGGGTCTTAATTTTTTTACTAACAAACCAAATGATTGTTTAAGTAATGGTAGCTTGTTTTTATCTTCCATAGAGCCAGATACATCAATTAAGAAAACCAAGTTAATAGGAGCCATTTCTACAAAGTCATGTTTAACTCCTTGCAAACCAATATGAATAAGTTTTCTATTTTTATTCCAGGGACATTCGGATATTTCTGTATTGATAGAAAAAGGATGTTTTCCTGTGGGTTGAGGATATTGATAATCAAAGTAATTGATAAATTCTTCAATTCTTACAGCATCTATTGGCGGCAAGGTGTTATTATCCAAATATCGCCTACAGTTGGTATAGCTTGCATTATCTACATCAATGCTGAAAGTAGACAATGGATTATTATTAACAGCTAAATAATCATTTTCTTTAATGATATTATATCCTTCTGTATTATAATCCTTTACGATTACCTCCTCATCATTTGAGTTATTAAAAGTGGAGGAAATAGATTTTTTGCTTTCAGGTCCATTTTGGATTTGACTAGGATATTGTTGTTCTCCCATAGACTCATCCTTTTTATATTTAGATAATCCGCTTGGAGAATTTACTTCCTCAGGAGCTACTTGATCGGTAACCTCATTTGATTCAGATTTGGTCTCATAACCAAAAGTATAGGTGTTACAAGTCTTACATCCTTTTTTGCAAGAAAACATTGTAAACGAAAGGACCAACAATAAACCAACCAATAAGGTTGAAAATAGATTTTTCATAAGAAAGAGATTTAGTGTGAAAAGAAATTAAAGTTCAATTTCCTTTAAGATGTAAGCGTCTAAAAAATTCCATAAAAAATTAAAAATATTTTCAATCTTTTAAATCCAATGAATGAAATTATTAATCATTTCGCAATTTTATTCGGTTAAATATCAAATAAAATGTAATTTTGCAAGAAAGTATATCATTATTTACTGCTTCATGCGTTACACCTATTTATATGTTTTTCTGGGAGTATTGTGCCTTAGCCTCAATACCTTTGCACGCCAAAAGAATATCTTGGAAGTAGAAGATTATCAAAATGATTTTTTTATTACCAATGACCACATAGAAGTATATGAAGATTTTGAGAAAAGGCTTTCACTAAGCGATGTGCTTTTGCCCGAAAATCAAAAATATTTTAAAACACAAAACACCAGTGACAACTTCCCCTACCTGCTTACCAATCAGGCAGTTTATTGGATCAAGGTTACGGTTAAACTCAAAAAACCAACCACAAAACGCTGGGTATTAGAAAACCAAGATTTACATATAGATCAATTTGAATTTTATAAAATAGATGGTGGCCACTACATAAAACAGGATGCAGGATATGCACTTAATTTTGGCGTACGCGATTATGAGCATAAGAATTTTGTATTTGATTTACCACTTGACACATTTCCGCAAACATTTTATATAAAAGCTAGCGCCAAAAACAAGTATGTCTTAAAATTAAAGATAAGAACAGGTAGTTTTTTCACTTCATATGCTCTTAAGGAATACTTTGCTCTAGGTATTTTTTATGGCATCATCCTTATCATGGCAGCTTATAATTTATTTGTATATTTTTCGGTAAAAGAGAAGGTATATTTATACTACGTAGCGTATGCGCTTAGTTGTTGTTTGATTGCACTTTCTGAGGATGGCCTCGGTTTTCAATTTATTTGGCCTCAGTTTTATCAACTGAATCACCTTTTGGCCATGTTTTCGCCGTTACTTTTGCTATTAAGCTTTTCGTTATATTCCAAAGAATTTTTAGAACTCAAAAAAAACTATCCTAAAATTAACATTGCAGTTAATTTTACATTAACGTTTTCGGTTTTGTTTTTTATAATTAGAATCTTCTTTCTCAACTTAGATTGGCATTTCCCTTTTTATTTACTCCCATTTTTAGTGATTTATATAGGTGCACTTTATATAATGCGGGCTGGCCAACGAACAGTTCGTTTCTTTCTTGTGGCTTACACTTTTATGCTACTTGGTATTATACTACTTATTTTGCGTCTTAATAATATCATGATTTTAGGGAGCAGTATTATAACTGTTTATTCATTTAATATTGGTCTAGTGTTGGAGGTAGTAATTTTGTCTTACGCACTAAGTGATAGAATAGGCATCATAAAACAAGAACGAGAAGAAGCATTAAAACAAGAAAAAATTGCTCAAAAACAAATGATAGAGCAACTCACTTTAAATGAAAAACTCAAAGATAATCTAAATAAAGAGTTGGAAGCCAAAGTATTAGAAAGAACCTTAGAACTGAAAGAAAAAAATGAGGAAATTGCTACTGCTTTTGATAAACTAAATGAACAATCGGCAGAAATTGCCAGAATAAATGCTTTACTCAACAAAGAGAATGTAGCGCTTCAACATGATGTACAAGAAATATCAAAGGCAAGAGTGCTCATGCAGGATATTGATGTAGAGGAGTTTAGCAAAATTTTTCCTGATAAAGAAACTTGTTACTTATTTCTGTCTGATTTAAAATGGAAAAACGGTTACACTTGTATCAAATGCGCTAACAATAAATTTTGTGATGGTAGAGATTACCTTTCTAAAAGATGTACCAAATGTAGGCACGATGAATCGCCTACAGCCAATACCATCTTTCATAAACTAAAATTTCCTGTTACCAAGGCCTTTTATATGTTATATCTTATATATGCCACCAAAGAAAAAATTACCACTGTGCAACTGTCTGAAATACTGGAGTTAAGACAAAGCACATGCTGGAGTTTTAATAAAAAGATTAATGATGTAATAGAAAGAAAACGAAAAAACAAAGAAGAATTGGATGGATGGAGTAGTTTAATTCTGGAGACTACAGAAGACTAGTGTTAGACCGTTAAGTTATATTTTATTGAAGGTTTTAAAATTCATGTTTATAAAGGTTATATAAAATCCACATCAATATTGATATAAACACTTTTAAAGGACTTAAGCAGCAGAAGTTCTTTAATACACTTATTAATCAAATCTTTCGCCTTGGCGATATTCACTTTGTCTCGTTCCAGTTTAATAATAATTTCTTGAATGTAATAATCTCTAATTTTGTCGATAAGTGGTGCCTCTGGCCCAAGAATTCGTTCTTTGCCCAAATTAGCTATTAATTGATTAGATAACTGCCTCGCCGCAACATCGTTGATTATCTTATCCTTATTCTTTACTGTAATCTTTATTAATCTTGTAAACGGAGGATAAGCAAAACGTTCCCGTTCTTTAATTTCTCTATTATAAAAAGCCACAAAATCTTGCTGTTGAATTCTTTTTAGTAATGGATGATTTTTGTTTATAGTTTGGATAATTACTTGCCCTTGTACGTCTCTTCTACCAGCACGCCCACTCACTTGGGTAACCAAATGAAAGGTTCTTTCAAAAGATCGAAAATCTGGGTAATTTATCATTTTGTCGATGTCAATCACCCCTACTAAACTCACTTTATCAAAGTCTAATCCTTTAGTAACCATTTGAGTACCAACCAAAATATCAATCTTACCTTGAGCAAACTCATTAATAATATCTGCATAGCCGTTTTTGGTGCGAGTGGTTTCAAGATCCATTCTTAACACCCTAGCTTTTGGCAAAATTAATTGTAGTTCATCCTCAATTTTCTCTGTACCAAAGCCCACTGTCTGTATTTTGGTACTGCCGCACGTTGGACAAATTTTAGCGGCTTTTTCATGATTGCCACAATAATGACAATTCATCGAACCCTTATATTGGTGATATGTGTAACTTACATTACAAGAATTACAATAAGGTATCCAACCACAATTTTCACAACTTAAATAAGGTGAATATCCTCTTCTGTTCAGGAACAAGATGGTTTGTTCTTTTCGCTCAATTCTTAAAGTAATTTGTTGAATAAGCTCAGGTGTAAAAATTACATTAAATACATTTGAATTTTCAGGAGCTACCTTTTGTGCAAATTGAATATCTGGCAGTTGTGCAATACCATATCTTTTTGATAATGTGACCAAACCAAATTTTCCTTGTAAGGCCAAATAGTACGTTTCAACAGAAGGCGTGGCCGATCCGAGAAGTGTTTTGGCATGATGAAGCTGCGCCAACATGAGAGCACTTTCACGGGCATGGTACCTTGGTGATGGATCGTGCTGCTTGTAGCTGGTCTCATGCTCTTCGTCAATCACGATTAGCCCAAGGTTATTAAAGGGTAAAAATATGGCCGACCTCACTCCTACCACCACTTGAAATTTACCCTCTATTAAACTTCGCCATACTTCCACCCGTTCATTGTCTGAAAACTTGGAATGGTATATGCCCAATTTATCACCAAAAGCTACCTTAAGTCGTGATACAATTTGGGTCGTGAGGGCTATTTCTGGCAATAGGTATAATACTTGACTACCATTTTCTATATATTTAGCTATTAAGTCAATGTAAATTTCTGTTTTACCACTGCCTGTTATGCCGTGCAACAAAATGGTATCCTTCGTTTCAAATAAGTGAATAATCTGATCTCTGGCAGCAATTTGTTCTTCAGAAAGTACTAGATTATAATCTAAAACAGTATCAAATTCATCCAAACGCGAAACCAAAACTTCAAATTCCTCAAAAACACCATTTTTTACCAATGTTTGAAATGCCGAAGGACTATCTTTGGCTAATTTTGAACGTTCTAGTCCTCGTTCATTTAGCTCCAAATTACCCATTACAGGTACTTCTCTTAGGTAGGCGAGTAATACATTGGATTGTTGTGGTCGTTTTTCGAGTTTATCTAGCAGGTCATGGATAGCAGATTCCTTACAATATTCAGGTTTTAATTTTACTAATCTTTTGATTTTAGGACTATATTTCTCTTTTACTTGTTCATATAAAATAACTGCTCCTTTAGCAATCAGCGATTTTAACAAGGGCAAAATAGTTTTCTGCTTTAATAATAAAACAACATCATCATAAAGCATTGAATCTGTAGTCTTTAAAGCATCTATCAAAACTTGTTCTTTAAGAGAAAGTAGCTCGTCGCCATAGGCGATATAAGCAGGATTATATTGTACACGGCTTTGGCTACTAATTTTAAGACCGGACGGCAAGGCTGCATTAAGCACCTCTCCTTCCATGCACATGTAATAATTGGCCAATCGTTCAAAAAACTGAAGCTGAAGATTATTAACACAGGGCACAGTGTCCATCACCTCAAGGATATATTTGGCGTCGTAACCAGCAGGTGGCTTTTGATGAATTGCAACTACAACCCCAGTGTACATTTTCTTAGGCCCAAATTGCACTACTGCCCTTGCTCCTACTTGAACTGCCTCATTTAGCTCAAAAGGTACGCGGTAAGTAAAACTTTGTAACAAGGGCAAGGGCAATAAAATATCAACAAATAAGGTCACCCGTTGGCTTTGAAATATTGGGGATTGCAACTCGATCATACCCTACTAGGAAAAGTTTGTGATGGAAATGTAAAGTTTTTTGTTATTAGGACAAAAGAAATTAATCCTTTCTAAAAATAACAGTGAAAACTATAACTTATAGTTCTTTCAAATCTAAAGTTCTTCATCAGTTTTATCAAAATCCTTTTCTTCAATAAACTTTCCTTCTTCATTATAAAATTTCCATTTATGCGCTATTTCATCTGCCTCATACGTACCTTCTGCTTGAAGCTTTCCGTTAAAATGGTAAAATTTCCACAGTCCTGTTCTTTGCCCTTGTTTCATTTCTCCTTCACCCGACAGCTTGCCACTTTCATGTAAATATTTCCATCGGCCATCAGTAAGTCCATTTTTTATCATACCTTCCGCAGCCAAATAACCATTGTCGTGATAACTTAAACGGGTGCCATTTCCATTTTTAAGGGTTCCTTTGTCAAGAATTTTCCCGTCTTTGGTAAAAAAATCACCCACATTTATGAGCTTCCCTTTTTTTTTTTTTTTTTCTTGTTGCAATCGGTTATTGGTGTAAAAAGCCACCCATTTGCCGTCTTCTTTATCATTGAAATAATTGCCAACTGATTTTAAATCCCCGTTGTCATAATACTCACGCCATGTTCCTTCTTGTAAGCCAGCTGCGTAATTTCCCGCTGATTGCACTTTACCATTGTCATAATAAATTAACCATTCCCCTTCTTCCAAACCTGCATTAAATCGACCTTCCATAGACATTCGACCATTGGCAAAATAGCTTTCCCAATATCCCTCTTTGAGGCCATCTATATAATAGCCTAAGGAAGCCAATGTGCTATCTTCATAGAATTCTTTCCATTCACC
The DNA here is from genome assembly GCA_027488865.1 of Cytophagaceae bacterium. Lineage (GTDB taxonomy): Bacteria > Bacteroidota > Bacteroidia > Cytophagales > UBA9547 > JAIYAU01. The sequence continues at coordinate 196,843 of JAIYAU010000025.1, forward strand.
ATGTTGTACCCCATACTTATAGGCACCTTCTGCCGCTATTTGGGCATTTTCGAAATATTCATTCCAAATTCCTGTTTTTAACCCTTTGGCATAAAACCCTTCCTCCAACGGAAGCCCCGATTGGTAAAAAGTCGTCCACACACTATCTTCTTGGCCACCTTTATACCAGCCTTTCAACTTTAATTTACCAGAATCATAATATTCTTTATACCAACCTTCTAGTTTTCCTAGTTTATAATTAGCTTCACTGGCCAACACACCAAAATCGTAATATTCCCTGGCTATCCCTTCTTCTTTTCCGTTTTTATAGCTAATATCTCCTTTGGGTATGCCAGTATCATAAAAAGATTTAGTTTTACCCTCTTTTAAACCATTTTTATAACTTACTTCTATCATCAATTTAGCATTGTCATAATATAGTCTTCGTGTTCCATTTCCATTTTTGAGAGTTCCTTTAAACCATATTTTACCTTTAGGATCAAGATAATCTGTAACATTTAACAATTTACCCATTTTCCAAGACTCTGTTTGTTTTGGTTTGCCATCAGGATAGGACAATTTCCATTCGCCGTCTTTTTGACCTTGTATAAACAAACCAGTTAGCTTGACGTTGCCGTTATCATGATTTTCTTGCCAAATTCCATCTAACTCTCCCTTTTTATAGCCTCCTTTGGTAAGGAGAATTTGATTATTGGCATAATATAAATAACTCCCATCCAACGTATCACCAATAAAATTAGCCTCAGATTGCAATGTTCCATTGTCATAATATCGTTTTTGAACACCCTGTTGTCTGCCATCCAAATAATTATTTTCAACACGGAGCTGTCCATCTGTAAATTCTTTCCAAAGTCCTGTTTTAAGACCTTGTTTATAAAACCCAGTTAAAGTAACAACACCATTAGGATCATATTCTTCATATACACTATCTTCTAAGCCGTCTTTATAAAAAGCCTTGGTGGACAAGTTTCCATTACTATAATATTCTGTGTATGCACCATGCATTGTATCGAGTTTATAGCTAATTTCTCGTTCAATTAGGCTATTTTCAAAATAGAATTTCCAAACACCATTCTTTTTGTTTTCGATTAATTCCCCATCAGCCATTTTAATGGGAGTTGTATCGCTAGGTAGGCCAACTTGAGAAAAACCAACTATTTGCACTAGAAAAAATATAGTAAAAAACAGATTTTTCATAGTATTAAATTTAGATTTTGAAAAAGTTTCAAATATAGTAAAATACGATGAGTGTTAAAGAAATGTTAAGTTTTTGATTTGAGTTGAAATTGTTAAAATAATTGCTTTAAATTTCAAAATGATTTTTAAAGCATCATTTTTTGTAATCCTCATGTTGTCTATGATGGCAATAGCTGGCAACGACAACTTACCTGTAGGTGCACGTTCTCAAGGCATGGGAAATGCCGCATTAACTGTAGCTGATGAATGGTCTATTTACAATAACGTGGCTGGTTTGGGTTATCTTGATAGCCTTTCTAGAATTGGACTTTATTATGAACGTAGGTATCAGTTGGCTGCATTCCAACTAATGGCTATTGGCGGCGCAATTCCACTTAAATTTGGCACGTTGGGTCTTGGCCTACAAAGATTTGGTGACAATATTTACAATGAACAAAAAATTACCTTTGGTATTGGCCACAAAATAAGAAATGTGAGCTTAGGGGTTTCTGCCAACTATTTACAGTTTAGCGCTCAAGAACAAAATACAATAAGCAGGCTGGTACTTGAGTTTGGCGGGATAGCAGAAATAACCAAAACGCTTAGATTTTCAGGAAGTGTATACAACTGGAATCAAGCTAAACTATCTGATTATCAAAAAGAAAGAATTCCGACTATACTAAAAGCGGGATTGTCATATCGGCCAAGTAAAAAGTTGATGGTCAATGGTGAAATAGAAAAAAATGTGTATTACAAAGAAATATTTAAAGCTGGTTTGGAGTATTTTGTAATTGAAAACAAGCTATGCTTAAGAACAGGTATTTCAACATATCCATTTATAAACGGAGGAGGAATTGGAATTAGAAAACATAATTTTAAACTAGATTATGCTTTTACTTGGCATGGTGCCCTAGGGGCTAACAATCATTTATCGTTGGCATATCAATTTGGACCTAGAAAATAACTACTAAAAGATGCCTGTATTTTTAAAATCTACATCTTGCCTTATCCTTGTAATAGCATTAATAAGCCTATTTTTTACCACAAAAACGCTTGCTCAAAATAATAAAAAAGAAATAGACCTTGATGAATTTGTTCAAGAGCTTTTTGCCCAGCAAGAAACCAATATTAATTATAACGACTTGTATGAAGCTGTTTTTCAATATTATCGCAACCCTTTGGACCTTAATAAATGTGATAGACCAGAACTGTCCTCTTTATATATTCTCTCAGAACTTCAGTTAAATAGCTTTTTTAATTATACCAGCAAAAATGGTAAGCTATTGAGCATATATGAACTTCAAGCAATTCCCAATTTTGATAGAAATACCATCGAAAAGATATTGCCATTTGTAACGGTACGAGACGACGGATTACAAACAGATACAAGAACTTTATGGCAACGCATTAAGGCTGAAAAAAACAACAGCTTAATTTTAAGACTAGAGCGCGGACTAGAGCCTAGAAAGGGCTATAGAAACGACGAAACCGTTAGTGCCTCTCAAAAATATTTTGGCAATCCATTTAAACTTTATGGTAGGTATCGTGTGCAACATTTTAAAGATTTTAGTATTGGTTTCACTTTTGAAAAAGACGCTGGTGAGGTAATAGAATGGAAGCCCAAAACTAAAACCTATGGCTTTGATTTTATTTCATTTCACTTTCAAGTGCAAAACAAAAAAAGAATTAAAAATCTAGTTATTGGAGATTATCAAATGCAGTTTGGGCAAGGTTTGGTGCTTTCTTCGGGTTTTGCCATCGGAAAAGGATCAGAAACTATCACCACCATTAGACGTAACAACCTCGGGATTAGGCCCTACACTTCTGCCTTAGAATCGGGATTTTTTAGGGGTGCAGCACTTACTTATGAGGTACATAAAAGGATAGATGCAACGGTTTATGTTTCGAATATTACCATTGATGGCAACCTCATTGCACCAGTAGATTCTTCCGTAAGTACTGATGACTTTATAAGCAGTATTTATGCTTCTGGCCTCCACCGCACTAGCAATGAATTAAAAAACAAAAGTTCTATTATAAGGCAAGATGCTGGCTATAACTTTACATACAACTCTAAAAACAACAATTTGCAAATAGGCACCTCTTTGAGTCACACCAATTACAGAACTCAAAAAGATTATGAACTATTATCCATTAAACGCAACCCTACTATTTATAATCAATTTGAGTTTACGGGTAGTCATAACCAATTAGCAAGTATAAATTATAGCTATAACTGGCAAAATTTCTGCTTTTTTGGCGAAAGTGCACGTTCTACAAGTGGGGGATTGGGCAATATCCATGGTTTTTTAGCCAGCCTCACCACCAAACTTGATATTTCGATGTTATATCGAAATTACCAACGAAATTTTCATACTTTCTACGGCAATGCATTTGGCGAGGCCACCAGAAATATAAATGAACGTGGCCTTTATATCGGCCTCAAGTACAGCCCTAACCGTAGGTGGAATCTAGCCTTGTATTATGATAAATTCAGCTATCCTTGGTTGTCCTTTCAGGCGGATGCTCCTACACAAGGCTATGAATATTTGGCTAGACTTACATGGAAACCTTCAAAAACTATTACCTTATATGCCCAATATCGAGAAGAAAGAAAAGACAAAAATCAAGCAGATAATACAACACCCATTGACTTTATCACCAAAACCATACGTCAAAATTATCTATTTAACATCGACTACAACGCCGATAAAATAATTTCTTTAAAAACCAGGGCACAGTTTACCCGATATCAACAAAGTAACAACCCAACACATGGCATGGCCTTGGTACAAGATGTGAATGCCGATTTTGGTAAATTAAAGATAAGTGTACGAATGGCGGTTTTTGAAACGGATAGCTATGATACAAGGCTATATGTTTATGAAAAAGATGTATTGTATAGCTTTTCCATCCCTGCCTATTATGGCAAAGGAGTACGAAGTTACCTATTGCTCAACTACCAACTCACCAAAAAACTTGATTGTTGGTTTAGAATCGCCCAAACAACCTACAGAAATCAAGACCAAATAAGTTCTGGCAGCGAACAAATAATCGGCAACACCGATACTGACATAAAACTTCAACTACGCATCAAATTTTAAGATAGTTGAATGATACCATTTATTATGATATCTTTTTAGGTAGGCGTTGTTAGTTTGGCTAGATTTCTTGTTTGTTAAATTACTGCTATTTCCCCTCAATTTACAAGTCTTAAAGACCAAGGCTCAATTCACACTAGCCCTTAGCAAAGAATTGCAATTAACTAAAATTCAGAATTTTCTTAATTTGTTGACATGAAGCTTCGGCGTCTCCCTGATTAATAAAAACTGCAAGTGTATATTTTTTACCCTTAATGTTTTTAAGTATTACGGCATATTTTAGATTACCTTGATAAGACCCCAACCCAACACCTTTTATCGAGGCTTGCGTTCCATTTCTAAACGGTGAAACAAAAATGCTATCAATGCCTACAAGATTTTTAAAGCCACCTAAAGGGATAAATAAAAACCCAACACCAGAGTATATTCTTAATTTTTCAGTGTTTATCTTAATCATATCAACGAGCCCTAATATAAAAAACCCTAAGCACATAGGTATGTAAGCTTCCCAATGATCTTGTATATATCCAATTGATGATAAAATAAGTAGAGCCCCAAAGAAGATTTGCATAAACCCTAAAGCCGTTGATTTAATTTTTGTGTACATGATCTTAAAAAGAGGGTAGTTGATTGAAACTTAGCTGGATGTTATTTACAGTAAAGTTAAGGAATTGTTGTGAAAAGCAAAACTGGAAATAACAACATCCTCTTTTGTGCCTCTTTTATCTCAATTGTTACGTTTGTATTTTAGTAACACAGTTTAAGGAAAACAGGTTTTGAAAAAAGATGGTATATGAGAGATTTATATATTTTGGATGAAATAATGATTCCCATTATGAATAAGCTTTCATATCAAAAACTTTTTCTCATGTTAAATTCAATCTTTAAATCTATCAATTCTTAAATACCAATCATTACCCAAAAGATCAAAACTTGTTTCATCTGTTTGGAACATTTCTATACCTGCAGGATCATAAATTATCTGTTCTTCTCGGTTTTTGCTTCTTTTGACAATAAAATTAATACTACCATTCTTGTAAATAGTCAAAGCTGCCCCTTGACTGAAAAGTAAATCATCAACCCACAAAGCATTTATTATTTTCATTTCTGGATCTTCTATCTTTTTTGCAATCTCACCAAAACTTTCCCTGTCCACGGTAAGCAAGACCAGGCCATCGCTACTTCCAAATTTCGCCAATGTTTCTTTATGTTTTAATAAAACATCCTTTGCCTCCATGTACCTTGGTAATACTTTTTCATGATCAATAACTTTACAAGAAATAACAACGAGCAGATAAGCTAATAACAATGAATTAGTTAACCAATAATTTATTCCAAATAGCTTTATCATCATTTCTTATTTGCTAATGCCTTTCCTCCTAATAGCCAAGAGTCGCGCTTGTACTTCATTTTAGTAAGTGTCCTGCTTTAATTCCCAATATTTACCCAACCCCCTCCAAAAATCCAACCCACTAGCCTACAATATTTTCCCTTTCTACTTAACACATTATAGAATCTGTAGAACGCAAATTAACTCTTCTGATAGTAATATTTTGCAGCAAATAGGATGCAAATGTGAGCTTTTTACTTGCTCAATAATTTGAAGAGTTTCTTTGGATCTTGACGATTATCCCAAAAAGCCGTCACAATAATCTTTTGGTCAAAAATCTTATAATAAATACTAAAGTTGCCCATCGCAGCCTCTCTTGTTTCGGGATACTCTGTCGTCTTCCCTAATTCAGGGTGAGTTAATAATAGGTCTATTTTTTCTCGAATTAGTTGAATGAGACTCTCCGCATATTTTGTTGATCCATTCCTAGAAGTCCAGTACTTTAAAATCTCTCTCCGTTGCTTAGCTGCTGTCTCAGTCCAAGCTACTGTCCTTGTAGCCATTGCAGATCTTCTTTATCCAAATTTGTTTGAGAAATTAAGCGATTGTTTAGGATGTCCTGATCGCTTAACTGAAGCATTAAAATTTGCTCTTTAGATAGTTTAACCACGTCAGTATCAACCGTGCTTTTCTCAACCAATTGATACAAAGCGGCTAGATAGTCCTTATTGGAAATTGTAAGAAGCTTGTCGATTATATTATTACGAATGTTGTCAGCGGTTGTCATGACTTTTAATATTTCTACAAAGGTCACTTTTTCGATTGATTTCTCCAAAATAAATGTGTGCAACTAACTGCTACTAACGTAAGGACTTTCTCTTCACTTAAGAAAAATCTAAATAATGTACCAATATTCCTATTGACTATATTTTTTTAACCTTATATCTAACTTTGATAAAAAATAATCTCCATGAAACTAATCATCCAATTCTTTCATAAAAAATCCTAGTTACCCTTCGTTAATTCTAAAATTTTGTCCTTTATTTCCTTGATTTAGGACATTAATAAGGGTAATTTGGTTAATTTGCGTGAAGTTTGAGTCTTTTCATTGACTAATGTTATCTACCATTAAACAGACAGAATAAACATGAGATATTTAAAAGTCATAATTGTATTTTTGACATTTAACTCGTTTGCGAATGGAGGAGATGACGTCATAAGAATTAGTTTTGACTGTTTTGAGCCAAATTTGAATCTTCAATTCTTTGGTATTAATGATACGATTAACTATACAGACAAGAAAAAAGATTTTACTGCTTTTGTAATTTCGAATATTGCTGTCTATGATATTACAAACAATAAAACCAATTACGTTTTCAATGACGCTGAAAAACGTCATATTGTAGGATTTTATTTTGAGTCAAAATACATTCAAGAACACAAGACAATAGAATTTAATAATGCTTATAAACCGAGTGGCTCCTATGAAAGTGGGCTATATGAATATAATAGTAGTCTATATCAACATTCCAACAACAGAAATATAACAAGCAGACCTTTATCGAACAACTTGATAATTGTTACCAAGGATTTGATAACAAAAAGTTTAACATTTTGGGTTTGTGATAAATTCGGCAATAACTTAAAAAAAGAAATTGAGATTAATAAAGACTGGAACTGGGAAATTGATGTTAAAAACCAACTTATAAGAATCTCAAAACAAGTTGGTCTAAAGATTGAAATTCAAAATATAAAATATTAAGGTTGTTTATTTCATAGATATTTGGCACCCAGAACGAAAGTTAATTTCTTGTTTGCCACAGTCCATGGAGTAGTTTATTTCTGAGCAAAGATTTACTGCGATAAATTGTTAGTTTATTAATAAAAATAAGCAAAATATATTAATGAAAGTTTCTATAATAATTCTTTTTTTCATAACTATTTTGGCAAGTTGTACAACATTTATCAAGAATCCCAGAAAAATAGGCTTAAAACCTAGCACAGTTGAACTAAATAAATCAATTGAAGGTCAATTCACGAATCTGAATGGAAGAGCCTCAATATGGTATCAAATTAAAAAAAGAAAAAAGGTTAATAACAAGTCAGTAAAAGCAAATAGAGAAACGGTAGAGTTAACAATAATTTCAGCAAAGATCATAAAACTGAAATTAATAGAGAATAAGTTTGTAAAGGACTCAATTTTTGTAAGTGGTAACTTTAAAGACAACTCTTTTACTTTTGATACTAAAAGAAATATTGAAGATGTTTTTCCATTATTATGGTCGTTTAATAAAATAAAGTTTAGTATTAAAGTTGATTCCTCTAATAATTTGGTACTATCCAGGTCAGGTTGGAGTGTTATTTTTCTTATAGTTGGACCAATTATGGCAGCAGATGGTTGTATTGAATTTAACTATTTGAGGGTACATAAATAATTTTAATATCAGAAGGGAAGTAATAAGGGATTTAAGATATAAAAGCAGGTCAATATATTTTTTTACAAAGTTAGTGTTTAGCCCACAAGGCTTTTTTAAAGTTTTATGTCTTCGGTCTGTGTCACAAACAAAACTAAAGTTAATATCATGAGTGCGCCAGACGGGGTTGAAATCATTTTAAAACAAATATTAACACAAAAAATATGTCATTTCAAGCATACATAGACAATATAAAAGCAAAGACAGGAAAAACACCTGCTGACTTCAAAGAAATGGCAGAGAAAAAAGAATTTATTGTTAACGGGCAGCTCAATCCTAAAATAAAAGCAACAGAAATTACAAATTGGTTAAAAGACGAATTCGAATTAGGTCACGGTCATGCAATGGCAATTAACGCGACATTCAAAGGGAAAACGGAATGATAAACAACAAGTAACAGCATTTACTAGGTAGCTGGATTCATAACGAAAGTTAATGTGCTGTGGCTTATGTGTTGTGCCCAAGACCACAGTGATAGATCCTTACGCTAGTTGATTTTTTTAGCCGTTTTTTAACCTATTAATATGGTCAATAGTTAATCCTGTTGATTTTGAAATAATATCTATATCAATTCTATTTTTCAATAAATTCAGTGCAATTTCTATTGCTTTCTCATCCTTGGCCGTATCAAGTGAGTTCTTTAAGTCACGGTAATATTTTAAACTATCCTCGTATGATATATATTCCTCTTTCGTGAACTTTGAGATTTCGGCAACTTCAAACAATTTTTCAAAGATTTCTTCTTTTAATTTTTCGGGAAGCCTGTCTAGTTTATTTAAGTTTTTTAAGACAAACAACCATTTATCGAATCTATTTTCTAATTGGTCTATGGTCTTATCAAATTTCGGCATTTCAAAATAAATGAAAGTCAATTTATCATAGAAGATTTTATTTGTTACAATGTCCTGTAATTTAACGTCGTAACGATATTTTTCAACTTCCATTTTGTCCGATTCAAATACAAAGTCCAGAATCCCAATCGTGTAAACAGCCTTAAGTTCATAATTCCAATCCGATTTACCAGCCTGTTCTTGAATAGGGAAAGTAGAATAATAAATACTCCTGTCTTTAAAGAAATTTTGTTTGCTTTTTTGCATTTCAACAATGAATTTTTCACCTTTTTCATTTTCACAATATAGGTCGAAAATTGCTCTTCTATCGAGTTCGGTTTTACCTAATTGTTCTGTTTTTAAAAAGGTTAAATTGGCTATTCTTCCTTGCTGCTCTTTCAATAATTCATTCAAGAAATCAACCAATAAGTCTTTATTTAGTTCCTCGCCAAAAAGCCGTTTAAAACCAAAATCGGTAAATGGGTTTAAATATTTTTCTCTAACTTCCGACATTTCAATCATTTTATCAAAGTTACTATTTTCGTTTAATTCTTGAAATTATGATGCAGGATATTCTCTATTCATTTTACATATTGTAGGTTTAAAATAACATTCAAAGGGAAAACGGAATCATAAAAAACAACGAAAAACATTTACTCGGAATGTGGGCAGAGAACGAAAGTTAATCTCCTGTGTAACAATGGCCATGTAGTAGGTGCTTTTCTTGTTGAGAGAGATGACATTGGTTCCCTTCCAAGTTTAACCTTTTGTCTTCTTCTACATTTGCTTGGCAAAACAGGCTGCATCTGGTGTATTTCTTTTAACATGGCCTCCCAACTAGCATATTTAGACCTTAAGGGTGTCACTGATAATGGGATATGAATACCTTTTAAGAAGTATTGAGTGGCTAACAAATGCACATTATTCTTCTTTTTGTTTTTTGCAATCATTGCATATTCTGCCCTGATCTCGGGTACTAACATAGCTTGATTGGCATACTGCACTGCATCGCGAAACTTGCTTCGGCTTTTCTGCTGCTTCGGTGTATTGGACACTGGACCTGAGTACTTTAGATAATGCACGATGTGCCCGCCCTTTTGCCGACGAAACACCCAGTTGCCATAGGTGCCTACCATACCTTTTAAGAATCCCGCCTTGATAAGATACTCTAATCGATCACGTTCCATTCCACAAAGATAATTTGGCCCAGTGCAACCAGCGTGCATTGTGGTAAAAAGTTTTAAGTTGTTTGAAAGAAAAAGGGAACATACTCGAAAGATACTGGGAAGATGACCGTAGGATAGGCTTAAATTGAGGATTTCTTTTCTTGTATTATTTCTCTAGTTAATTAATTGGATTAATAAATATTTTCAATTAAGATTGTGAAACATCCTCAAGATATAATTTTAGATAAAGTGAAGGTTTAGGGTACTTACAAAACAAATATCATTATAGGAGATAATAAGTTGTGAAAAATTGGGTATTAAAATTAGTATTACCTCTAACAGTGATTTCCTTTGGGACATTCACTAAATGGTGGTATGCTTTACCAGTTGACGCTCCAGACACTATGTTCACAGGTTTTCCTTTGGCTTACACCTGTCCTGGCTGGCATACTTCATTATCTCTTCAGATATTCGTGACCGAGTTCATAATAGACATCTTGTTTTACTTTTTATTTTGGTTTATTATAGTATTCTTCATTAGCCGTTTTTTGACAAAGCTTAAAACAAACATTTGGGTGACAATAATCTTATGGTCTATAAGCGGGCTTTTCATTGCCTTTGGAACTTTATTGACAGCTAACAACGACAACATATTTTACATCAAACGACCGTATGAAATGGAGGTTTTACAAACGGGTTATGAATTTATTTGGCAGCAAACCGAGCGACCTGACTATAATAAATACTTTCCTAAAGATAAATGAAAAAAGATCTCTTCGCTCTGTTTCAAACCCGAACGAAAGTTAATGTCCGATTTACCAAAGGTTATCGACTAAAGGAATGGCTAAATCCATAGAAACAATTGGGAAGTTACTATTGGTTTCATCTTCCTATTTTAATTTTTTGTTTACGATTTAAGAATCTTGATTCAATTCGTTTACCAATGTTTCCATCAATATTTTGGCGTCTCTATATTTTAGTAATGAAGCAGATTGCCCTGCCCAGTAGGATTTAAAATCAGGATTTGTGTTTGCAGTTGCTGGATAGGCTTTAAGCAAACCCATAAATTTACTTTGCAATGGATAAGGTGCCAATAAATTTTCATATTCTTTTAATTCTTCGGTCAGTCTGTTTCTGATACCTCTCGATAGTCGGCCCGTAAATACTTTTGTTAGCGTTGTGTATTTTGCATCTGGAGTAAACAATTTGTCTTTATGGTCTTGAGAAGCATTGGATTGGTAAGTAGCTAAAAAGGCCGTCCCTATTTGAACTGCATCTGCGCCCAAAGCCAATGCCGCTTTTATTCCTCTTGAATCTGCAATGCCGCCTGCAGCAATAATTGGTATTTTTACACTGTCTGCTACTTGTGGAATAAGTGAAAACGTACCAGTAAGTGACTCTTCTGCTGACCTTAAAAACGAAACTCGATGCCCCCCTGCTTCCATTCCAGTGGCAACTATTGCATCTACACCAGCATTTTCTAGGGCAATTGCTTCATCAACAGTTGTTGCCGTACCAACTGTTTTTATTCCAAGTCTTCTACACTTCTCTAAAATATCTGATGAGGGAATACCATATACAAAACTGAAAATGGCTGGTTTAGCTTCATAAATGGCCTCCATTTGCTCTTCAAATTTTGGTCCAAGGTTGGTAGGTCTTTCAGGGATGGGCAAGCCTAATTCATTAAAATAAGGCTTAAATAATTCTGTAAGTTTATGATAGTCATCATCGCCAAAAGTTGCCAAACGGGCATCTCTGTCGTTTACCCACAAATTGATATTGAAAGGTTTGTTTGTCAATTTTCTTATTTCATTACACGTTTCAATGATTTCTTTTGCTGAAAATGGCTGTCCACCAAACGAACCTACTCCACCTGCATTTGAAACCGTGCTTGTAAGTTTTACGGATGACAATCCACCTCCAAACGGACCTTGAACAATCGGGTAATCGATACCTAATAGTTTCGTAAATTTTGTTTTATTCCACATTTTCTTTTTAAATAATTGGTACGAAGAATTTGCAAATGATGAGAGCGAAGTGCTTGCTAAACAAGCCATAGCAATTGCCTTTATAGCACTTCGCCTTTTCATGCGTTATGGTTTGAAAGTTGTCCAACAAGTTTGAATTGCAAAACGAAATCATCGTAAATGAGTTTGTCGCCCAAGTTTTCAATAAATTTTCCTGAACCGTAGTGAATATTGTACAAGGTTCTATCTATTACAATTTCGCCCAATGAATGTAGAAAATCTGTAAAAACTTCTACTGTAGCAACAAAACTCACAGGGTGTGTAATATCTTTTATAGTGAGCGTTCCATCAATTTTGAATTTATTGATTTCGATTTTATTTGAACCTGTAACTATAAGTTTTGCTGTTTTAAATTTATCAACTGAGAAAAAATCATCGTTTAATAAATGAGCTAAAAAATCATCGTGCGTTTTTTTGTCTTCAATATCAGTAATCACGATGGAGGTCATATCAATTTGGATTTCTCCTCCTACTATAGTGTTGTCAACAATATTTATAAAGCCATTTGCGATATTGATACTACCTGTATGTAGTCCTAAAACTTTTTTTCCTGTCCAGTTTACCGTACTGCTTGATGGTTGAATATTAAATTTTGCCATTTTTATTTGATTTAAAATTAATGGCACAAAGTTCTATTGAAACTAAAATATTCAATAGGACATATCTCACGGCTTTTTTGTGATGTACCTCACATCATTTTGATGATATATTCAGTCGGCTAAGCGTTTCTCTTGTTACTCCTAAGTAGGAAGCAATGAGCTGTTTAGGAACTTTTTGAAAAAGTTGAGGATATAATTGCAAAAGTTGGTCGTATTTTTCTTTGGCGTTATTGCTCAATAATGAAAGAATTCTCCGTTGCAAGGCTACATTATGTTTGTTGGTTTTTTTCCTAAAAAAGTGTTCTATTTTATGCATTTCAGCACAAAGTTTTTCCCTGTTCTGAAATGACAAGCAAAGCAATTCGCAGTTTTCAATACAGTCAATATTTATAGTTGCAATTGACTGGTTGTAGTATGCCTCATAGTCTGTGATCCACCAGTCTTTCATTCCAAACTGCAAAATGTGTTCTTTTCCATTTTTGTCTGTAAAGTATGATTTCAAACAACCGCTCAAAATAAAAAAATCGTTTGGTACGTTTTCTCCTTCTTGTACTACAAATTGATGTTTTTTGAATTTCTTACTAACAAAGTGCGACAAGACATATTCAAATTCTGTGTCTGAAAGTGAGGTTATTCTTTCTATTTGTTGTCGTAAAATATCGCTCATTCACTCAAATATTGATTAGACTGTTGTTATTATCCAAGGTGTCCTTTAGGCTTACACCAACTCACCTATTCTTAAAATTCACCTTTATTCCGCCAATATACGGTATGTACCCAACTTGATAAAGATTAACAACTAAATATTAAAGAAGCTATGCCCGCTACAGTGCCTATAATGATGCTGCAGCTATTGATCTCCTCGATCTTTGGCAAACAGAACGAAAGTTAATCTCCTCTGTGCCACGTGTGCCACAGGCCATATAGTAGACAAGACGAAGTCTTAGTTCTTAGCATAAAGCATAACTTCTGTCTAGTTCATCAGTCTTTTTTGAAAACCGTTTTCCTGTGTTTTTGTCCCCATTCTATTATATGTACTATCAGGTCTTTGATTGTCATACCGTGTGAAGTGAGCTTATATTCTACTACAATCGGCTTGTCTTGAATTATGTTTCTCTCTACCATTTTTATGTCTTCCAAATAACGTAATTCTTTTGTAAGTGTTGAGGAGGTAATTCTGTTCAAAACTGTTTTCAGTTCATTGAAACGTTTAGGATTGTCACAAAGATGGGCAAGTATTTGTCCTCGCCATTTACCGCCTACAATGTCTAAAACATCTGCTACCACCTTGATTCCCTGCTGTTTGTTTTTTATTTCCATGCCTTGTATTGAATTAAGTATCTTAAAAACTACTTGTATATTATTGCTACTAGGTAGCAAATTTATACTTAATGACATAGTTTTGCAAACGAATATTTAAATGTAAAAAATGAATAATAATACAACAACAAATAATCTGTCATTTAAAGAAAAAGCAGGCGTTTTCTTTTGGAGAAATATGATGATGCCTTTAATTGCGACTATTGGTGGAAAAAAATATCCGGCAGGAAAAGTGAAAGAGTTTGCTTATGGAAGTCTAAAAGATGAAAAATTGGATTTCATAGCACCAAATGCTAACTCAAAAAACCGTCTTGCAATTGTTCACATTCATGGCGGTGCATGGGTGGCTGGGAGCAAAGGGAATTTCTATTCAAAACCGTTAATGAAATTTTCAGATGCTGGTTATCCTATCTTTAGTCTAAATTATCCATTAGCACCCGAACAGCAGCACCCGTATTTGTTGCGTTCATTATTAAATGCCTTAATTTGGATAAAGAAAAAACATCCTGAATACGATACTATTCATTTAATTGGGGATTCTGCTGGAGGAAATTTAGCTATGATGATAGGTATTTATCTTTCGAATCCTAAATTATTAAAAATGCTCGATTCGGTTAATTTGAATGATTTACCAAAAGTCAAAAGCGTGGTAGATATTTTTGGTGTCAATGATAGAAAGTCTTGGATTGAAGATGGTTTTCCAAGTGCCAAACTATTTAATAAAGTGTATGTAGAAAATACTACTACCCCTAATATTCCATTGTTTCCGATGGACTTTGAACATATTGAAAATTTACCACCATTGTTTATTGTGGGTGCAGGAGAGGACAAACTTTTACGTTCATCAAAAATTTGGGCAGAACATATTGCCGAGCAATTCAAAGATGTTCAGTTCAAAATTTATGAAGGTGCTGCACATGGTTTTTTTAGTTTCGGAAAGGGTTGTGAAGAACTAAGTGACGATATGCTCGCATTTTTTAATAAAAATAATTCTTAATATTTAAACACGTAAACAATATGAAAGC
This sequence comes from Cytophagaceae bacterium, assembly GCA_027488865.1. Taxonomy (GTDB): domain Bacteria; phylum Bacteroidota; class Bacteroidia; order Cytophagales; family UBA9547; genus JAIYAU01. Next base: position 211,891 of record JAIYAU010000025.1, read on the forward strand.
AATACAATACAAGGCCTTTGGCAATTCAGATGTAATTGAAGTAGTAGGAATTCCTACACCTGAAATCAAAAATGAGAATGGCGTTTTAATCAAAGTTAAAGCGGCAAGCGTAAACCCTTTGGATTTTAAAATTCGTTTGGGTTATATGCAAAAAATGCGTCCTGTTCAATTGCCTTATACCCCAGGCTTAGATGTATCAGGTATTATTACTGCAATTGGAACAGAAATTACTAATTTTAAAGTCGGTGATGAAGTGATTGCTGTCACGATGGGAAATGCTTATGCAGAATTTGTAGTTGCGAACGAAAACTTTGTTACTTTAAAACCAAGCAATGTTTCTTTTGAAGAAGCAACTTCCTTAGCAGTAAATTTGGGAACCGCACAAACTATTTTGTTTACAGAGGGCAAATTGACAAAAGGGCAAAAAGTATTAATTCAAGGTGCTGCTGGCTCTGTAGGAGCAACGATGGTGCAACTTGCCAAAAATAATGATCTTTATGTCATTGCAACAGCATCTGGCAAAGGGGTAGAATTAGTTAAAAGTCTTGGTGCAGACGAAGTAATTGATTACAAAACGCAAGATGTTTCTTTACTAGTTAAAGATGTTGATTTGGTTGCCGACTGTGCTGGTGGTGATTCACAAGCTAAACTTTTTGAACTATTAAAGTCAGGCGGTAAATTATTAAGCATTGCTGGTATGCCTTCACCAGAATTGGCAGCAAAATTCAATGTCGATGCCCGATTTATTTCTTCGGATTTGTCCGCCAAGAGTTTGGAAAATGGTTTGTCATTGGTAAGCGAAGGAAAATTAAAACCTATTGTTTCAAAAACTTTTAAACTTGAGGAAGCGGCACAAGCCCAAGATTTTGTTTCTGGTGGAGGTGTCAATGGTAAAGTTGTTTTAATTGTAGGATAAAAGCAGTTTTGATGTTAGTCGTAAGTTGTTGGTGGTCGGTCCAACGCTTACTGCTAACATCTAAACCAACGCACCTATCCCCTAAATTTCTTAAAACTTGCCTTTATTCCGCCTATATACGGTATATACCCAACTGATTAAATATTAACAACTAAATATTATGTTTACAACTATTCCAAAACAATCTTAATATATTGTAAGGCTTCAATTAAAACTATTTTACGATTACAATTTGAGAATCCTTCAGTTTCCCATCTTCCATGAGCGATACCACAATTGCTCCATTGGGTTCTTGATAAGATAGATTTTGAATGGTCCATTCATTCCAGCCAGCATTGAAAAAACGAGAAGGTTCTGTAGAAAGCAACTTTCCTTGTGTATTATACAATTTTAAACCTATTTCACCTGAAGTTTCTAAGAAAAATCGCAAGGTGACTTGTTGGTTGATCGAAGAAGGATTGGGATATACAAAAAATGAAGTTTCATTTTGTTTTTCTTGATCAAGGGCTTGAGATAGTATGGTACTATAGGCAAAAGCTCCAGCATCCTTAGTGCCATTTCTGGTATTATTTAGATAGTCAAAAGTAATTCCAAAACTTGAAACGTCCACGCCCACCCCTATGGCAGGTGAACCAGCTTGTAGCCTAAAGTCATTATTCGCAGCATTTTTAAATTGCAGGGCTGATAATACATTGCGATAAACATTACCCTTTTCTTCATATTTAACGCTTGCATTTAGCTTTCTAACATATTCAGGAGAATTACCATATTGTATAATTACATTATTGTAAAGGTAGCTCAAAGCCAAGCGATCAGTATAAATTCGAATGGCATTGCCTTTAGGATTAATGATGGTATTATTTATAAACTTAATACCTGTTCCTAGGAGGCTATCTGGCGTAGCTTGCTCGTCCATAAAAATGCCAATACCTAGTTTTGCAGTATCCGCACCAGCATTAATAATAATGTTGTTAAAGATTAAGTTGTTTCCTATTCCCGTACATACAATTCCATTACCGGGAGCGTAATTAATCCAATTGTTATAACATAAGCCCCCAGTACCGCTCCCAAGTTGTAAACCATTATTCTGAAAACTTGCAAAAGGATTGAGCCCAGTAGTGTCAATTGTATTGTCATGAACTGAACAATTTTTAGTGGCACTACCCACTTGAATGCCCTCACAACCAGTGCGTTTTATTATATTTCTATACACCTCAACCCCTTGAATGGAATGAGGATATTTTTTACCACAAACATCAGTATTGGGCGGGGCAGAATTATAAAAAGAATTACCAATATAAAATCCCTCTCCCTGTACATCGTGTACATAGTTATGATGAAGTGAGATATCATACATGGTAAAATTTTCCCGCCAAGTGGTAGAATCAGTACAACTTGGGTCCGTCTTGGCCATAATACCCGCAAAACCAGTGTTAAATACCTCTACGTGGTCGATTTCAAAATTGGTGCTTCTTGCAGAAAGTTGAATACCATTTTGCCCTTTTTGCACCTTTATTCCATACAATTCATTAGGATCACCCGTGCCAGTAATATGAAAAAATGAACTATTTTGTATCAACAATGGATCAGGATTGGAGGGTTGTCCTAGGGTGGATGAAATGGTGGCTACTCCGCCACAGTTCTTAATAATGACCGGTTTTTCTTTGGTGCCATTTATATTTTTCAAGATCAACCTACTTCGTTCGCCGGTTTCAAAACAAAGTACATCACCAGGTTTTACCTTTGGGGAGGTTAAATTACCATCAAACGTGATCCCTTTAATGATGTGGGTACATCCGCAATCTTGTGCTACCATAAAATTTGAAAGCATCACCAAGATTAATATTGAAAAAATCCTATAATATATATTCATTGAAGTAATTGTATCAAGTCAAGTTAGTGAAAATTAATGATGAAATATTTTTCGGGTAATGCATTTGAAGATTTTTTTGTTTGATTCGTTGGAAGATTTTTGAATTGGCCTTTCAATTTGCGCAAGAATTTCACCTCCCTTTTTCAAGGAGAGGGGTTTATATCGTATATTGGCGAAAGAAACACAAGTTCTAAGAAAAAAGGTGGTGGTTGCGTAAGTACAAACGTTAGTGAGAATTCTAGAAATCAAAAACTAAACAGACAAAACATAAAAACTACAAACATGTCAACACATTTGTCCAAATATTTTGGAGAATTTGAATTAGCAGATCCAGAAGAATGGTATGAAACAGAAATTGAATTTAACGAAAGAACATTAGAAGTTTTAATGACTTGTTCCTCAGAAGCTAAAAACATCGATCAAACATTTTTACAAACGATTGATGATTTTATTGACAACTTTTCAGATAACGAAAAGCTTGTACGTCTAAGTTTTATAGACGATTTTAAAAATGGAGGCGAAACAAAAACATATATTGACTCACAAATTGAGAATCAAGAAAGCGAAGAAATCGAGAATCTCATTGATAGAGCTGATGAAAAACTAAATAATGCAGAAAAACTATTATCTGTGATTAATCTATTGAGAGTTGTATTTTACCCAGAGAAAGAAGATAGAATGTTTGCCATATTTGACTATACAATTAGTGAAGATTTGACAGATGAATTATTAGTATTTAAACTGTATAAAGACAAAAAAAACAGAATTTGCATTGAAAGTTAACAACCACCGCTAACACCATAATTTCGCATTTTCGGGCTTCATCGTTTGAGCTAGTTTACTCGCCTTTATTAAGTTCACTGCGAGGGATAAAGTTATAATCTTAAATCTCGAAAAAGCCTAAATGCCACGCGTATTCGGTTATGTCTAGAAGTATAATAAAATGAAGAAAGCTTCAGCTCGTTTACTACTGTTAATAATTATTTCAGGTTCTTGCGGACAAAATCCAAAGAAAAAAATAGATTCAATCAAAGAAGCAAGCAATAGCAAGAAAGACCTAAATTATAATACCAATATTATGAGAAAACTGCCATCAACTGACGACCCAATTGTAATGAGAACTGACTTTTCAAATGATTTTGAATGGCAGACAATTTATAATGAAATTGTTACTCCAAATCCAAAATTTGGATTCCTTCCGAATGTAGTTTTTGTTAATGATACTACCGTTCATGATTATACAGAAGAACAACTTTTATGCGACAGCTCATTGGAGTATAACCATGCATTTATTTTTATAGTTGACAAGTTTACTATCACAAATCCTGAGCATCCTGTTCTGTGTATTGGTTTGAAACATAATCGTGGATTAAAACTTCGAACTATCCCTTCTGAAATGTGGGCAATTGAAAATAATCTTTCCATTTCAAATATGGATTTTGAAGAGTTTGTTGGTGCAGTGGACAAGGATGGAATATTTCGTGGATTTAAAGAATAACAAAACCACTAACCACTTTGTATTGGTCTTGTTTGCAAAACAAGAGATGAAGTGCCTTAGCATTCTCCAAAACGATAAAAAAATAAACAAGAACACACACCAACAAATCAACGTTATTTATACACCAACCTCTTCGTAGTTGCAGTACTTAGCGCCCTCAAAAAAAGATATTCATAAGGCATTTTGACAGCCCTTAAGGTTAGTAATCTGTATTAAAAATACTTACAAATAACTATTTGTTTTTGACCTCCCACTGATTGTACGGATGATAAACTAATTCTGCATTAAATATGCTTTAATATAATCTCCAATATCTCCATCGAGCACATTTTGTACATCCGATCGTTCATGTCCTGTACGTACGTCTTTGACTAATTTATATGGATGCAATACATAGTTTCTTATTTGAGATCCCCACTCTATTTTCTTTTTTGAGGCCTCTACTTTGTCACGTTCTTCATTACGTTTATCAATCTCAATTTGATAAAGACGCGATTTAAGTAATTTTAAGGCATGTTCTTTATTTTGAATTTGAGAACGTTCTTTCTGACATTCTATAATAATGCCAGAAGGCTTATGTTTGAGGCGTACAGCAGTTTCTACTTTATTTACATTTTGGCCTCCTGCGCCTCCTGCTCTAAAAGTGTCCCATTCTATGTCCGCTGGGTTAATGTCAATTTGTATAGTATCATCAGCCACAGGATAAACAAACACAGATGAAAAAGTAGTTTGTCTTTTACCTTGTGCGTTAAAAGGGCTAATCCGCACCAAACGGTGTACTCCTATTTCAGATTTTAAAAATCCATAGGCAAACTCACCTTCAAACTCAAGCGAAACAGCCTTCACCCCCACCACGTCACCGGCTTGATAATTAACTTCTTTTACTGTAAATCCGTTTTTTTCTCCCCACATGATATACATCCGCATGAGCATAGCAGACCAATCATCACTTTCAGTACCACCTGCACCAGAATTAATATCTAAAATAGCATTGCAAGAGTCCTCCTCGTCGCTTAACATTCGCTTAAATTCTAGCTCCTCAAGTGCTAACAATGTGTCTTTATACTCAGAATTGAGTTCGTCCTCGGTAACACCAGCTTCTTCATACATTTGTTGAAGCACCTGCAAATCTTCTATTTTAGTAAAAACAATACTAAAATGATCTGTCCAGATTTTTTTTGATTTGATGGTTTTTAACATCTTTTCCGCCTCTTTGGGATCATCCCAAAAATTGGCTTGAAGCGTTATTTCCTCTTCTTGTTTTATTTCTTCAACCTTACGATCGTAGTCAAAGATACCTCCTCAGAGACTCTATTCTGTCCCTCAACTCGGCGAGTTGTGCTGCATTCATGTTGTAAAAATTCTATTAAAAGGCCTCAAAGGTAGTAAAATTTAAAAATATTTAATAGATATTCTTAATTGTGGTTTGTAAAATCAAAAATCAACAACCACTTATTATTTTAGAAAAATTATAAAACTTATAAAAACTTTTAACTAGCTTTACTAGGTATTTAATCCAAATGTCATCATGTTTTTAATCATACTTGGGGTTCTAGTTTTACTTTTTACTTTAGCTGCTGCTAAGTCAATGCCAAATTCAGCCAAAGCCTTTGTAATTGTACGTTTTGTATCGATTGTTTTAATTGTGGTTGGATTTTTCACCGCCTGTGTTGTGCAGATTGAAGCTGGAGAAGTGGGTGTTAAAAAACTGTTTGGCCAAGTTAACTCTGACGTATTAAATAGTGGATTACATGTGGTAAATCCGTTGATTGATGTAGTTAAATTTGATACACGAACCCAAAACTACACCATGTCTGCTGTACACGACGAAGGTGCTCGCAATGGCGATGATGCCATTAAAGTGCTAACTGCCGATGGTTTAGAGGTTGTTATAGATTTGACAGTATTATTTAGAGTATTGCCTGACCAAGCTCCAAAGATGTTAAAAGAATTAGGACCTGATTATGTGAATGTGATTGTGAGGCCAGTATCTAGAACTAAAATAAGAGATAATGCAGTTTATTATGACGCAGTTGCTTTATATTCAACAAAAAGAGATGAGTTTCAAGCAAGAATTTTCAAATCAATTGAAGAAGATTTTAAGAAAAGAGGCATGTTTTTAGAACAATTGTTAATTAGAAACATTGCTTTGCCTAGTTCAGTAAAAACAACCATTGAATCAAAAATAAATGCTGAACAAGATGCTCAAAAAATGCAGTTTGTATTACAAAAAGAAAAACAAGAAGCAGAGAGAAAAAGAGTTGAAGCACAGGGTATTGCAGATTATCATAAAATAATAAGTACTGGCTTAAATGATAAACAGCTACAATATGAAACCATTAAAATGCAAAAAGAACTTGCTACTTCTAATAACTCTAAAATCATAATCATGGGTGGATCAAAAGTTCCCTTGATTTTAAACGAGAAATAAATAACCGCTTTTATACCCTTAATTTATAAAATGACAACTCAAAAACCTTCTAATGCATTTATAGCTGCTAGCTGGATATCACTAATTGTGGGAATGTGTGGTTATTTAATTGGCCTCTACAATGCACAGATGCCATTAAATGAAAAAGGGTATTATTTTACGGTGCTCATGTATGGATTATTTTCAGCAGTGTCGGTACAAAAATGTGTGCGAGATATGTTAGAAGGAGTGCCGGTTACAAATTTGTATTATGGACTTAGTTGGTTTTCTACCATATTATGTATTGCCTTATTAGCCATTGGCTTATGGAATGCTACCCTCGCATTAAGTGAAAAAGGATATTATTTTATGGCATTCTTAATGAGTATGTTTGCAGCTATTGCTGTTCAAAAAAATACAAGAGATGCCTTGAGTATTGAAAAAATGGAAAAATCTAATCCGTAAAAAATCTTAGTTTAATATTTTCATACCTACCACTGTAAAAGCCCCTAACAAAAGACTATTACTGGATAGGACGCGATATACTTTTTGAATTAAACATTTTTATGGGATTTAATAACCTCATTTACAATTCATAAAAAATCCTTATTTGAGTTTGATTCAAATAAGGATTGTTAACTAGTAAAAGTTTGGTTAAAACCTAAAACGGAAGAAACCAGTACTTAACGAAATGACTGGATTATCTTTGGTAAAATAAGTGATTACGTCTCTTGAAGCTATTCCTGTTTCAACAGTTCCTAAAGCTCCCACAATAAATGTAATACCTACAGGTACAACTGGGAAATTACCCAATGTTCCGCCGTAGGTAGTACCAGTAGAAAGTTTAAGCCATGGAATAGGTCTAAAATCTCCTCCAATGGCAAATTGTGGATTTACCAAGGCACCAGGTACAGCATTTAGCGGGATTACTATATCAACTCCTGGTTCTATTTTACCATTTAAAATGCGCAAACTAGCACCAGCACGTATCAGCGCTGGTAATTGTTTATTTTGATCACTTGATTTTTCCCATTTGATGTAGCCATCTTCTCCACCGTATTTATCAAATTGATTAAAAATGTTATACCCGGAACTTCCCTCATTTTTTAAGGAAGTTATTACTGTATCTTTAATTTTAAATAAATCACCACTTTTTAAAACCAAGGTTCCAAAATTATTAAGGGCTAAGCCAATTTTTAACTTTTCTTTTAATATTACGGTCGTTCCTAAGTCAACCCCAAAACCATTTCCTACAGACTGAAATGGATTAAAGGCCTGTTTTGCTTTATTTTCACCAGAGAAATTAACTCCAAAATACGGTATGGCGGTAGCATAACTTTTTGAAATACCCTCAAAGCCTTTGGTACCATCTATGTCGATGGTGGCAAGTGCTTGAATGTATTTAATGCCAGCGCCTGCATAGAGTTGAATGTTTTCGGTTTTAATTAGCTCTTTACCATAACTTAGGTTAAACTCCCTCAAGTATGAAAAGGTAATCTTAGTGCCGTCTAATAATTTATTGAAGTTCAAAATTTTAGAAGGATCAGTTGAGGCAAGACCTTGTACTATGTTAGCTCTATCTGCATCTGACAAAGATGCATCGTTTGGCACTACTGAGCCATTGTTTAAGAGCACATTGGTAAAATACGGATTGTTGTAACCCAAAAATAACATATTTGAGAATTCACGGCTGAAGTTGGAATACCATTGAATTCTATCCCTAACGTTAAATGCAAATCCACCCACTTTAGGAACACGCACTGCCAATCCTATGATATTCATGTCGTAGTTAATGGATAAAGGCCCATTTACGAATTTTTGAGCAGCCTCTATTTTTTGTTGATAACTGAAATCTGTTTTATCAAAATCAAATAAAGTTTTTTCAAGTTCACTTTTTTTGAGTGCTTCTGAGCTTATTGAAAAGGTCTGCTCAAACAAACCAAGATTAAATCTTTTGTTTTCATACTCAGATTCAAAATCCAAATTGGCTGGATTAATACCAACACATTGATAGTCGGTTAACATCGTTGTGCCTACTCCTGCCCTACCCGTTGCAGTAAATGCACCTAGTTCATTTTGTGCTAGCAGTGATGAGACTGCCAAAAAGAATGTAATTGTAAAAATAAAGTAACGCATAGCTTGAGTGTTTATGGTTTAAAAATTATACTAAAACTATAACTAAGTAACATATTATGCAAAATTTATTTAAAAAATTAACTTTTTTTCATGTTTCCAGATTAAATAATGGTTAGGTTTAAGTTACCAACCCTTCAAAAGTTCGAACCATTTGTGATAAACAATCGAAGAAACAATAAACCTTTTGGGTCTTTACTCCAATTCTAGTTTAAATATTAGCTTACCTGCAAGACCAGCCCGTCGTAGGCCATTTTTATTTTAGGGGGTAATTTTTTATCTAAAGCTGAACTTTTTCCAAGCTTGTGGCTGATGTGAGTAAAATACGTCGTTTCAGCACCAATTTTTTCAGCTAATTCAATTGCCTCGTCAAAAGTAAGATGAGAAATATGCTGTTCGTGTTGCAAGGCATTTATTACTAGCACTTTACTACCCTTTATTTTGTCCAATTCAGTTTCATCTATTGTTTTAGCATCGGTAATGTAGGTAAAATCGCCAACTCTGTAGCCAAATACGGGCAACTTATAATGATGCACCAAAATTGGAGTAAATTCAACGTTCTCAATCTTAAATGATTCGTTTTCAATTGAATTCATGATTATTCTAGGCAAACCTGGGTAATTTTGGTTGTTAAAAATATAATGATATTCATTTTTAAGTTGGTCTAAAACAATTTGTTGAGCATATATTGGTATATCTAAGTCGTACTTGTTGTTATAGGCACGTACGTCGTCCATTCCAGCAGTATGATCTCTGTGGGCATGAGTAAAAAGTATAGCGTCCAGGCGGTTAATTCTGTTGGAGAGCATTTGCTGTCTAAAATCGGGGCCAGAATCAACTACAAAGCTTTTATCTTCTATGCTAATATGAATGGATGATCTCAAACGTTTATCCCGATAGTCTAAAGAGGTACAAACTTCACAATCGCAAGCAATTACGGGTACTCCTTGTGAAGTTCCAGTACCAAGAAAGGTTATTTTCATACAATAGTAAAGTTAGAAGCCTTAATTAATGAGCATTACTTCTTTTGTGCTGGTCTTTTTTGTAAGCATGTTCTATAAATCGATGTTCAAGAAACACTTCAAACGGTTTAAGGGCGAGCGCAATCACGAGTTTAGCTACCACACTTATCCACATATTTTCATGGCCAAAATGGTGCTTAACTACAGCTTCTATCAAATACTCTTCAAAAACGAATAACACAATACCCAATATAAAAACAATGGTAGTAGCCTTTTTCCCCGCATTGGCCTTGGTAAGTTCATCTAGTGTTTCTTGTAATTCCTTATTTTTTTTATCTAACGCTTCGTTAGTTTTATTTAATTTTTTTTGCAGCCTATCACTTACTTTGGTGATAAGTTTCATCTCATTTACATTTTCAACATAGTTATCTATAAGTTGATCTACATCCTCCTTTACAACTGTTTTACCCAATCGAGGGTCATCCATTTTGTCTTTTACAGTAAGAGCCTGTACGATTTGCTTAAGATATAATTCCTCAATATTCATCCGTTGCTGTTAAAAGTGGTGGTAATATCGCACTATTTGTAGATATTACCAAAAATGGCCATTTTAAAATTGGATTTTTAGTTGATAATGAAGTTGTTATACATGTACCTCCTTCACTAGTTGAGGTCAACCACACTCGGTTTGCCTATATCAAAGTCGCGCAATCTATTTTGATTTACACCTGAGGGATTCCCCTTAAACACCAATGGATTATTTGGTTCATTTACATATAGCCCAAAAGAAATTTGTACTGTATTGTTTATTAATCGATCGTTTTTAATCAAAAGCCCTAAACCATAGGCTTGATATACAGGGCTTTTTTCGTAATCTTGAATTCCATTTCCACTTACCCCAAAACCAAAAAATAAAATTGGCGCACATCTAAACCCAATAAATGATACAGGAGAGATTACCAAGGTTTGAAATGTAAGTAACATTTGGGAGGTACCAACAACTTTGCTGGTGTTAAAATTATAAAAATCGGAGTTGTTATTAAGATTTGTAAATTGGTTATTGTTTAGGTTTAGTCCTTGCGTGAAATTGTAGGAAATGAATTGCCTAAATTGCCATTTGGCTATATGTTTAAGATTTGTAAAATAATAAAGTTTTAACTTCACAATACTCTCACTGTATTGTCGATTGGCATAATAAGTGCCAGCATCTGCAGAAATGGACGAATAGCCAAATTGTTCAAACTTTTTACCTACTGAATATTTTGCGCCAAAATAATATTTGTTAAAGAATTCGGAATTTATTTGACCAAAAATTGCTGTGATTGTTCTTCCCAACGGGATATCTTCATTTCGGCCTAATGAATATACAAACCGTTCTTTATAATAGTTACGTTTAGAAACGCCAATACTCCCAAGAGCAAAGATAAAATTTTGATTGGTAAGGTTGTAGTCATATGTAAAATCAGGACGTTGTGTATAGTCCCTAGCGTAGATGCGCCCGTTAAGAATAAGTCTTCTTTTGTAAACCCCGCCTCCAATATTATCTAATATAAAGCTGCGGCCTAAATAGGCCTCTTTTTGATTATATGTTATCCAGGGCTTCAATAGAACAGTATCAAATCGATCCCTTCCAAAAATATTACTTTGTTCAAAATAAGAAATTCCACCTGCCCATTTGGTAAATGGTGAATAAAATGTTCTTTCAACTACAATACTTTTATTTCTTGAATTATTATAATTATTTATGGCGGCTTTAGCAGAAATATAGGAGCTTAATATATTGGGAATCAAGTAAAATCCTTCATTGCCAATGTATTTATTGGTTAATAAATCTCGTTTTTCTGAATATTCAATTGCATGGCCTAATCCTAACACGTTTCTTTCGTAGGTACTTAGTTTCCAATTGGTTGGATCTTCATTACTATCGACTCCTTTCGACCAGTTATCTTGGGTGGTAACCTTAACATCTACTGAATCATAACCTACTGGGATTATCTCTATTTTGGTTTCCCTTATATTTTCTGTTTGTCGAAGTAGCCTTTCAGATTCCTTAATTTTTTCCGCAGTAATACGTTGGTTGGTTCTAAATAAAAGTTGGTTTTTTATAAAAATTTTGTTGGTTTGAATGTGCAATGCGTTTTCTAATCTAACAAATTTATTTATCGGCTTATAATCTGGAATATTGACATCAGTTTGAAATGGGTCTAATGAATTTATGATTACTTTCCTTATAATTTTACCTTCATGTTCCCGCAAATCTTCATAGGGATCAATAATAACAGAGGTAGCTACAGGTTGTATTTTTTCCGAAATTACAAAAGATGAATATAGCCATTTGTATAGCTTGCAAGTTTGTGATTTGCACTTGAGTCTTGTAAAAAATGAAGTGGAATCAAAATATGATCTGTTACCTTCTTTGGTACTATCAATTGAATATCCAAATAAGGAATAGACATTGATAAAAATTATAAATAGTATTGAATTAGTATATTTTTTCACTACAAGTAATATAACGTAATTGGAGCTTACCCAGTTATAAGTTTGTAGCTATTAATATTGTTTTTCACAGATTTATGACTAGAAATTATTCTTATTAAGGAGTTTTAATAAAAAAGGTAGTAATTGACTACAAATTCAAACCAATTACCCTATTTGAAAATAAGCTTTAGACAGCATTCAAGTATTTGCTCAAAGAAATGAAATAAAATTCACTTGATTTTCAAACTGATAGAATACTAAGAAGCCTACAATAAATTTTATTCTAAATGTACAACTTATTAGACTCCAAATAAGTTATTTGCAATTGATTTTTGATAGAGATTCAGCCAATGGATTGCCCAAATTTTTGGATATTTTAAAGTCCTCACAAGCGCCGCTTAAGTCATTGAGCTGTTTTTTTGCAATTCCCCTATTGTAATATACAATGGCGTTTTTGTCAAATATTTCAAGAAATTTATTATAATCATCTATGGCGCCTTTGTAGTTGTGCAATGCAAATCTAAGCTCGCCTCTCTTTTTGTAAAGTTGTGTATTTAAAGGATTTATTGACAAATAGGATGAAAAATCCAATTCTGCTTGCTTAGGCATAAAAAGATTTTCATAAACCATACCTCTGTTCAAGTAAGCATCGGCATTATTGGGGTCTAGTGTCAAACATTTACTAAAATCTTTTATACAATTCGTGTATTCTGCATTATGTGTAAGTGAGATGGCTCGTGAGTAATAGTATTCAGGATTGGCAGGGTTGATTTCTATCGCTTTGGTAAAATCTTTAATTGCATTTGTATAATTTCTTAGGTGATGATAGGCATAACCTCTTTTAACATAAAAATTTACATCAGCAGGATTTCTATCAATGGCTTTAGATAAATCTCCAATTGATTCTTGATATTTGCCAAGGTGTATTAATGAACTTGCTCTAAAAAAGTAATAGGTAGTATTATTAGAATCAATTTCAATTGCTGAGGTAAAAGAAGATATTGCTGCCAAATCTTGACCTATTTTAGATTGTAAAAACCCAAGTTTGTACAACGTTTCTGCGTTTTTACTGATTTTATTCGATATTTCAAAATCTGAAATTGCGCCTTTATAATCGTTTTGTATGGTTCTAATTTGACCTCTTTCATAATAGGCCTTAGCACTTTTAGGGTCTAGTTCTATTACTTTGCTAAAATCTTTCTCGGCGCGTTCGTCATCTCCTATTTTTGAAAGAAGTTCTCCTCTACCAAAATGTCCTTCTAAACTGCTGGGATTAATTGATATTGCTTTGTCGTAGTCTGCAATCGCATTAAAAATATCACCTAATTTAAAATTGCTATAAGCACGGTAAAGAAAAGTCTGTTCATTATTGGGTTTATAAGCTAAAGCACTTGAGTAGTCGTTGATGGCGTCAGAATATTGCCCCATTACTGCTTTTGCTTTGCCACGTTCTAGGTAAGCAGTTGCATCACTTGGATTGCTTTTTATGACTTCATCAAAACTATTAATTTTTGCTTGATAGTCAGTTTTTATAGATTGGGTTTCGCCTTGTATCAGGGTATTTTGTGCGAATAGTTGTTGATTAATTGAAAAGCCTAGAAGAAGTAATATTGAATTTTTATAAATTTTGTTGAAGTTTATCATCCCACACACATTTCATTTGTAGGTATAAATACGCATGAAAATATAAATAGTTTCTTTAAGTTTTTTGTTTGTGTTAATACTTGATGAGGTTACATAATTAGGTGATTAAATTATCATTTTATTCTTTTGAAATTAGAATAATGTCATAAAGACATCTTGATAATCTAATATTAAAAAATAAATTTGATGGCTACTTTTATATGGTTTCAATTTGTGATATTATTGTGGCCGAATGGCAATCAACATAGAAGAAATACAAGCTCCAATAGCGCAAGAAATGCAAGATTTTGAGGAAAAATTTCGTGTTTCGATGAAGAGTAAGGTATTATTACTTGACAAAATCACCAATTATATTGTAAAACGCAAGGGTAAACAACTGCGTCCTATGTTTGTTTTTCTTACTGCCAAATTGTGTGGAGAGATCAACGACGCAACCTTCAGAGGCGCTGCTCTTATAGAATTATTACACACCGCTACCTTGGTGCATGACGATGTCGTGGATGAATCTAACTACAGACGAGGATTCTTTTCCATAAATGCACTTTGGAAAAATAAAATTGCTGTGTTGGTAGGTGATTATTTACTTTCAAAGGGCTTGTTACTTTCAGTTCATAATGGAGATTTTAAACTGCTAGAGATAGTATCCGACGCTGTGCGCGAAATGAGTGAAGGCGAGCTATTGCAGCTAGAAAAAGCCAGAAGACTAGATATAAATGAGGAGGTGTATTTTGAAATAATTAGAAGTAAAACAGCTTCATTAATCTCATCTTGCTGCGGTGTAGGAGCAAGTTCTGTTACTACTGATGTGGATATTATCAAAAAAATAAGATTATTTGGTGAAAAAGTAGGAATTGCTTTTCAGATAAAAGACGACTTGTTTGACTATGGCAATGAAGAAATCGGCAAACCGCTAGGGATTGATATAAAGGAGAAAAAAATGACTTTGCCTTTGATATATGCGTTAAATCGTGCTACTTGGCTGGATAAACGAAGAATTATTTTTATTATCAAAAACCAAAGTCACAAAAGTAAAAAGGTAAATGAAGTGATTGAGTTTGTAAAATCAAGTGGAGGTATAGAATATACCACAAATAAAATGAATCATTATATCAACGAGGCTCTTGAAATACTACATTCTTTTCCTTTATCCCCAACCAGAGATTCCTTGGAGGGTTTATTAAGATACACTATCGAAAGGAAGAAATAAAGACCCATAATTAATGGCGAAAAGAAGGTTTTGAAATTTCAACTAAGTTGATGGAAATTCAACTATTAACAGCGTTTGATTTTTCTAAAAATTGCTTAATTCAAATTATCGCAACGTGATTTCAATAAATCCAAACAAATAGTTACGTAAAGTAATGCTGAAGTTAAAAATATGCTTTTACTATTTTGAAGAAATTAAAGCAATTGTTGAATCAGCTTAACCAATTGCTCGTCAAGATTATTGATACACCACTGTGATAAAACAGCGCAATCTTCTGGGGTGAGCCATTGAAGCGCTTTTTTATATTCCTTAATAAAAAGGTGTTGATCAAAGCTAACTTTAGAAAGAATCAGTTTGGTGTATTCTAACATTGCTATAAAAAAGAGTTGTTATTGTTGGATGTTGTTAGAACGTAGTTGATGGTAAAAAAATTGCATGTCGGTTTTATTTTTTTATTCGGAAATAAAAAACACTAAATCGGCCAAAGATGGTTAATCCTAAAAGTTAATCTATTTTTCTTAAAATCATTAACCCATCTCTTATGGGAAAAAGCACATTCTCCACTCTAACATCTTCATTTACAAATTTGTTAAAATTAATAATTGCTTGTGTATCCTCATCTATTTTAGAGGTTGTTTCTACCACTTTTCCGCTCCATAACACATTGTCTATAATGATAAATGCGCCACTCGGGAGTTTATCAATAATTAAATTATAATAATGAATATAGTTTATTTTATCAGCGTCTATAAATACCAAGTCAAATGGTTCTTCTAAAAGAGGAACAATTTGTAATGCATTGCCTACTAAATAATTAATTTGATCATTATAAATTGATTCTTTGAAATAACCCCTTACTCTGTTTTCTAATTCTTCATTAATGTCGATGGTAACCAACCTACCATTTTTATTTAACCCTTCCGCCAAGCATAGTGCAGAATAGCCAGTAAAAGTGCCAATTTCTAAGATATTGGTTGGGGCAATCATTTTAGACAACATGGCCAACACCCGCCCTTGCAAATGCCCTGATAACATCCTAGGCATAAGAACCTGTAAATGAGTTTCTCTAGCAATTTTATTTAATAGTTTTGAAGCTGTACTTGTATGCGCTTCTACATATTTATCTATTTCTTTTGGTAGAAATTCCATTCAAATGGTGTTTACTATTCAAAATTGTAAAACAATATTAGTAATACAAAATATACCTTATCTAAAATATTATTAGTTTTCGATAAGTGTAACTTGCTTAATCGTCATTAAGGCAATATTTTTGAAAAAATATTAGAACCATGTATTTAGGATTAGGATCAAGAATCGTTCATAGCGAATATGGCGAAGGAATTGTGGCTGGCACCAAGGCTGATTATTATAGAATTTCATTTTTTGGTAAAGGAATAATTGAAATACCACAATCATATAACTATGAAGTACTTGAAAATGTGGAGGATAGTTCGAGTCAGATTAAAATTGATGACCTAGAGTATAAACTTGAAACCATCTTAAGAAAATGGGCAGATGTGAATGAAGTAGTGGCCATTGGTGACAAATGGAACGGTGGAATAATGTCATTACAACCCAAAGATGCCAGTTTAAAACCTAAGGAGATTCCTATCGAAACCTTTTTTCATAAAATAGTTATGCTTCGTGACAGGCTGCGTGTTTTGGAACAAAAAATAAATGCCAATTCAAAACTTCAAGATGACGAAAAGGTAGAAATGCAACAGTATATTACAAGAATCTACGGGTCTCTTACCACTTTTAATGTGCTCTTTAAATACGCTACCGACCAGTTTGTTGGAGAAAAATCATAGAAATTATGAACAAAATAAAACTGGTTCAATTGATTAGAACAGGAAATAAATATCAAAAAAGCCAACACTAATATTTTTTTTTGTAATATTGTGGCAAAATGCCGTCCATAATAAACTAGGAATCTGTTTAAAGCGGTAAATAAAAAAACGCATAAAGTCGAATGAGCAAACACATCGTAACAATTGGCAATGTAAAAGCTGGTGCCAAAGAACTTTTTCTAATAGCTGGTCCTTGTGTGGTAGAAGAAGAAAGTCTCATGATGAGAACCGCTGAAAAACTTAAAGAAATATCAGAAAGGCTTAAATTACCACTCATATTTAAATCATCGTTTCAAAAAGACAACCGCAGCTCTGTTGATTTTTTTCAAGGTCCAGGCATGGAAGAAGGTTTGTCAATATTAGCTAAAATAAAAAAAGAATTTAACCTCCCATTGGTGTCAGATGTTCATTATCCTGATCAAATTAAGGCCGCAGCAGAGGTAATCGACATTATACAAATACCTGCTTACCTTTGTATGCAAACTTCATTGGTAATAGAATCTGCTAAAACTGGCAAAGCTATTAATGTGAAACATGGTCAGTTTTTAGCACCTGAAAACATGATTAAACCGGTAGAAAAAATCGAATCTACTGGAAATAAAAATATACTATTAACTGAAAGAGGATATACTTTTGGTTATAACGACCTTATTGTTGACCCAAGAAGTTTTTATGAAATGCGTCAAATTGGGTATCCTGTTATTTTTGATATCACCCACTCCATTCGTAAATACGGAATACCAAGTTCCGACCCTAAAGGTGGTGCTCGTCAATACCTCCCAACGATTGCAAGAGCTGGAGTAGCTGCTGGAGTGGATGGTGTATTTATAGAAACACATCCAGATCCTACCAAAGCTTTGTGTGACGCAGCAAGCCAATACAAATTGGCAGATTTTGAGGAATTTGTTAAGCCACTTATTGAAATCCACAACTTAGTGAGACAATACGAAAACTAGTTATTTTTTATTCCTTTTTTTACAAAAACAACATCAATTTACAAGTACTAATCATTCATAAAAATAGAAGTAATGGAATTATATTTAGATTCAGTAGATTTTAAAGAAGTAGAAGAATCGGCACAATTAGGAATAATTGCTGGGCTTACTACTACACCCACATTTATGCATCGCCATGGCATCACGGACATAGATGCAGCTATTGTGAAACTATCTAAAATGGTAAAAGTGCTTCAAATCGAAGCCTTGGGCAATACACCTGCTGAAATTTTGGCAGAAGCAGAACGCCAATTAGCACTAGGACTGGATCCTAAAAAAACTGTGTTTAAAATTCCTGTTTCAAACATAGGCATTGCTGCCTGCAAAATATTAAGAGACAAAGGGTATTTGGTTAACGTACACCTTGTATACACCTTAAATCAGGCCTATTTGGCTATGGAGGCTGGAGCTACTTATGTATGTCCACTAGCTGGTCGTATGCAAGACAATGGTATAGACGCACTTACAGTTTTTGATCAAATTTTAGAAGTGGTACATAAATATAATTATTCTTCTAAAATAATGTTCTCTTCAGTGAGACATACTGAACATGTACGTAATGCCTTAGAACTTGGTGTACATACAGTAACAGCTCCCTGGAGTGTAATTAAAAAGTTAAACGACAACCATTTAACTGCTGTTGGTACTAGTCAGTTTGTAGAACATACGAAACTTATGACTGTGCGTGTACGTGAAGTTGCTAGTGAACATCAAGCTACTATTGCAAGTTCAAAAGCATTAATTGATGCTTTAGTAACAATGACAGATTCTGGACTTGGCGCAGTAACAGTAACAGATGAAAGTGGCAATATAAAAGGTATATTTACTGATGGAGACCTAAGAAGAAAAATTAAGGACAATGGTCAAAATGTACTAAGTAGTAAAATGGCTGATTTCGAATATAAATCACCTTTAACTATTAATGCTGATGCTCTTTTGTATGATGCAGTTAAATTGTTTAAAGAGCACCAAGTAGATCAAATTATTGTTACCGAAGACAACAAGCCTAAAGGCATGATTGATATTCAAGATTTTGTAAAAATGGGCTTAATAGGGTAATTATTACCTTTGCCCTATTTCAATGAAATTTGGTTAGGTTTAGAAATAACAAGCCAAATACATATTTGATAGCCCATGTTTCAAATCATGGGCTATTAATTTTTAAAAGGTTTTAAATCAATCTATTTTTGTTTGTATTCCCTGATTAATAACAACTTAATTGCTAATAAACAAATATTTTAAATAATATTTGTTTATTCAAAAAACTTATTATTACCTTTGCACCATTAATTGACAATTTTAATAACCTTTTAAGCCAACAAATATTATGTTACTTTATTCAACTCCAATTATCTAATACACCGTACAGGCTCCCAGTCTGATTAGATAATTTCGTTTGGCTCCGTACCGATTACTTACGGTTTATTTCCTACATTTTCTTAAGGCAATTTCTTTTTGATTGAACTTATGTTTCATCAATTTCAAATATTATTTCGTTTTTTACGAAAATAATATTGATGGCTTCATTTTGCCTTAGCTAAATTTTTCAGGAAAAATTATTTCACAAAAAATTTAAAATCTACAAACAGATTTAAGGGATTTTTATTGCCAATTTTTTATTGGTAATCGGATGCTTTTTGTCTGTTTTCAAAATCTAAATATTCCCCAAATGGGCAGTAATAAACTAAAATTGAATGATTTCAAACATTTGCCCTTCCCTAATAGTCAGGCAAAGAGTTTGGTAATTAATATCTTAACTAAATGTTATAAACATTTTAGTAAAGAACAAAAATTAACAATAGCCACTGAAGTTTTAACTAATCCGGAGGCTTTTAAAGAAGATGAAAACTGGGAATCTTTGGTTCACTTATTAATCGGAAAAGAAGAGGAGCAAGTGTTTCAAACATTTCAAGCGTCAATTTATCCTGCTACTTATAAAGTATTTGGCAGTAAGCATATTGATGGTAATGCAAAGCGACAAATGGATACTGTAATGAAGTTGCCAATTGTAAAGTATGGAGCATTAATGCCTGATAGTCATCCAGGTTATGGTTTGCCGATTGGTGGTGTAATTGCCACTGAAAATGCAGTTGTACCCTACGCTGTTGGGGTGGATATTGGTTGTAGAATGAGTTTGACTATCTATGATGTTCGTTCCTCATTCTTGAAACAATATGCTTATGAAGCTAAATTGGCTCTGAAAAATTGTACCCATTTCGGCAATACAGGCTCTTTTGAGAAACATCAAGAACATGAAATTTTGGAACGTGATGAGTTTAACCAATTGTCATTATTAAAACAAATGTTTGGCAAGGCTAAAATTCAACTTGGTAGTAGCGGTTCGGGTAACCATTTTGTTGAATTTGGTATCGTTACTTTGAATGACACCAATCATCTTAACTTACCACAAGGCGAATATGTTGGCATTTTAGCACATTCAGGCTCAAGAGCTTTGGGTGCAAAAGTGGCAGAAGTATATTCAAATATAGCCTTGAATACCTGCAAGTTACCTCGTGAAATTCAACATTTGGCTTGGCTTGATATGGATTCAGAAGCTGGACAAGAATATTGGATGGCCATGAATCTTGCTGGAGATTATGCACAGGCTTGTCATGACCTAATTCATGCAAATTTAGCAGAAGCATTGGGTTTTAAAGCCATTGCTAAAGTTGAAAACCACCATAATTTTGCTTGGAAGGAAATGATTGGTTCACAGGAGTTTATTGTGCATCGCAAAGGTGCAACTCCAGCTCAAAAAGGTGTGATGGGGATTATACCGGGCAATATGATTGACCCTGCATTTATTGTAAGTGGTTTAGGAAATGAACAATCTTTACAAAGTGCCGCACATGGTGCTGGTAGAAAAATGACTCGTTCCAAAGCCAATGAAAGTATCACTATGAGTAGTCTGAAAAAGTTGGTTTCATCAAAAGGTGTCACTTTGATTGGTGGCGGCCCCGACGAATCGCCTTTGGTGTATAAAAATATTGATGAAGTGATGGCATCACAAACGGAATTAGTAAAAGTAGAAGGTTCATTTTTACCCAAAATTGTGAGAATGGATCAAAAATAAAGAAATAATATGAATCAATATATACTTCAGATTACCTCCGGACAAGGTCCGGCTGAATGTGAATGGGTAGTTGCTAGATTGATGAAAATAATTTTACAAAGTGCTATCAATAAGTCGCTTAATGTAGAAGTAGTGGAACGTGTATTAGGTGCAGAACCTAATACATTGTTTTCTGCAACAATTTCATTACAAGGCACAAACGCCAATGAATTTGTAAAAGAATGGGATGGCAGTATTTTATGGGTTGGGCAAAGTATGTACAGAAAATACCATAAAAGGAAAAATTGGTTTGTTGGGGTGAATGTATTTGAACCACTTCAAAAAAGTGCGTTTGATGAACGCTTAGTGGAATATACAACCATGAAAGCTTCAGGACCAGGAGGTCAGCATGTGAATAAAACGGAATCGGCAGTTAGAGCAACTTATAAAGGCTTGAATTTGGCCACCACTGCCTCAGATTTACGTTCGCAACTGCAAAATAAAAAACTAGCATTGGAGCGATTAAAGATTTTGGTTGACCTTCATAATCAACAAGCTACCATAGAAAATGCAACTAAAGTATGGTTGCAACATAGAAATTTAGAAAGAGGCAATCCTATAAAAACATTTGAAGGGATTGATTTTAAAATGAAAACGTGATGGATAAGAATCAGATAATTAAAAATAAATTTAAGTTAGAGAATGCTTCACAAATACTTAAAAATGAATTTGTTGGCTTGGATGAAGTAATTGATGAAATTACAAGTTTAATTATGCCTTGGTATTTATTTCCAGAGGCTCAAATTAGACCATTATTGGTGAACGTTTGGGGCCTTACTGGTACTGGTAAGTCGGCTCTATTAAAACGTTTGGCTACTTTACTTGAGGCCGACAACAGTTACATTCATATTGATATGGGTGAACATAATTCAGAACAAGGAACTTGGTTGAAAGAAATGTTCACAGATGATATTGCGCTATTTGATGGAAAACCTGTGATACTTTGTTTGGATGAATTTCAATTTGCAAGAACTTTAGACGAAGACAAAAAAGAAATCAACAAAGATAAACTCAGAGTAATTTGGGAATTGATTGATTCTGGTAAAATTTATCATTCTCCATCTATGAATAGTTATACTATTAAATTGGCTATCAATGGAGTAATGTTAATTGATAAAGCAATTAAAAGAGGTGTTTTGGTCGAAGGTGGAAAAGTAATTGCCCAAGAAAGTGAGTTTTTGGCTTTATTTGGTTCCTATTATTTAGACCATTTTGAACGATATGGTGTAGCAATGTCGGTTGATTATTTCGTCAGCAAAGATTTTGTAGATGGCGTAAGAGATTTGTACGAAGCTGAAAATAATTCGCCTTTTGACGAATGGTTGCAAAAAATCAAGACGCTTGATTTAGAAGGTATTTCAGATTTATTGATTGCTGGAATTGACAAAAGAACCACTTTAAAACAAATGGATTTATCAAAATCCTTGGTATTTATTGTAGGTAATTTAGATGAAGCATTTTACATGAGCAATAACCTCAATCCAGATATTAGTGCCGATGATTTTTACAATGCCATTAAAAAGGTAAATATTGGAGGCGTGAAATCTGCATTAAAAAAGAGGTTCAGAAATGAACAAGTGGCTCGACTTGGAAACAATCATATAATTTACCCATGTTTTAATACTAAAAATTATGAACTATTTATCAGCAAACAGTTAGATAAAGTTTCGAATTACGTACAGGAAAGATTTGGATACAAGATTCATTTTCAAAACGCTGTTAATCAAATAATTTATCAAGAAGGAGTATTTCCAAGTCAGGGAGCAAGACCTGTTTTGACAACTATCAATAATTTAATAGAATCATTTGTAAGTAAAATTATTGTAGAATTGCTTGAAAAAGAAATCAGTGCGGATACAATTATTTGGGATTTTGACGGCGAAAGTTACTTATTTGAATGTTTATTTTTAGGTGACTTGGTTCATCAGTGGAAAACTCAATTGATTCTGAAAATGAACAGATTGAGAAAAGCAACCAATTCTGATGTACAAGCCCACACCGCAGTGCATGAAGCAGGTCATGCAGTTTGTGCAGCAATTTGTTTGAAAATAATACCTAAATTAATTACTACAAAAACTGTAAGTAATGAATCTGAGGGATTCTGTCAGGTTGAAATGCCCGAAGGATTGTTTACTAAAGAGTTAATAATTAAGGATATAATAATCACATTAGGTGGTTTTGTGGCTGAAAAATTAATTTTTGGGGAACAACAAACATCAACAGGCGTTTTCGGAGATATGGAACAGGCTGCAAGGTTGGCAACTGAAGCAATTAAAGAATATGGAATGGGCACCATGCCATTGTTTTTGTCACATGCTACTAAAAATATAAATGAACATTTTGTGCATAATGATAAATTCGAGGCAGAGGCCATACAGTTAATTATTGATTGTGAGATAGAAGCAGAAAAAATATTAGCTCGAAACAAGCTAGTTTTATTGAAAATAGCAGAATATTTGACAAGTAATTCTCAAATGAAATCAGAACAAATAGAAGAGTTTATGTTACTTTATGCATCTGATAATTGGGTGAAAGAGTCAGGCTTTATAAAGAAAGAAAACTATTTCAATTTTAAACAAATAATCCAAAATCAGATTGATGAATTACAATTTACCAATTTAATGGACAAAAGTATTGGTAAAAGTTTTTCAAGATTAGTATCAATTTAATAGAAGTCAATTAGGGGAAGAAATTCTCCTAATTGATTATTAAAAATAACGATAAAACGATTTTAGCTTTAAATATAGTTAGAAATAACCCTTTTTATATAGAACCTGTTGGTTATCCATTTTCTTAAATAATTTATTAGTAGCAAGGATAATATCTTCATGTAAACTTTCTGCTACTATCACCACCTTTTCACCTTTTTGTTGCAAATGCAGAAGTGACAAGCCTTCTGCCTCTACCCTAGATAATAAAATGAGGTAAGGAGATGCTGTAAATAAATGACTTAAATTACATCTAAAATGAACGTATAAAAAATCGTTTAGATTTAATTTTGCATATTTGACATCGAACAACTTGTAAAGGGCTAAAGAAAATCTCTTTTTTGATTGATGCTCTGCTTTTAACGGCTTTTTATCCATAAATGCTCCTAGAACTTCAATACTTTGTGCCATTATAATAAAAGCGATATCATACAAACCTAACTCAAGTAATTTACCAACTTCCGTTACTACCCTATTTTGCAATAAACTTTTAATATGAGAAATATCTTGTTCCACCTCTTAATAATTTTCTAAAATAAAAATTCTTGCGGCATTTAAAGCCAACTGCGTAGTATATTTTATGTTTGTTTCACGCAAACTACCTAATTTCAACAATTTGGAAATTGTTTTATCGCCATTTGAAATCGCTATCCAAGTAGTTCCTACTGGTTTATCTACTGTACCTCCAGTAGGACCTGCTATTCCACTCACCGCAATACCAATAGATGTCCCCAATTTGTTGACTATTCCAAGTGCCATTTCTTGGACACATTGTTCACTTACAGCACCATATTGTATAATTGTTTCTGTTTTTACACCTAATTCTTTAATTTTAATATCATTTTGATAAGCAACTAAACCTCCTTTAAAATAGGCAGAACTACCTGGAACACCGACGATGGTAGCAGCAATATTTCCACCAGTACAACTTTCAGCTGTTGCTATGGTTAAGTTCCTTTTAATCAACAACTTTCCAATGGTTATTTCTAAGCTATCCCCTTCAGCACTTACAAGATATTTATCAATTAATGGTAAAATTTCTTCCATTTTATTATCAACAACTGCTGCAATGTCCTCCGAATTTAAACTAAAGCCACTCAAACGTAATCTAACAGACCCATAACTAGGTAAATAAGCTAATTTTAGATATTTAGGTAAGCCATCCTCCCATTCAGCAATCAATTCCGCCAATACAGACTCTCCAATACCCGCTGTTAACACCGTTCTATGATAAATTCTAGGCGTATTAAAAAATCTTTGTAATTGCGGAATTACGCTGCTTTTAGTCATTTCTTTCATCTCAAACGGAACCCCAGGCATAGAAATAAACACTTTACCATTTTTTTCAAACCACATCCCAGGAGCCGTACCATGATAATTCATTATAGGGCTACAAGCTACTGGTAACCAAGCTTGTAACTTATTTACTTCTGAAATTTCTTTACCTCGTTGTACAAAAAAATCGCTAACCATTTTCAAAACTTCTTGGTTTAGATAAAATTCAGATTCAAAAAATATAGCCATGGAATGTTTAGTAATATCATCTTTAGTAGGCCCAAGTCCACCAGTTATAATGATTATATCCGCCCGACTTTCTGACTCAGCCAAAATTTGAATAATTTGTTCTTGTTCATCACCCACCGAAGATTTACGAATTACCTTTATTCCATTTAAATTTAGTTGTTCTGAAAGCCACTGGGTATTGGTATCGGTGATTTGTCCAATCATAATCTCATCTCCAATCGTAATTAATTCAGCTAAAACGGGTTTCATAGTTATTAATTTTATAAATTGAACTTAATGAAAAATAAAAACATTTTGGACATAAACACACTTTAATAAATAACATATAAAGGTAAAAAGTTTATTTATAGGTGGTCATTACATTGAATTAAATAGCGTAAATTTAAACATCATTCAATACTAAATGTTCTAAAACTATGGAAACGAAACAAATAAATGAAAAGTACATTGCCTACATACTCGACAACCATGCTAGGCCGAATTCTGCTTATGAATTTGCTAAATATCTTCAAATCACTGAAGGTGAGTTTTATAAAAGCTACACTTCATTTGAGTCGATAGAAAGTGCTATATGGTTGGAATTTTATGAAACTACGATTCAAAGATTACACGCTGACGAAGCATACAACGGCTATGGAGCACGAGAAAAGCTTCTTGCCTTTTATTACACTTGGATTGAAGAATTATTGCAACACAGAAGTTATATAAAATATCAATCTAACAAGCCAGAAAATGTTTTTAACACGATTAAATACCTTAAGCCATTTAAAGAAGCCTTTGTAAACTTTGCTTCAGACATCATCAACGAAGGAAAAGAGTCAAAAGAAATTAACGAAATAGCCTGGATAAGTGACAAGTACGCTGATGGACTTTGGTATCAACTATTGTTTGTATTGAACTTTTGGCTGAAGGACAGTTCAAACAAATTTGAAAAAACTGATGTTGCTATCGAGAAAGCTGTAAATCTTTCGTTTGAACTTATGGGCAGCAATGTCCTACAATCCGCTTTTGATTTTGGTAAGTTTATGGTTCAAAAATAAAGTTATTCTAGAAAATCTAAAACAAACAGCTATTATTATCAACAAACAATAGCATATTACAAAAATCGGCTTCAAAATACACACAAAATAAGATGAAAGAACTAGATAAAATCCCTACTTCAAAGGTGCAAAGGGCTACTCAATTTGTAAAAACTGGCGCAAAAGTAGGCGTAAATTATCTAAAGCATTATGTGAGAAAAACGGTGGATCCGTCTACCAATAATGACCAGTTAAATGCAGATAATGCTGCAGATATTTATGACTCGTTAAGTGAAATGAAGGGAAGTGTGCTTAAGTTAGCACAAATGCTGAGTATGGACAAAGGTGTTTTACCAAAAGAATACGTCGATAAGTTTTCATTGGCGCAATTTAACACTCCACCATTGTCAGGGCCCCTTGTTTCTAAGGTGTTTAGAAATAGTTTCAATAAATCTCCAAATGAGCTTTTCGATACTTTCGAAATGAAAGCTACCCATGCAGCTTCTATTGGTCAAGTGCATAAAGCGACTAAAGATGGAAAAACGTTTGCCGTAAAAATACAATATCCAGGTGTGGCTGATAGCATCAAATCTGATATTAATTTAGTAAAACCATTTGCGGTTCGATTGTTTAATTTACCTGCAAAGGATTTGGACAAATACTTAGATGAGGTAAAAAGTAAATTGTTAGAAGAAACAAACTACCATTTGGAATTGGCACAATCAAGAGAAATAGCAGCGGCTTGTAGTCATATTCCACATATTAGTTTTCCAACCTATTTTCCTGAATATTCATCTGAAAAGATACTCACCATGTCATGGATGGAAGGCGAGCATCTCAAAGATTTCTTAGAAACTAACCCAAGCCAGGAAATTAGAAACCAAATTGGGCAGGCGATGTGGGATTTCTATATTTTTCAATGTCATCAATTAAAAAAACTGCATGCAGATCCTCATCCAGGTAATTTTTTATTGCAAGAAGATGGTACATTGGTAGTTATAGATTTTGGCTGTGTAAAAGAAATACCTGCCGATTTTCATCAAAGCTTTTTCTCAATCGTTATTCCAGAAATATTTAACAATCCCACAGCTTATGATTATCATTTGGAAAATCTAGAGATGATAAAGAATGGAGAAACAGAAGAAAAAAAGCAACTTTTTAAATCACTTTACAAAGAGATGCTTCAACTTACTTCTATGCCATTTAGAAGCGAAACCTTTGATTTTGGAGATCCCAGCTATATGCAAATGATTTATGATTTTGGAGATAAGGTAGCCAACATGGAGGAGATTAAATCTGATATTGAGCCCAGAGGATCAAGGCATTTTATTTATGTGAACCGTACGTTTTTTGGACTTTACAGTCTCTTGGGTGATATCAAGGCTAACATTACTACTGGAATGCCTTGGAAAGATGAGGTAATGGCGAGAAATAAGGTATTATTTTAATTAGTAATAAGTAAATAATTATAGATAAAAGAAGGGGCTTTGTTAAAGCCCCTTCTTTTATCTATAATTTTTCAACAAAAAACTCAACTCTTCTCGCATGTCCAGCCCATTGATTTTCAAGTTTGGAGGCACCCTCGAATTTTAATCTACTTGAATTCACTCCTTTAGAAATCAAATATTCATAAACTAGTTTGGCACGTTCAACCGATATTTTTGAATTTTTTTCCAATTCATCCTCCTCAGAATAAGAAACAATTTTTAACTCCATATTAGGATTTTTTTGTAAAATTTCAACAATCAAATCTGCCTTCCTTTTGGAATAATCTGTAATTGTCTTAGCGTCAAAATGAGGGAAATGTACCGATTCGGCTAATGGATGTCCTACTTCTGGTGTGGTAAATGTACTTCTGCCAGTGAAAAAGTTTACCTTATTCTTTCTCATCCCTGCCATTGCAACAGCCGTATCCATTTTAGCAATAATCTTCTTTTCAGTAAACTTAATGTCTGTTATCACAAATTCGGTCCTTCTGTTTAATTGTCTTCCTTCATCCGTAGCATTAGAAGCAATAGGCTGACTCTCCCCATAACCCTTTCCTTTTAATCTATCATTTTGTATCCCCTTTTTAAGTAAATACTCAACTACCGAATTAGAACGTTGTTCAGATAACTTTAAATTATAATCATCATTAGCCACGGAATCAGTATGTCCACCAATCTCAAGTTTTAGCGTAGGATTATAGGCGAGCATATTGTAAAGTGCATTTAATTCTCTTTCAGATTCAGGTCTTAAATTAGCACTATTATAATCAAAAAATATATTTTTTAGAATCACATGCTCATTTAATTTAAACGGCCTTAGGGCAACATCTTTTCTCACTTCGTTGATAGACTTATCTTTAGGTATCGCAATACTATCTTCAAATATATAATGCTCAATAGCAGCTACATCTACGTCATATACTACACCACCTGGCACTACCACATGATATTTTCCTGTGGTGCTATCTGTATTTAAATCAGGCAATTGTTTTTTGTTGGTCAAATCAAATAATGAAATTTTAGCAGTTAAAGGTACTTTAGTTTCAGAATCCACTACCTTACCTTTCAAAACAATGTATTGATTAATTTCGCTCGCTCCCGAAATCTTATAAATGTCCTTTTCTCCTTTGGTATCAGGCCTAATAGAAGTGAAGTATCCAGTTTTCCCATCTAGCGACCACTGAATATAGATATCATGGTCAGCTGAATTAATTGGATAACCTAAGTTAACCGGTTTAGACCACGTTGCAGTTGCCTCATTATAAGTAGATTTAAAAATATCAAAACCACCCATGTTTTCATGTCCAGTAGAACTAAAATAGAATGTTTTACCGTCAGGTGTGATATAAGGTGCCTCTTCATCAAATTTTGAGTTAATTGAATCACTCATATTCGTGGCTTTGCCCCAATTTCCAGATGCATCCTTTTTGATGGTATAAATATCCTTTCCACCTTTACCCCCTGGCCTGTCACTAACAAAATACATGGTGTTAGCATCATCAGAAAAACAAGCACTAGTTTCGCCATGAATTGAGTTAACTTCAGTTGGAAAAGGCTTTGGTGACGACCACTCATCATCATTTAACTTACAATAATATAAATCTCCATTGGCATTTTTTCCACCTGATGATCTATACATGATTAAAAGTTCACCATCATGAGAAATGCTTACTACGGCATCATGAAAATTAGTATTAAAACTTTCATTGATCTGTGCAGCTATATTTACAGGTGATGACCAGCCATTACTTACTTTGTATGAAATAAAAATATCTTCAAAGTAATCTTCCTCTTCATCGTTAGTACCTTTAGATTCAGGTCTTCTGGAGTTTATAAACATTATATCTTCATTATTAGTAAATACTGGAGTATATTCCGCAAATTCACTATTTAATGGTGATCCAGCATTAGTGACAACTACATCCTTTAAAGGATTGTCAATCATCTTTTTACCAACCTTACATTTTTTAATTTCTTCATCTACTTCTTCAAGTGTCTTTTGATTATGCGCATGAAGCTCTATATCCTTTGTAACTACTTTATTTTTTAATAATTTGGTAAGCGTGTCTTTATAAAATTCAAAGTGCTCAATGGCATCATTAAAATTATTTGCTAGGTGATCGGCTTTGCCCAAATAATAATACACTTGAACTGGTGAATCTTTTCTTTTTATTGCAGATTGTAAATGTTGTTCGGCCTTGGTACTAAGATGCATGTGTAGATAACATACACCCAATACATAATCATGTTTTGTTTTATCGGGTTCAGTCTCCTCTATTTTTTCAAAAATTTCAGCTGCTGCCTTGTAGTCTTCATAAAAGAACAATTGCCTCGCTTTAGTCTCCAATTTTTTAGAATTCGATGATTTTTCTTCAGTAGTATTATCCTTTTTTGATTGTGTATATCCAATTTGTACTAACAGAAATAAAAAAATAAGTATTGGTTTAAAGAAGTGTTTCATCGACGGGTGTATTTAGTATTTACACAAACCTAAAAGTTTATTAACATTTTTTCAAGAATAATTTCAATAAATAGCTAGAAAAGATATAATTGTGAAAAATAATCCCAAAATTCAATAGAATTTAAACCGCCCGCTATGCACGTATTGGTGTTTAGATTGTTGCTTATGGGCGTTGGATTGGTTGGCATCATGTTGATGAACTACCTTTTTATGAGCATTTTCAGTAGTGCTACTCGTATGCTTTTGGGCACAACTTGTTATAATAAATATCACAAGTGATAAAATAATTGAATAAATCTTCATACCATATATTTATAATTAAGTATACGACACAATCGAAATATTGTTTATCTCAACTTCTTACAACGTTTTTATAATAGGCTGATATCCTTTCGTTTTCAATTCTGCTAGTTTTATAAATGCCTCCTTTTCAGAAGATGCTTCTATCAACACATGATATAATTTGTTTCCGTTATTCAGAGTTTGTTTTATTATATTTTTGTAATTTCCATTCAGTTTTAAAGTTTTACTGTAAGAATAGGCATTTTTATAAATTGAAAATGCAGCAAGTTGAACGTAATAGGCTGATCGTTTTGTTTTGGAAGTTTTAGTAGAAATCGGCTTAACCGACAAATAATGATTTGATAACAATTTGGTTGCTTTACCCTTTAAATTTTTATTGAACTTTATAATCTCGATTAAAACAGGAACTACACCTCTATTTATCATATCCAGTTTAGTGGCAGCGCCTTTTGATAAATCAATGGCAAAGCCTTTGTAAACTGGGCCTCTATCGTTAATTTTTACAGTTACAGACTTTTTATTGATAATATTAGTTACCTTCACTATAGTATGTAAGGGAAGGGTTCTATGTGCGGCTGTTAAACCATTCATATCATATATTTCACCACTTGCCGTATATTTACCATGAAAGTTTTTACCATAATATGAAGCTTTACCGCTAATGGTCATAAAAGACTGAGCATATCCCAAAAAACTTATAAAACTAAAAATCAGTATTTTATACATTAAGTTGTTGTTAGCAAGACGTTTCTAAAACAATCAATAGTCTGATCTTTTACGTTAATTTAAAAAAAACGTTTAAAATATTTTTAAAATGTAAGAAATTTACTATTTTTGTTTAAGTTTTTTAATTATTGGGCTTGTGGAAGAGAAAATAGTAGAAAAAGAAAGTAGTGAAATATATTCACAAAAGGTGCGCGCTGGAAAAAGAACATACTTTTTTGACATTAAATCTACCCGTGGTAGCGACTTTTACTTAACTATTACTGAAAGTAAGAAACGTTTTAATGATGATGGATTCTTTTACGAAAAACACAAAATTTTTCTTTATAAAGAAGATATTGAAAAATTCATGGAGGCTCTCAACGAAACGCTAGACTATCTAAAAACGGATTTGATGCCTGAATATGAGTTTGAAAAAAGTGAGTCCAAAGGTGAATCACTCCAAGAAATAGAAGATACCCTCAAGTGGGAATAATCTAAATTTTAAATAAATATAAATAAAAAGTCTCGTTATTGCGGGACTTTTTTATTTTTGTGCCTCAATGTAGTAAAAGAAAACTTAAAAAAATTAAAATACATATTTAATGGGTCTGCAATGTGGGATTGTGGGTTTGCCAAATGTTGGTAAGTCTACCTTGTTTAATGCCGTTTCAAATAGTGCCAAAGCGGTGGCATCAAATTATAGATTTTGTACGATTGAGCCCAACGTGGGTCTGGTGAATGTGCCTGATGAAAGACTTGGCATTTTAGAAGCCATCGTTGTTCCTCAAAAAGTAGTACCTACCCAACTTGAAATAGTGGATATTGCTGGCTTGGTGAAAGGTGCAAGCAAAGGAGAAGGTCTTGGTAATAAATTTTTAGCAAATATCAGAGAAGTGGATGCCATTATCCATGTGATTAGGTGCTTTGAAGATACGAATGTATTAAGAGAAGAGGGCGATATTAACCCGATTAGCGATAAAGAAATAATTGATACAGAACTCCAATTAAAAGACCTTGACTCAATTGAAAAAAAGCTTCAAAAAAGCGAAAAATCGGCTAAATCTGGTGATTTAAAAGCAAAAAGGGAAGTAGAAATATTGGTTCAATGTAAAGATACGCTTGAAGCTGGCAAAAGCATACGGGCTCTCAATTTATCTAAAGAAGATAGAATTGCCGTAGACGACCTTCATTTACTCACCATCAAACCAGTGTTATATGTAGCCAATGTAGAAGAGTCAGCTATACATACTGGAAATAAATATTCAGAAGCTCTCATGAAGGCAGCACATGCTGAAGGTGCTGAGGTTGTTATTTTAAGTAATGCAATAGAGGCTCAAATTGCGGAGTTAGAATCAGAAGATGAAAGAGCCATGTTTTTAGAAGAATATGGATTAAAAGAATCGGGACTTAACAAATTAATTAGAGCTTCATACAAACTACTCAATTTAATCACCTATTTTACAGCTGGTGTACAAGAAGTTCGTGCTTGGACTATTGTGAATGGCTGGAAAGCGCCCCAAGCAGCAAGTGTTATTCATACTGATTTTGAAAAAGGGTTTATTAAAGCGGAGGTAATCAAATTAAAGGATTATCAACACTATAAAACTGAAGTTGCATGCAGAGAAGCAGGAAAAATAGCGATAGAAGGCAAAGAATATTTAGTGGAAGATGGAGATATTATGCATTTTAGATTTAATGTGTAAATTAAACATGGTTCATTGGCAGTGCCGATTGTTAAATAGGCATGCGGTTTAAATAATAATATTTAGTGGTGTTCCGGTTAAAGAAGGTCGCAATTTATTTATTACAAATAATAAATTAAAAATTAAGAATATGTTTGATATGCTAAATATGCTTGGCAAGGTGAAGGATATACAAGCCAAGATTCAAAAAACGAAAGAAGAGTTATCTTATATTACAATTACTGCTGAGTCAGAAAATTCATTGGTAAAGGCTACAGTTACCGGCAAAAGACAAGTGTTAAGCTTAATAATTGATCCTCAGCTATTAACACCTGAAAACAGTGAAAAACTCGCCTTACTTACTGTCAATACAATAAACAAAGCCCTGTTTGAATTAGACCAAAAAATAGCGGCAGAGTTAAAAAAGAGCACAGAAGGATTAATACCTAACATCCCAGGTTTAGATCTTCAGAGCTTACTGGGCACTTAGGTTATATTAGCCAAACGCCTTACTATGTTAAAACAATAATAATAGAGGAATGCTAAAAGCAGCAATCGTCATTTTAAATTATAATGGCCAATCATGGTTGGAGAAATTTTTACCATCAGTGGTTAAAAATTCTAATTACCCAATTTACATTGTTGATAATGGCTCCAATGACAACTCGCTGCAGTTTTTGAAAGAAAACTACCCACAACTTTCTAATATTATATTACCTACCAACCTCGGATATGCTGGAGGCTACAATGAAGCACTGGTACAAATAGATGCTGAATTTTTAGTTTTATTAAATTCTGATGTAGAGGTTACTCCTTTCTGGGATCAAAACATTATTAATTTAATGTCTAAAGACCCACTAATTGCAGCTTGCCAACCAAAAATAAAAAGCTTTTCCCAAAAAAATCTCTTTGAGTTTGCTGGAGCTGCAGGAGGGTTTATTGATACATTTGGTTATCCATTTTGTAGGGGTCGTATTTTTGATACCTTGGAAGAGGATTTAGGACAATATAACGACATTATTGAGATTTTTTGGGCTACTGGAGCGTGCTTATTCCTTCGAAAAAGTGCTTTTATAGAAGCGGATAAATTTGATACTGATTTTTTCGCCCATATGGAAGAAATAGACTTATGCTGGCGGCTTAAAGGCCTTGGATACAAGGTAATGTACTGTGCTGAAAGTGAAGTATACCATGTAGGAGGTGGGACGCTGCAAACTGGCAGTACTAAAAAATTCTATTTAAATTTTAGAAATTCATTGTGGATGCTCTTTAAAAATCTGCCAAACAATGAATTACTACCCAAATTACTTATAAGACTTGCATTGGATGGAATTGCATCTATACAATTTGCATTAAGAGGAAGACCATTATTTTTATGGATTGTTCTCAAAGCACATCTAGTGTTTTATGCCAATATTCCAAGGCTAATTCGTAAAAGAAAAGAAATTTGGAAAAAAAGAAAAATCAAAACAATTCAAGGTATAAGTCCTAAAAGTATTGTCTTTGATTACTTTATCAGAAAAAAGAATATCCAAAAACTTTTCACTAATTAAATGTGATACACAATTAAAGGAATTGGGGTAATAGAAGCCATCTTTTGTGTTTTACTTCCTTTAAATAACTTCTCTAAGAAATTTTTCTTTTTTGTACTCATGCATATCAAATCAATTTCTGCCTTTTCGATATAGCCAAGTATTCCATCTGTAACATTCTCGTTATGGATAGTAGTGTAAAAATAACCATTTTCGTTTTCCGTACCTTCAATCATTTGTGCAAAATGATGTTGCTTGTCTGCGTCATCATAGTAATGTTTTGTATCAGTATTAACATGTGCAATAAAAATTTTCGCTTGTACCTTATCGGCTATAAATTTAACCCTATTCAACTTTTCTATGTCCTCTTCCAAAAACTCAGTGGCATATAAGATACGTTGTGGTAATTTATATTTGGCATCTTTGGGTATAACTACAACAGGGCAATTCATTTTTTCTACCATGGCTAGGCTGTTCGTGCCAAAAATGGTATTAAATGCGTCATTATCAGTGCCAGTTATTACCATATTGATATTGTAAGTGCTACAGAGGTTCTCCATTTCCTCAATCAATAGTCCATATCTATTAATGATTTCTGAGGATATTCCTTCTTGTAATAGTACCTTTTGAATTTGTAGTAGTTCCTCTGGGATGTCCTTGTAAAATTTCTCCATCACCTCTTCGTGCAAAGGCAATGGAACATCTTCAGGAAAAATCAAAGGATGTTGAACATGCAATAAAAAAATTTTGGCTTCTGTTAGTTTGGCAAATGCAATCGTATGATTAATTGCATTGATGGAGGCTCCACTGAAGTCGGTTGGAAAAAGTATTTGATACATGGATATTGTTAAATTACTTTTTGTTAAAATAAAAATTTATAATTCTATTTCAGTTTGCGTTAGTTCATGATAAAGAGCTTTGTTTTTATCATCCATTTTTGACAAATCCAGCGCCACAGACCGAAGAATGTCTACTAAACAGTTTATTTTACCTTCTAAAGAATAATACTTGTTTACAATTACAATTTTTTGATCTTTTAATAAACAATATCCTGATTTAAAGTTACCCTTTTCATACCTCAATATGTAGTCAGACTGTGAAAAAATATCTTCTAACCTCGATATGAAATGGTTGGTAAACTTTAACTGCATGAATGGTATCTACAAATAAAATCAACTAGTTAGTATATTTTTTTACTGTTTCCACCAAGGTATCAAAATTAATTGGCTTTGGCAGATATTCATTAAAACCTACAGCTAATAAATAATCTACGGTGTAGTTGGCCGCATTTCCAGAAATAGCAATAATCGGTACGTTGGCCTTTGTCTTATCTTCCAAGTTACGAATCTGCTTTACACAGTCTATTCCATTCATAACCGGCATGTTTATATCTAACAATATTACATCTGCAGTTTTAGTTTCAAGGTATTTCATTACCTCAAGGCCATTTTTAACAGATTCTATTTCGTAATTTTGAAATTGCAATATTTTCTTTGTTAGGTTTTGTATTACAGAACTGTCTTCAGCGATTAATACTTTTTTCATTTTTTTATTAATTTAGGAATTGACCAATTTTTTATAAGTAAGTCTAAACTCTTCAAACGAATCTAAAAGGGATATATTATCAATTTTTAATGTTTCAAATTTACCATTTTTCAAATTAAATTCTATTTGAGCCGCTATTTTTGACATTTTTTCTA
The DNA here is from genome assembly GCA_027488865.1 of Cytophagaceae bacterium. GTDB lineage: Bacteria > Bacteroidota > Bacteroidia > Cytophagales > UBA9547 > JAIYAU01. Next base: position 248,090 of record JAIYAU010000025.1, read on the forward strand.
CACCCAATGTTCCAGCTGTACCTTTAAGACTGTGCAATATACTTAACACTTCCTTGATTTCATCACCGTTGATGAAATTTGTACAATTTTTCAAATTTTCAATGGATTCTTCCTCAAATTCTTCATAAACACTTTTTACCATTTCAACACCCCCTATTTGCTTGAGCTGTTCGTAAATCTCCAGATTGATTGCAGGTAATTGAGAAATTGCCAATTCCTTTTCATTACTTACCTTTGCTTCAATGGTAGTAGGGCGAGCTGTATTGCTTGGTTCATCGCTAATCCAATCTTTTATTTTCCTCAGCAGGCTTTCTGACCTAATTGGTTTACTTATATAATCGTCCATGCCAGCACTTATGAACTTCTCTTTATCCTCCTTCATGGAGTAGGCAGTCATTGCGATTATTGGTGGAAGATCTGGTATTTTTAATTTCCTTATGGCCTTGGTGGCAGCTATTCCGTCCATCAATGGCATTTGAATATCCATTAATATCAAGTCATATTTGTTTGTTTTTATTTTTTCTATTGCCTCTATTCCATTTATTGCCAAATCAACAATACAACCAGTTTTCTTCAAAATCTCCCCTCCTACCTTTCTATTTACTTGATTATCATCCACTAACAAGATATAAGGAGATGACTTTTTAAATGAAAGCTCAGCCATGGTAGCTGCGATGTTATCAGGTTTAATCGGTACCTCCAAGGTAGATTCTGCATGAAATGTGAACCAAAACGTACTTCCTTTGCCATATTTCGATAACACTCCAATATCACCTTTCATTAACTTACAGAGCTGTTTTGATATAGCCAAGCCTAACCCAGTGCCTCCAAAAGATTTGGTAGAACTATTATCTACTTGACTAAAAGAATCAAATAATAAACGAATATCTTCTTTATGAATACCTATTCCGCTGTCTTTAACCTCTATTTTAATAACTTTGTCCTCTTTGTAAGATTCCAACAACTTAACATGTATCGAAACGATACCTTTATCGGTAAATTTGATTGCATTGGAGGTAAGATTTGATAATATTTGTAATAATCGAGTTTCATCAGCTATTAAATATTGCGGGATGTTATCATCAATTTTTACTACAAAATCTAAATCTTTAACTAAGGCTCTTTGCATAAAAAGTGAATGTATTTTCTCCACTGTATCCCGTATGTCAACCGAAGAATAACGCAATTCCATTTTACCAGCTTCCAGCTTAGATAAATCCAAGATATCGTTAAGTATTGTAAGTAGTGTTTCAGATGACTTTTTTATTGTAAAGACATAATCACTTTGTTCATTATCCAATGGAGTATCTACCAATAAGTCAATCATCCCAATGATACCATTCATTGGCGTTCGAATCTCATGACTCATATTGGCCAAAAACAATTCCTTAACTTTAAGCGACTTTTCAGCTACTTCTTTGGCCTTTAATAACTCTTCAGATGCTTTTTTAAGCTCGGTAATATCTCTAGCAACACCATCTATAGCAATGGGCTTATTGTTATCGTTGTATATTAATCTTATGTTAGAAATAGTTTGAATATATGTGCCATCTTTCTTTTTAATATCCACCTCAAAATTTCTTACACTACCAGTTCTCAGCAATTCTTTAATAAAACGCTCCTGTTTTTTATAGTTAATATAAAAATCAGTTATTTTATGGCCAATCATCTCCTCTGGCTGATAACCCATAAGTTCATTTACTGAAGGGCTGATTAATGTTATTTTTCCCTCTATGTCTGTTCGATAATAAATATCTTGAAAAGATTCGAAAATATTTCTGAACTTTTCCTCTCCTTGCCTTATGGCTAATTCCGTTTTCTTCTTCTCAGTTATGTCGTGGGTAATACCCGACACCTCTTCTATCTCCCCATCTTTAGAATAAATGGGATTAAGGTAGGTTTCCCTCCAAATGATGTCTCCGTTTTTATCCGCAATATAGGTTTCGTAATGTTGAGATTTGCCTTCAAAAGCCTCTCTATAGCGTTGATTAATGTATGCACGAAACTCTTCGGCTGACAACAAAAGCCTTGGCTCCACCACAGGAGTATCCAGCTGAGGATAAGTGCCGTGATGATAAAAAATTGCGTTGGCATAGTTTTTATTAAATGATGATAACTCCTGACGTTTATTGATAGACCAAATCAAATGTTGAGAACTCTCAATAATAGTTTGCAATTTGGCAGATTGTTTTTGAATTTTCACCTCATTACGTTTCCTTTCAATAGAAAAAGCAATTTGCCCCGATACGAAATCGAGCATTTCGAGGTGCCTTTGTCGGTATTTGTTTCGATCGCTATAACTTTTAACAGCGATTACACCAATTATTCTATTTTCTAATCTTAAAGGAACACCCATCCAAATTTTTGGGATTCTTTGTAATGGTTCAATTACCTTATGCTGTGTAAGTTCTATAATATCTTCTTCGTATAAAAATACAGGTCTGGCCAATGTGAGCGAGTATTCTGTAAGGCCTTTACCCAATTGCCTTCTGGTGGAGGAGATTATACCTGGAAAATTTTCGTCAACATAATAAGGAAAATTTAATACGGTGGTATCATTTTCTTCAAACAAAGCCACGTGAAAATTATTAACATCAATGTACTTTTTTAGTAAAATATGAATTTCAGAAAAAAGCACCTCAAGGTTATCACTTTTAATAGCCAAATTGGCTATGCCATAATACAAATTTTGAGCTCTTTCCGCCCGTACTTTATACGTATTATCATAAAAAATACCTCTAAATTCTACCGGTTTGTCATTTACAAATCTACAATTGACACTCCCTACTACGTAAATAATTTTACCTGTTTTTGTTACAAAAATAGAATCAAAAGTATCTATTTTTTCACCAGCCATTATTTTATCTAAAATTTCTAGGGTTGACCTTTTAGAATCGGTGGCAATTATGTCATCAAATGAAAGTTGACCCAATTCATCTTCCGTGTATCCCAAGGCATTTTTCCAGGCGTTGTTTACAAAAGTAAATTTGTGATCAGTTCCAAATATTTGAATAAGGTCATTGGCGTTATCAAATAGGTCTTGAAGTTTTTTGTTGGTATCGCGTAAAGCCCTTATCACACGAGTACTTTCTGTGATATCTTCACCCATTAGGGATATAGTACTTATAACCCCATGAGAATCACTTATTTTAACTGTATTAAATTGAATTGTTCTTTGGTCTCCATACTTTGACTGTACTTTAAGTTCAAATCGCTTTAAAAAACTTCCTTCTCCGTGTAGTTGTGAAAAATTAATTTTTTTTATGTCGTCATCAGCTACAAATAATGAATAAAATTCCGAATCTATAACATGTTCCTTTTTGAGTCCCGTAAGCTTACAAAATGCACTATTACAATACTTTACAATTCCATAAGAATCTATGTTAAACATAAATAGATTAATATGATCAAACACCTTTTGTAATTTTTTTTCGGATTCCTTTTCCGCAGCTTCCTCTCTTATTTTTTCTTCTGCAAGTTTTCTTTCTGTAATGTCGCGGTTATAAGCAATAAGCACCTCATTACTAAGGTACTTTCCTTTTCTCAAGGTTATCTCCCTAAAATGTTCATGGCCTTCTGCTTTCCCGTCCATCCATTCCATCCTTTGAGCTTGACCATCCCAAGCACGTTTTACCAATTTGTGAAAAATCACCTTATAGGATGATTCCTTAAAACAAATTTTATCCAAGGGCTCCCCTATTAAACTATATTTCATAGCTTCAAAAGTCTCTTGAGCAGTGATATTGGCATTTAGAATAATACCATTTTCATCTAAAATAAAAATTGGATCTTCACTTGAATCAAACAGGCCACGATAGCTTTCTTCGGATGACTTCAATTTTTTGTTAGCTGTCCATAAATCGGTAATGTCATGCGCTAGCCCTTGTATTATGCTTGACCCATCTTCATTTTTTACCAATTTATTATAGTACTTTAGTATACGTCGCTGACCATTTTTGTCAATCACCTTCATATAACCTTTTTCTTCTCCTTCGCTTTGTATTCTTAACAGGTATTCGTTAAATTTATTTCTAACCTCAGGAGCAATTAAATCTCTCATATTGGCAAGATTACCAGAAGGAATAAATTCTGCTACCACCTTATTCACGCCTAAAATGGATCCATCTAAGCTGTGAATAAAAATTAAATCATGAGAATTTTCATTTACAAGCTCAACAAATTCTCGAGTTTTACTTACTATATTTTTACCAGACAATTCAATAGCCCCTGCCGTCTGAATTTCCTTAAGTTTCTGCTTAAGTTCATTAATCTCTTCGATTAACTCTTCTTTGGATTTAAGATTTAAATTAGACATATGTAATAGCTTTAATGCTTTAAATGCTTTATCAGTGCAAAAACTTTGATATAATTTAACCAAAAATTAATGACATTTACTTGATTTTGTATCGAATATAACTTAAAAATGCCATTATTAGACTTAAAAATACATCTCATTAATCATTAACAGTTAGAATTTATTTAACCTAGTGTAAAATAGGATTAAACATATTAAATTTGTAATATTTTTATCTTTGCCCTTACGAGAATTTAAAATACTAAGTTGTCACTAAATCCTAGAACAAAATATTTAGTAGTGGTGGTAGGACCTACAGCCGTAGGCAAAACTACTTTGTCCATAGAACTAGCAAAATGGCTAAATACAGAAATAATATCGGCAGATTCGAGACAGTTTTATACGGAACTTAACATTGGTACTGCAAAACCAACTCAATTGGAACTTCAAGAAATTAAACATCATTTTATTGATTGTCAATCTATTGAGTCGAATTATTCAGCGGGAGATTTTGAAAGGGACGCATTAGATACTTTACAAACCATTTATAAAACAAAAGATGTAGCTGTATTAGTTGGAGGCTCAGGTATGTATATTGATGCATTGTGTGATGGTTTGGATGAAATCCCATTTGTGGATAGCACTATTCGCGAAAAATTAAATCAACAAGTATCCCTCGAAGGACTTAATCAAATACAAACTTTACTGCAAAAGCTGGACCCCGAATATTACAATAAAGTAGATTTAAAAAACAAACATCGTGTGATCAGGGCTGTAGAAGTTTGCTTACAGACAGGACAACCTTATTCGATTTTTAGAAAAAAAAAAAAAAAAAATAGGCCGTTTATTACAATCAAAATAGGCCTTCATCTTGAAAGGGACAAACTTTTTAGGAATATAGATGACCGAATGGATCAAATGCTTGAGGCAGGATTAATACAAGAAGCAACTGAACTCCTACCATATAACCAACATAATGCACTAAAAACCGTGGGTTATAGTGAAGTATACCAATACCTTGATGGTAAGTTTGACAAAATAGAAATGATACGACTGATGAAACGTAACACCCATAGATACGCCAAACGACAAATGACTTGGTTTAATAGAGACCACTCAATTACTTGGTTCTATCCGCAGGAAAGAGAAGCTATTAAAAGTTTAATTCAGCTAAAAATGGAATCTACGATGATTTAGAATTTAAATCTTTGTCCTTTTGGTCTAAATACAAAAAACCAATATATCCAGCCAAACATTCTTACAGAAAAATAGTAGCTATGGGACAACTGAAAATTTTGTTTTTTCAATTCATCAAAAAAAACCTTATCTACATCACTACGTTTTAACAGCCCATCCATTTCAAGGTTAAATTGATATAAAATATCGTGTACCATGGACGCATAATATGTAATTGGTCTACCTGTGGTAGTAGAAATTGCACCATCTGGCGTACCAAACATGAGGTCTAGGAGTTGTATTTTAGGACTGCACCCATCCCAAGCATACGGTTTTATTACACTTGCCTTAACAGTAATAAGTGTTTCATTATTGTTAATTGGATTTGGTTCAATAGTAAGCCATCCTTCTTTTTGCTCAAAATGGAACGGCTTGATTTTATCGGTTATAAACTGCTGATTTTGAGTCTCCCTAAAAACGTATTGTTCTTGTCCATCTATAACTATTTTATTTACCCTAAAAATAAATCTAGCTATAAACACAACGATTGTTATAAAAATTATACAATGCAAATGTAACAATACACCGATACAGAACAAAAATTGGGCTAAAAGGCTTTTTAGGGACATAGAAAATTTTGGTTAATACTTTTAAAAAACTGCTGTTATTCATAACAAAAGTCCCAAAAGTGCATTAAAAACAACAAATTATCTACCAATTTAATATTTCCTGCAATATAAATTCATTTGTTATCATAATTTTTGTTATTTTTGAGTAATTGAGCTATTTTTAAATAAGAGTTGAGAATAGAATCAGATTAAAAATAGCAAAAGGCAAGTATTCCCTACAACTTCCACCATTCAATAATAATGAAATTAACACTAATTTTAGTTGCATTCCTTTTCATTAATTCCATCATCAACGCACAAAACCCATCCAGTTACAAAAACATAAGGTATAATGCTACTGAATATTATAGGCTTGAAGAATATCAAAAAGCATTGCCATTGTTATTAAAAGTGGATAGCCTCAAACCAAACCAAGGAAGTATTATTTATAAAATTGGAGTAAGTCATTACAATATTGGACATCGTGTTTTGGCATTTCCATATTTGAAAAAAGCAGCTGCACTAGGTACTAAAGATATGTATGTTGATTATTACTTAGGAAGGTGTTATCACCTTTTCCATAAATTTGATTCTGCAAAGCTTTATTTAGAACAATACAAAAAATTAATCTCAAAAAAGAAGAAACCAAAATACGATATTACACTGGTTAACAGATACATAACCATGTGTGAGGTAGGAAAAGAACTCATAAGCAAGCCCGTTGAAGTTACAATAACAAACCTAGGAAACAAAATAAACTCAAAATATCCTGATTATGCCCCCGTTATTTCAGCAGATGAAACTGTACTTATTTTTACCTCTAGGAGAACAAATACTATAGGAGGGCAAACTGATCCTGGCGACGACCAACACTTTGAAGATCTGTACATCTGTACAAGGGAACATCCTGATTCTGCTTGGAGTGATGCTGTAAATATGGGGTCAAACATTAATACAGAGTCGCACGATGCTAGTATTGGTTTGTCACCTGATGGTCAAGAACTTTTTGTATATAGATCGTCAAACGACAATAAGTCGGGTATCTCAGGAGATATTTGGGTGAGTGACTTACGCGGAAGCGAATGGACACCTCCATCCAAGATGCATAAAAATATTAATTCAACCTACTGGGAACCTAGCTGTAGCGTAACGCCGGACGAAAAAACCATGTATTTTTCAAGTAATAAACCTGGCGGAGTGGGCGGAAGAGATATTTATGTTTCTAAAAAAATAGCTGGAGACGATTGGACCGAGCCTCAGAACCTCGGCAATTCAATCAATACCGAACAAGATGAAGACGCTCCTTTTATCCATCCAGATGGTAAAACGCTATTTTTTAGCTCTAGAGCACATCATAATATGGGTGGTTTTGATATTTTTACCTCCACTTTTGACGAAAAGTCGAATACTTGGTCCTCTCCACAAAATCTAGGATATCCAATCAATACCGCAGATGATGATATATTTTTTGTATGGTCACCTGATGGAACAAAGGCTTATTTTTCTTCTATTAGAGAAGACAGTTATGGGGATAAAGACGTTTATTTATTAAAAAGACCCGATATTCATAATTTTATAATTGTATTAAAAGGTAAAATTCTATCTAAAGAAAGCAAAAAACCAATAGCTGCTACTATTTCAATAACAGATTTAGGAACAAATCAGCTAGCTGGAATATTTAACTCAAATAGTTTTAATGGCAAATTCACCTCAATTATGAATCCGGGCAAGAACTACGCAATAACGATAGAAGCACCTGGACATCTTTTTTATTCCGAAAATATCAATATCCCTGATGAAAAAACCTTTAAAGAAATAACCAAAGAAATTTTACTAGAACCTATTAACGAAGGGAGTAAAACGGCACTTAACAATGTTTTTTTTGAAACAAATTCTTCTACTTTGAAACCAGATTCTTATTTAGAGCTAGATAGAATTGCCAAAGTATTAAATGACAATAAAAATCTATTTGTTGAAATTGCTGGGCATACCGACTCAACTGGTTCAAAGGAGGTTAATAAAAAATTATCACAACAAAGAGCCGATGCGCTTGTAAAATATCTTAATAATAAAGGAATAGATAAGGCTCGCTTTCAAGCCATTGGATATGGCGATCAATTTCCTGTAGCGAGTAATGCGACGGAGGAAGGAAGAGGCCAAAATAGAAGAACTGAAATGATTGTGGTAGAATCGTTGCCTGAAAATAAAAAGTTTGATCAAATCATCTCTACCCTTGACAGTGGTTGGTATTATAAGCAAAAAAACCAAATCGAAAAGTTAATTGCTGCTGAAAAAGTACAAAAAAACCTAAATGAAAAAATTATTGAAGGAAAAAAACAAGATGTTGACCTAAAAACACCTGTTGTGCTACTTGACATTTCTAAGATCAAAGTTTCCAACTTATATTATCCACCAGCCAAATACGAGTTAAATGATACTGCAAAAATAATATTAGACTCCTTATCTCAACTTCTAAAATTACATCCTTTAGTTAAAATAAAACTCATAAGCCATACTGATGATATTAATACCATCAAGTTTAATTATCAATTGGCGGTAAAACGACTTGATATAATTATTAAATATCTAGCATCCAAAGGAATTGACAAATCCAAGCTCAAAGCTATTCCTGTAGGTGAACTTTTACCAATATCCGACAATAGTACACCTGAAGGGCGAAAATTAAATAGAAGAGTGGAAATAAAAATAATTAGCAAAAAATAATAAAAAAAGTTAATCCTATTGCAGATTAGCCAAAAGCGTTCTTAAATTTGTACTAGAATTTAATAATATGAAAAAAGTAATAATTAGTATTGCACTAATAACTTCGTGTTTTGTTGGCTGTAAAAAAAGTGAAAGCCCAGTTGATAATAAAGGTACAGATAGCAATCCAAAACCTACTAACATTGAAGCCCCGAAGGACACCGTTAATTTACCAATAATTACTTTTGAGCAAGCAGACTTTGATTTTGGTACCATTAAACAAGGAGAACTTGTAAAGCATGTATTTAAATTTACCAACACTGGAAAAGCAGCATTGATAATAGACCAAGCAGTTGCCTCTTGTGGTTGTACCGTACCAAAATGGCCAAAAGATCCCATCAAGCCTGGCGAATCAGGTGAAATATACGCAGAATTCAATAGTGCTGGAAAGCAAGGTGTTCAAAAAAAGACCATTTCCATCAAAGCCAACACTAATCCTGATCAAACTGTAATTACGCTTACCGGAAAAGTAAATGTAGATTAGTGCTACGATTTTAACAATTAACTTAAATTTAAAACAATGTTTATTAATTCAATTTTATTACAAGCAGCAGGTGGTGGCATGGATTACAAAATGCTCATAATGATGGGCTTGGTGTTTGTAGTTTTCTATTTTTTCATGATACGTCCACAACAAAAAAAGCAAAAAGATGCTGTAAAATGGAGAAATGAACTAAAAAAGGGTGATAAGGTCGTAACCATAGGTGGATTATACGCTACTGTGGTATCGGTTAATGATGACAATATCGTGATTGAACCAGATCCTGGGGTAAGATTAACATTCAGCCGTGAGTCTATCTCAATGGAAGCGAGCCAAAAAGCACAAAAAGCGTAATGAGAAAACTTATATTCTGGCTACTTAATCCGGTTAGAAAATTTAAAAAAGGCGACTTTATTGTAGTCGCCTTTTGTATTTTAGCAGCAGGTATATTTTGGTTTTTTAATGCCCTCAATCGAGAATATTCTACTGTAATAAATTACCCTATTAGGTTTTTATACAATAAAAATGAGATATGTCCAATATCAAAATTACCAGCAAACATACCCATGAAAGTAAGTGGATATGGATGGAGATTATTAAATAGAAGCATTAACTCCCAATTTGTCCCTTTCGAATTTGAAGTAAATTCTACTACAAAAAAGCCTGCTATTAATACTGGTTATTTGGCAACACAACTAACAGATCAACTTAATGGATTACAGGTAAATAAAATTTACAACGATTCATTAGATATTATTTTTGAAAAAATTGTCACTAAAGAAATCATTTTAACCATTCACGAAAACGAGATTTCAATAGCCAAAAATCATAAAATAGACTCCAAGATAATTATTGAACCATCCTCTATAATTGTTACAGGACCTTTGTCTGCCCTTAAACAAATTTCAGACACTGTAGTAATACCAATATACAAAAAAAATATAGACTACTCTTATTCTGAAAGCCTTAATATAAACTACTTAGAAAAAAATCAGGTAAAGAGTAATCATTCTAAAATAAGAGTGAGTTTTGATGTAGTTAAACATGAAAATTAATGAATAGCCCACTTCAAATTGGAGTAACTGGAGGAATAGGGAGTGGGAAAAGTACTATTTGTAAAATTTTTAATATACTAGGAATATCTAGCTATGACTCAGATAGCCGAGCAAAATGGTTAAACAACAACGACCAAAGAGTAATAGCCGAAATACAGAAAGTATTTGGGCCTATGATATATATTAATGGTCAACTTGATACCAAAGCATTATCCAAAGTAGTATTTGGTGATAAAATCCAACTCGAAAAGCTCAATAGTATTGTTCATCCAGCGGTGTCTAAAGATTTTGAATATTGGGCAAGTGCTCGCAAGAATTCAGCTTATATTATTAAAGAAGCAGCGTTAATATTTGAAACAGGAATTAACAACAAACTTGATGCGGTAATTACAGTTTATTCCCCGTTAGAACTAAGGATAAAAAGAATTCAAAACAGAGACCATCAAAGATCAAAAGAACAAATTCTGAGTATAATAAACCAACAAATGGAGGATGAAAAAAAGGTTGCATTAGCAGATTTTGTTATTTATAATAATGAGAAAAGTCTTATTATACCGCAAATTTTGAGTATTCATCAAGCTTTATCGACAAAGGTTCTTAGTAATAAAAATAATAAATTTAATGGAAGGTCATTTTCGCACAGTTAATTATTCTCGTACCACCATTACAGAGTTAATGATTCCTGCTTATGCCAACTTTGGTGGTAAAATACATGGTGGTATTATTTTATCCCTAATGGATAAAGTGGCTTACGCTTGTGCTTCCAAACACGCTGGAAACTATTGCGTAACAGCAAGCATTGATACGGTAGATTTTCTAAAACCAATTGAAGTAGGAGAAATGGTTTCACTTTTAGCCTCAATAAACCATGTAGGCAAAAGTTCGATGGTAGTCGGCATAAAGGTAGTTGCGGAAGATTTTAAAAAAGGTACTATTAAGCACACCAATACTTCCTTTTTTACAATGGTAGCTAAAGATGACGAAGGAAAACTCACAGAAGTACCAGGATTAATATTAGAAACAAGAGAGGACGTTCGTAGATTTCTAGAAGCGATTAAAAGGAAAGAAATCAAAAAGACGTACAAAACAGAATTGGATAACGCCAAAACTAACCTTGAAATTGAGGATGAGTTTTATAAATTAGAAAAAGAACGTTGCCAAGTCGATTGGAACTTGAAAGCAGAGTAAGTACAACCAAATAAAATTGTGAATTTTATTCAAAAAAGACACCTTTTCTAATATAATCCTCAAGATAACTTCTTTTGATTTCTTTCCTAAGGTATTTTTCGATTACTAAACTCGCCAAAGGGGCCGCAGCTGTAGCTCCCCATCCAGCATTTTCCATTACAACAGCAATGGCTATAGTAGGATTGTCTTTTGGAGCAAATCCAAAAAACAAGGAGTGATCTTTACCATGAGGATTTTCTGCTGTACCAGTTTTGCCACAAATGCTCATAACGGTTGACCTAGCCATGGTTGCAGTACCAGCACTTACCACATCTTCCATAGCTTCAACCATAGAATTGAAATAAATCTTATTAATATTTAATTCATGTTTTTCTACATATTCCTTTCTAATCATTCTTTTTTCTCCAATACTTTTGATTAAATGAGGGGTGTAGTAATAACCCCGATTTGCAAAAATACATGCTAGGTTGGCTAGTTGAATAGGCGTTTCAAGGATTTCTCCTTGCCCAAGCCCTAATGAATAGATGGTTTCAAATGCCCATCGGTTTTCTCCAAAATACTTATTGTAAAATTTAACTGAAGGCAAATTACCATTTTTTTCATTTGGAAGATCAATGCCTAACTTCTTTGCCAAGCCAAATTTAAGAGCATTTTCACGCCAAACTTCAAAACTCTTTCTAGTATCAACAAAGGCATTTGTAGAAAATCCTTGGTACATTAATTTTTTAAATACAAAATAGGCATAGGGATTACATGAATATTGCACACCTGTATGAAAATTAGCAGAAGAATGTCTCCCGTGGCAATTAACTAAACTTCGTTGGCAAGGAAAGACTTGATTGGTATCTAACAACCCAAGTTTAAGAGCAATCATATAATTAATAGGTTTAAAAGTAGACCCAGGAGGATACATCGCCATAAGTGGCCTATTAAATAATGGCTTGAGACTATCCAAAACTAATTTCCGATAATTTTTAGAAAAATCTTTACCAGTAAGCAAATTAGGGTCATAAGAAGGGCTAGACACAAAGGCAAGCACTTCCCCAGTTTTAGGTTCAATGGCTACTATACTACCAATCTGGCCTTGCATTAATAGCTCCGCATATTGTTGAAGTTCAATATCAATTGTGGCTTTTAGATCTTTGCCAGCCACAGATAAGGTATCAAATTTACCTTCTAGAAATGAGCCCTTTTCTACTCCTTTTACATTGACCATCACGTACTTTACTCCACGTTGTCCTCTTAATTCTGGTTCATATTTTTCTTCTATGCCACTTATACCTACATAATCACCTGCGCGGTAGTTATTAACACCTAGAAGTTCTATTTTTTCTTGACTTACCTCCCCAATGTAACCCAAAGCGTTGGCGAGACATTTGTAAGGATAGTTACGAACTGACCTTGCTTGAACATAAAAACCAGGATAGTTAACTAACTTATCTTGAATGCGAGCAAAATCTTCGTTACCTAAGGTTGGTAAAAAAACAGATGGCTTAACCTGGGAGTATTTTTTTGCTGCTAAAAAAGTTTTAATATAATCTTCCTTACTTAAATTGAAATTTTGTAAAAATTGTGCCGTATCACCAATATTAACTTTTCTAGGCACCATCATGATATCAAATACAGGTGTATTGGCTACCAACATTTTATTATTTCTATCAAAAATTACACCTCTGTAAGGATATACTATTACCTTATGAACAGCATTGTTCATGGCGTCTTCTTTGTACTTACTATCAATTACCTGTATAAAGAAAAGTTTCACCAAAAAAGCAAAACTAATCAAGATTATAGCCAATTGAATCAATTGCTTTCTGTTTTCTCTCATCGATTGTTACTAGGAGGATAAATCAAAAATTCACCAATAGTGAGTAATAGCACCGTAAAAATGGTACTACAGAAAATTTTCAACAACGTATAAAAAAATAAATGTAAAGAGGCTATTTCCAAAAAAAACAAAGCAAAATGATGAATAAATACAAATATAAATAGATATGGAATATACCATGTTAAGCCTAAATCCTTAATAGACAAAGAGATATTGTTATCATAACCACCTGTTGGAGTAAGAAAATGTACAAGGTATTTTCTAAAATAGCATACCAGTACACAAGCCGCAGTATGCATCCCCAAAGTGTCGTAAAACAAATCCATTATAAACCCAATCACAAAACCTATGGTAATCAACACGGATCTATTTGTTTCTACAGGTAAAAAGGCAATCATACCTATGTATACAAAACTAAAAGCTACCCCAAATAGTACAAAATTTCTTACTAATAAGAGTTGTATCAGAAACAACAATACCATTGAAACAATATGTTTCAAGATTATACTAGTGTTCATTGTTTTTTTTCGTCTTTATCTGCTGTTGTCAATTTTTCTAGGGAGTCTTGTTGAAGTACAAGATTATTTTTAACCAAATAGACATAATTGAGCCTGCTATAATCAGAGGACAATCTTAATCGAAGTCGATAGAAAGTTTCGTCACCTTTAATATCAATTTTGTTTACAAACCCTATTAAAATGCCTTCGGGGTAAACCGCGCTATATCCAGAAGTAACAACCGTATCCCCCATTTTAACTGTTATATGCCTAGGAACGTACAAAAATGAAGCTTCTCTAAAATCAGCTCCTTCCCATCTTATTGTTCCGGATGCACCATTCTTTTGCAATTTAGCTGAAACGTACATTCCTGAATGTAAAACACTGTACACTGTAGAAAAGTGTTTGGAACAACTTTTAACTTTACCGACGATTCCATTAGGACCAGTTACTCCCATATCGGGAAGTACCCCATCTTGAGTTCCTTTATTTATTGTTAAGTAATTGTTATATCTCATTGTGGATAAATTTACAACTTTAGCCACTTGAAAATCAAACTTTTTCACAACTAACGAATCCGTACTTTTGGTTAATGAGCTGTCTATCATAAACTTACTTTGTTCAATTTTTCCTTTTAACAAAGCATTTTCTTCGGCTAAAGATTTGTTAACAACCGCAAGATTAAAATAGTCATTAAGACGATCAGAAAAAGTAAGAAAATTTCCTACATAATAGTTAGCAGTGTTAACAGCTGCAGTATTATGGTATTTGTTATTGACCACCATAAGCCATATGGCCAATATTTCTAAGAGCAAAAAGTAAAAAAATGTTTTAAACCTATTAAAAAATAAAAGAAGGCGATACATTTTTGCAAACTATTAAAGACCCATTAATGATGATTTGTTTTAAGGCTATTATCTTTAATAGCCTTATTAATCATTACTTTGTTATACCATTAAAACGGATTTATAGGCATTGAGATTTTTAAGTGCAAGTCCTGTGCCACGAACCACAGCTCTCAATGGGTCGTCAGCAATGTGTATCTTAAGTTTAGTTTTCATAGCTAAACGCTTATCTAACCCTCTTAACAGGGCGCCTCCTCCTGTTAGATGTATTCCATTGTCATAGATATCGGCAGATAGTTCAGGAGGGGATATTTCTAGAGCTTTTAATACAGCTTCTTCAATCTTAGATACCGATTTATCTAAAGCAAACGCAATTTCAGAATAGGAAACTTTGATTACTTTAGGTATTCCCGTCATTAAATCACGTCCACGTATTTCAAAATCTGGTGGTGGATTTTCCAATTCTGTTAGTGCTGCTCCTACCTCAATTTTTACCCTTTCAGCTGACCTCTCGCCAATTAACAAATTATGTTGACGACGCATGTAGTCCAAAATATCTCTATTAAAAACATCACCAGCTACCCTGATGGATTGGTCACAAACTATACCTGATAAAGCTATAACCGCGATTTCTGTAGTACCACCTCCAATATCAACTACCATTGAACCAATGGGTTGTTCTATATCGATGCCGATACCCAACGCTGCTGCTATTGGTTCATGTATCATATACACCTCCTTGGCACCCGCATGATCCGCCGAATCACGTACAGCACGTTTTTCAACTTCGGTAATTCCTGAAGGAATACAAATTACCATTCTATGTGAAGGTGGAAATATGCGTCTTCCTTTGTCTATCATTTTTATCATTCCTCTTATCATGTGCTCGGCAGCGTTAAAATCTGCAATAACACCGTCCTTAAGTGGTCTGATTGTTTTGATATTTTCATGTGTTTTCTCGTGCATTTGCATTGCCTCTCTACCTATGGCGAGTACTTTACCCGTAAGTTTATCCATAGCTATTATAGATGGCTCATCTACAGCAATTTTATCGTTACAAATTATAAGGGTGTTAGCTGTACCCAAATCTATGGCGAGGTCACTTGTGAAAAAATCGAATAATCCCATGTTTATGATAATGCCGACAAAAATATCAGCCCATTTATTTAAAATCGTACAATGAAACGGCAAATTACAAATTTTCAGCTAAATCAAAGGCTTTGTGCTGGTATTTATTATGTATTTTTTAAAATTAGATTCTACTCAATACAATTTAGCCTAATATGATTACTTAGGTGATAGATTTAGCACTACAAATAAGATTTCTAAACAAAAAAAGCAAAGAAAACGGATTTAGTTTTTTCATATTAATTACTCCAGTTAGAGTTTGTTGTGATTTATTTTAATATTTTTGTAGCATGGCCATTTTAACATTTACTTCTGATTTTGGAACGCGTGACCATTACGTGGCGGCAGTGAAAGCAAAAATATCTGCTTACAACCCCAATATTAAAATAGTTGATATTACCCACGATATAGAACATTTTAATATAGCGCACGGAGCTTTTGTTTTAAATGCTGTTTTTAGAGATTTCCCGATTGGTACTGTACATTTAGTGGCGATACATTCTCAAGGTAGAGAAAAAGATAAATTTATAGCTTTAAAACAAGAGGAACACTTTTTTGTAGGCGCAGATAATGGTCTATTTTCATTACTTAGTGAAAAAACACCTACTGCTATAGCAGAACTTAACTATGACAAAAATTTGTCTTCTACTTTTCCTGAAAAAAATGTATTTGTACCTGCTGCAGTTTCACTAGCAAATGGCGCCTCAGTTTATGACCTTGGCAAACAGTTGCTGTCTATCAACAAATTGTATAATCGAAGCCCTATCGTTAAAAAAAATGCTTTGATTGGATATGTAATGCATGTAGACGACTACGGTAACTTAATTACAAATATTACAAGACAACTTTTTGAAAAAACTGCTCAAAATAGAGCCTACTTTATTAAGTTGAATAGAGAAAGTATTCATCTCCTGTCAGAATCTTATTTTGATGTTGAAGATGGTGATTGGCTTGCTTTCTTCAACAGTTTAGGTACACTCGAAATAGCAGTTAAAAAAGGAGATGCTTCCAGGCTGCTTGGACTTAGATATGATAGTGAGATACTTATAACATTTACACCAGAAATAGATTAATTAATTAAAAGATTTACTTTACCACCTCGCTTGTTACTTCCAACTTCTTTTGATATTTAATCTCCAATTCATTTTTCATTGGTTCATCTAACAAGGAAGAACTAAAATTCTTAGATACCAAAAGCTGATCCACCGTTAGACCGCTTACATTTCGAAGATCACATTTATAAAAAACGGTGTTGGTTGTAATAGCTCCGTGAAAGTCAACTCCTTTAAGGTCACATTCTATAAATTGCGCATTGGTGAGATTGGTCACAATCATGTAGGCATTATCAAAATCTGTTTTTAAAATGGTAGCATTTTCAAAATTTGTGCCACTTAGTCTTGCATTAATAAAATTAGCATTTTGTATCTTGCTATCTTTAAGTATAGTTTGGTTTAACAAGGCATTTTCAAAATTAATCTCATGTAAAGTTGCACCTGATAGATTAGCATAGTTTAAGTTGCTTTTTTGAAGTTTTACATAATTCAAGTTGGCATTTTCTAAAAAACAGAATGATAAATTAAGTTGAACAATCTTTAACTTATTGAGGCGCTTTATATTACCTACGGTTCTAAAAATAGATTCCTCTGATTTCCAATGCCTAAAATCATCAATTTCTTGTAAATAACTTCTAATACTTTTACGTGTATCGGCATAAATGTTGAGCCAAAAAATCAAAATACCAATTATTAGTATATCCAACAACACACCATGCAATTCACTGGCAAGATTAATACTAAATTCTTCTTTTCCATAATAAGGTAAACTCACAGAAATTGTAAAAACGGTAAGTCCAATAAAAACTAAAAAGGTGAGTGCCACTGGGTTTTCAGGTAAAAACATCAGCCACCTTTTTATTCCTACCAAAATCCATCTGGAAAAAATGATTTTTTCGTTCCTTTTCATATTAATTGCACAGTCAAAAAATATTGATTATTAACCTATCGATATAATTATAGGTAATTACTAATCCAATTTAGGTGTAGGAACATAGTACCATGAATCACTGGAAAAGGTTTTATTATTGGCGAATAAAAAAGAAATATTTTTCTTTATATCTCTGAATTAAATATGGTTTTTAAAAAATGAAGGTTAAAGATTAAAATTAGAGAGAATGTTAGATATAAAAAGTATATTCTCACGAACTAAAACCTAACCTCAACCCTCAGATTAACAAACCGTTGAGTAAGTGTTTGTGGAATGGCATATGATACATTATTAACATCTTTTATCCATAAAAACGAAAGAGTGTTATTTACACCTAACAAATTTAATACTTCTATACCCATCCATATAGTTTTAAAATAATTGGATTTTTTGGAACCTGGGTCGTTTAAACTAATTAGTTTTGAAAACCCAATGTCCACCCTTCTGTAGGCTGGTATTTTGAATTGTGTTCTATTTTGTAAATCGTTTGGTGGGCCGGTGGGTAATCCAGTGCCATAGAGGAGATTGAGGTACATTTTAATGCTAGGATACTTTGGTAAATGATCTTGTAAATAGACTGCCAACATAACCCGCTGATCTGTAGGCCTCCGAACATAATTTTGAGAGTCAAAAAACAGATTTTCTTTGGTAGATAAGAGGCCTAAGCTAAACCACGATTGTTCACCTCTTATAAACTCCCCAGCAATCCTCAAGTCTATTCCAGTGGCATATGCAGTAGCATTATTATTTGCAAAATACCTTATTCTTACATTTTCTACATCATAAGCATTTACATTTTCGAGATATTTATAATATGCCTCGGTGGTAAGAGTATATTCCTTTTTGCCAGTATTAAATTTATAATCCATTCCGGCAATCACATGATATGAGGTTTGAGCTTTCACATTCGTATGTACAATTCCCTGTTTATCACGTAATTCACGATAAAAAGGTGCTTGCTGATAAACCCCAGTCGAAACTTTTAATACAATATCTCTCGTCCAATTTGGTTTAAGGCTATATTGCAATCTAGGACTAAAAAGGTGTTGATTATTAAGATCCCAATAAGCCCATCTTGCACCAATTGTCAGTTTTTGGGTTGAATCTATTTGATAAGTCATTTGTAAAAAACCTGCCATTCTGTTTGAAGACAAATTGCTTGAAGTGAACTTGGCTGCTGAGATATTTACGTAATCCGCTGAATCAACAAAACTATATTCAGATAATTTGTCTTTTATACTTTCATGAGCATATTTAAACCCTGCTTCCACGTTTATTTTTTCAGATACAAACCAGTTATGCTTAGTTTCAAGTGCTAACACATTTACATCAAGCCGATTACGTCCATAATTAAAAAGTGTACCAATCCCAAGATCATTGGCACATTCATTGATACCGCCTCCATTAGGGTCTATATTTACCTCACATAATCTGTAACCTGCCTCCAAATTACTATATTCTCGTTCTTTACTATTTACAGCAGATGCCACCCAAATTGTTTTGTATTTATTTGACAACCAATGTGTTAATTTCAAACCACCTTGATAGGTATCATAATTCATTTTTTCAAGACCATCAAATGCTATTTTAAGGTTGAGTGTCTTTTCTAAGGTACCAAATGAAGTTTGACTTGTGGTGGGAATTACCTCATACCTATTAATGGCAAAAGAAGATAAGATCCCTAGATAAGATTTTCCCTTTTTCCCGTCGTTTCTTTTTCCTGTTAAATCAATATTAACAAATGATTGTATGTCGTAAAAACGAGGTAAATATTGTCCTTTGGTAGGTTGAGAAACTAATAAATATTTGGAGTTCTTATGTCTTGCACCTAAAATATAGGATATTCGCTTGTTTTTATTTGTTCCTTCTAGATGGAAATTGCCCCCCAAAAACCCGCCTGTAGCCGAACCTCCAAATTTTTTGGGTGACTTATATTGAATGTTTAACACGGATGCAAGTTTATCACCATATTTGGCCTGCCATCCGCCACTAGAAAACTCGATAGTATTAACAAGATTAGGATTTACAAAACTTAAACCTTCTTGTTGGCCTTGAGCAACAAGTAATGGTCGATATATGTCAATATCATTTACATAAACTAGGTTTTCGTCAAAACTACCACCCCTTACAGAATAGGTTGAGGATAATTCAGAGTTGCTGCTTACACCTGGTAGTGTGGTAAGAACTTTGTTAAAATCTCCAAAAGCTGATGGTAAATACCTTACAGACTTAGGATCAATTGTTATTAAACTTGTTTCGTCCCGTCTGTCTAGTTGATTTATTATAGAGACCTCTTTTAGCTCTTTTGTATCCTCATCAAGTTTGAGTTGTAATTTGGTAGGGTAAGGATAGTTGATTTTAAGTGTCAAATCCACATAACCAAATAGTTTACAAAATAAAGTGAAAGTTTGGGTTTTATTTTCCTTTAAAACAAGTTTAAATTCACCGTTTTGGGAAGATCTAGTAGTGAGTGAATTTTCTTTAAGCCCAACCAAAACACCTGCAATTGGTTTCCCATTAACGTCAATTATACTACCGCTAATTGTACTTTGAGCAAAACAATGAGTGGAAATACAAAAGAAGGTTACATAATAAAGAATACAATGCATAGTGGCATATATAACGTTATATTATGTGATAAATTGTTTAAAAAAAGCAAAACAATTCTTTTGTATTTATGAGGTTTTTGAATCAAAGTAACAGTGTTTGTAACTTATTATCTGTGAGTATATTGATCTTGATAATATTTCATGTATTCTCCAGAAGTAACGTTATCTAGCCATTCAGAATTATTGATATACCAGTCAATTGTGAGTTCAATGCCTTCTTCAAATTGCAAAGATGGTTCCCAGCCTAATTCCTTCATGATTTTATTGGCATCAATGGCATATCTTAGATCATGCCCTGCTCTATCTTTTACATAGGTGATAAGTTTTTCAGATTCACCCTCTGCCCTACCCAACTTTTTATCCATAGTTTTGCAGATAACTTTAATCAAATCGATATTAGTCCATTCGTTAAAACCACCTATATTATAAGTTTCACCAATTTTACCTTTGTGAAAAACTGCATCAATGGCTCTTGCGTGATCCTTTACAAATAACCAGTCACGCACATTCTCACCTTTTCCATATACTGGCAAGGGCTTGTTGTTCCTTATATTGTTGATAAATAGCGGAATAAGCTTTTCAGGGAAATGATTTGGTCCGTAGTTATTTGAACAATTAGAGACTACAATTGGAAGCTTATAGGTATTATGATATGCTCTTACAAAGTGGTCAGAGCTAGCTTTAGAAGCAGAATAAGGGGATTGTGGATCATAAGAGGTTTCTTCTGTAAAAAAGCCACCATCATGTAAAGAACCATAAACTTCATCTGTGGAGACGTGGTAAAATAAATGACCAGTAAAATCATCCTTCCAGAGATTTTTAGCAGCATTTAATAAATTTACCGTACCCACCACATTTGTAAAGACAAAATCCATAGGATGTGTAATTGAACGATCTACGTGTGATTCGGCGGCTAAGTGAATTACAGCATCAAATTGGTGATTTGCAAACAATTCATTTATAAAAGTGCTGTCTACTATATCACCTTTCACAAATTGGTAATTAGAAGCATTTTCTATATCCACCAAATTTGCCAAATTTCCAGCATAGGTGAGTTTGTCTAAATTAAAAATTTGATATTGGGGGTACTTTGTTACAAACAAACGCACCACATGTGATCCAATAAAACCTGCACCTCCAGTTATTAATATTTTTTTCTCGTACGCCATATTTTAAAAAAATTATAAACTCCAATAAGTTAAATCTTTGATTTTGTTTCTATATATACCTTTGACATCAATAAAAATAGCATTTTCTTGAGCTAAATCTTTAAAGAACTTTTCGGGCAAATTTAAATATTCCACATGACTTACAGCCAAAATAATCACATCATATTTACCCTCTGGTTCAGACTTAATTTTCAGATTGTATTCATGTTCATATTCAGCAGATGATGCATGTGGATCGATGGTGTCTACTTTTAAACTAAAAGAAGTTAGTTCATTAATTACATCCACCACTTTAGAATTTCTAATGTCTTGAACGTTTTCTTTGAAGGTAGCGCCCATTACCAACACCCTTGAAAGTGAAATATCTTTACCCGCTTTTACTAAAAGTTGCACTGTCTTTTTAGCAATGTGGGCTCCCATACCATCATTTATCTCTCTACCGCTCAAAATTACCTTGGCTGTGTGGCCGAGTTCTTTAGACTTATATGTTAGATAATAAGGATCTACTCCAATGCAATGCCCTCCAACCAATCCAGGAAAAAATTTAAGGAAATTCCATTTTGTGCCTGCTGCTTCTAGTACTTCAAAGGTGTTAATGTGCAACTTATCACAGATAATAGAAATTTCATTCATTAAGGCTATATTTAGATCACGCTGAGTGTTCTCGATGATTTTGGCAGCTTCTGCTACCTTTATGTTACTAGCCCTGTGAACACCAGCATCAACCACCAACTCATATACCTTAGCAATATTATCCAATGAATCAGAATCACAACCCGCCACTACTTTTACAATTTTTCTTAAGGTATGTTCCTTATCACCTGGATTTATTCTTTCTGGAGAATACCCGACTTTAAAGTCTTTTATAAATTGAAGCGAAGATTCTTTTTCCAAAATGGGAATACAATCTTCTTCAGTACAACCTGGATAGACAGTTGATTCAAAAACTACATAATCACCCTTTTTAAGAGACCTACCTACGGTATTAGAAGCGCCTAAAAGTGGCTTGAGATCTGGTAAATTGTGGCTATCAATGGGTGTAGGCACTGCCACAATAAAAAAGCTAACTTCTTTCAAATCATCTATATCCGCAGAAAATTCTATGTCCGTTCCTTCAAAATCTTCGGTAGACAATTCGCCACTCGGATCTTGATGATTTTTCATCATTTCTACTCTAGCACGATTAATATCAAATCCAACAACTTTGATTTTTTTAGCGAATTCTAGAGCTATTGGAAGTCCTACATATCCTAGGCCTATCACCGCTAATTTAGTTTCTTTATTTAATAATTTCTGATAAACTGACATTAATTGTACTAATTGAAAGGAACTTTTACTTACAAATATTATTTTTTTTTATGAATATCAATACCGCAAAGGAAAATATTATGAAAAGTATACTATTCCTCCTCTTCTAGTAGCTCTTTGATAGGTTCGACATATCCAAAATCCCAACCTTCAGCAATATTTTCAAAAGCTTCATCTGGAATGTTAGTATGCGTTATTTCTACTGAAGTTCCCTTTTTGTCAGTATGAAGTTTGATGGTTACAATGGATTCTTGACCTTCAGGATTTCCAAAATACCATTCTTGTACCATTTTTTTCCCTTGTTCAAACTCAAGATTTTTGCCAATAATATCCCCATCATATAAGGAAAAGTCAGAATTTACAATTGGCTCCATTACTACCTCACTATCAGTCCATAACTCTATAACATCCTTGTTAGTGATCGCATTGTAGATGGCTTCGGGGGAGGCCTTAATCAAAAAGTATTTTTTAAAATTTTTCATTCAGCTGTAATTTGGCGAATCCTTGAAAGTATTAAAAACGCTTGCGAATTGATAATATTTCAAATTGCGCCAAAAATACACTTAATAAATTAGAATTAATGCATTCTCTAGAAGATTTGTAAAAATTCAACCTTCGATAACAACCTAAATTCATTAATACTATTATTCCATAGGAACTTCAATGATTAACAAATGAACATTTGTGGAGGCCACAATATTAATTTTATCAGTTGCCCATATACCAATAGCATCTCTCTTGGTTAGATTTTGGTTATTGATAACCGTTTCACCATCGATTATAAAAACATAAACCCCATTACCTTTAAAACGTAGGTTGTATTCTTTAATTTGACCTTGTTCTAACTTACCAATTGTGTAAACTGCATTTTGATTGATATGCAGGGTGTTAGGATCACTTGGCGATACTACAGTTTTTAAGGTGTTTTTATAATCTTCCTGTTTAAAAGTTTTTTGATCATACCTAGGCTCAATATTTTGTTTGGCTGGCAAAATCCAAGTTTGTAGCGTATTGGCCGTCAAGGTTTTAGAAGCATTATATTCTGAATGTCTTATACCCGTTCCAGCTGACATAATTTGTATATCTCCCGCATTAATTACTCCATGGTTGCCTTTACTATCTTTATGTTCTAGGGCTCCTTCTAGCGGAATGGTAACAATTTCCATATTATCATGTGGATGTGTACCAAAACCTTTGCCGCCAGCAATAAAGTCATCATTTAACACCAATAATTTACCAAAACCCATCTTTTGAGGATTGTAATAATCAGCAAAGGAGAACGAGAAATTAGCTTTAAGCCAACCATGATCTGAAGAACCTCTTGTATTGGCTTTATGAATTACAAAATTTTGTTGGGCTACCATTTTTAAAGAAAAGGCAATTGCAATAATTGAATAAAAGATAGTTCTCATGGTATGTTAAGACTCGTTTTCAAAATATGTCAATGCTTTAGATGGACAACGCGAAACTTGATTTTTTATTATTTCTGTATCTGCGTTTTCTAGACGTATCCAAGGTTTAATTCTTGGATCAAAAACCTCTGGCAATCCTCTAAAACAAACGCCAGAATGTGTACATAAACCAGAATTCCAAACTACAGTGATATCCTCATTTTTGTAGTGTTTAACAATATTTTTAGCATCCATTTTATCTTTATTTAAATATTTAACTTGGTGTTTATTTCTATATTATTAGTTAAGATCTTGTGTACAGGGCAAGCATTAGCAATTTGCAAAAGCCTCTCGTGCTGCTCATTAGATAATTTTTCACTAAAACTAATTTTCCTTTCGAAACTAGTGACTGACTCTTTTCTTAGCAAATCCAACTCTACTGAAATTTGCCCTACCTCCCATCCCTTGCGCTGTACATACATTTGTAAGGTAATAACTGTACAGCTGCCTAGTGCCGAAAGTAAATACTCGAAAGGATTGGGACCCAAATCTTTACCACCTTTATCCACAGGCTCATCAGCCAACATCGTATGATTACCTGTATATATAACTACCTTATAATTTGTACCCGAACTTATAACTGTTGTATTCATGGCTTAAATTAAATGCTAAATTCCATAGGTATTTCTATCAACAGAATTTGTGCTTGGCTTTGTGCTGTTAATTGTAATTGTTCTAACTCCCACAAACCTAGCGCATCTCTTTTTGCTAAAGTTTGATTATCAATTACCACCTCGCCATCAATAACAAAAACATAAACGCCATGTTGTTTATTCTGTAAATTATAGCTTATAGAATTACCTTTCTCCAAAGTTGTCAAAGCAAAATAAGCATCTTGATTGATCCAAATTGCGTCTTGGTGGGTTGGAGAAACCACAAATTGCCAGTCATTTATTCTGTTATTGGGCGAAAATGTCTTTTGTTCATATCTTGGAGCAATATTTTTCTCTTTAGGAAAAATCCATATTTGGAAAAACTCTACTGCTTTATCTTTGTTATGGTTAAATTCTGAATGAGAAATTCCACTACCAGCGGACATAATTTGCACATCGTTTTGACGAATTATTTCATGCCTACCGGTACTGTCTTTGTGCTCAAGATCTCCAAATGTAGGAATTGAAACAATTTCCATATTGTTATGAGGGTGAGTTCCAAACCCCATTCCAGCTGCCACAGTATCGTCATTTAATACACGTAATGCGCCAAAATTCATTTTATCCTTATCTTGAAAGGTACCAAAGCTAAAGCTATGAAAACTCTTTAACCAACCGTGATTTACAAACCCTCTTTCGGTGCTTTTGTGCAATATAGTTTTCATAAAAGTACGTTTAATATTATAGTTGTATATACAATTAAATTAAATAAAAAGTTTCATTCATTTCGTAATTTATCTAACAATACACTTAACAGCTCTGCCTCAATATCACTAAGTCTATTTATCTCTTTGTTTATTGCAACATCATCAATTTTGTTTAATAATTTGAGCCCTTCGCTGGATATTGCTAACTGCACCTCTCTCCTATCTTCTTCTGATTGCTTCTTTTCAACTAGATTTTTAACTACAAGTTTATCAATAATTCGCGTTACGTTTGAACCCCTGTCAATCATTCGCAAAGCAATATCTTTGGCGCACAGTAAATTAGGCAAAGAACCTTTTAAAATCCTAAGTACGTTAAACTGCTCTTCGGTTAGTTGAAACTGCTTTAAATACCTGTTGATGCGAGTATGAATCCAACTTGCTGTAAAAAGGACATTAACGGAAGCCTCTTGTTGTTTGCTTGCGAAATGATTTACTCCTAATTCTTGTGCAATTTTCATTGCACAAATATATGTATATACAATTATAATAAAAACAAAAATGCTCTAGTTTAATGTGATTTTAAAATTTACATTTCTTTATTTGCACTAAAAAAATTGACTGAAATTTTAGTAGATTTTATTGCAAAAATATTCGAGTATGTAAAATGGCTAATACACTTAAACTTAATTTAAGATTTTGAACAAAACCTTAAAAAATTAAACGAGTATAAATATTTACTTAAAATTATTAATTAGTGAACATAAAACTTTTATTCTTGCTTGTGTTAGGTGTGTTTTATCACCAAATTGTTAAGTGTCAAACTCCCACCATTGTAGACAGATATGGTCAACTTCGGGTAGAAGGAAGTTATATACTTGGTCAAAATGGTGATACAGTACAACTTAGAGGCATGTCTATGTTTTGGAGCCAATGGATGGGCCAATATTATAATGCCAGCTGCATTAAATGGCTACGTGACGATTGGAATTGTACCGTTGTGCGGGCTGCATTAGGTGTAGAAAGTGGTGGATATTTAGAAAATCCGTACGAGGAAGTACCCAAAATAAAAAGAGTGGTTGACGCGGCCATCAAAAATGGTATTTATGTAATTATAGATTATCATAGCCATGAGGCGCATAAAAACCCGGCAGCGGCAAAAAAGTTTTTTACAGAAATGGCCAAAAAATATGGCACCTATCCCAATGTTATGTATGAAATATACAATGAACCATTGCAAGAAACCTCATGGAGTAAAGATATAAAGCCATATGCAGAGTCAATAATAAGTACAATTCGCACTTACGACCCTGACAATATTATTATTTGTGGTACGAGACAATGGTCACAGTTAGTAGACGAAGCTGCTAGTGACCCGATTAAAGATAAAAACACCGTATACACCTTACATTATTATGCAGCATCCCATGGTCAATCACTTAGAGATGAGGCAGAGGCTGCCATAAAAAAAGGCATCGCATTATTTGTTTCAGAATTTGGCACCTGCGACTATTCTGGTAATGGTACATTAGATTATGAAGCCTCAAAAATATGGTGGGACTTTTTAGATAAATATAAAATAAGTTGGTGCAATTGGTCAATTGCAGATAAAAATGAAACAGCCTCAGCTTTACAATTTGGAGTGTCTTGGAGCGGCAATTGGAAAATAGAAAAACTTAGTCCTTCTGGTAAATTTGTAAGAGAAGAAATTATCAAAAAGAATTCAATCTTATTTCAAAAATAAAAGTGGTTAAAATATACCCATGATTGAGATTTTCTTCTGCTTTTGTTGAATTTTATAAATTAACTTTAGCTTATCGAGTTAATATACGCTCCAAATGTTTAAGTTTTTATTTTAAACAAAGTGCTTAACATTTGGAGCGTGTATTATTAGTTAATCTCTAAAATATTACCAAGTTTTAATCCAGTAGCATTAACTTAATTTATAAATATTGCACAACTGCGTAATAAATTGGTATACCAATGCTTATGTTAATTGGAAAAGTTATACCAAGTGCCATCGGAATATATAACCCAGGATCAGCTTTAGGTGCTGCAAGTTTCATAGCTGCTGGAACAGCTATGTAGGATGCGCTGGCTGCTAGAATTGCGAAAATAAACCTATTACCAACATTATGTGTTACAAATTGGCTTAAATAAGCAACTACAACGCCATTTATTAAAGGTACAACAATAGCAAAAAGGCTAACAAAAAGACCATATTTTTTAAATACAGAAAATCGTTGAGCAGTGACCATTCCCATTTCTAAAAGGAAAATAGCTAAAAATCCTTTAAAAATATCGGTTGTAAAAGGTTTAATTCCTTCAGCTTGTTTAGAATCTGCAATCAATCCAATCACCAAACTCCCTATAATTAATAGCACACTTCCGTTAGTAAATGAATGTCTTATGATTTCGTGAAGTGGACCGTCATGTCCATCATTTTTTTCATAGTGTCGCATCAAAACCACCCCTACAATAATTGCAGGCGCCTCCATTAAGGCCATTACAGCCACCATATGTCCGTCAAATTTAATCTGTTGTGCATCTAAAAAGGCAACTGCGGATACAAAAGTTACTGCGCTTACTGATCCATAAGCCGCCGCCACAGCACCAGCGTCGCTAATACTTATTTTTCGCTTTAATATAAAAAAAGTGTATAACGGTATAATTGCCGCTACAAACAACCCAAAACAAATGGACAACAATATTTCAAACGAAAAGCTACTATGTGCAAGTTCCTGCCCTCCTTTAAAACCGATGGAAAACAATAGATATAATGAAATAAACTTACTTGTACTAGAAGGAATTTGCAAATCGCTTTTTACTATGGTGGCTAACATGCCTAGTACAAAAAACAGCAAAGTAGGATTTGTAAGATTAGAAAGTAGAATTTGAATATCCATTTTTGTATGTTGATCTAAGAAACTAAATTGTTAGGATTTTATAGTTGAATTTCTAATTAGGTCATCGAATGTATGGTTAGCTTGCGTAATAGGCATTGAAAAAATAGGCACATTTTCGCCATGTTTTTCTTGAATTAACCTTTCTATCTGGGAAAAAAGTAGTGATTTGGTCTGTGCGGTAATTACAGAATGGATACTTCTTTCAATACGATCATCAGCTAATCTATACGATACATTGTCAATATCGATAGACGCGTTAGCTATGAGCTTAAGTGCTAATAGTTCGTTTACCACCTCTTGTGCTTCCTTAGCTTGTTCTAAATAGATTATAATATTTACCATAAATTTTATTTAAGCAATTTAATTTTACTACAACTCAACTTTCACATCCACGGTAACCGATTGTGTAATTTTCTTAAAATGTACATTAAGTTCATATAGGTCTTTTTGTAACTGGATAATTCTACTTTCGCGCATTTTTATATCTTCCTCTGAAGATTCACGAGTAATTTTATTTTCATGAAACTTGATTTTTACGTAAAGCATTTGTGTCAATATGATCTCAATTTCTTTGGGAGTAAACGTTCCCTTTATCAAATTTATTTTCATTGTAATTAGTTTAAGGCATTGATTTATAATTAATTATTTTTAGTAGCAAGTTATAGGAATGAATTGAGTCTATTAACAGTCCCTACCATGAGGGACTGTTGGCGTGTCAATTATTGTCCTTGACCCAAAGAATAGGCCAATTTTCCATCAAACTTATATAAGTTCTCTGTTTTAATTATGTCTAAACCATTGGCAACAAACTGGTTCATTATAGAAATCAGCTCATCCAACGTTACTGTTTGATCATCATCTGCTTTAAATCTACATCTCCAGTGATCAGTTAAAAAAGTCTCACTAAATCCATCTGGGTACACTTTTATACCTCTATTCGAAATCATATTTAGCTTAACTCTTGAAGTATTAAGTGCTTCCACCTTGGCCCCTAGTTCGTTGGCATTATTCCCAGACCAGTGTAAAAATAAATCAAAACCAACAAGATCCTTTTTAGCAGGGGCTTTTCGCACATATGGCTTCAAAACCAATTCTTTAGAGTTTGCATAATTTACAGGTACTAATTTTTGAGGCTTTTGGCCTAGTCTAGCAATTACCGCCTGGGCAAATTCATGAGTTCCTACCTTTTGAGTACTTATTCCTTCTTTATAGATGTCATAGGTGTGTATTCCATCTTCAAGTGTTTTTAGCCAAGCATTTTGAACCTTTTCTGCTATATCACTTTGTCCTATGTGTGTGAGCATTAAAATTGCACCTTGGAGTAGTCCCGACGGATTAGCTACATTTTGTCCAGCGCGCCTTGGAGCTGAACCATGAATAGCCTCAAACATAGCGCATTCTGTACCAATATTTGCTGAGCCTGCTAAACCAACTGAACCAGCTATTTGTGCAGCTATATCAGATAATACATCACCATAAAGGTTCAGTGTTACTATTACGTCGAATGCTTCAGGTGTATCCGCCATTTTAGCAGCACCAATATCTATAATCCAGTGTTCTTGCTCAATTTCTGGATATTCTTGTCCGATTTCGTTAAATATTTGGTGAAACAAACCATCTGTTTGCTTCATTATATTGTCTTTGGTAAAACATGTCACCTTTTTTCTGGCATATTGTTTAGCGTATTCAAACGCATATCGTATTATCTTTTCACAGCCTGGGCGACTAATTAATTTTAAACATTGTACTACTTCATCCGTCTGACGATGCTCTATGCCTGCATACAAGTCTTCTTCGTTTTCACGAATAATAACGATATCCATTTTTGGATGTTTAGTTTCTACAAAAGGATATAAACTTTGACATGGACGCACATTTGCAAATAAACCTAACATTTTACGAGTAGTCACATTGAGGCTTTTATAGCCTCCTCCCTGAGGTGTGGTAATGGGTGCTTTTAAAAACACCTTGTTTCTTCTAATGATGTCCCAAGATTCTTTGGCGATCCCAGAGGTATTACCAGATAAGTAAACTTTTTCTCCTACCTCGATTTCGTCAATTTCAATTTTTGCACCAGCAGCCTTGATAATATCGAGCGTGGCATCCATAATTTCCGGACCTATTCCGTCCCCTTTTGCAACGGTTACTTTTGTCATAGTGGTTTAATATTTTTTGTTTGTACAAAAATATGGCAGGACATTTATATATTTTTATTTATATTTGTTATAATATACATAAACATTATTTATGAATTATACCTTACATCAACTTCAAGTGTTCATGAAAGTAGTGCAAGCCCAAAGCATTACAAGGGCTTCTGAAGAGCTTTTTATGAGCCAACCAGCTGTTTCAATACAACTTAAGAATTTTCAAGATCAATTTGACATACCTCTCTCAGAAGTAGTAGGTAGAAAGTTGTTTATAACAGAATTCGGTTATGAAATATACCAAATGGCACAAAAAATAATGGATCAAGTCTATGCGATCAACTACAAAACCCAAATTTTTAAAGGATTTTTAGCAGGGAGGTTGTCCATTTCAGTGGTATCCACAGGAAAATATGTGATGCCGTACTTTTTATCAGGTTTTATTAAAAGTCATGAACATCTTGAGTTGGTAATGGATGTAACCAATAAAAGTAAGGTGGTACAAAGCCTCGAACAAAATCAAGTAGATTTTGCATTGGTGTCGGTAATGCCTGAAGGACTTAATTTAAACACGGAATCATTACTTGGCAATCATCTATACCTAATTGGCAACAGTGAACTAGCTCATAATTTGGATATTAATGATTTGGAACTTTTACAAAAAATACCCTTAATATATCGTGAGGAAGGATCAGGTACAAGAATGGCCATGGAACAGTTTCTTAAAAAAACCAATTTACAAGTAAAAAAGAAAATGGAACTTACTTCCAATGAAGCTGTTAAACAAGCAGTTATAGCTGGGTTGGGGTTTTCGATTATGCCTATAATTGGAATAAAACAAGAATTACAACAAGGGAATCTACAAATTATAAAGGTTCCAAATTTTCCTATTGTAACTGAATGGCGACTTGTTTGGCTATCTACAAAAAATCTTTCACCTGTGGCACAAGGTTTTATTAATTATTTACAACTAGAAAAAGAATTTATCAAGCAGAAAAATTTTAGTTGGATAAATCAGTATGTGTCTTAAAAAATTAACTTACCCTACCAACAAAGTTGTATAATGATCTAAAATTTTAGGAGATGGAATTAAAAGATGGCATTAACACTTTTTATGCCTCTAGTCAAAGTGCATGGAGAGATTGGTTAGAAACAAACCATCAAACAGAAAAATCGGTTTGGTTGATTATTTATAGAAAAGAAAGTGGCAAACCCAGTGTGTATTATCAAGAGGCTGTGGATGAAGCCCTTTGTTTTGGTTGGATTGATAGCAAACCAAATAAAAGAGATCATGAAAGTTATTATCAATTTTTTGCAAAGCGGAATCCTAAAAGCAACTGGAGCAAGGTAAATAAATTAAAAGTTGAAAGACTTTTAGCAGAAGGACTTATGACCGCCCAAGGCTTAAAGATGATAGAAATAGCCAAACAAAATGGCAATTGGTCGGCCTTAGATGAAATAGAAGAATTAACAATTCCTCAAGATTTACAATTATTGCTCAATTCAAATACCATTGCAACAGACAATTGGAATAATTTTTCTCGATCTTCTAAAAGGGGAATTTTAGAATGGATATTAAATGCAAAACGCCCTGAAACACGACAAAAAAGAATTGAAGAAACTGTTACCCTTGCTGCTCAAAATATTAAAGCGAATCATTATCAAAAATAATGTTGATAGTTGCCAACTAGGTCTGTGGATAAGTTCTACTTAACTGCGCTTGTAAATTGCTTGGTTGAAATTAGATTTTAAATGCTTTAAACTCAATTCTTCTGTTTTTGAGGCGGTTTTCTTCTGTGTCGTTTGGAACAATAGGTTGTGATTCGCCAAATCCTATAGCGGATATCATGTTTTCGTCGACACCCATTTGAATCATTAATTCCTTGATTCGATTTACTCTTTTCATGGATAAATTCATGTTATAATCCTCAGCACCTCTATCATCAGTGTGTCCTTCAATTAATACCATGTAGCCTGACTTTGCATATTCTACTGCTTGCATAAATGACTCCATGTTGGCAACGGCTAATTCATCTTGATTATAATGAAAATTAATAGGAGGTAAAATAATGGGATCTAAATTGGCTAAATGATGCTCTTCTAAAATTTCTTTCTCGCTGGTTTTTACATTTGATTCTGTATGACTTACGGCAGCTTTTCTATTGTAACTTACTGGACTATAGTGCCCTCCAGAAGGATCTTTTAATTCATGTCTGGCAAATGCCCTATGTTGGTGATGTGGATGATATTTCCCTTTTAATAACCCTCCGTAAGCACGCATAGAATAACAATGGTTAAGACCTTTGGTACCATGTAAGTGCGAAGCACTGTGTTGGGCTTGTGCTATATTAGAACACAATAGCAAAAAAAGTAACACATTTATAATGAGGGGCATAAACCATACGATTATGAATATAGTTTATTTACGATTAAAAAATAATATAGTTAATTAAAATCGACTAGCCCCTAAAAAAATGGCACTAGAATCTCAATTGTTAACTCTTGTTATAATCACTAAAATAATTTTTGCCATTATTAAAAATTGCCAAAGCTTTGCCTTTGAGCTTTTTACCAATGAAAGGAGAATTTTTAGATTTAGATTTGATGATTTTTTCACCATATACCCATTCTAAATCAATAGAGAATAGGGTTAAATTAGCTCGATTGCCAACTTCAATAATGGGTTGATTAATTTTGAGTAATTGTCGAGGTTGATAACAAAATTTATCAAGCAAATTATCTAATTCAAGTTTTTTACCCAAATAAGTATTTGCTACAGCAAATGCAGTTTCCAGACCCGTAATGCCAAACTCCGCTAAATCAAACTCTAATTTTTTACTTTCCACGTCCTGAGGACAATGATCTGAAACAATTACATCTATAGTGTTATCTATCAATGCCTTGACTAATGCATCATTATCTTCTTTGAGTCTAAATGGCGGATTAATTTTTAAGTTGGTATCAAAATCAGCCATTACGGCGTCATCAAAAGCAATTTGATGGGCCGCAATATCACAACTCACTGCCAGTCCCTTCTTTTTAGCATTCCTTATAATGTCCACACTTTTGGCAGATGTTATTCTGCTAAAATGAATTTTACCTCCTGTATATTTAAGTAATTCCAAATCTCTAATGATCATCATTTCTTCGGCAATTTTTGGAATACCTTTTAATCCTAATAAAGTACTGTGTTTACCTTCATTCATTTGTCCGTACTTAGTTAGATTGCTGTCTTCAGGATGATTGATTAAAAGTCCATCAAAAGTTTGTAAATATTGCAATGCTTTTGACAAAAGTCCTGTGTGCCATACTGCGTTTTCAGCATCTGTAAAGGCCACTGCACCAGCCATATACATATCAATCATTTCTGTAAGCTCTTGTCCTTTTCCATCGACGGAAACATAACCCATTGGATACACATTCACTACCTGCTCACGGGCCCTAGATTTCACATATTCAACTACATCTTTAGACTGTATACCAGGTTGTGTATTAGGCAAACAAACAATTTCGGTGAAGCCACCTTCTGCTGCGCAAGCTACGCCTGAATAAATATCTTCTTTAAACTCAAAACCTGGATCACGAAGGGAGCAACGCATGTCTAACCAACCTGGACTTAACATCAAGCCCATGCCATAAACCGTCTTTTCTGCTGCTGGTTTTTCGTGTCCAATATATTCTATCAATCGATCATTAATTAAAATATTAACTTCCTTCTTATTCCAAGATGAATTTTTATCTGCAATTTCAACGGATTCAATTAATATTTTCATGTTATTTTATGATTACAACCAACGAATAAG
Organism: Cytophagaceae bacterium; assembly: GCA_027488865.1. GTDB lineage: Bacteria > Bacteroidota > Bacteroidia > Cytophagales > UBA9547 > JAIYAU01. The sequence goes on from JAIYAU010000025.1 coordinate 282,626, forward strand.
TACCACTTCAACGGCCAAAAACAATAAAGATAAGATAAGGCAATATTTCCAAAGCGCGATACCTTGCTCTTGTTCAGTCATTTGCATTATTACCTTATCTGATGATTTACCCTCAAACACCTTTACATTTTTTTGGTTTGAAAATATTTCCTTTAACTCGGTTGTAGAATAATATTGCAATTTTGACTCGGCTTTGTCATAATTTAATGCAAACGTCTCTACAGTATCATTCTTGTGTTTTAAATAATAATATCCTGCATCCAATTGTTCTTTTGGCAAATAAATCATAAGTGAATTACCTACAATTTTTTGTTCAGGAACATAATTTTTATTACCATTTTCCAAAGTAAATAAATCAGTATATGTTTGATTATCAATAAATAAATTAACAATATTTTGATTTAGCGAAAATGCAAGCTGTTGCTGTGAGGAAATGCTTTTAGTAGCTATTTTGTACATAATTGGCACAAAAAGTGCGTGCTTATATAATGTTGTGTATGAATCTTCGAGTTCAGTAGCTAATAAAAATATTCTACCAGTACCTTTTGTAACTTCAGTGAGTAATGGTACCTCATTTTTTAGCTCAAGAATTTTGGATCCCGGTAAATTAGTAATTAATGCCTTCGCCGTGGGCAAATCCAAATTATCCTTGATTGATTCAAAAATGTTACTAAAAAATGGATTTTTAATATCAGGTTTATCCATAGAAATGGCTGGTGATAAACCAGCATTTTCAACCATAGTAGGTTTAAAACCTAGGTGCTTTTGGTAAATTAATTTTGTGGTGGAGGTGGTAGCACTTGCAGAAGGAATTAATAACAAAGTGCCACCATTACTTATATGTTTGTTCAAATAATCCCAGAGAAGGTTATTGATTTTATCAACACCTTCTATAACAATTAGTTGCGCAGTTTTCAACTTGCCGTAGTCTATCGTGTTAAACCCAAAAGCATTCATTTTAAAAAAAGATTCATTGGCGAATACTTTTTCTATTGCCCGATTTGGATTATCTCCAATTGAAACAATATTAATACTTGGAGTAGCATGTAGCACAAAATAATAGTTGTTATCAAAAGTAATTGGCTGGTCTTCAATGGCAAGCATACATAATTTGGTACTTACGCTACTGATACTAAAATTTATTTTAGCCAAGGTGTATTGACCTGCTAAAATAGAGACCACTGCGCTGCTTACCGGTACATTGTCAATAAAAAATTTTATTTTAAAATCTTCAATAGGTTCATCTCCAGAATTGAATATTTTTATAACCAGTTCATTTGATTCACTTTGCATCAAAAATGGATTACTTAGCCAAACTGAATCAACAAAAACATTATTTTGTTTGCTTGTGGCCAAGGGCATCAAGTTAAGTTGCTGGTTACTATCGAGTTTTAAAGTATTAATATCGTAAAAATTACTTTTTTGAAAATCCGAAATCCAGAATAGGTTTGCTTTTGCATTATTTGAGGTTCTGGTTAAATTATGTTTTTGTTTATCAAATATTTCGTTGGCACTTCTGGACTCGTTAGATAGTGTTAACTCCGTCAGTCTGTCTTTCAGCTTGTCCTTTGATATAACTAGCTGGTCTGAACTACTAAATGTATTATCAAGAAATTGAAATTTGGAATTAAAATTTGCCTTGGTTGCGATTCCCTCCGCTACTTTTACACTTGTTTGCAACAAATCACCCTCTGCTGTCTCCCCTTGCATACTCAAAGAATTATCAACATAAACTGATGAAACTACCTCACTAGGATAGACTTTGGAATTGTTGGTATTGATAATAGGTTGAGCAAAAGTGAGTACCAAAAATAACAAAAAAAGCATCCTAGCTATCAAAACTAACAAATGCTTAATTTTTAATCCTTTATTTACCTGTAATACAACTTGTTTTAAAAATTTTACATTGGTAAAATAAATTGTTTTGGAATTTCTAAAGTCAAATAAATGAATGGCTAGAGGAATAGCCAGAGCGGAAAGTGCAAATAAGAACCAAGGATATAAGAAACTCATCAAAGGCCAAAAATAAAAAAAAGAACTCAACTTTCTTTAATTAATAAATTTTAATTTTTACCATTTTGTCACAAAAATAAATTGTGTTAAACACATGTCACCATTATAATAACATCAAGATGAACAGATATTAACAAATGGTTAAATTACCTAGTTGTAAAATTTGAAATTAAAATATTTTATTATATTCGAAAGATTTTTAAATTAACTAATATTTTTATGGATTATTTGGTTTCAGCTATCCAAAAACTATCTCTCAAAGAAAGGGCGTTCTTGTTGAAGACTATTAAATCTCAACCAATGAAGATAAAACTTTATCAAAGCATCCTTGAAAATCCCTCTATCAATAATGCTGAGCTTAATGAAAAATTACTTTATAAAGATAAGTTTATTAATTTATATACCTTAAAAAACAGGCTGCTGGATGACATAATAGAATGCAAGTTGACTATTGAAAAAAATAGTGTAATCACAACTAGAGAAAGGATTCAAAATCTTCGAATGTTGGTATATCTTAAAGATAATACGGTTTTAATAAGAGAATTGAATAAACTCCAAAAATCTTGTATGGCTTATGAGCTATTTCCCGAACTGAGCGAAATTTATTTTTGTTTTTTCCTCACATATAGGCATGATAGAAAAAAAGCAGATTATTATGACCTGTTATTACAAAAAAGCGATATAAACAAAAAAGCTTTTGCTGAACTTGAGAAAATTTTTTATACCTACATGCTTGATTCTCAAGATCTATTCTATTTTTCAAATTACAAGGCTTATAAACAAGGTAAAGAATGGCAAGTTTCAATTGACCAGCTTCACGAATTATTGGACTGCAAAACCTCTGATTTTATTAAGTTAAGTAGTGAAATAACCCTTCATCTTAATTTCATGAATGATACCCTTGACGATGAGGTGTTGTTGACAAAATTGAATCAATTGTGGGAAATTTACCAAAATCCATTTATGACCTATAAGTATCCAAATTGTACTTTGGCCATACAGTGTTTATATGCTAAGTTCTATTTTTTGGCTGGTGACAAAACAAATCTTGAAAAGTCCCTTAAAACAGTAATGGACAATTTATATAGAGTAAAAGATAACGTGATGTTTGAAGATTGTTATTTTTTTACAATTTACCTTTCAGGAATTGGCTATCTCAACGAAAAAAGAACATCCCGTTTTGTTATTTTGGTGGAAGACATGTTAGGGTCTCAAACAGCAATCGAAGAGAAGGATGATAAAATGAAGTGTTATTACTACTATTTGTGGTGTTTAAAAGAATATTATTCTGAAAACTTAACTACTAAATTACTATATAATTCGCGCAATTACTATAACAGCCTTGACGAGCGATCCTTTTGGGTTATTTGTGAAAATGTACTGTTATGTATCATCATACACCTTCACAATCTGGACTTTGACCTTATTGATTCAGAGATCAACTATCTCAAACGACAACTAAAAAAATTCGAAATGGGAGAAGATTTCGGGGATATGTTTAAGGCACTTTTTAAAGGACTACGCGAGTACGAAAAAAGTAAAAATGACGTATTTTTACGAAAAATATTTACTGAATTTAAATCAAGTCACGATTTGTTGAGGTTGCTGGATATTGACTTCGTATTTAACCTAAAACTCAGAAGCTCTTTAAACTAAAAAATCCGAAATTAAAATTCGGATTTTTAGATAGAATAAGTTTTAAATGTCCATGTTTAGGTTTTTACTTAAACAACCAAACTTGATAGTTCAAAATTGTGGCTTTAAGTTGACAGTAAAAATTAAACATTTAAAACGTACTTACAATAAGTCTATATTATGAATATGTTATCTCAATGTTACTAACTTTTGGAAATTACATTTCAAATTGGTCGTGTTAGAAATAAAATGCCATAATAATTAATAAATTGTCTATATTGTAGTTTTAAAAATCCCTCTGAGACATATCCTTTGTTACTTTTGCGATATCATTTTTAATTATTTCAATATTTGTTTAGTTTTCTTTAAGAAATATTAAACAAAATAAATAGATTATAGTTCATAAAGTATGTCTTTAAACAATTCTAAAAACATTTTTGTCATCGGGGCGGGATTTTCTGGATTAGCCGCTTCGGCATGTTTAGCAAAACAAGGCCACAGGGTTACCGTATTAGAAAAGAACGAAATGGCAGGCGGCCGTGCGAAACTTTTTAAATCAGATGGTTTTGTTTTTGACATGGGTCCAAGTTGGTATTGGATGCCGGATGTCTTTGAAAAATATTTTCAATTATTTGGAAAATCCACTTCAGACTTTTATAATCTGAAGCGTTTAAACCCTTCTTATAGGGTATTTTTTGGAGAAGATGATTTTATGGATATACCTGCTTCAGAGGAGGGTCTGTATGATTTGTTTGAGTCTCATGAAAAGGGCAGTAGCAAATATTTAAAGAAATTTCTCGATGAAGCCAAATTTAAATACGAAGTTGGTGTAAATGACTTAGTATATCGCCCGGGCAGGTCTATAACTGAATTTTTAGACTGGAGACTACTGTTAGGAGTTTTAAAACTTGACGTTTTTAATTCTTTTCATCAATATATTCGCAAATATTTTAAAAACCCCAAACTATTACAGCTTTTAGAATTTCCTGTACTATTTTTAGGAGCAAAACCTCAAGATACTCCAGCTTTGTATAGTTTAATGAACTATGCTGATATGTCTCTTGGTACTTGGTATCCAATGGGAGGCATGCACAAGATCGTAGAAGGGATGCAAAAACTAGCTGAAAATGAAGGTGTTATTTTTTTGTTTAATCATAATGTTACAGGTATTGAAGTTGAAAATAATTTAGCCAAACGCATAACAACAAACCAAGGTACTTTTAACTCGGATATCATTGTAGGTTCAGCAGACTACAACCATGTTGAACAAGCTCTTTTACCTGCCAGTTCAAGAGTTTATTCTGATGATTATTGGCAAAAAAGGGTAATGGCTCCTTCCTCTTTGATCTTTTATTTGGGCATCTCTAAGAAATTAAAAAATCTTCTTCATCATAACTTATTTTTCGATCAAGATTTTGGAAAACACGCTATTGAGATTTATGACCATCCTCAGTGGCCAACCAATCCTTTGTTCTATGTTTCCTGCCCGTCATTGACTGACAATTCTGTAGCACCTGAAGGTCATGAAAATTTATTTATATTGATTCCTGTAGCCCCTGGGCTGGCCGACACAGATGAGATAAAAGAGAAATATTACCACCTAGTTATGGATCGTTTAGAAAAGCTTACAAAACAAAGTATTAAAGACGCTGTAATCTATAAACGTGCTTACGCTCACAAAGATTTTATTGCTGATTACAATGCTTTTAAAGGTAATGCTTATGGCCTAGCAAACACCTTAATGCAAACAGCGATATTAAAACCTTCATTAAAAAGCAAAAAATTGAACAACTTTTATTACACCGGCCAGCTAACTGTGCCTGGCCCGGGTGTGCCACCATCCATTATTTCAGGGCAAGTAGTGGCTAAAGAAATTAGTAAAGACTTAAAATTTTTATAATCGAATGACTAAGAAGGATCTATTTGACAAAGTTTCTCTTAAGGCTAGTAAAATAACTACCACCAACTACAGTACGTCTTTTTCGCTTGGAATTAAACTTTTGGACAAAAAATTTCATAACCCAATCTATTCCATATATGGTTTTGTGCGATTTGCAGATGAAATCGTTGATACTTTTCATGAATTTGACAAACAACGGTTGTTACAAAAATTTAAAAATGATACCTACGAAGCACTAGAAGATAAAATAAGTCTCAATCCTATATTAAATAGCCTTCAAAATGTGGTTAATAAATATGATATTGATAGAGAACTCATCGATACATTTCTACATAGTATGGAGATGGATTTAAACAGACAAACCTATGACTTCGAGGATTTTAAGAAATATATTCTTGGTTCAGCAGAGGTAGTTGGCCTAATGTGTTTGCGAATATTTGTGGAAGGTGACAACCAGAAATATGAATATTTAAAACCTTATGCCATGTCATTAGGATCGGCATTTCAAAAAATTAATTTTTTAAGAGATTTAAAAGCTGATTATGAACTTTTAGGAAGGGCTTACTTCCCTCATTTGGATGTATCTAGTTTTGATGAACCCACAAAAAAAGAAATTGAAAAAGATATAGAAAAAGATTTTAAACACGCTTATGAAGGTATTGTGAAACTCAATAAATCATCAAAATTTGGTGTTTATGTCGCCTATGTATATTACCATTCATTATTTAATAAAATAAAAAGCCTTCCTTCCAGTAAAATCTTGGAAGAAAGAATCAGAATTCCAAATCAACAAAAGTACGCGCTATTGGTGGGGTCTTATTTAAGGCATAGTCTTAACCTTTTATAGGAAGATAAATGAAATACGTTCTTTTACTAATTAGTATCATGTATGTAGAAGTGTCAGCACAAAACTTAAGCATTTCTGAAGTAAGGCTTCTTTATCTCCAATCTGTTCAAAGTGAGGATCAGGCCAAAAATTTCCACAAAATACTCGGTAAACAAGATTTAAATAAAGACATGAGAATGCTTGGCTATAGTGGCGTTTCTACTTGTCTTCTAGCTAAATATGCATTTTTACCTACTACTAAACTAACATTTTTTAAAGACGGGAAAAACTTAATTGAAAAATCAATTGTGGCAGCTCCAAATGAAGTCGAATTGCGCTTTTTGCGGCTCTCCATTCAAATAAATGCACCAGCAATTTTGGGATACAAGGAGCATATTGAGCAAGATAAACAATTTGTGATTAAAAAATTTAATGAAAAAGGAGCCTTAGACCAAGATCTAAAAAAAATCATTTATGATTTTATGATTAATAACAAGTTATGTGCTTCGGGGGAGCTTATAAAATAGAATTTTAATTCATGCAAAAAGAAATGGTAGTGTTGGTGAACACCAAAGATGAGGAAATTGGGATGATGGAAAAAATGGAAGCTCACCAAAAGGGCTTACTGCATCGTGCTTTTTCGATTTTCGTTTTTAACAACCAGCAACATTTACTACTACAAAAAAGAGCTTTAAATAAATACCATTCTCCAGGGTTATGGACAAATACTTGTTGTAGCCACCCTAGACCCAACGAAAATGTATTGGATGCTGCACATCGTCGATTACAAGAAGAAATGGGCTTTGATTGTACTCTAACATCTCAATTTAGCTTTATATACAAGGCTAGTTTTGACAACGAACTAATCGAACATGAGTTGGATCATGTATTTTTTGGACATTTTCAAGAATTTCCAAAAATAAATACTACAGAAGTTGCTGATTTTAGATATGTTAGTATTGAAGAAATTAATGAAGAACTAAAGATGAGCCCAAATTTATATACAGAATGGTTTAAGATTTGTTGGCAACAAGTGCAAGCCAAAATAAATAATATTTAGTTTCTAAATCAAATAAAACGTAGGCTTCAATTCTTGTCAAAATTTAATTACTTATACCATAATTTTCAGATAGTTAGAAAATAATTTACCTGTTTTTTATATTATGTTTAAAATTAAAAAAGGTTTGGTTCATTATCCCAATTAAGGATAGACCTCCTCAATGGACTTTAAAATTATCTTCACAGCTTTGTCTATTTCTTCGAAGGTAATAGTGAGTGGAGGAGCAAGTCGCATGGAGTTATTACAAAACAAAAACCAATCGGTAATGACCCCATTTTTTATACACTTGTCAATAATAGGTTTAAGTACTTCATAAGATTCAAACTCCGCTGCCATCATTAATCCTTTAGCTCTAAAATCCTTAATCAAAGGATGTTTTAATTTTTCTCTAAATCTCTGAGATTTTGTTGCCACTTGATCTACCAGATTTTCTTCAAGAATCACCTGAATGGTTGCTAATGCAGCCGCACAACTTACGGGATGACCACCAAATGTAGTGATGTGCCCTAAGTAAGGTTGGAAAGAAAAATGATCCATGTTACTTTTAGAAGTAATAAGTGCAGCTATGGGCATTCCACCGCCCAATCCCTTCGCACTCACCAACATATCTGGCACAATGTGATACTGCTCAAATGCCCAAAAACTTCCTGTGCGTCCTACACCTGCTTGGATTTCATCCAAAACTAACAATGTACCGGTTTGTGTACATTGTTCTCTTAATGAGATAAAATAATTATCGTCAGCTATCCTAATCCCAGCTTCCCCTTGCACCGTTTCTATGAATACTGCCGCCGTTTGCGAGGTAATTCTATTTAAATCATCAAAATTATTAAATCGAATGGTATTGCAATTTGGCAACAAAGGTCTGTAGGCTTGTTTAAAATATTCACTCCCCATTATAGACAAAGGCCCATGGGTGCTACCATGATAGGCGTTTTCACAACTTAGGAACTGAGTTCTGCCAGTAATTCGTTTGGCTAACTTCATTGCAGCTTCTATGGCCTCGGCCCCAGAATTAACAAAATAGACATTATCTAGTGGTTTAGGTAAAGTGGCACTAATTGCCTGAGCTAATAACACTTGCGGACTTTGTACATACTCGCCATACACCATGAGGTGCATATAATTATCTACTTGTTTTTTAATAGCTTCCACCACTTTATAATGCCTGTGGCCCACACTGCTCACGCCAATGCCTGCTATCAAGTCCATATATTGTTCACCAGCTGCACCGTAGAGGTACATGCCTTCTGCCTTAACGATTTCAAGTAATAACGGCGCATCGGAAGTTTGACCTACATATCTTAAGAATAGCTCTCTGGTAGTCATAATTATTTACTCAAAATGTGGTATTTTGTCTATAAATTTGCCTTCGTGGGTATGAGTTGGCATTTGATATACAAAATGTTCTAGACCATTGGTTAAACAAAGATAAGTTGCGCCTATTTTATTATTATAGGTAGCAGCTTGAAAAAACACCGAATCTGAAAGTTTAATTTCATAAGATTTACATTCTATTAACATAAATGGTGCACCACTCCTACTATACACAATTATATCTGATCGTTTACGAAGTTTGTTGTATGACAACCCCGTTTCCAACTTAATTAAGGACTTTGGATATTGATGCTGGTTCAATAAAAACTGAACAAAATGTTGCCTAACCCACTCCTCAGGTGTCAAAAATAAATATTTTTTTCGGATAGAATCATAGATATAAGTTTTATGATTGTCTATCTTTATTTTATAATCGTATTGCGGAAGATGTAGTGCCTTCAATAGCTTTTAATTTGCTAATAATTTTTTAATTTATCCATTTTGTAATTGCCTCCAAGCACCAACAAAATTAACCACACAAGTTTTTACAATTTTTATACAAATGTAGTCTAAAACCAATAACGAGAATAAAAAACTGACGTACACAATAAAAAACACTTATGAAAACTAAAGAAGAGATTGTAAAAGATTGGTTACCTCGCTACACTGGTACTGCCTTAAACCAATTTGGTGAGTACATTTTACTGACAAACTTTATAAACTATGTTAATATGTTTGCAACTCAGTTTAACGTAGAGATTATAGGTAAAGACAAACCCATGCAAACGGCCACTTTTGAAAACATTACCATTATTAACTTTGGAATGGGCAGTGCTATGGCAGCTACAGTTATGGATTTACTTTCGGCAATAGAGCCCAAAGCAGCATTATTTCTAGGTAAATGTGGCGGATTAAAAAAAACTAAGATTGGTGATTTGATTTTGCCAATAGCAGCTATAAGGGGCGAAGGCACAAGTAATGATTATTGTCCACCAGAAGTACCTGCTTTACCGTCATTTAGGTTACAAATGGTAGTTTCTGCCATGATAAAAAAACATGAATTGGACTATTGGACGGGCACAGTTTATACCACAAATAGACGCGTGTGGGAGCATGATGATAAATTTAAGGATTATTTACGAGAAATTCGTACCATGGGCATAGATATGGAAACTGCCACGATTTTTGTAGTTGGTTTTGTAAATAGCATTCCACACGGCGCTTTATTATTGGTTTCTGATAATCCTATGACCCCTGATGGCGTAAAAACTTCAGAAAGTGATAAAAAGGTAACTGAAATTTTTGTTAAGAAACATCTTCAAATTGGTATCGATTCTTTAAAAGAATTAGCCAATTCGGGGGAATCTGTAAAACACTTGATTTTTGATCAAGGCATTAGCCAATAGTTCGAATATTTCCGTGAGATTTTTACAACTTGTTTCGCATGTATAATCAAGATCGACTTAAGGTTTTAATTATTGAAGATGACGAATTGTCTGCATATGCATTATGCCAAATTATGGAAAATAATTTTTCTAATATTTTTGAAAAATGTATTACTGTAACCAATGTGAACGAAGGCATAAAAACCATCCATCAATTAGCGCCTGATCTAGTTTTTTTAGATATTGGTTTGCCTGAAAAAGACGGATTTCAACTATTTAATGAAATTAGTTGGGTTAAATTCTATACTATAATTACCTCCACCGATTCTTCGAGAGGATTAGATGCCATTAAAATTCAAGCTGTCGACTACCTCATTAAGCCTTTGGATTACCAGAATTTAAGTCAGGCAGTTCATAAATTCTTATTAAAACGAATTAATCACCAATCATCGAAAGAGCCACGAATACGACTGGATAGTCCAAATGGGGTTTTAATAACTGAACCTTCACACATTGTGTATTGCGAAGCTGTTGGTAACAATACACTACTATATTATGCCAATCGCATTTCTCAACAAATATCAAAGCCACTTAAAGAAATAGAGGAAATATTAGTAAAATACGGATTTTATAGAATTCAAAAATCGTTTTTAATCAACATGAACCATACCATTGAATACAATAAAACAGAAGGTGGTTTTGTAGTTTTAAAACATTATGAAGACATACGAATACCAGTTTCTAAAAATATCAAGGAGCATTTTTTGATGATTTTTTCTTAACTATCGCAAGATTTTATAAATTAACTCTTTCATAAGTTGCCCATCGCCCATAGCCAAAGCATCTACACCTTTGCTATTAATATCTGCTAGTTTTAATAGATGTATAATTTCTTCCAACTTGCTTAAGTTATAAAATCTAGCCGCTGCTTGATAGTCTTTTACAAAAAACGGATGTACCCCAAGTAGCGCAGCCAAATTTCGTTCATCTCTTTCTTTGCTTACATGAACCAAGATGATTTTGGAGAAATAAGAAAATAATTGAGGAATTAACAATATTAAAGGATTAGTTTTAGGATTTGCGGCAAAGTAATTAACAATTCTATGAGCCTCTAATGCGTTTTTATTCCCAAGGGCTTTTTGAAGTTCGAACACGTTGTATTCTTTACTTATTCCAACAAAATTGTGCACGTGGTCTTCTGTTACTAAATCGCCATTTTTTAGATTAATTATAATTTTATCCGATTCATTTGTCAATCTACTAAGGTTACCACCCACATGTTCTGCCAAAAGGGCTATTGCTTTGGGAGCAATTTTAAAACCTTTGTTTACAAAATATTGACTAATAAAATCTGGCAATTGATTATCATACAGTTTTTTAGAGTCAATACATACTGCATGTTTATCTATTTTTTTTGATAGCGACCTACGTGCATCAAGCTTTTTATATTTATGGGCAAATACCAGAATAGTGGAAGGTAGGGGATTTACAAGGTAAGCTTCAAATTGTTTTAAAGGAGCATATTTTTCAATGTCTTTGTCCCAATCGGACATTTCTTGCGCCTCTTTTACTATGACCACCTGCTTGTCACTCATCATCGGGAAACGCTTGGCATTAGATAACACTCCTGTCAGGTTGGTCTCTTTGCCATACATCACCATCTGATTAAATCCTTTTTCGCCGTCAGTCAATACATTTTGCTCAATCCAATCACTTATAACATCAATATAGTAAGGCTCTTCTCCTTGTAAAAAATAAATGGGTGCAAACTTTTTTGCTTTTAAGTCGGCTAGTACACTCTCAAAGGCAACAGGCATTTTTGGCTAATTTAAATAATACTTATTCTCGATGACAAAATTTAACACTAAATTTCTAATTATTAAAATCTATTTATTATCAATAAGGCCTCGACCGCTTTTCTTTATAACCCCACTAGCCGTTAGTTCAATGGCAATTACATCTAAAATACCATTGATAAAGTCCTTACTTTTGGGAGTACTATATTCTTTGGCGATTTCTAAAAATTCATTGATGGTTACTTTGACAGGTATAGACGGAAAATGAATCATTTCTATGATGGCAATTTTCATAATCACCATATCAAGTACAGTGATACGCTCAGCATCCCAATTTTGAAGTTTTTCACTAATTAACAAGTCCAGTTTTTCGTTTTCTTCAATAGTTAATGCAAATAATTGAGTCATAAATCTCTTGTCTTCGTCCCAATTGGGCGATAAGGACAGAGTAATTTCAGAAGGGGCTGTTTCCTCAGTGATGGATTTGATGGTCTTATAGAGCATATCCTTTACTATCTGCTTATTCTCTTGCCAGTCTAGATCTCTTTCTTCCATGTAAGAATTATACAACTCGTTTACCATCAGAAACTCCTTAGCAAAATGACGAATAAGTTCTCTTTGCTTTTCAATATCGGTCGTAGGTGATTTAAAAAATTCATTGGTTACCAAATCCTTAATAAGTTGCTCTTTAACAATGACGTATACAATTTCAAGTACTCGTTCCAAGTCTTCTTTTGCACCTGCTAATGTTCTTACTTTCGTATTTGAGCGTATTTTTTCAATCAATTCACAATTGACCAATTGATACTTATACTTTTTGGAAAGCTCTTCATTAGCTACATCATATATTTTTATAATTATTTGAAGAGCATGTAAATAAGAATCGAAAATTCGCTCCGTTTCCCTTACCAAAGTAACAGCCATATTTTGGTTGTCCTTTTCTATATTTCGGGCATGTAATACCAAAGCCTCGTTTGCCGCCTTTTTAATTTCTAGGTGTGCTTCATCTTGTGCTGGTGTTGTGCCTTGTATCTTTTGCTCAAAAAGTTCTATAGCTTGATTTTTCTCAATTTCTAGTTTTTTAGTATCTTGAGGTATCAAAGAAAGCATGTCAGGAGCAAACTTTTCTTTAATATAATCAATTGAAATTTGATAGGTTGAATGACGTGCTTGTTGTAAACCATACATATATTGAACGGCTTTTGCACGTAATAATCTTCTATTGAGCATGAGAAAGAACTATGTTGTTATAGATGAACATAAGCTGCAAAAATAGACATTTTATTTGAAATGCCTTGTCACTAGTAAGATTTACTGCCATTTTTTCAATTATTTGACAGATAAACTAAACCATCGCCGAATTTATAGCCACCATGTGTTTGTACATTTTTTTCGTAGAGTAATGAAATTCAGAATTTTAATTAGAGCTTTGTCTTTTAATTTATTTTTTGTATCGAAAACAAAAGTGAGAAAACTGCCCTATGCACGACCAAAATATCCTTTTATGTTTGAAAAAACAATAAAAAAAGGGTTAATCTATAAAGATTAACCCTTTTTAGTATTATTTAATTTGATACTATTTTACAGTATCCATATGTGCAATTAAGTCAACAAGTTTATTAGAATAACCCCACTCATTGTCGTACCAAGATACAAGTTTAATAAAATTTGGAGAAAGAGCGATACCTGCTTTTGCATCAAAAATTGATGTTCTAGCATCACCTAAGAAGTCTGTAGAAACTACTTCGTCTTCAGTATAACCCAAAATACCTTTAAGATCTCCTTCTGATGCAGCTTTTAAAGTAGCTTTAATTTCTTCATATGAAGCACTTTTCTCTGTACGAACTGTTAAATCGACCACTGAAACGTCAGCTACAGGAACACGGAATGACATACCTGTTAACTTACCTTTTAAAGAAGGAATCACAAGACCTACTGCTTTCGCTGCGCCAGTTGATGATGGTATAATATTTTGATAAGCTCCACGTCCACCTCTCCAATCTTTGGCTGATGGGCCATCTACTGTTTTTTGAGTGGCAGTTACCGCATGTACAGTAGTCATCAAACCTTCCAAAATAGTATAGTTATCATGAATTACTTTGGCCAATGGCGCAAGGCAATTGGTTGTACAAGATGCATTAGATACTATGGATTGATCTTTAGTATATGATTTGTGATTTACACCCATTACAAAAGTAGGTGTATCGTCTTTGGCAGGTGCAGACATTACAACCCTTTTAGCACCAGCAGTGATATGTTTTTGAGCAGTTTCAATGGTCAAGAATAAACCAGTTGATTCTACCACATATTCAGCTCCTACCTCATCCCATTTTAAGGTAGCAGGATCTTTCTCCGCAGTTACACGAATTGAATTTCCGTTTACCACCAACTTACCGTCACTAACTTCTACGGTTCCCTTAAAAATTCCATGTGTTGAGTCATATTTAAGCATATAGGCCATGTAGTCAACATCAATTAGATCGTTGATACCTACGATTTCTATACTAGGATTGTTCATTGCCGCACGGAAAACCAATCTTCCGATTCTGCCAAATCCGTTAATTCCAACTTTGATTTTTGACATTTTTTAAAAATTTATGGTAAGACAAAATTTGATACAAAACTAATTAAATATCGATACGAATATGATACATTTTTCAAATATCAACAAATCTAAGGGTTAAGATATTGAAGAAATTCATATTTATTTAAATTTTAAGTTGAATAATAATCTTTACTATACTCCTGCCGATATTAATTTTTATAAATTAGTGCAGTTAATTACTACTAGAATAATTAACAAATTGAGTATTACTTACCAATTAACAAAAATCCGGTAAGCAAAAGTTTAGTTTTACATATTTAATTATTTACAAAACTCTAAACAACAAAAGTTTAGTCTATCCTGTAAAAATAATTGTTCATATTTTCTCAATTATTTTGCAATTATAAAACAAATTTCTACCTTTGCAATCCCAAACGAAAACAGTGTCTTCATGGTCGATTCGTCTAGGGGTTAGGACGTGTCCCTTTCACGGACAAAACACGGGTTCGATTCCCGTATCGACTACAAAAAGCCTTTGAATTAACTTTCAGAGGCTTTTTTATTGCCCTATATTCATAACTCTTACACCCAAAGAATAGGTAGGCTCAAGTCTATCCGCGAAAAATAATTGTGAGGTGTTATTTCCTAAAATGTTTCTAACATTTATATAAACTTCTAAGTTATTATGTTCATAAGATAACTTTGTATTCAAAATTTGTCTGAAATCAACCTTAGGAATTTCTCTTGTGTAAGGTTTAAGTAAATTGGTAAGCTCGAAAGCTGAAATATAATAATACCCAATATGAAATCGCCAATTGTTTAATTTAAACTGAGCAGTTCCGCCTCCATAATACGGAGGCGTTGAGGCGGTTTTATTTTCGGTGGTAGTATCATTTAAATAATAATTTTTAAACTTGGCATCTGAATAAGTAAAATGACCTGAAAGTTTAATACTCCTAGTAGCTTGATAATTAAGCATTAAACTTGTTCCTAACTGGGTATATTGGGTAGGCAAGTTCTGAAATTTGTAATAAAAAACCCCATTTGATTGTGATTCTAGCAACGGAGAAGAAAAATTTTGATATATGTTATAAAATGTTTCTAAATCACAATTTATCTTGCCAAAATCTGCTCTTGCACCAAACTCGGTAAGCGTATTAGATGTTAATGGCAAATTTCTATTACCAGAAAATACGGCAGTTCCAAAATTTTGGGAATAGTAGGTGTTTAAGAATGCTGGGCTCCTATTGGCTTTGGAATGTACTACTCTTAGCAACAAATTATCAGCAACTTTATAAGAAATAAAATGGTGATGAGATAAGTACAAGTCATTAGGGTAATTATATTTATCTAATCGGATGGCAGAAATAATCCTAAACCTATCTATTACAAGCTCATTTTTAACAGACATCGACCCATTGTTTATTTCTCTTTCCCCTTTTAGCAATGCCCTATTTAAACCATATCGATCTATTGATGCTTGGTCATTGTATATGATAGATCGAGCGCTTGCGCCTATAGTAATCTGATAAGCTTTTAATGGCTTTATGGTATGCTCGCCCATTATTTCATAATTCCAAGTATCGTAAAGCCAACCTCGCATTCCATCAATTTCTTGTAACCCATTTTTAAGATACACTTGAAAATGACTATTCGAACCATTAGCTTGCAAATCAATATATTTAGAGGCAGATTTATTGGTCGAGAACATAGTAGTTTGGTTATCAACATAAATTTTCTGTACTTTTGATTCCTGCCATCCAGCATCAAGCGATAAAGTAGCTTTATGAATGGAATAACTACAAACAACATTAGCAAAGTGTGATCGTTGAGACAAATCAGGTTCAGAATACCGTTTATCGGCGCTTAACCCTAAAAACCGAATAGAATCTAGTGGCAAATAAAGCTGTTTTGTTCTGCCATAATATTTGGTTTCCGTTCGCCGTTGTTGATTAAAATTAGTATTTGCCACTATCGTAAGCTTTTCATTTATTTTTTTTGAAAAAGCTGCACCAATGCGGTAAAACTCAAAATTCCCCACTTCTGCATGTGTGCTAAGAAGATTTTCTTTATACTTTTTGGTTAAGATATTTATTACACCACTGACCGCGTTAGGACCGTACAAAGCAGACGATGGCCCCCTAATTACCTCAATTTTATCAATTTCTTCTATACTCACAGGCAAGGTTTCCCAAAATGTGGCTCCATCAAAATAATCATATACGGGCCGATTATTGATCATTACCAATGTTAAACTATTCTCCGATATTGTAAATTGTTCTCCAAAATTTCGAGTGTTGTCTGCTCCACGTATATGAAAATCGTAACTACCGTTTGCCGTTTCCCTAATGATAATTCCAGGGACTAATCTTAAGGCTTCTAAAATATTACGTGCGCCAGAAGCCTTGATTTCTGCATAGGTAATAGATGAAATCGACAAAGGCGCATCTATTATTTTCTCCTGTTTTTTAGAGGCAGAATAAACTTCCTTTTTTATTAACGAAGCTAAATCATAGGTAAACAGTAGCTCCTTATTAATAGAATCCAACTCTTGTGCTGTTAATAAAATACAACAAAATAAGCCGAGCATTAATAGTTTAACTCTCATATATGTTAGTTTGGTGTATAAAAATAATAACTTAAAAGAATTATTCCTAATAATTAAATTCGACGTTGAAATGATTGATACATTTGTGGGTAAGTGTTTTTTTTAGTTTTGCATGATCGTATTTCCTAATGCCAAAATCAATCTAGGTCTAAACGTTACTTCGAAACGTGAAGATGGATATCATAACCTTGAATCAGTTTTTTATCCTATTGAATGGAAGGATATATTAGAAATTATCGAATCCAAAGAGCTCGTTTTTGAGTCATCAGGTATTTCTATTCCTGGCAACCCCAAAGACAATTTATGCCTTAAAGCCTACGAACTAGTTAAAAAAGATTTTCATATTAGCCCAGTTCACATACATCTGCATAAAGTAATCCCAATAGGTGCTGGCCTTGGTGGAGGATCAGCTGATGCTGCATTTACTTTAAAACTTCTGAATCAGTTGTTTGAGCTAAATATTTCAACGAATCAGCTGGTGGAATATGCTAGAAATCTTGGCAGTGATTGTGCATTTTTTATTGAAAACGTCCCAGTCTTTGCCATGGGTAAAGGTGATGAATTTGAACCAGTAAAAATCAACTTAGAGGATAAAAAAATAATATTAGTAAATCCAAATATACACATTTCTACCTCAGAGGCATATGCAGGAATTTTACCACAAGTTCCTGACGTTTCTATAAGAGACCTAATTCAACAACCGATTGCCACTTGGAAAGCTAGTATAAAAAACGATTTTGAAAGCGCACTAGCTCGCAACTTTCCTCAAATAGAAGAAATTAAACAGGAATTATATAACCAAGGTGCAATCTATGCAGCCATGACAGGAAGTGGATCTACAGTATATGGGATATTCGATTCTAAACCAATATTGACATTTCCAAAGGATTATTATATTTGGACGAAATTAGAAAATTAATTTAACGACCAAATATTCTAGTTGAAAAACAGATTTTAATTTTTATTTTTGACCATTATCAAAAAACTATTATTTGTATATTGTTTACTCTAAATTATAAATTTCAATGAATACCATTGATAATCAAAAAGTTGGTAAACAGTACCCTACCAAAATTGAAACTGTTCATCAAAATGGGGGGATTTTTACTTTTGAAACTTCCGACGCTACCCTACGGTTAGAAGTAATTTCGGACAAAATCATAAGATTTAGATTTTCTACGATGGGACTTTTTGAGCGAGATTTTTCTTACGCTATTGACTCAAATTTTGACAAGCAAGAGGTATCCCCGCTTTTGGTAGACGAAGAAGCACAATATATTATCAAAACCCCAATGATCAGTTGTTTGTTAAATAAAACGAATCTGCTCATTACTATAGTTGATCAGAACAATAAAGTAATTCTGGAAGACGAGACAGGATTTCACTGGGAAGAGCATCCTGAATTTGGAGGGAATTACGTTTTCAACAGCAAAAAAATACAAATAGATGAACACTTTTACGGTCTGGGTGATAAACCGACTGATCTAAATCTAAAGACAAGAAGGTTTGTTAATTGGTGCTCAGACACTTACGGTTTTGAACGAGATCAAGACCCCATTTATCGAAGTATTCCTTTCTATCTAGGTTTGCATGCCGAAGCAGCCTACGGTGTATTTTTTGACAACACTTTTCGATCCTATTTTGATTTTGGTCTTGAAGATGATGACACCTTAAGTTTTTGGGCAGAAGGAGGAGAAATGAATTACTACTTTATATATGGACCTGATTTATTGAAGGTTACATCACAATATACCTTACTTACAGGTGTACCTGAACTCCCTCCTCTTTGGGCACTTGGTTTTCAGCAATGCAAGTGGAGCTATTATCCTGAGGCTAAAGTAAGAGAAATTGCAAATGAATTCAGATCAAGAAAAATACCCTGTGATGCAATCTATTTAGACATAGACTACATGGACGGTTTCAGATGTTTTACATGGAACAATACCCATTTCCCTGCACCCAAACAAATGATATCTGAACTTAAAGACCAAGGTTTTAAGACTGTATGTATCATAGATCCAGGCATAAAAGTTGACAAAAACTATTCTATATGGAAAGACGGCTTTGAGAAAGGGATGTTTTGCAAGCGTACCGACGGTCCGTTAATGACAGGCAACGTTTGGCCGGGCGAATGTAATTTCCCTGATTTCACCAATCCTAAAGTACGGGAGTGGTGGTCATTATTATTTGGGGGGCTATTGGCAGACGGTGTTGCGGGTATTTGGAATGACATGAACGAGCCCGCCGTTTTTGGCCTAGGAACTTTCCCTTTGGATGTACGTCATGATTATGACGGAGACCCATGCAGCCACCGTAAAGCACATAACATCTACGGTATGCAGATGGCCAGAGCAACCCGACAAGGTTTAAAACACTTTAGACCTAACGAACGCCCATTTTTAATAACTAGGGCTAGTTATGCGGGTTTTCAAAAATATGCTAGTGTTTGGACCGGTGACAACATTGCTACCTGGGAACATCTTTGGATTGCCTCCGTTCAATGTCAACGTCTTTCTGTTTCAGGGGTTTCTTTTTGTGGTTCGGACATAGGAGGTTTTATTGGAGAGCCTGACGGTGAACTATTTACTCGATGGATACAACTTTCAATGTTCCATCCATTTTTTAGGGCTCACTCTTCTGGTGACAATGGAGAAAAAGAACCTTGGGTATTTGGGCAAGAAACTGAAGAAATTGTAAAAAAATTCATAGAATTACGATACCAATTGATCCCTTATTTGTATTCGGCCTTTTGGCAATACATTACAAGAGGGACTCCAATTATTAGGCCTTTAGTTTTTTTAGACCAAAATGATCCTGACACCTGGCATAGGCAAGACGAGTTTGCTGTTGGCGATCATATACTTACCTGCCCAGTAACCGTTCAAGGAGCTATTGGTCGTTGGTTGTATCTGCCTGCTGGTGTGTGGTATAACTTCTGGACAGATGAGCCTTATAATGGTGGTGTTGAAATATGGGCAGATGCTCCAATTGAATCTACACCCATTTTCATAAAATCAGGTGCGGTTGTGCCAAATTATCCTGTGCAGCAGTTTATTGGAGAGGTTGAAATAAAAGAAATTACTTTACATATATATTATACTGACCTTAGCACCAAAAGTGAGTTATACCAAGATGGTGGTGAGGGTTTTGAATATAAAAACAATGGTTTTGTAATTTATACTTTCAACACCCGTGGTAATCATGAGCATTTTGAAATCACGTGTAAAACAGAAGGACACTTTCAACCTACTTGTAAGGATTTTCTCTTAAAAATACATGGCTTGCCGTTTGACCCAAAATCATGTTTTATTGATGAAAAGGAAATCAGTATTAAAACAGATAAAATCGTAAAAAAGGTATTTGAAGTGCAAGTGCCCACTACTTTTAACAAAATAAAATTCATTTAAATGTCTCAAATACTCATACCTGGTGTAGTGGTAACTCCATTAAAACGCATTCCAGACGATAGAGGAAGAATAATGCACATTGTAAAGTCTAGTGATGATATTTTTACACAATTTGGAGAGGTATATTGCTCTACCATCTATCCTGGCGTGGTAAAAGGCTGGCACATTCACGACCTAATGACCCTTAACTATGTGGTTATTAAAGGAATGATAAAATTTGTTTTGTACGACGATAGAGAAGACTCTACTACAAAAGGTAAATTCCAAGAAGTATATATAGGTGATCACAATTACGTGCGTGTGACTGTCCCTCCGCGCGTTTGGAATGGTTTTATGGGTATAGGAACTGAAGAAGCGTTGGTCATTAATTTTACTGATATTCCTCATGACCCCAACGAAATCCACAGACTAGATCCACACGAAGGGGGTATTCCTTACAACTGGGCAGTGAAAGACAGATAACATGAAATTATTAATAACTGGTGGCTACGGTAACCTTGGCTCTTGGCTTGTCAGGCACTTTAGTGATATTGCTTCCATTGAGATTTATGTGATTTCAAGAACAAAAAAATCTTTTCTTGATCAATATCAGCATACCTTCATACAGTGCGATATTAGCAATCTGGACGATTGTAAAGCCAAGTTAACTCAACTTAACTTTGATTATATAATTCACGCTGGTAGTGTCAATGATACTTTTGAACAGAGTTATGCCCAAAATGCGCTCTTAGTAAATACTCTTGGCACAAGAAATTTACTAGAATGTATTAACAAAAATGATCTGAAAAACTTTATATATTTATCAACCTTTCATGTTTATGGTGCTTCTGAGGGAATTATAACAGAAAATACACCAACTTCACCTAAAAATGATTATGCCAGCACCCACCTATTCGCCGAGTACTATGTAAAACAATTTCATCAAACTCATAATTTACCTTTCACAATCATTAGATTAAGTAATAGTTACGGTTGTCCTATCGATGTCCAATCCAGCAAATGGTATTTAATTTTAAATGATTTGGCAAGAATGGCTTACGTCGAAAATAAAATTGTTCTTAAAAGTAATGGAAAAGCCAGTAGAGATTTTATTTGGATGGGAACAGTCTGTCTAGTTTTTGAAAAAATTGTGCATTTAGCAAAAGCGCCCAACGATATTTTTAATTTAAGTGCTGAAAAAAGTTTTCAATTAATTAAAATCGCAAATGATGTGAAAGAGGCCGCCATCTCACACTTGAATAAATCCATTTCTGTGGAGGTCAATAATTTAGACTTGTCTGAACACCACCAAAGTTTAGAAGTAAGTGCACATAAACTCAAAATGCTTATAAATTATACCCCGGAAGTAAGGTTTAAAGAAGAAGCTATAGCTATATTTACGCTCTTAATGCAGAATTATTAATTTAAGAACTTGATCTTTATGCAAACAGGTATGTAGAATAATGTTTTTAAAGCTTACTTCGTTATTAAAATATCCACAGAATTCCTTTAGAGTAACATTTATTAGCCTTTAGCAAATTATTTCAAAATCAAATTACGGCCAAATGAACTAACAAATGGGAAATTAAACCACTTATAATTTTTTTTAGCTCATGAATCCAAGTGAGGTCTAGAATTTTATCAAAACAATAAATGTTATTGGTTAATTTAAAACTGATTTTAAGTTAGTATTGCCGCCTAAATAAAATATACACTTTATACTGACCCTTGTAATCTTTGCCACAAAATTCCTCATTTCATAAAATGAACTACTCAGTTGGAGGTTTTTTCATAATTGGCTTTATAACTGGTTTCATAATTGGTTTTTTATCAGAAGGTGTTTCGGAGTTGGTTATGTTAGTAGGCGTTTCAGTACTTTCCACCTTTTTTATTACAGGTTTTATAACAGGTTTAGCTATTTTAGGTTTAGCAGCCTCTACCCCACTTTGTGGCTCAATGGTCTCATCATTAGTTTTTTGATCATTGTTTTTTAATATTTTAGGCGTTATGGATTCTATAACTTCCTTGGGCTTTTCAATTACAGCCAACGGGTATCTACGCCTTATTTCATTAATATAAAATAGTTTTTGACTGGTAAAACTGTTTGGATGCATTTGCATAAATTCTGATTCCCAAATGGTAAATCGTTCATTATCTTCTTTTTTAAAAGTATTAAAATCGATTTTTTTGCCAATGCAGTACGACTCAAAGTCCATAAATGAATGATTGAATTTTGGTGTAAAAATACTAACTTTGTGTTTAGGTTAAAAATATTATCCAATATACAATGCTTCAAAAAAAAATTACTGAAATTGTATCTGGCAATTATATCTTTGCTTCAGTGCTGCATTATTTTGGTATTTCATTTTTTGCATATTCCGATCAAACCTTAGAAGAAGTTTGCTCACAAAAGGGATTAGACGCTACCATGGTAAGCAAAAAACTAGAATCCGCTGTTTCTTCTAATAATCATCAGGCCATGGCCGATTTGCCCGATTATCCCATTGAACTCATCATTGCCTACCTCAAACACGCCCATCACAAGTTTGTAAAACAACGTCTCCCTTATCTTGCAGAATTAATCAATAGCTTAAATGCTGAAACGCATCCTAACGCTACCTTTGTAAAGGATTTAAAATTCATATTTCCTGTTTTTGTAAAAGAGTTTATAGAACATATTTATGAAGAAGAAGATGAACTCTTTTCTTATGTATTAAAACTGAGCGGAGCACTCAACAACAAAAAAACTAATACTTTTGAAATCTTACAGTGTATCTCAAAACATGCACTGCAAGAACATGCCTTGGACCACGACACGCACGAAAACGGGATGGAAGGCATAAGAAAATTTACAAATAATTATGAAGCTCCATTAACAGATTTACATCTTCAGGTAATTTTTTCAGAATTGCGTTCTTTAGAAAAAGAATTAATAGACCATGCAAAAATCGAAAACGAAGTTTTTTTTCCAAAAGCTTTGAGCATTGAACGTGAAGTATTTAAGATGGCAACTTCTAAAACCTCTTATAATTAATGGCTAGGATATTGGCCATAGATTATGGCCGCAAACGAACAGGCCTTGCCGTAACCGACCCATTTCAAATTATAGCCTCTTCACTAGACACCATTCATACCAAAGATCTAATCTTATTTTTAAAAAAATACCAAGAGTCAGAAGAACTTGAGGCCATTGTAATTGGGTATCCTCGTAACTTGAACAACGAACCTACAGACGTTACTAATGATGTAGAAATAGCCATTAAACATCTTAAAAAAGCATTCCCTACCCTACCAATTCACAAAATTGATGAAAGGTTTACTTCCAAAATTGCATTTCAGACGATTTTAGATGCTGGTAAAAACAAAAAATTCAGAAAAGATAAATCAAATATTGACAAAGTAAGTGCTACTATTATCTTGCAGTCTTTTTTAGAACAGAAAAAGACATAATTTTGTATTTGATATAATATAATTATAAAAATTTGACATTCAATCATGATATATCCAATAGTGGCCTATGGTGATCCAGTTCTTAAAAAGGTGGCCCAAGATATTAAAAAAGGCGAGATAGACTTAAAACAATTAGCTTCTGACATGTTTGAGACCATGTATGAAGCAGGAGGAGTTGGTCTTGCAGGCCCACAAATTGGCAAAAGCCTAAGAATTTTTGTGGCAGATGGCAGCCCTTTAGAAAAAGAAATTCAAGGTGATTTTAAAAAAGTTTTCATCAATCCTATTATTGTAGAAGAAAGTGAGGAAGAATGGGGTTATGAAGAGGGTTGTCTAAGTATTCCAGGCATTCGCAGAGAAATAATGCGCCCCAACAAATTGGTTATTCAATACTTTGACGAAAACTGGAAAGAATACAAAGAAGAATATACAGGAATTAAGGCTCGTATCATACAACATGAATATGACCACATCGAAGGAATACTTTTTACAGATCATCTTACTTCTTTACAAAAACAATTGATTAAAGGGAAACTTGTTGAAATAAGCAAAGGCAAGGTAGACGCTGATTATAGAATGAAATTTCCGTTAAAAAAATAAACCCTATTCTACCATGAAAATAGTTTTATCAAGTATCTTTATTGTATTATCACTTCAACTAAATGCACAAGAAGCTGATTTTAATAGTTTTATTGCAAATTTTATTACTGCCAAGTCTCCTTTGACTTGTTGCAACAAAACCAACAAAGTAATAGTAGTTAACACTGTAAATAAATTTTTGGCTTCGCAACCCAAAGCATCTTCATTGAAACTATTCAACTCCATTAGTTACGAATATGGCTATGTTTGTTTTAATGATGGAGGGCATATACTTATTACTATCTACGCCAAAGATCCCGAAGATTTAAAAACGAATTATCATTACTTACTTGTCTTTAATCAAGCAGGCCTGTTATTAGATGGAAGAATAGCCAACGGACGTATTACCAACGTTGTGAATGGAAATGCTGAAATAAACGATATAAGCTCTATTATAAGTATCGATGGTATGGTTACCATAACTACACGCATTTCTGTGCCTGAGGTAGATTCTAATGAACTTCGACTAAGAGAAGAAATTGTAGAAAAACTAAAAATAAGTACTAAGGGAACTTTAGTTGAAGTAGATTAATTCTGCAATCCCCATATATTCCCATGTCACTAAAAAAAAGTAAACGACCTTCAAACAAAGCAGGATTAGAGGCAGGCACATTGTTCTATGTTGGTGATAAACAATTTAATGATGTCAAAATTACCATTTTTAATTATAACCAACACCATATAGCTGAATTTACAGCACAAAATATAGACCAATGCACCTTTGATCATACCGAACCAATGATCAAGTGGATCAATGTGGATGGCGTACATAAAACGGAAATTATTAGTGCTTTAGGTAGCCAATATGCGCTTCATCCTTTATTGCAAGAGGATATAATAAATACAGAACAAAGACCCAAATTTGACGATTTTGACACCCATCTTTATGTGGTGCTTAAAATGCTCAATTATAATCAACAAACTCAAACTGTAGAATATGAACAGGTAAGTTTAATTTTGGGCAATAACTTCGTCATTTCCTTTCAAGAAGATAAAGCAGGGGATATTTGGGAAGAAATACGCAACCGATTGAGAAATCCCAATAGCAAAAGTCGTAAATCGGGAGCCGACTATCTGCTCTATTCTCTTTTAGACGCAATTGTAGATCACTATTTTATAATAATAGAAAAAATAGGTGATCAGATAGAAGAAATAGAAGAAAAAATAATGTACCATGCCAATAACGAATTGCTAAAGCAGATATATAAATTACGAAGAGAACTTATTTTTTTACGAAAATCCATTTGGCCATTGCGCGAAGTATTAAGTAGATTGGATAAATCTGAATCAACCTTAATTAGTCCACCAATTGCTATATTTTTTAGAGACACCTATGACCATACCATTCAAATCATCGATACTATAGAGGTTTACAGGGAAATTTTATCTGGCGTTTTAGAAGTTTATTTATCTAATATAAGCTTAAAAATGAATGGAGTAATGAAGGTGCTTACTGTAATTTCCACTATTTTTATGCCGCTTACCTTTATAGCCGGAGTGTATGGTATGAATTTTGACATGATGCCAGAGCTACATTGGAAATATGGGTATATTTTTGTTTGGGCCATCATGTGTGCCGTGGTAGCGGCCATGATTTATTATTTTAGAAAAAAGGGCTGGTTTTAATTTTAAACAAAGTTGAATGATTTCGTTTTAAATGAAACATTTAATAAAAACCCTATATTGATAGGCTAAAAGATAAGTCATTATTCATTAACATTTTAAATTTTTTCTTAACTTGTAACTAAGATTTGTCTATCTTTCAATGAATAATTTTTACGAACAAGTCTATGAGGTGGTAAAATTGATTCCGAAAGGGCGAGTTACTTCTTATGGAGCTATTGCTAGTTTTTTGGGTTCCAAAGGTAGTGCAAGGCTAGTAGGTTGGGCAATGAATCAAGCACATGCTTTGGTAGATGTACCCGCTCATAGGGTGCTTAATCGAAATGGTCTACTCAGTGGCAAACATCATTTTCCTACCCCCACCGCCATGCAACAATTGCTAGAAGATGAAGGAATTACTGTTGTGAACGATCAGGTTGAAAATTTTGATAAAGTTTTTTGGAGTCCAAACGAACTAATTTGATTAATTAAACTATTATCCAACAATATATTTTTAACTTTTAATACTAACAGAAATGGCAAATTCAATTGTAATTACAGGTGCTAGTAGTGGTATTGGCAAGGCAACTGCTAAATTTTTTCATGAAAAAGGCTGGAACGTAATAGCTACTATGCGAAATCCTGAACGCGAGGAGGATTTAAAAGAAGATAGCAGACTAAAAATAGTTAAGCTAGATGTACAAGACAAATCAAGCATTGCCGAGGCAATTCGTATATCTCTTGGCCATTTTGCTAAAATTGATGTTTGGTTAAACAATGCGGGCTACGGTGCATACGGTCCAGTAGAGGCAGGATCAGAAGAAGAAATAAGAAAACAATACGATGTGAACTTTTTTGGTGTAATTGACTGTATCAAAGCAATTTTACCCCATTTTAAAGCCAACAAATCTGGCACTTTTATCAATATCAGCTCTGTTGGAGGCTTAATGACCTTGCCGTTATTCGGAGTATACAATTCTTCAAAATTTGCTTTGGAAGGTCTTTCAGAAGGCATGTGGTACGATCTCCAACATTGGGGTATTAAGGTAAAGTTGATCGAACCAGGTGGAATAAAAACTGATTTTGCAGGAAGATCTTTAAATGCCTTTGACCTTACTCATTTCCCTGAATATGCTCAATACAATAAAGTTATTTTAGATAAATTTAGTGATCCAGCATTTGTCAAAAATTTTGGAACTGCTGAAATGGTTGCTTCGGTAATCTATACTGCTGCTACAGATGGTAAATCAACATTGCGCTACCTTGCAGGTAATGACGCAAAGCAATTTTGGTTTATGCGTAGATGGTTTGGATATAAATTCCAAATGGGTATGGTGAAAAAATACTTTGGTATTTAAATCAAAGTTGAAGCATTTAACATCCACAATGTTTTAATTAATCCTGTTAGGTATTTGGATATACTTAACAGGATTTTTTTTGATAATTTCTTTACACACTATTGGTTTTTCTCAAAAAATTTATTGGTGTGAAATAAAAACCTAACAAAATTTTCTAGCGAAATTTTACCATTTTACAATTGGGAAATCTTGCCCTCGGCTAAAAGTAAATGGATATTGTGTTTTACCACTGTATTTGTTATTGAGTTCAGGTACTTGATCATCAAGGTAAGATTTTAATTCATAAATGGTCACTTTACCATCTTTTGGAGCTCCGTCTGCCTTACCGGCCAAAGCTTCCAGCAAAACGTAGGTAAAAAGTCCATGTTTTAATTCATTTATTTCTTTGGCATTTTGTTCGCTTCCAGCTGATGCCATCACATGTATACCTGCACTTCGTGAAAGTTGAGCAATGGCTTTTTCTTCCATAGCCCCACGCACAGCAAGCAATTCCACAGATCCGCCTGACTGACAGGCATCCATGATAATCATTTGTTTTAATGCTTTAATATTTTTAAATTTTTCTTGAATTTCCGTGGCTTCTATACCATACAGGTTCAAACTACTTTGGTCAAAAAGTCGAATACAATCGGTGGGAATAAAATAAAACTTATTGTCGACCATGCTTCCATGGCCTGCATAATAAAAAATAAAAACATCATGAGATGATGCCTTGGCAACTATTTTTTGCAAGGTATCTAAGATGGCCTGTTTGGTAGCGTTAGCATCATACAAAGCGTGTACATTTATTTTAGAAAAAAGTGCTTGGCCTTTTTCTTCTATATTGCGAACAAAAGCTTGAGCATCGTCTTTGGCGTAGCTAAGGGTAAGCTGTGGGTTTTTATATTGGTTAATCCCTACTGCCATAATGTGGCAGACCATTTCGTTAGGTGCTTTATTAGAATACACTTCTACCTTTACAGGTGTTGATTCTAGTTTACCTTTACTTACTCCAATAGCGGTAAAAGTATTTAGCCCGTGTACTAATGCTACCGTTTGTTTATAAACAGTAGAATTGTCTTTACCTGATGGAAATTGCAAGCGCTCATTGTCAAAATTAATAGATTTGCCATTATGGGTCAATTTTAAATCGGCCACTCCTCCCCCATTATCTTGCAGTTTAATAACCACTTCAGTTTCAAGACCTGACTCAATGGGTCTCAAATACATTTTAATAATAGGAGGTGGAGATTTAGCCAATTTTTGATCAATGCCTTCAATACTTCCTGTAGGTACGCCTCTATTTTTTAACAATTTAGGCATAAGATCCGGTCGGTAAAACTCCTCAAAAAATTGATCTGGTTGGTAGACATCCATTCCTTTTACAAAGTGAATCTGTTGCCTTGCTTCATGTGTGGCATTAAAAAAGCCTTCTTTGGTACGAGCCATCCACTCGTTTTCACTGATATGAATATGTTCAAAAAATTCAATGCCCTTTTCCAGATTCCAAAATTTAATAACACCATCTAAGCTATATGATACTAAAAGCTTTCCATCTTTGCTAGCTTGCAAACTAGTGATTTCGGCCTGATGACCAATCAATTGTGATATTAATTTACCACTTTTAGCGTCCCAAAGCTTTATTATTCGGTCGTCGCCAGCAGTTATAATGGTCTTTCCCTCATTGGCAAAAATTGCACTGTACAACGCACCTTTATGTCCTTTAAACTTTTGAACCATAAGCCCTGTACTTAAGTCCCAAATACGTGCTGTACCATCCCAAGAAGAGGTCAACATCTTATACTTATCCGTACCAAATTGAATAGAAGAAACCACATCAGTATGGCCCACAAAGTTATATACCACCTTTTTGCTATCAGGCTCAAGTAAAATTAATGTTTTGTCAAGTTTTCCTAAAGCCAAATAGAGACCATCTGGCGAAAAAGCAGCGCTTAAAGCAGAATAATTATTTAAGTCAATCTTTGCTTCCTTTTTGCCAGTAGCAATATTCCAAACTATTGCAGACGCGTCCCATGAGGAGGTAAGAATGGTTTCTCCGTTTGAATTAAATTTAACCTCAAAAAGCGGATCAAGATGTCCCTTAAAAGTCTGTAACTTTTTTCCCGTTGCTATATCCCAAACAATGGCCATTCCGTCACCGTCGCCGGTTAATAACATTTTGCCATCAGCACTTAAGTCAAAACAAATCACAGCTTTGTTATGCCCTACTAGCATTTGCTCAGGTTCGCCACTGGCAATATTCCATCGAAGGCATTTAGTCCCCATTTTACCAGTAAAAAATGAGTTATCGTCTTTACTTAGCAAGAGTAAATTTTTAAGTCGAATATACTTTGCAATGTGTGATTCCCAATAATTGTCTGCATCGTAATTAAGGCCGCCTTTGTCAATTTGATTTATCACTCCACTTAGTACTAGTGAAGGTGATTTTTCATTAAGATTATAAACCAAGGCTATGTTCTTACTACATGCGGCCAGAATTTGAGTAGAAGTAGCGTTATAAATGAGTTCGTTAACATCTCCTACTGAATCAATTAAAATTGAATCCAGTAATGTTTTCGAGGCCACATCCCATTGATAGGCCTTATTTTCAGCACCTACCAACAATTTTTTGTTATCTTGACTCCATTTTATTAAATGTATTTTATCTACTTGTTTGCCTAAGCTTGCAACCATTTTGCCAGTATTAAGGTCATAAATGCTGGCATTGTCGTTATGTGAAAGTTTGGCCAAATATTTACTATCATTACTAAAAGCAACGTGTGTACCGCAGCCACCACACCAACCTAGGTCTGGCTTAAAAGAATAGACTAATTTATGATCTAACAGTGAGTAAACATTGGCCGTTTTGTTGTCTTCACCAAAGGCAATATACTTCCCATCAGGACTATAGGCCACACTACTGCCGTAGCCGGAGCCTTGATCGGCATTGATGGGATATTGTTTTACAATTTTACCTGTTGTCACGTTGTATACTTGTGCCGAATCGTTGTACCCTGTGGCGACAAAAACATTCCCATTAGGAGAAAAAGCTACATCAGTTAAATATTTGTTTTGTTCAGGGGTTGTAAAAATTGATTCTCCTGTTAGCACATTCCATAGTTTGGCCGTATTATCTGCACTGCTGCTGAGGAGGTATTTTCCGTCAGGGCTAAATTCAACACCATTTACCGTGTGGCTATGTCCAGAGAAAGTACGAATTTCAGCACCAGTTTGTAAATTCCATATTTTGAGGGTTTTATCTCTACTACCAGTGGCTACATACTTTCCATCTGCACTTACGGCAACAGCCTTTACGGAAGCAGAATGACCTTTTTGAACTACTGTTTCCATGCTATTTTGACCAAATAAAATGGAAGATGATATTAAACAGTAAATAAAAATTTTCGGCATAAAAGTTGTGATTAGCTGAGTAAAAATAGCTATATTTTATTGATAATTAAGTCAAGATTCAATAAATGACTTTGATAAAACTCTATTAAAAAAAATTAAGCTATAATTCCACAAGGATATCGTATTTGTCCAAAAGTCCAACAATATTTTGTAAGGAAAATCGAGCTTTTTTAATTCTATTTAATTCAGGATCTATGGTATAATTGTAAGAGGTTCTAAAATCTACTTTTTCCAGTATTGTGTTATCAAACTTTACTCCAGCCAAGTCACAATTATCAAAAATCGAGCTGGTCAAATCACATTCTGTAAAGTCTACTTCACTAAGATGTGAATTTACAAATGATGTTTTTTTGATTTTTCTTTGGTAAAAAGAAGAGTGACTAAGATTACAGTTTTCAAAGCTTACAGCCAACCCAAATTCGTTGCAGTGGTTAAAAAGTAGTCCCAACATTTTGCAATCCTGAAATTTTACATCTCTAAATGTGGTTCTATCTAATTTGGTTAGACTTAAATTACACCCAATAAAATTACAATCAATAAATTTATAATCACTAAGGTTATAATTTAAAAAGTCGCATCTGTTAAAAGTACAAATCTCATATTCACCTTTAACCAATTGATTTAATAAGAAATTGGTTTTGTCAAAAGTTATGTTTTCTAGGTAAATAGATTCCATTCCGCAAAATATTTAAAACAATTCCATTTACAAACCAAGAAAAACGTACTAATCAGCCACACTGTATCGTTCAATATAAACACCATAGGTCGTGTCTTTAATAGTGAAAGTTGTAGCCCCACCTTCATAAGCTATTTGGTTGGTAATTTTATTTATTTTACCATCCTTTGATTTTATTAAACAAAGACTTCCTCCGTAAGAATAATCATTCCTTTTGTCTATTATAGCACAGTTTGACTCTGGTGTATCTTGCGTCATTTTGCTTCCAAGATTTACTTGTTTAAGATCACTTACCATCCACGATCTTGCCAAAACATACCCTTGATAAAGTGTTAAACGAGGCACAATCACTTGATCAACTCCAACCATTTCGCTAGATTTATTGCAAAAACTAGCATGATTGTCATATTTTTGAATTCTAACATTGTAATTTTCGGTATATGTTTCTGATATCCTTTCAGCAAGCGTACTTGTAGATTCTGAACCAATCGCGTTAAAATTTTTTTTCATAAATGCCTTCAAATCAGATCTAGATGATTCATCCAATAGTGGAACAAAAGGGAGAACAAACCCATTAAATACATACCCTTCTTTGGTACCATCAGACACCTTAATCCACTTGCCATGAATACCTTCTACCGTGATTTCAATAGAGGTGGTTTGAATTATGCTTAATTTTGTACCAAAAGCTAGTGTAGAAATAGTGTTAGCTTTCATATCAGGGTCTACCCTTAAGTTAAGACCACTTTCACTGTAAACAAACCCAACTTCTTGCAGTGGGGGTTGTTCGACTGTAACAGGACTTTTAGTGGTATTCTGTTTTGTTAGAGTTTCGTTATCAGCAGGTTTGCATGACCAACCTATTACAAACAAAATTAGGATTAAATAAAGGGCTTTCATTAGAATTATTTTTATTACCAAATTAGCAATAATATTGGCAATAAAAGAAATTAAAAAGCCCAAAAAATTACTGCATTGGATATCCTTTGTTGGTCCAATCAGCGGCAAGTTCCGTAGGCAAGTTAAGTATTTTGTACTTTTTATGTCCTGATTTTAGTAATTGCTCTCTCGCAGATTTGACGTTTGGACAATCCACTAATTTGCAACAACCACAGTAGATTACAACTTCCTTTTCTTTAGAAAACCTACTCATTAAACGATTAAAAATATCTACGCCATCTCCTGAGGTAATCGTATTTATATTTACGGCATATTTTATATCTGCCATAGGTCCTACGTTTACCACTAAAGGTTTTATCGATTTATCATCTTTTAATATTTTTGATAAAGTTTCTGGAGAAATTAATTCTTCCTCCCTAAAAGTATTTTGGTCTCCAGAAAAAGAAAACAGCGAGAAAGCAATAATGGATAAAATAACTACATTTAATCGATTCATATTACAAAATATTATTAATAAGGAAATTTAAAATATCAACAGGAATTACCTTTTGGTAGTTTCAAAATTAACAAGTATTTGTTAAAAACAGGATTTAATAAATTATTTCTAGAAACTACTCAATAAATAAAAATAATAAATTTTAAGAAATAAAACAATTTTATATTGTTATAATTATATAAATCTATAACATATCTCGATTTACACAAATAAAATCAAAAATATCGATATTAAATTTGGTTAATATGTTTTTGGTATTTAGTTTTGTCTATCAATATTATAGACAATATATGTATACTAGTCTTTTTACAATAGTTTTAAATCCTTTTTTATATAGTAAGTATTGCTGTTGGTAGCATTAAAAAAATTTGCACAATACTCTACTTACTATATAGGCTTAATTATAAATTACATGAAAGAAATATTATTTACCACCACAACATTATTATTAATTAGTCAATTGGTTTATTCCCAAAGAATAACTGGCACTATAAAAGACCAAACAAACAAGGCGATTTCTGGTGCAGTAATTATTGTAAAGGGAACTTCACAATATAGTGAGACTGACTCTCTTGGAAAATTTAGTATAACTACAAAACATAAATTTCCTTTAACGCTCCAGTTAAACCTAATTGGGTATCAAAACAAAGATACTGTATTGGCTGAATCACCGTCAGGCGAACTTTCGTTCAGATTAATTGAATCTGGTGCGTTATCAGAAGTAGTTGTAACTTCGAGAAGAAGACAAGAAGTAGCACAAGAAATTCCAATACCGATAACTGTAATCAGTGGGCAACAAGCTGAAGATGCAGGGGCGTTTAATGTAAACCGATTGAAGGAATTGGTTCCATCTGTACAGTTGTATTCATCTAACGCAAGAAATACCACGCTGAATATAAGAGGCTTAGGTTCTACATTTGGCCTTACTAATGACGGAATAGACCCAGGTGTAGGTTTTTACATAGACGGTGTTTACCATGCAAGACCTGCAGCAACTTCTTTAGATTTTGTAGATATTGATCAAATTGAAGTATTAAGAGGTCCGCAGGGAACACTATTTGGAAAAAACACCACAGCAGGTGCTTTTAACATTACAACAAAAAAACCAAGCTTTAAGCCAGGAGGAACAGCAGAAATAAGTTATGGTAACTATAATTTCATTCAAGCAAAAACAACCTACACTGGCGCCATTGCACCAAATCTAGCGGCAAGATTCTCATTTTCTGGAACACAAAGACAAGGAACCATTTATAACCCTATTGATCGGCAACACTATAATGGTCAGAATAACTTAGGATTTAAAGGACAGTTGTATTACAATCCAACCAACAAATTGGAAATATTGGTTTCAGGTGACCAAAACATTCAGCGTCCTGACGGCTTTTCTCTTGTACCAGCTGGTATCACTTCTACCATGAGAAGTGACTTTAGACAATACAACAAAATAATCACTGATTTGGGTTATGGAGAAATTAAAATTGATCCTTTCAAAAGAAATGTTTTAACAAATACACCTTGGAGACATGATCAAGAAATAGGTGGAGTGTCGTTGAATATTGATTATAAAATTGGTAAAGGAACTTTAACTTCAACAAGTGCTTGGAGATATTGGAACTGGAGACCAGTAAATGACAGAGATTTTACGCAGGTAGCTGCTTTAACTAAATCACAAGCCAATTCACGTCATGATCAATTTTCTCAGGAAATTAGATATGCTGGAAATATTACCGAAAAAATAAGCGGGGTGGTTGGTTTATATTTACTAAGTCAAAATTTACAAGGTCTTGATCAAACCGAAGAGGTAGGAAAAGATCAATGGAGATTTCAACAGAGAGACAATTCAGCCGCTCAAGCGGGTTGGTCTACTCCTGGTTTGTTAGATGGATTTGGTACAAGAACAAATTCTACAATTAAATCCACCAGTGCAGCAATATTTGCTCAAGCTGATTGGGAATTTCTAAAAGGATTCCATTTCTTGCCAGGTATTAGATATACTTATGACAGCAAAGAGGTAGATTATGATAGACAAACATATGGTGGATTAGAAACTACCAATAGTACGTTGTTAGGATTTAAAAGACAAGTGTACACCCCACAAGCATTTAAAGCAAATACTACAAATAATAACATTTCTGGTAATATTACAGTATCATATAGACCTTCTGATAAATTAAATACGTTTGTCACCTACTCTACTGGCTATAAGCCAATAGGTGTAAACGTGGGCGGCTTGCCAACCATTAATGGAAGACCAGACTCTACAGTAGCTGTAGTAAAGCCTGAGTTTGTACAACATTATGAACTTGGTATCAAAACCAAACCTTTTAAAGGCGCTTTTATTAATGTGACTGTGTTTAATACGGACATCAAAGATTATCAAACCAGTGTACAATCACAAGAACTAGGTGCAGGTAGAGGCTATTTAGCAAATGCGGAAAAAGTCAACGTGAAAGGTTTGGAAGTGGACGGAAGTTATCAATTGAAGAAGTTTTTAACCCTCAATGCCGCTTTGGCTTATACAGATGGCAAATACGTTACTTTCAAAAATGCCCCTTTACCTCTGGAGGATACAGGTAACACTGCTGCGACAGCACAAAATTTTAAAGATATTTCTGGTGGGGTATTGCCAGGTATTTCTAATTGGAATGTATCTGGAGGTGCGGACATAAGTATAAAAGGTAACTTATTTGGTAAACAAGGAAGATTCTTTGTAGCTTCTGATGCATCTCATCGTTCAAAATATTCTTCAAATCCTACACCTTCTAAAGTGTTAAATATTGAAGGCTATACCTTAGTCAATGGCAGAATAGGATTTAGATCATCTAGTGTTACTTTCTTCTTATGGTCTCGTAATCTTGCCAACACTAATTATTTTGAACAATTACAGTCAGCGCCAGGTAACTTCGGTCTATACGTTGGTGTGTTAGGTGACCCTCGTACTTATGGAGCAACATTAAGATATAATTTTTAATTAGTAATAAGCATTTTTTTCACAAACCTTCTCGTTATTGTTTTACACAATATACGAGAAGGTTTGTTTTTTTTGGAGTTAAGCAAAGCACAAAAATTTCAACTAATCCTATCGATAGGTTTAAAACTAAGAAATAACTTTCCCAATTTTAATCTAAATAAATTTTCACATTGCACATTTTTTGACAACATAATTTTTAATTGGGTTAATAAGCCAAAGAAGTATTTTCCAATACTTACCTTAACTAAATGGAACACCTTCTTTTTGGTTATCAACCAAAGTAGTATATTTGAAACTTGATTAAATTATAATGGGTAAGGTTATTTTAAATGCTTCATATGGGTATTTTCCAAGTATTTCTGGTGTAGGTGAGATAATAAGGGCAACTTATACTAAACTACTTGAGCAAGGCCATATTGATAAAGTAATCCTTTTGTGCGCTGACACTGAAAAAACAGGTGTTTATTATGAAAATCAAAACGGTATTGAAATCTACCGTTTTAAAATGATTCAAATATTAAATGGACGTATTCCACTACCTAGTTACGATATGTGGAGGAAATTATGTTGGTTAATAAAAGAATTTAAACCTTATCAAATTCATACCCATACCAGATTTCAGTTTCTTAATATTTTTGCATTAATAGCAAGCAGGCTATTCAAAACAGAGATTGTACATGTGGAATATTTGGCCTCACACGTTAAAGGTGAGTCTTTACCCATTACTTTGGCCTCTTATCTTTGGGATAAAACTATTAGTAAATTTGTTTTTGCTAAATCACATCGAATTGTATCAACCAGTGAATCAATTACTGAGTTTATTTGTGGCACATTAAAAGCACCAAAGGGCAAAGTTGTTACCATACCAAATGCCTCAACGATAGCAGTATATCCTGTATCATATCAACAAAAATTTGAAGGAGTTACTTTATTTAAAATTGCTTATATAGGCCGTTTCGTAAAATTAAAGAACCTAATGACAATTATAAAGGCCGTTCACTTATTAATTGATAAAAAACTACCTGTTCAATTTAATTTGGCAGGAGACGGAGCATTAAAAAATGAAATTTTGCAATATATCGAACTTCATAATTTGCATCCATACGTCAATTATTTAGGCAAAATTAGCAAGGAGGATGTGCGATCGTTATTAGTTGATAACCATATCTTTCTAAATCCATCTAACCTCGAAGGATTGCCTAACACGGTATTAGAAGCCATATCTTGTTCCAATTTTGTGGTTACTACCAACGTAGGAGGCAACAAAGATCTTATTAAAGTTGATGACTGTTTGATAGATCTTAACATACTTTCACCTGAGGTACTGGCTGAACGCATAGAAACACTAATAAAAAATAGTGCTTACTACGTGCCACTTTTTGAAAGTAATAAAAGCTATGTGATAAATAATTTTAGTTGGGACAATGTAGTTCAATTGTATTGTGACCACATTATTCATAGCGAAGTCACCATTTCGGTAGATTAACAAAAATCACTTTAAGATTGTCCTAAAATTAAAAAGGACTGCATTTATTGCAGCCCTTATTAATATATCAAATATTATATTATTTCAATTTTGCTACAACCGCTTGAAAAGCTGTAGGTTTATTTAATGCTAAATCGGCTAAAACCTTCCTATTAAGTGTTAAACCCGATTTTCTTAATTTACCAATAAATTGTGAGTATGAAATTCCTTGTTCACGTACGGCTGCATTAATACGTTGTATCCATAAGCTGCGCATCTCTCTTTTCTTTGCTTTTCTATCACGGTAAGCGTAAGTTCCACCCTTTTCTAAGGTGTTTTTAGCTACAGTGTATACATTACCACGAGAAAGGAAATTACCTTTGGTTTCCTTTAATATTCTCTTTCTTTTTTCTCTCGATGCAACGGAGTTTACTGACCTAGGCATAAATTTAATTGTTTTGACAACCGGAGAATCAATTGATTACTTTAATCCGGGTATCGGGTTGAACATGATTTACTATTTTTTTTGTTTACCTTAAAGTTATTATTTTACTTGTTGTAAAACAAACACCTCATATTTTTAACAATGCCCTTACTCTTGGCATATCTGACTCGCTTACCATAGTAAAACCAGTAAGATTTCTCTTTTGTTTGGTTGTTTTTTTGGTAAGAATGTGGTTCTTAAAAGCCTGCTTTCTTTTTATTTTACCTGAACCGGTAATTTTGAAGCGCTTTTTGGCACCTGAATTGGTTTTTACTGACGGCATACTACTATTTATTTAAATTAAACTCGTTTTATTTTTTAGTTGCTACTTTTGGAGCCAATAATAAAATCATTTTTTTACCCTCTAACATTGGTAACTGCTCGACCTTAGCCACTTCGGCTAATTCTTGTGCAAACTTTAGCAACAATATTTCCCCTCTCTCTTTGTAAACAATGGTTCTACCAACAAAAAATACATACGCCTTTACTTTTGATCCTTCCTTAAGAAAGTTTATAGCGTGTTTTAATTTAAATTCAAAATCGTGGTCGTCGGTATTAGGTCCGAACCTAATTTCCTTAACTACTACTTTTTGTGTTTTGGCTTTTATTTCCTTTTGTTTCTTCTTTTGCTCGTACTTAAATTTAGAATAATCTACAACTTTACAAACAGGAGGGTCTGCATTAGGAGATATTTCTACCAAATCTAAATTAAGGTTAGCGGCAATTTGTATTGCTTGTTGAATTGGATACACGCCTACCTCCACATTTTCACCCACTACCCGTACTTGTGGGGCCTTAATCCTATCATTGATTTTATAAGGCTCCTCTTGCTGTACACGACCTCTAAAATTTGGTCTTCCTTGATTGCTACGATTAGCGTTATTACTTGAATTGTTAAAATTATTCCCTGCCAAACTGTATGATTTTAAAACAGGCTGCGAATATCGTGATTTATATTAATAATTGAAACAGAAGTAGTAAAAATATTATCGTATTTCATTTAATTGTAGAATATTGACTCAAAAAATGTGTTTTATCCAATTAATTTTCTCTAGAACTTAACTACAAGGTTTAACTGCACTTACAATTCTGTCCTTCTGATAAATATCTTTAACAACTTCCACTTTACAAAATCCGTGATTTTCAAAAAGTTCTTTAACCATTCCTCCATAGGATTCATTAATTTCAACATATAAACAGCCCTGTTCGTTTAAATGCCTTTGAGAAAATTTAGCGATTTTTTGATAAAATAAAAGAGGATTGGTGTCTGGTACAAATAAGGCTAGGGCTGGTTCGTAGCCAACTACATTCTCATGCATTAGCTGTTTTTCTTCTAAAGTTATATAAGGTGGATTGCTGACAATTACATCGAATTTTGAAAGCTCCAAGGTATCATCTAATATACTCTTGATCAATAATTCGACACTTGCATTCAATAATTGAGCATTTTTTGTTGCAATCGCTATGGCCGCCTCTGACACATCTAACGCAGTTACCTTACTTAGGGGTAGTTTTTTAGCAAGAGATATAGCTATGCAACCGCTACCAGTACCAATATCCAAAATGGATAACTCTTTATTAGGATGAGCATTAATAATCAAATTCACAAGTTCTTCAGTTTCTGGGCGGGGAATTAAAACAGAAGGATCTACACAAAAATCAAAACCAAAAAAATGTGAGGTGCCTACTATATATTGAATTGGCTCATGATTTAACAACCTAATAAGAGCAGTTTCAATAGATTCATCCACGTCAAATTCCGAGGTTTTTATTGCATAATTAGCTAAAACCTGTGATTTGGTTAGCTTAAATAGATGTTCTAAAAGCAAAAAGGCAATATTCCTAGCTTCTGCTATTGGATATATTGCCTTTAGTCTTTCAATTATCTTTTGAAGTGCTTTAGCAGCTT
Organism: Cytophagaceae bacterium; assembly: GCA_027488865.1. GTDB lineage: Bacteria > Bacteroidota > Bacteroidia > Cytophagales > UBA9547 > JAIYAU01. Next base: position 322,437 of record JAIYAU010000025.1, read on the forward strand.
GCATTATTCTCCATTCCAAATAACCTGTTTTTCTTTACCCACCACCAACAGAATTCTCACTGGTGAAGGTAGCAATACAAGTCTCACATCTTTGCCGGGATATTTATCTGAGTCCACTACTACACCTTCTTTACCATCAACATCAAATTTACCATCCACCAAATTAGCTTTTTTAGGTAAATACCCAGTAGCTAACAGTACATCGGTATCAGGACAGTGTTTTTCGTGAATTTCTGTAAATATTTCCTCAAGTTCATCACCATATTCATCTACCAAATCATCTTCTAAATCATGAAGCTCTTCTTCGATTTGGTCGTAAGTTTTATCGTCATAACTTAGCTTACTTAAAGCGATTCTTTTATTTAAAATAGCTATAAGAGCTAAATTTAATTCTTTAATATCCATTACAGTTCCTTTTGAATAACCTATGCCACAAAGTTGAAAGAATTTAGTTTTATTACAAAATTGTTTTAGAATATTATCTTTATTATAATTCTATTTTAATATCTTGGTTGATTAGGTGCTTTTATTATTTGCTTTTGACTTAAAATAAAATATTACAAACACATTTTTTGAAATACTCCTTAGAAATGCTTTATTTGCTTTTGTATATTTATAAAATCTGTTTATTCTAGTTAATATGGAATTAGTACCTACCTCTTTACATCTCGAAGACAAAGTGAAGACTAACATTAGCTTGTGGCTTAACGGCAACTATGATGAAGCCACAAAGGCAGAAATCAAATCGTTGATAAGTGCTAATAATGTGGAAGAGCTTACCAATGCATTTTACAAAGATTTAGAATTTGGTACGGGAGGTTTAAGAGGAATAATGGGTGTAGGATGTAACAAAATGAATAAATACACCATAGGTGCTGCCACTCAAGGACTTGCTAACTATTTGAAGATATGTTATCCAAACCAAAATATTAAAGTTGCTATCGCATACGATAGTAGGAACAATTCTAAATATTTTGGTGATATTACTGCAGATGTATTTAGTGCCAACGGTATAAGTGTATTTTTATTTTCAGAACTAAGACCAACCCCAGAGCTATCATTTGCAATACGTTATTTTGGTTGTCAGAGTGGGGTGGTAATTACTGCTTCACATAATCCAAAAGAATACAACGGCTACAAGGCCTATTGGAATGATGGTGCACAAATGATAGATCCACATGATGTTAATGTAATAAATGAAGTTACAAAAATTAAAGATGTGGCAGATATTAAATTTACTAGAAATAGTGATTTGGTTAAATACGTTTTAGACGAAGTAGATCAAGCTTATATAGAAAAGACCGCGTCACTTTCTGTTTCACCAGAAGCTATTAAACGCCAAAATAATTTAAAAATTGTCTACACTCCTATCCATGGAACAGGCGTGAAGGTGGTTCCGCCTATGTTACATAAATTTGGGTTTACTAATGTAAATGTATTAGCATCTCAAAGTGAACCTGATGGTAATTTTCCTACAGTAGTTTATCCTAACCCCGAAGAAAGCGAAGCCCTAAGTTTGGCGATAGACGAAGCTAAAAAAATAGATGCTGATTTAGTATTGGCTACTGACCCTGACGCGGACCGAGTGGGAATTGCCGTTAAGAATATTAAAAATGAATGGCAACTGTTGAATGGAAATCAAACAGGAAGTTTGTTACTATATTATCTACTTTCTGCATGGGATAAAGCTGGCAAGCTAGATGGAAATCAATATATAGTAAAAACTATTGTTACTACTGATATAATAGATAAGATAGCCATAAAATTTGGAGTTGACTATTTTAACACACTTACAGGCTTCAAATATATTGCAGGTATAATAAGAGACCTTGAGGGTAAAAAAACCTTTATCGCAGGTGGTGAGGAGAGTTACGGGTATCTCGTAGGTGAATTTGTCCGCGATAAAGATGCAGTAAGTGCTTGTGCATTTATCGCAGAAATGACAGCATGGGCTAAGGACAAAGGTACTTCATTGTATGACTTGTTATTAGATATGTATGTTGAATTTGGCTTATTTAAAGAAAAGCTAATTTCGATAACCAAAAAAGGTAAAACAGGTGCAGAGGAAATTAAAGAAATGATGAAAACATTGCGTCAAAATCCTCCAGCTTATGTGGCTGGTTCTCCCTTGTTGACGATGTATGACTATGAAAATTCAGTTCAAAAGGACTTAAAAACTGGTCAAATCACAGTTTTAGATTATCCTAAATCTGATGTTCTTCAATTTATTACAGAGGATGGTACGAAAATTTCTGCAAGGCCATCAGGCACAGAGCCAAAAATAAAATTCTACTTTAGTGTTAATTCTCCATTGGATTCCAAAGATAATTTCGAAAAAATAGATAACTTGCTCGCCGAAAAAATAAAATTGGTAATTACAGACCTGAAATTAGACTAGTTTTGAGCAAAAGAAAAGAATTAAAACAACTTAGTAAAGAGTTAATAAAATACGGAATGGTGGGTGTGGTAAACACGTTCATTTCGTTTTGCATTATTTATGTGCTTATTGAGTTGTTATTTGTACATGACCTGTTAGCCAATTTTTTAGGTTATGTTTCTGGTTTTATTTCTAGCTTTTTCCTGAATAGAGCATGGACGTTTAAAAGTGAAGGGTCAGTAAAAAAAGAAGGTTTAGGTTTTGTAATTGTATTTAGTATTTGTTATTGCATACAATTCCTTTGGCAGTTACTTTTACATGCCAACGTAGAGGTAATGGTTAATTTATCTCAATATGTCTTTGACACAACCCCAGATTTTATTAAATCCATTTTAAGAGAAGACCGTTTTAAACGCCTTACCTCAGCTAAAATGCTAATGCAGATATCTGGTATATTTATTTTCTCCACATTAAATTTTTCTTTTAATAAGATTTTCACCTTTAAAAAAGGAAACACCCTTAACACCTTAGAACCATCCACTAGGCAATCAATCGAAGGGTAAGTCTATTTTTCACAAAGGTCATGAGGCAAAACATACAACAAATGTTTGTTTCTACATAAAGGAGGAATAATTTTTTCATCCAAAATGGTTTTATCTCCTTCTGTTAATGGATGTATTTGGTCATCAGGAATTAGTTTGTAAATTTTTGACTTGGTTTCGTTTATAAGATAATATTCATTGTTGCTAATTGGGAAAAAGCCGTTTTGATTATAATAAACTAAAAAAGCCTCAGTGTTATACAAATAATAACTTCTACCCGCATCTGCCAAACTCATGTATTGAGCAGATACATAATGTTCTAGTATAAATATGTTTTCATTTATCTCATTATGTTGAATAGCTAATCGATAAGTATTGGGCTCCCCCTTTTTAAATATCACTTTAATCTTCTTTTCCTCAAACTTCAAAACTCTTTCTGGAACCTTAACTACACGGTGGTCTGGAATATCTAAGTGATAAAAGTAGATACTACTATAATAGGGTTCTTCATCAGCTTGTGAAAATGCAAAAATTAAAAGGAAAAATAATAAAAATGCTACTTTCTTAAACATAACCACTAGTAATACACAAACTTATATTGCAAGATGCTAATATATATACAATTTACAAAAATTATTATGAAGGTGATGAAGTTCAAACAATGTTTAAAATAGGCTTTAGCTTTATGTCAAAATAAAAAGCACCAACTTGAAACATGTTCTCAAAAAATATTAAATCATTTGAAGTTATAATTTTATTTTTAACACTTAATTAAGATATTTATCGTTTAGGAGATAAAGTGGATTTATGAAAACTTTTAAGCACTTTTGAATGTTAAATCAAAAAGTCACAAATATGGTTACTCAAATCACTGATGGCATTAAAATTACCGTAATCACAGCATATCAGGCTAGTTATTCTAATGTAGAGCAGAATCATTATGTATTCACATACGACATTGCTATCGAAAACAAAAGTGATTTTACAGTTCAACTGATAAAAAGGCATTGGACAATTTTCGATTCTAATGGCGAAATTCGTCAAGTAGAAGGAGAAGGTGTCGTTGGACAACAACCTATATTAGAACCAAGCCAATCGCATAGATATGTTTCAGGTTGCAATTTAAAAACCAACATTGGTAAAATGCACGGCTTCTATGAAATGGAGCGTCAAATTGATGGAACTAAGTTTAAAGTAACTATTCCTGAATTCAATTTGATTGTTCCTTATAAATTAAATTAAATTTAGTCTGAATATCAGCTTTTTGTTTGAATAAACTTTTATCCAAATTCGATCTTCTCTATGCCTACCTGCAACATCAATTGTTTGCAGGAAATGAACATACCATCCACCCACCTTTTGTTTTTGAGTTATACTGCGATCTAATTAAGGAAACAAAATACTATATTGATTTTCAGACACTTAACCAGACGAGAGGGGATATATTAAAAGATCGTACAATAATACAAATTAACGATTTTGGTGCAGGATCGATAATCGATTCAGCTAAAAAAAGAAAGGTAAAAGATATTGCTAGTTCTGTGTGTAAACCCATATTTGTTTCACAATTTTTATACAAACTTGTAAATAAGTATCAACCCAAGGTGGTTATTGAATTAGGCACATCTCTAGGGATTACAACGAGCTATTTGGCAATGCCTTATCAAAAAAATACAGTGTACACCTTAGAGGGTTGTGAAGAAACACTACATTATGCCAAAAACAATAATACCATTTTTAGTTCGTTACCTAATATCAAACCCATTTTGGGTAACTTTGACCTTACCCTTCCTGATTTAATGAACGAAATATCACAGGTGGATTTGGTTTATGTTGATGGAAACCATCGATTGGAGCCAACCGTAAGGTATTTTGAATTATTGTTAAAAAAGTCAAGTGCCAATACAATACTTATTTTTGACGACATCCATTGGAGTAAAGAAATGATCCAAGCTTGGCAATATATAACACAACATACTGCCATCAGCACCCATATTGATTTATTTTATTTTGGTATAGCATTTTTGAATCCAACTAGACCCAAACAAGGATTCAAACTTCGATTTTAACCTTTAATTTTAAGCATATTGGTCAAAAATTTGTATTAATTCAAGTTTTTTTTAATCTTGCAGGATAATACATTCAAAAATAAAATAAGATGGCTGAGGCAACTAATTCTGAAAAAGAAAAGTCAGGTGGTAATTTAAAAATTGTTTTAATAATAATTATTGCATTTCTACTTATCACCAACGGTTTTACTGCATTTAATTATATTACCAAGGAAAAAGAGAATAAAGAACAAGTAATAGTAATAAAAGAAAAAGAAGAGGCCAATCAAGGTCTTATTGCCAAATTGGACTCTATTGGAAAAGAATACCAAACACTCTTAGAAGCGAATCAAAAGCTTGGTCTTGATGTAACTGATTTAAATTCAAAAATTGAGGCACTTAATAAGGACAAAGAAGCTCTAAGAAGACAAGCTAATGCAGTGGGTGCAATTAAGGCGAAATATGAATCGAAAATAAAATCGTATGAAAATGATTTGAGCGACTTAAGAACCAAATTAGAAAACGCCGAGAAAGAGAGAGAGGCATTATTTGCAGAAAATACTGAAATAAAACAACAAAAAGAACAGCTTAAAGACTCAATCAATTTAATTTCGGCAAAAAAAGAAGAACTTGCCCAAAAAGTAGCTGTAGCATCTATATTAAAAGCTGATAATTTTAAGGTAACTGTACTTACTAAAAAAGGAAAAGAAAAAAATGACAGTGAAATGTCATATAAAGCTAAAAACATTGATAAGATTAAAGTAAACTTTGCCGTTTTTGAAAATAAAGTAGCAAAAGTAGAAACTAAAACCTTCTATTTGAGAGTTGTTGGACCAGACGGAGCAGCTTTGTATGACGAAAGTACAGGTGGCGGATCCATTACTGTTGAAGGAAATCAAGTTTATTATACTGCTAAACAGGATATCCTTTATGATGGAAAAAAACAGCCAGTAACGTTTTTATACCACAAAGGTAATGAATGGAAAAAAGGTGGACACAAGGTGGAGGTTTTGTGTGAAGAAAATAAAATCGGCGAAGGAAGTTTTACAGTAAGATAATTAATTAAAAGTCCGACTAAAATGTCGGACTTTATTTTTCTGGTGTTATCAATATCCTGCATTAACTAGGATAATCTTGAGTTATTAAATATGGAATTTTCGGTAGAACAAATCGCCTTAATGCTTGGTGGAGAGCTTGTTGGAAATAAAGCGGTTAAAATAAACAATATTGGTAAAATAGAATCAGCCATCGGTAATGAGATTACATTTTTTGCCAATCCCAAATACGAAAGTTTTGTATATTCTTCCCAAGCTGGTGCCATTTTAGTTGCAAAATCATTTGAGCCAAAACATGCAGTTAATACAGTCCTTATAAAAGTAGTTGACCCGTATTTGGCATTTACCAAGCTTTTAGAAGAATATCACAAGTTTTTAGTTTTTAGCAAAGTGGGAATTGAATCGCCCAGCTATCAAGATGAAACAGCACAAGTAGGTCAAAACAGCTACAGGGGAGCATTTTCCTATATTGGCAAGGCTTGTAAAATTGGAAATAATGTTAAAATTTATCCTCAAGTATATATTGGCGACAACGTTACTATAGGTGACAACACGGTATTGTATGCTGGGGTAAAAATATATGCCAACTGCCAAATTGGAAATGGATGTACCCTACAAGCCGGCGTAGTTATAGGAAGTGATGGTTTTGGATTTGCTCCACAAACAGATGGCACTTACAAAACAATTCCTCAATTGGGTAATGTTATACTTGAGGACAATGTAGATATTGGAGCCAACACTGTTATTGATTGTGCTACTATAGGTTCTACGATCATAAAGAAAGGTGCCAAACTCGATAATTTAATCCAAGTGGCACATAATGTTGTAATTGGTAAAAATACGGTAATTGCAGCACAGGCAGGTATATCTGGTTCCAGCAAAATTGGAGATAACTCCATGATAGGTGGTCAAGTAGGTATAGTGGGACATATAGAATTAGCAAATAAAACTAAAATTGGTGCTCAATCTGGCGTGTCAAAATCTATCGACAAAGAGGGATTGGCAATTCAAGGTTCCCCAGCTTTTGATTACAAGCAAAACTTAAAGTCACAAGTTATTTTTAAAAAATTACCTGAATTGGTAAAACGTGTTGAGGAATTGGAAGAAAAATTAATAAATTTGCCCGCTACTAAATAAGTAGATACAAAAAATTATAAGAAATAATAGCCAGTTGGCAGCGCCATCGACATTTTAATATTATGAACGTAAAACAACGAACAATCCAAAAATCTGTTACCATATCAGGAGTAGGATTGCATACGGGTGTAGTTTCAAACATGACCTTTTTGCCAGCTCAAGCAAATCATGGATTTAAATTTCAACGTGTTGATGTTGAAGGCCAGCCGATTATTGAGGCCGATGTAGATTTTGTGGTAGATACCTCAAGAGGTACCGTGTTAGAAAAAAGTGGTGCTAGAGTGCATACTGTCGAACATGTATTAGCAGCTTTAGTAGGCTTAGAAATTGATAATGTTTTAATCCAAATTGATGGCCCAGAGCCTCCTATAATGGATGGAAGTTCCATCCAGTTTTTAGACGCCCTTAAAGATGCTGGTTTTGAGGAACAAAATACATTCCGTAATTTTTATGAAGTACCAGAGAGCATTATTTATAAAGAAAGTGGAAAGGATATCGAAATTGCAGCTCTGCCATTAGATGACTACCGACTTACGGTTATGGTAGATTACAATTCTCCTGTATTGGGAAGTCAACATGCTTCAATTACCCACATTTCACAGTTTGAAAAAGAAATTGCTCCTTGCCGAACATTTTGTTTTTTACATGAACTAGAAATGCTTGTAAAACACAATTTGATTAAAGGTGGTAATATCGACAACGCCATTGTAATTGTGGACAGAATGGTGAGCGATGAGGAATTAGATGGTTTGGCTAAGTTGTTAAACAAACCAAGAATTGAGGTACGGAAAGAAGGTATTCTCAATAATGTGGAGCTACGCTTTAAAAACGAACCAGCAAGACATAAATTGCTTGATGTAGTAGGAGATTTAGCACTTATTGGCAGACCCATCAAAGCACAAATACTAGCAGCAAGACCAGGACATTCAGCCAATGTCGCATTTGCAAAAAAAATCAAGAAGAGCATAGAGGATAAGATTAAGAGTAGCGCTGTCAATTATGACCCCACCCAGCCTGCCATAATGGATGCCAACCAAATTTATAAAATGCTCCCTCATGATTATCCATTCAAAATGGTGGATAAAATAGTGTATCTTAGTGAAACAACTGTACTTGGCGTCAAAAACGTTAGCATTAATGAACCATATTTTACAGGACACTTCCCAGGAAATCCAGTTTTCCCAGGCGTTTATATAGTGGAGGGAATGGCACAAACAGGTGGTGTGCTAGTTTTAAGTGGCACTTCCGATCCTTATAATTATTGGACCTATTTTCTAGGAATAGAAAATTGTAGATTTAAAAAAATGGTTTCACCTGGTGACCAAATAGTATACAAAGGACAATTATTAGGTCCAGTTAAAAGAGGTATTGTAAAAATGCAGTTTGAGGCACTTGTGAATGGCATTGTTGTATGTGAAGCCACCATGTCAGCTGCAATAGTAAAAAAATCATAATTGTATTGTTAATCACCACACCTGCCTTTAATTCAAGTCAGGTTTTAAGATTTAGAAATAAAGGACATGAATCAACCCTTAGCATATATCCATCCACAAGCTAAGATAGCCAATAATGTAGTTATTGAGCCGTTTGCAACCATTCACAAAAATGTAGAAATAGGTGAAGGCACTTGGATCGGATCACATGTAACAATCATGGAAGGTGCAAGAATAGGTAAAAACTGTAAAATCTATCCTGGAGCTGTTGTTTCTGGTGTGCCACAAGATCTAAAGTTTGAAGGAGAAGATACTATTACAGTTATTGGCGATAATACTACCATAAGAGAATTTGTAACCATCAGTCGTGGCACAAAAGATCGTTTTAAAACAGTTGTTGGAAGCAATTGTCTCATTATGGCCTATGTACATATTGCTCACGATTGTATTATTGGAGATAATTGTATACTTGTTAATGCTGTGCAACTTGCTGGACATGTGGTGGTTGACGATTTCGCAATATTGGGCGGAGCATCAGTAGTTCATCAGTTCACACATATTGGTGCCCATGCTATTTTGGCTGGTGGATCATTGGTAGGTAAAGATATTCCTCCTTTTACCAAAGCAGCTAGGTATCCAATAAGCTATTGCGGTATTAATTCAGTAGGACTTCGCAGAAGAGGTTTTAGTAATGACCAAATCAATCAAATACAAGATATCTATAGAACCATTTACTTAAGAGGGCATAATAATACCAAAGCAGTTCAACTTGTAGAACTTGAGTTTCCTGCAACACAAGAACGAGACGAAATTATAAACTTCATAAAAAATTCACCACGAGGCATCATGCGTGGTATTAATAGAAATAGCTCAAAACCAGAATAAATATTTTATTCTGTGTATCTTTAAATCAATGGTACTTAATTCAGAATTAAGCGCCATTTTGAGACTAACTTTTGGGCAATTATTGAATAAGAAGGGTAATTATTTAGTTTCAATAAACCTTCTAAATAAAGTAACTTTATTTGCATAAGCCCAAATATTTAGCTTATTGATTCGTTGGAATATTGAAGTAATATCAAATTTCTGAAGAATTATATGGTATTTTCAAAACGAAGGTTTAGCAGCTGGATTTCCAAAAACTGTTGCTTTGGCAGCTACTGATTGAATTACCACCGAACCAGCCCCTACTCTTGCATTTTTACCGATTGTAACCCCTCCGACGATTACAGCTCCACTACCAATAAACGCCCCTTCCTCTATCACTGCACCCGAAGATACAATAGCACCTGTACCAAGTTGTACAAAATCGCCCAAAATGGTGTCATTTTCAATAATAACACCTGCATTTACCAACAAATGATTCCCTAATTGAGCACCCGCATTTACAACCACATTGGCACTTATAAAATTCCCGTGTCCAATACTTGCCATAGATGAAATAATAGCACTTTTATGAATCGCATTTATAGGCATTATGCTTCTTCTTTCGTTTAAAAGTTCCACATAATGAATACGTTCTTTAGTGTCGTCACATGCCACAAAAGCATCACACTTTTTCCCAATTAATTTTAAGTAACCATCATCATCGGTGGCTCCAAGTACAGAAACCTCTCCTATTTCAGTATTATGAAGTTGAAGGTCATCATCAAGAAAACAGTACACCTCTATTCCATTACTTTTAAAAATATCCAGTGCAACTTTGGCTAGGCCTTTCGCCCCAAATATGATAACAGGATTAATCATTTACTAATCAAATTGATGTGAATAAATAGAATGAGATTAAAGAATATCCTTAATGATTTGATCTACAGTCATACCTTCCGCTTCGGCCTTAAAATTACGTACAACACGATGTCTTAAAATAGATTTAGCTACCGCCTGAACATCCTCAATATCTGGTGAATATTTTCCATTGATTAAAGCATTACATTTTGCTCCAATCACCAAAAACTGTGAAGCTCTTGGTCCGGCACCCCATTCTAGATATTTATTAGCCAAAGGTGAAGCCAAAATCGTATTAGGCCGAGTTTTACTAGCCAATTTTACAGCGTATTCTACAACATTATCTGCTACTGGAACCTTTCTCACGAGTTGCTGAAATTGAATAATTTCATCTTTCCCAAGCACTTTAGAAGCTTTATTAATAACAGATGAAGTAGTATTTTTTACTACTTGAAGTTCAGCATCATAAGTTGGGTAGTCCAATTGTAAATTAAACATAAACCTATCCAATTGGGCCTCTGGTAGAGGATAAGTACCTTCTTGCTCAATGGGATTTTGAGTGGCAAGTACAAAAAATGGTGGAGTTAAAGTAAACGTTTGACCAGCTATAGTTACCGACTGTTCTTGCATCGCCTCTAATAACGCAGCTTGTGTTTTTGGTGGTGTTCTATTTATTTCATCTGCAAGAATAATATTGGCAAAAATTGGCCCTTTTATAAATTTAAATTCCCTATTTGCATCCATCGTTTCCGCACCTAAAATATCCGTTGGCATCAAATCGGGTGTAAATTGGATTCTATTAAAATTCAAATCTAAGGAGGATGCAATCGTCTGGATAAGTAAAGTTTTGGCTAAGCCAGGAACCCCCACCAATAAACAATGTCCTTTACAAAACAACGCAGTTAATACAAGTCTTACTGTATCCTCCTGACCAATTATTACTTTATGTATTTCCTTTTGTAAATCTTTAAACTTGGCAGTAAATTGATCTGCCAAGGCTACATCTGAATGCTGGATTTCCATACCTTACTCCAATTTTAATATTTCACAATGATTGAATTCCTTATCCACATCAATAAAAACCTCTCCTCTAGTTTTTTTGAACCATTCTTCCAATATTCCAGATTTCTTTTCGCTAATTGCTGCTGATGCTATCTTTTGATAATCATCTTTGAGGTTAGCCACATGTGGCGCTGTTTTTGATTTAAACCAAACTATCCTTGTTGCTTCTTTGCCATCTTCAGTTCTAAAAGGAAGGGGTCTAGTTATATTCCCAACGGTCATAGTATCTATAATAAAGAATATTCCCGGATCAATGTTTTCCATGGCTATTCTCTGGCTTCCTGTTTCTGCATCAATAAATATCCCCCCATTATCTTTGGTGGCTTTGTCATCAGAATATTTTTTTGCCGCATTTTCAAATGAAATACTATCCGCCAAAATTCTACTTCTTAGACTATCCAAGAAAGTTGTAGAAGCACCTACATCCACGCTAGAAGAACTAGCTTTTATTAAAATATGCCTGGTATTGTATTCATTACCACGCCTTTCTATTAATTGAATCAGGTGAAAACCAAATTGAGATTCTACAATGTCCGAAAGTTCGTTGGGTTTAAGTTTAAAGGACGCTGCCTCGTATTCAGGTACTAATTCGCCTCTTTTAAAAAATCCTAACTCGCCACCTCCTCTGGCTGATACGTAATCCTCAGAGAACTGCTTGGCTAACTCCATAAAACTTTCTCCAGCAACTATTCTATCCTTAATTTTTTGAAGTTTTTCACGTGCCAGGGCTTTTTGATTTTTACTGACCCCAGCAATAACGACAATTTGGCCAATTTCAACTTCTTTAGAAAAATAGGGTAAACTGTCCTTTGGTATTTCTTCATAAAACTTTTTAACTTCTCCTGGTGTAACTTTAATTTTCCCAGAAATTTGGTCTTGCATTTTTTGAGCCAACATTTGCTCCTTTACTTGCCTTCTAAGGTCTGCTTTTAGTTTTTCAACCGGTTTGTTATAATATTCTTCTAATTTCTTTTCAGAACCAATCTGGGCAATAAAATACTCCATTCTTCGGGTTAACTGATCCTCTACTGCTTTATCATCAACTACCACAGAGTCAATATCTGCTTTTGCTAATAACAACTTACTTACGAGAAGATTTTCTAATATCTGGCAAGTTAGGTTTGCGCTACCCTTTTGGCCTGATGCCACAGCTTGCAAAAATGCCAAATCTAATTCAGACTTTAACAGTATGTAGTTATCTACTTTACCAATAATTTTATCCAGCACCACCATATTTTTAGTGGTATCAATTTGAGAATAAACACTTCCATAGACAGCAAGAAGTGGAATTAATATGTATTTAAGGGAAAATTTCAATGTTTTTGTTGCTTTTGGCTTTAATCAATGTTTCACTTTCTAGTTTAGCAATTAATTTTAATTTACGTTCATTTACTATAATGTTAGTGATTTGTGATTTTACATACTCTAAGGGCGAAATTTGATCGGATATTTTATAATCCTTAATACCCAAAAGATATATAAAATTGTCATCCTTTATTTCATAAAATTTATTACTACGTACAAAATCAGCACTATTGGCTAACTCTGAAAAAGGAGTGTTTTTTACAATTTTATCAATATCTATCCAATTGTTTTCAGAAAGATAATAACTATTTGCAAATCTAAAACAATAGGACTTTAATTCTACCATATCCTTAGCTTCGCAATTTGCAACTAAATCTTTTATTCGCTGCATTTTTGGAGCATCCAGCGGAAATCTTGCAAAAACCCCCTTAACAATATTTTGCTTTAACTCGAAGTTTGCTCTGTGTTTTTGGTAGTAAGATACAATTTGAGAATCAACAACTATAGTATCGAGATTTTGATAAATATACTGCTTTTCAAACTCATACAAAATAAGTGATTCTTTATATAATTGTACTTTTTTTGATATTTCTTCACCTTCTGCATCGACTTTACTACTGGCTAATTCGACCAGTATTTGGCGTTTAACCCAATTATCAATATACCTTTTGGTAAAATCAATACTATCTTTACGGGTGGCGTTATGAGGTATAAGTCCTTTTAAATTTTCAGCGAATAGAATTTTATTATTTACCTTGGCTAACATTTTTTTATCAGCCTTTTCATTCTCAATCGGGTTACAACCCAATAAGATATATACCAACAATAAATAGGTTATAAATTTCAACAATAAAAGTTTAGATAATCCTCCAAATAACTCTAAAAGGACATTTGGAGGACAAGACTGAATTATTTTGTTACAAGTTTTTTAAACTCTTCATTATTTACCACTATAGGATATTTTCTACGAAGCTCTTCCAACCATTTCTTCTCAAGATAATTTTGAAAATCAGAAATAACCATACCTCTTGACTCTTCGAAAGTTTTTTGACGAGGAGCTTCTATGGCATTAATCACTACATAAACAAGGCGATCATTTTCTTTTAGGGTATAATTACCATATTTCCATTCTACTTTATCAACAAACTGGTTTTCAGTTTTTTGAAACTTACTTTCGGTAATCTGAAGATTTAATGCTTTACCTTCATTTAAAATCTTTTCAAGTGATTTTTTTGAATTTGAGTATAATTTGGCTTTCGCAACCGCTGGGAAAGTTTTCAAAACCAATCCATTATCGCTCAATACAAATTTAGCTGTATCAATTCCCTTTTTAGTTAAATATGACTTAATGGTGTTTAAACGTTTGGCTCCAATGTCGCGTTTTTCGCCTTTTACACCACCTACTTGAATTTCGGTGTAAATATGTTTATCTCTTACCATTGTATTCGCAATAAGGTCTAATACTGATCTGCCTTTAGCATCCAAGGAATCAATATTTTTTGCAAATGAAATAGCATCAGGCTTTGGCTCATTTAATGGATACAGATTTTTTTGTAAAAATATTTTCAATTTATCTAAAATATCATTGTTAGCACAATTGTAAACCACAGCGTCAGCGCGTTCATTCCAGCGATATTGCTCACGATTATTTGCAAAATATTCTTTAAGTCCAGCAGTATCTTGTACAGCTTTTGTCCAAACCTTCTCGTCCATTAATTGAAACAGCAATATGCCGTCCCTATATTCTTTGACCAAATTTTTGTAATCCGGATATTTTGCGGGTAAATTTTGTTCTTCATTCTCAATTAAAGTCTTGTCTACATATTCGTTATACAATTGTTTCATCAAAAATCCTGGGGTGTGATTTACCTTTGGTTTTTGACGTTCTTTTACAAACTTATAAAAGTCCCTTACTAAGTATTTTTGACCCTTAATTGAAAATAAATCCAAAGTAGTTTCGACAGCAGTTTCACTATAAGTCCATTGACCTTTTACCAAATTAGAATCCGCTTTGGCCACTACAATTTGTAAATTTTTAGCATTTTCAACCAAATTATTTTCCCTTTTAAGTCTTTTTAAGAAAAAAGCCTTGTTTAAATCTGACCTTGAGTCTTTTGATACTTTAGTTTTTAATGTTGGTTCCAAATTAGCAAAAGAATCTAGTCCTTTTCTTTCAAGTAATTTGATAATATGCCAGCCATAAGGAGTTTGAATCGGTTGGGTATAGTCACCAACATTCTTAAGGCTAAACGCGGCATCTTCAAAGGTAGGTATCATATTACCAGTTCCAAACCAAGGTAGTTCACCTCCATTGCTTTTAGAGCGTTGATCATCAGAAAATTGACTACAAAGTGTTTCCCATTTTTCTCCACTTTTTAATTTTTCATAAATTTCATTTACCTTCTTTACAGCCGCCAATGAATCTTCAACAGCCTCTCCTTCCGTAGACCTAACCATAATATGAGCAGCTCGTACTTGTCCTTGAGAGGGGCGTTTATTATGTACCTTTATTAAATGATATCCAAACTTAGTTCTAACTGGGTAAGAAACCTCTCCCACCTTGGTTTTAAATGCAGCGTCCTCAAATGGATAGACCATTTGTAACGAAGTAAAATAGCCCAAATTCCCTAAATTAGTTTTGGCTGATGGATCTTGTGAATTAGCCTTGGCAACAGCACCGAAGTCCTCTCCCTTTAAAATTCTGGCTCTTAGGTCCATTATTTTTGTGTAAGCTTTTAAGGTATCCTCGGGTTCCGCATCTTCTGCTAGGTTAATTAAGAGGTGTGATGCATTAATTTCCTCACTCATTCTCTGATAAGCCTCATTTACCAGCTTTTCTGTAACACCCTTCTCCTTTAAATAAGGTTGTGCCAATTGTTTTTTATAACCATCCAACTCCTTGTTAAAGGAAGCAGCTGTATCGTATCCTAGTGATTCAGCCTCAATAACCTTTAGTTTAAAATTTTTATATAGCTCTAGATATTCATTGAGGCTTTTTTCAGTAAAAGCACTATCCTCCTTTGAATTATTTTTATTATAAACGTATAAAAACTCTGATGTATTTACAGTTTTGTTTCCCACTGTTAAAAGAGAGGGTTCTTGTTTTACGACTGATGTAGTCGTTTTGGTAGATTTACAGCCATATATAAGTGCTAAAGAAATCAAAACTATCGCACCAAAAAACTTAATCATTTTCATAAGATTAAAAAGCAATTTTGAAATTAACCACAAGTTTAGTAATTTTTATGTTAACAAGTCAATACAATTAATTATTTGTTATCCACATTTATTAAAATTTACATCATAACGATATAAATCTTTGGATATTGTATAACCCGATTCATTCTATCAACCTTTTGGCTATTAATTTAATAAATGTGAAGATTATTCTTTTTTTTTTAAGATTAATAGATGAATTTTGGCGCTCAAAACAAAAAATAAATGAAAGCAGAAATACATACCGAAAAAGGTGTAATGAAAGTAGAATTTTTTGAAAAGGATGCTCCATTAGCAGTTAAAAACTTCACGGATTTAGCCAAAAAGGGATTTTATGATGGACTAGTTTTTCATAGGGTGATTCCAAATTTTATGGTTCAAGGTGGTTGTCCTAACGGCCTTGGTAATGGAGGTCCAGGTTATACCATCCCTTGCGAACTTACTGGAGAAAATCAATATCATGATAGAGGTGTGTTATCCATGGCTCATGCTGGCAGAAATACAGGTGGTTCACAGTTCTTTATTTGTCATAATCGAGAAAACACCAAACACCTTGACCGTAACCATACAGTATTTGGCAAGGTGGTAGATGGAGTTGAAATCGTAGACCAAATCAAACAAAGGGATAAAATAGTAAAAATTCTAGTAACTGATTAGTCTAAATACAAGAACAGATTAGGGTATTTGAATTATTTACCTTAATCTGTTAATCTAATTTTGCAGACTTTCGTCTCCTTATCTCCTCTTTAATTATCTGCAGCTCCTTACTTGCTTGTCCATTTATGGATTTGTTTTCCTCCGCTCTTCGAAACAAATAAGGTAGCAATTTATAAATTGGACCATATGGTAAATACTTTGAAACCTGAAACCCATAATTTGCCAAGTTATAAGAAATATGATCTCCCATACCATAAAGCTGTGCAAAGTAGATTCTCTTAGAAAATTCTTGATCCATTTCCGCCGTCAGCGAGGCCAAAAGTTCGTTACTTTTTTCATTGTGGCTACCAGCACATAGATATATGAATGGAATGTAAATACAACAAAAAGCCAAAGCTGCGTTATATGCCCTATCCGTTTCTCCTTTGGAACGATGAATTTTAGAAACAATATCATTTTTAGCTGCATAGGCATTCTCCTTTTCCAAATAAGCCCCCCTAACTAGTTTTACACCTAAATAAAAGCCATTCGCAAGAGCCATTTCATAACATTCCTGTAAATGAGACAACTTGTCTTCGCGGTACATTTGAAAAGTATTAAAAACTATTGCTTGTTCCTTATTATGTTTTTTCATTGCCTCTAACGACAATGAATCAATAACATCTTGAATCCAACTTTCTTCAGCATCTATGAGCAGTTTTACTTTGTATGCAGCTGCTGTTTCACAAATTTTATAAAATCTATCTTTAAACTCCTGATACTCGATAGACTCTTTTGCAGTTAATGTCTGTTGGCTTTGTACCTTTTGTATTAAATCAAAATTGCCGATTGCTGTACATTTAAAAACAGCAAAGCTAGCCTCTGGATTATCACGAACCCATTTGATGCTTTTTAATATTTCATGCATTGAGTTTAGAAATGCCTTTTTAGAATTTTCTCCTTCAATGGAATAATCTGGAATTATACCAATTTTAGACTTTACTAATAAATTGGCCGTATTTTTACAATCATCTAGCGATTCACCCCCACAAAATTGCTTAAAAAGTGTATGTTTTATTATAAATTTTATAGGAATATGAAACAATAAAGCGGATTTTATTAAAAATGTGCCTATCTTTGTAAACATTTCACTATTCATAACTGCAAATATCCAGCGGGTTATAAACAACTCCCAATTGGATTTAGCAACAAATGCTATAGTGGTATTTTCAAAAGAAATTGTGAATCTTTTATTCATAGTGGTTGTTTGATGTAATTAGTACGAAAAATTGAGATTTCCGATTTAAAAAATTTGCGATTATGGGTTTAGAAGAGATTAGGCCGATTGAACAGTGGACAGGAAATAATGGTATAAAACCTTTTGTAATAGCTGGTCCTTGTAGTGCAGAAACTCCAGAACAATTGATGGAGACTGCCAAATTATTAAAAAAGCACAACGTAGACGCACTTCGCGCTGGTATTTGGAAACCACGCACAAGACCAAATGGCTTTGAAGGAAATGGAGTTGAAGCCCTAAAATGGATTGCAGAGGTAAAAAAAGAAACTGGACTACCATTTGCAACAGAAGTAGGTTCGGCGTTACACGTAGAAGTAGCGTTAAAATACGGATGTGACATTTTATGGATTGGTGCTCGCACTACCGTAAATCCATTTAGTGTTCAAGAAATTGCTGATTCGCTTAAAGGTGTTGATATTCCTGTTTTGGTTAAAAACCCAATGAATCCTGATTTGAATCTTTGGATTGGCGCCTTAGAAAGGATTTATAACGCAGGTATCCGCAGTGTTGGCGCAATACATAGAGGATTTTCAAGCTTTGAAAAAACAAAATTCAGAAATGTCCCTAACTGGATGATTCCTTTGGAATTAAAGCGTCAATTCCCTCATTTACCGTTATTATGTGATCCAAGTCATATAGGTGGTAGTCGTGACCTAATTTATGACATAAGCCAACGTGCGTTAGACTTAAATTTTGATGGATTAATTGTTGAATCACATATCGATCCTGACAAAGCTTGGAGCGATGCTGCACAACAAGTTACTCCTGAGGTTTTTGGAAATATAATGGCAGAGTTAAAGGTTCGTAAAGAGTCATCTGACAATGTAGAATTTACTAGCCAACTAGAGCAACTGAGGGGCAAAATAAATAATCTTGATAAAGAATTTGTTGAGTTGATGGGTCAAAGAATGGCGTTAGCTGAGAAAATCGGTGAATATAAAAAAGAAAACAATGTCGCCACCTACCAAGTAGATCGTTGGACAGAAATATTCAACACGCGTAAAGAGTGGGCCAAAAAAATGGGCGTTAATGAAGACTTCGTTGCTGAAATGTTCAAATTGATTCATGAGGAATCAGTAAGAAAGCAAGAGGAAATCATTAATAACCTTACAGAAAATGCTTAAGTAAATCTTAACATCTAAAAAAAGGGGGCTGATTAAAATCAGCCCCCTTTTTTTTGCTACTAAGATCGTACTACAATTTTAACTTAGCATTTGATTTTTAACTAGTTAAAAGCCTATAATTGAAATTTCTAATGGCCTTCGAGAATGCTAAAGCATTTCATCTCTTGTTTTTCAAATAAGACGAAACCTCAGTTGTTAAGTGCTGTTTTTCTCTTTTCTTTTTAGCTTTTTTGCTTCTCGCTTTAAGTATCTTCGTCTACTACGCCACATCATAATGTCTTGAATTATACGACTCAAATAAAAAGGAACAAATCCTTTTGTTGGTGATTTGAGTTCCGAAGGCATTTTGCCCCAACCTTCATAAGTTTTTTCCCAATCAATACAATGTGATTTTAAGGTAGGATCAAATTTTAAGCGACTTTGCTTAAATGAATTATTATTAAACTTTGAAACAATTTTTTGCAATAGTTCAAACGTCTTTATTTCATAAGACGCAATCGTTTTATTTGTATATCTTAAGTAAAAATCAGGTTCAGCTCGCCAAAATATTAAACTAGCAGTTCCTTTGTCACACTTTTCGCTATCAATAATCAAATTCAATATTTCATCTCCATCATCCCAATTGTATTTGTCCGCAAGATAATATTGCTCTATTGAGCTAAGTTTCTTGAACAAGGTTATGTCAACCTGTTTCTCCTGAACAGAAAGTTCTATGAAATTATCAAGAATGTATTTTTCCCTTGTTGGTAATATAATCATCTTGTTTTTGAAATTAAAATACCAGCCAACAATTATGTTTCCGAAATTTCATAAATATCCGCTACATGAGTTATTGGCTTTTAAGTTAATATTTTGATTTATTAAACAAGTTTACTCCAAATTTTCTACAAATCCAATCTATCCAAAGGCGAAATAATTTGTTTAAATCCTTTGTTGGTTACCTGTGTATTAATCTTTGTCGTTTTACTGCATCTATTCCCTAACTGGCTTTAGTATGCATGAGTTCTTTATCTTTTAGCTTTCGATTTCTGCATTTAAATACATACAAGTTACAGATTTAAGCCTCCATATTTTACTAACTCATGGGTTGCGAAAATATCAGTATATGGAGGGGTTTACGCAATAGAAATTGTCTGAACCAAGTTGTAGCGAATTTAAGAATTGGCATAATTATGCATTTGATTCGAAGCTTTTTAAATATTGAGCGCAATTAAAAACTTTAATCTCTAAGAATTATCCTATTGTATGGTTATCGAATGATGCTTGGAAGATCATTGGATGATGACCGTAGGATAGGCTGCATTTTGAGGTTTTGAGTTATCCTTTATATACACTTTTTACAATCGGAAATCTTTGTTAAATCTAATTTTTCAATAAACGGTCTCAAAATTGTAATTTCATACACATAAATTACTCATAATTGAATCTCTTTTTTTAAGTTTTCCTACCCAGTGTTTTCAAACAAAAACCCACCAAAAAAGCAAGATCAGTATAAACATGCTAAATTTCAGGTTGTTACAGTTGAAATATCTGTTTCCTTACAAAGCTTAACTAAAAGTAATTTTATCAAAATTTTTAATTATCGTATTACAATTTTAACTTAGCATTTGATTTTTAACTAATTAAAACCCAAGAATTGAAATTTCTTTACCTTCTCATATTTAATCTATTATTTTTGGTAATCATGTCCTTTGGCCAAGAGGATAGTCTCAACTCTATTGAAGATTTTTCACAATTTTCTGGAGAAATGGAAGAGTTATCTAATGCCTCTTCTTTTTGCACCTCAAAAATTCTTGGTGGTACCCCTTCTAAACTGATTTCGTTGGGTTATGATGTAATAGGGCCTACAACCATAACCGCAACAGAAGGTAACGAAAAGTCTGAAATGAGGTTTATACATGGAACAAGGGCGTTGGCTAATTTTCCAGTAATTTCTAAAAGCAAACTAACGGTCAACCTTGGTGCCAATTACTGGCAAACAACTTTTCAACCAAGAAATATTGGCAATAATTCTTATTATTATCACACGCTCCTTGAAAAGTGGCACAGTGCTGGAATCAATTTTACCATTTTTAAGCCATTAGATCGTAAACACTACCTATTGCTTAATACCACACATGATTACAACAGTAACTTCATCAATGGGTTTATTCCGACATTTGAAGATGTTAAACATGGAGCTACCTTGGCCTTTGGCTGGAAAAAACATGACCGATCTATGTTTGCAATTGGAATCTCTCGAACTTATCGAGCTGGTCAGCCTAATATTGTACCTATAATACTATATAATTACTCCGCACCAAATCGTAAATGGGGTGTAGAGCTACTCATGCCTGCAAGGGCCCACTACAGACGAAATGTAAACGCTAGAAGTATTTTCCTGCTTGGATACGAACTTGAGGGCAACAGTTACACCTTGTATGAACAAAAAATCGCCACTACCGGCAATCGTCAAAAAGTAGAATGGAGGCGATCAGAATTAAGATTTAGGGCAATTTATGAAATATCTTTACAAAAATTTATTTGGCTTTCAGTTCAAGCCGGATATTGTCATTTTAATACCTTTAATATAGACCAAACTGATATATTTAGGGGATTTGGAGGCAACCAATCCTATTTATTGGAAAACAATGTAAATGGTACCCCTTACGCCCAAGTAAGTATAAATCTTGTAAGTCCTTAATTTAATTAACCATATGAACAAAATAATATTCCCTTTCATCTGTATACTTCTAATAGGCATTAGCACACTCAAAGCACAAAATAATGCCGACGACATTATAGGTATTTGGCTACCCGGCCATGGCAAAGCCAGAATACATATTACCAAAAAAGATAATAAATATAATGGACGAATTGTATGGCTTAAAGAACCTAATAATAGCGAGGGAAAACCCAAAGTTGACAAAAACAACCCAGATGAAAGTAAAAGAACTGTTCCGTTGCTAGGTTATTATATTTTAAAAAACTTTGAATATACAGATCAAGCATGGGAAAAAGGCACCATATATGACCCAGACAATGGGAGTGTGTATGACTGTGTTATTAAAATGAGTGACAATAATACCCTAGACGTTCGTGGGTACATAGGTGTATCTTTATTTGGCAGGACCGATACTTGGAAAAGACTCAAAGTAAAAGGCCAGTAAGGAATATCTTACTCTACAGGTACATTTATTATTAAGGTTAATATATTTTACTTCATAAAAAAACTAATTGCAATATTGAACCTTACTACACATATCCAAGAGAATCCTATTTTTGAGGTGATTGCCCAAAGTGCAAAAGAACTCGGTTATGACACCTATGCGGTAGGTGGATTTGTAAGAGATATTATTTTAAAACGTACTTGTAAAGATATTGACATCGTATGTGTTGGCTCAGGTATTGCCTTGGCCGAAAAAGTAGCCATCAAATCGGGTCGTGCTGATAGCATCGCCATATTTAAAAATTTTGGCACGGCCATGATTAAAATTGGTGATTGGGAAGTAGAATTTGTGGGTGCAAGAAAAGAATCTTATCGCTCAGAATCTCGAAAGCCTATTGTGGAAGATGGCACCCTTGAGGATGACCAAAACAGACGAGACTTTACAATTAATGCCCTGTCCATCAGCCTCAATGAAAACGATTTTGGTCAAGTACACGACCCTTTTGGCGGTTTGATTCATTTACAACAAAAAATAATCAAAACACCTCTTGATCCCGACATCACCTTCAGCGACGATCCACTCCGCATATTAAGAGCCATTCGTTTTGCTTCTCAACTAGGTTTTGATATCGATCCAGACACTTTTTCATCAATTGAAAAAAACGTTGAAAGACTTCAAATTATTTCGCAAGAGCGCATTATCGAAGAGCTGAATAAAATTATTCTCTCTAAAACACCCTCTTATGGCTTCAAGTTACTATTTCATAGCAAGGTGTTGCACCAAATTTTTCCAGAAATGGTGTTACTTCAAGGCGTGGAAATAATTGATGGCAAAGCGCATAAAGACAATTTTTATCATACGCTCAAAGTACTAGACAATGTTGCTTCGGTATCGAATGATCTCTGGCTCAGATGGTCAGCTATTTTACATGATATAGCCAAACCAGCTACTAAAAGATTTGATAAAAAAGTTGGTTGGACGTTTCATGGTCATGAAGAACGAGGCGCGCGCATGACAGCCCAAATATTTAAAAAATTAAAACTGCCTTTGGGCGAGCCACTTCGTTTTGTTCAAAGCTTGGTAAGGTTGCACTTAAGACCCATCGCCTTATCCAAAGATACCATCACAGACTCTGCAATTAGGCGATTACTTTTTGAGGCAGGAAACGACATTGATGGTCTAATGGCACTTTGCAGAGCCGATATTACAAGTAAAGACGACCTCAAAGTAAAAAGATACCTTGCTAATTTTGATAAGGTAGAAAAAAGAATGAAAGAGGTGGAAGAAATTGATCATCTTAGAAACTGGCAACCAGCCATTACAGGTGAACATATTATGAAGGCCTTTCAATTAAAACCAGGTAAGGAGGTAGGTATTATTAAAAACCAACTAAAAGAGGCCATTTTAGATGGTAAAATAAAAAACGAGTTTAACGAAAGTTACCAAGCTATGCTTGAAATAGGAACAAAAATAGGTCTTGAACCAGTTGCCACCTTTAACGAATGATTTTCGATTTTAGACTCAAGGTATTTATAACTGTGGCCAAAAAACTAAGCTTTACGAAGGCCGCTAACGAACTTTTTATAACCCAACCAGCTGTAACAAAACATATTAATGAATTAGAATCTCAACTGCATAGTCGATTATTTTCAAGAAACGGAAGTACGATTTCACTCACTCCAGCAGGGCTAGTACTTCTTAAACATGCAGATCAAATATTTAAACAGTACGCTGCTTTAGAAAATGACATTGCGCAATTGACCAATATAGAAAGTGGCACATTAAG
Organism: Cytophagaceae bacterium; assembly: GCA_027488865.1. Classification (GTDB taxonomy): domain Bacteria; phylum Bacteroidota; class Bacteroidia; order Cytophagales; family UBA9547; genus JAIYAU01. The sequence continues at coordinate 346,329 of JAIYAU010000025.1, forward strand.
AATTGGGGCAAGTACCACCCTAGCTCAGTATGTGTTACCAAGAATTTTGGCCATCTTTAAATCCAACTATCCTGCCATACAAATCAACTTCTTGCACGGCAATAGTGAGTTTATCGAACAACAAATTATTGATGACCGTATAGATCTTGCCTTGGTAGAAGGAATTTCGCATCATCCCCAAATCAACTATGAGCCTTTTGTAAAAGATGAAATTGTGATGGTTTTACGGTCTGGTCAGCGATTGCTCAATAAATCCGAAATTAAACCTGAACAGTTGTTAACCATTCCATTGGCCATGCGAGAACAAGGCTCTGGTACACTTGACGTTATATATGAAGCACTACATACTATAAATATTCATCCTAAAGATTTACTGGTGGACATACAATTGGACAGTACAGAAAGCATAAAACAATATATAATGTTTACCGATTGTGGAGCATTTTTGTCTGTACATAGTATAACCAAAGAGCTCCAAAACAAAGAACTTGCTATATTTGAAATAAAGGGAATCGATATACAAAGAACTTTCCAATTTATTGAATTACATGGCCAAAACAAACCTTTGCCAAGTCTATTTAAACGATTTTGTTTAAATCATTATAACTTTAAGTAATAGACGATAATATTTTTTGATTGGTTTTACAAATAACTTAGTTGCATCTTTGTGCCATACTAATCGCAAAAGAAATGGCAATTATAATAACCAATGACTGTATCAATTGTGGCGCTTGTGAGCCAGAATGCCCCAACACCGCAATCTATGAAAATGGCGTTACTTGGACATGGTCAAAAGGCACCAAACTAACACAAGTGGAAATGGAAGATGGAACGGTAGTAGCAGGAGATTTACCAAACGAACCAATAAATCCAGACTATTTCTACATTGTACCGATGAAATGCACAGAATGTAAAGGTTTTCATGAAGAACCACAATGTGCCGCTGTTTGCCCAGTAGATTGTTGTGTCCCTGACCCTGATTATGTTGAATCAGAAGAAGAATTATTAGCTAAAAAGGCATGGCTTCATGCTGAATAGTGTTAAAGAAGAAAATCTACTAAAATTTTAATATCCCCATGAGCGATTTAATAAAAACAGATATTTGTGTAATTGGTGCTGGCCCTGTTGGGCTATTCAGCGTTTTTGAAGCTGGTTTATTAAAAATGCGATGTCACCTGATTGACGCCCTTCCACAAGTTGGGGGTCAACTATCAGAAATATACCCACAAAAACCGATTTATGATATTCCGGGGTATCCTACGATTAAAGCTCAAGAACTAGTAGACAATTTGATGCTTCAAATTGAGCCTTTTAAACCAACCTTCACCCTAGGAGAAAGGGTGGAAACAATCCAAAGAATCGAAGACAACTCCTTTATTATCAGTACAAACGAAAATACCCAAGTACATGCAAAGGTGCTGGTGATAGCTGGGGGGTTAGGATGTTTTGAACCTCGTAAACCAGAGATTAAATCCTTAGAACAATTTGAGGGAAAAGGTGTAGCCTACATGGTTCGCGACCCAGAAAAATTCAGAGATAAAGATATTGTGATTGCAGGAGGTGGTGATTCTGCCTTAGATTGGACTATTTATTTATCTAAAATTGCTAAAAGTACCACCTTAATTCACAGAAACGAGACTTTTAGAGGTGCGCCTGATTCTACCGAAAAAGTGTTTGAATTGGCCTCTGAAAACAAAATTAAACTACTATTACAATCAAATGTAACTACATTAGCTGGCAATGGTCACTTGAAAGAGCTTCAGGTACAAGCAAAAGACCAAAGCCTTACGACCTTAAAAGTAGATTATTTTATCCCTTTGTTTGGCTTAAGTCCAAAGCTTGGCCCTATTGCGAATTGGGGATTAAATATTAATAAATCTGCTATAGAAGTAGATACTTTTGATTACCAAACCAATGTAGAAGGAATTTATGCCATTGGCGATATTAATACTTATCCTGGCAAATTAAAGTTGATTCTTACTGGCTTCCACGAGGCGGCCATGATGTGCCAAAGTGCGTTTAAATTTGTGTATCCTGATCAACACCTTAGTTTTAAATACACCACTGTAAACGGAATAAATACTTTTTAAAATAAAAATAGACACGATACGCTATGATTACATTTATTATTGAAGATAGAGATGGCTCGCAAAATACGCTGGAAATACCAGAGGGTATAAATCTGAGCTTGATGGAGGTACTTAAAGCCTCTGATTATAATATTTTGGCCACATGTGGCGGCATGGCTCTTTGCGCGACTTGTCATGTGCAAGTGATTGCTGGCGGCGAAAATCTTCCGTCAGTTAGCGATGCTGAATTAGATATTTTGGACACCTTACCTTCGGCTAGCCATCAAAGTCGATTAGCCTGCCAGCTAAAAGTAGATAATAATTTGGCTCATACCACCTTTAAAATATGTGGAGAAGACGCTTAAATTGAGATTTTGTGTAAATATTGCCTATAACTTAGCTCAATAAATTTAATTTTATGTGGAAATAAAATTTAAAACCATTTTTTGTATTATTATCTAAATAGCAGGGTTAAATTTGAGCTACTTTGATTATAATAAGCTAGTTTTGAGGTTTAAAATCAATTATTCAAATTGAACCCAACTTTACTTTTTCGCATTAGGACAATTACTTTTTACAAACGGGGTGTCTTTATTGTGATTTTTAAAGAAAATTTAAAAACGCGTTACGCCGCCATGGCGCTGCTTCCCCCTTTTATCATAGTATGGAAGCAGAAAAGTTTAACAGATCACGAAATGTACAACCATGAGGCCATTCATCATCGGCAAATGCTAGAGATGTTGATTATACCCTTTTTATGTTGGTACGGGTGTGAATATATTCTTGGCCGAATAAAAGGGTTAAATCATCACAGTGCTTATAGAAACATTAGTTTTGAAAGAGAGGCGTACGCAAATGAGAAAGAACCGAATTATCTTGCAAAACGTAAATGGTTGAGTTTTACAAGATTTTTACAATAAAAAGGGCTCAAATTAAGGCTTGAAAAATTAATTCGCATTTATCTTGTAAGTTGGCCTTTTTTAAAATCCCCATTCCTTAATTTTATTCACCAATGCTATACTTCCAAAATGGCAAAATCGTCCATTCAGATTGTCGTTGTTGATAATTTGTTTTCTTGTCCATTTATCCAAAAAAAATATCAGATTATTCTTAAAATAATTAAATTTGTACTTGAATTAAATCGTGTCTAATGTATAATAAATTCTTAGGTGGCCTTTTGTTGTCGCTCATTTTTGTAGGAACTGCAGTAGCTCAGAAAAAAAATGACTCTGAATATTCTGGTTTTTTTGACACCTACTATTTTAAAGGCCCTTGGAATTTTACGGCTGGTGGTGGTATAGCGCAATACAACGGAGATATTAAGAATTCCAAAATAGGCAATACTTTTGGCTTAGGTGCTAGTTATAAATTTTGGCCAAGAACTTATTTTGGTGGACAACTAAATATGATCAGCTTTTCAGCAACGGACAGCGACAAAACACGCAATATAAGTTTTAGTACTAAGCTAACGGAAATTTACGGTTTCGTAAGATTCAATATTCTGGATAAAAAAATGTTGAAAAACCGTGATATGTTTCAAAAAGAACTGCGTGTGAGGCCTTACATACAAGTAGGTGTGGGTGTGAATAGATTTAAAGCGGTATCAGATACAGATAACCCAGACTGGAAAGCACCTAATAGAACAGAAAATGTAAGTTATCCCAAAATTGGATTCGCTGTACCTGTTGGTGGTGGGGTAGCGGTTTTTGTAACACATCGTGTAAGTGTTTTGGGCGAATTTAACCTTAGACTTCCTTTAAATGATTACCTAGACGATGTAAGCGCTCGTGGCAAAGACAAAAAAGATTCATATTTTACAGCTGAGATAAAAATACAATATTCTCCATTTGCTCCAAAAATGAAGAAAAAAATGAAATTTAACAGCAACCCAGAACCTGGGCCACCTGCACCGCCGAGACCTCCTAAGGTAGAAACTCCAGCAAACGAGACGCCTCCACCTGCGGCTGAGCCAGATCCTTACGCACCTACTGAGCCAAAACCTGAAGAAAAACAAGAGGATATTTGGGGCACGCCAGAAGAAAAACCTAAAGAAGCCCCTAAACCTGACCCAAATAAAAAGGCAGATGACCCATGGTATTAATAAATGGGTAATAACTGGTTTCATTTTAAGCAGTTTACTGTTTTACAAGACAATACAAGCTTCAGGGTAACTACTGAAGCTTGTCTTTTTGGGGCTTTAATTGAAACTGAAAATCACCATAACATTTTGGATATTGGTACAGGAACTGGCCTCTTAACGCTGATGTTGGCACAGAAAACTCCTGATGCGCAATTATATGGCGTTGAAATTGACCCCAACTCAGCCAACTTAGCTTCTATAAATTTTGAAAATTCGCCTTGGAAAGAAAGGTTGGTTGTAGTAAACCAAGATATAGCTACGTATTCTCAGGAACATCTGGAACAATACGATCTTGTAATATCCAATCCTCCATTTTATGCCAATTCGCTTAAATCTAACAAGGAAGATAGAAATCGTGCGATGCACAACGCCTCGCTTTCTCATGAACAATTGTCCAACTCCATTGATCAGCTTTTAACAGAAAATGGCAAAGCTTGGGTTTTGCTACCACCTCAAGAAGCAATTAATTTCAAAGGTTGGTTGAATTCAAAAAACTTGTTTGTTTTACAAACTTTAAAAATATTCAATTTCAAAGACAAACCAATTTTTAGAGAAATAGTGGTTTTGAGCAAAAAACAACCTTTGGAAGTTTTGATAAAAGAAATAATTATTTACAAGAACCAAAAAGAATATTCGGAGGAGTTTATTCAATTATTAAGGCCTTATTATGCGTCATTAGCATAAAATTTAAAAAAAACGAACTACTTATTATCCAAATATTCCTTAAAATCCATCTCTTGCCAATTTTCTTCAATTCCAGGAATATTTAAAATTTTCTCCATGATGGCATCCTCTTTCAATCCCTTGTGTAATGCTTGACTGTAGCTAATATGTGGCGAAAAAGTTACCATTGTGTAAAGTGGTATCCATTGGTCGGGATATAATGTATTCATTCTCCCTTCTATCTTTTTGCGCAACTGAAACCGCTTATTGGCTACCAATTCACTCATTTCTACAAAATTTCTTCTTGCTAACTCTGCAATGGCGTCTGCATTGGGCTTCCTTGATTTCTGAAAATTTTCTAGAATATCCTCCCAGCTGTTGTAGTTATCCATCATGTCATTTAAAATCCTACAATCTTCAAATCCAGCGTTCATCCCTTGGCCATAAAAAGGAACAATGGAATGGGCTGCATCACCTATTAAAAATGCGCGGTTATGTACCCATGGATAACAACTTATATTGACCAAAGAAGAAACTGGGTTATGTTCAAACTCTTCCAGCAACTGTGGCATTAATTCAAATGCATCTAAAAAATTATCTTTAAAGAATTGGATGATATTTTCAGTACTGTGAAGATTTGCAAATGACACTGTGCCTTCATAGGGTAAAAACAAAGTACACGTAAAACTACCGTCCAAATTGGGTAAGGCTATTAACATAAATTGACCTCTGGGCCAAATGTGCAATGCATTTGGTTCTAATTGATACTCCCCATTTTTTGCAGGAATGGTCAATTCTTTGTACCCGTGTGGTAAATACCATTGGTGATAGTCAAAACGATCTGTTTTTTGCATGGCACTTCTAAGCACAGAGAACGCCCCATCTGCACCCAATACCAGATCTGGATTGATGGTAGAATTGCGATTGGTGGTAGAATTAACAAAGGACAACTCATTTGTATGGAGATCTATATGCTCACACTTTTCATTAAAATGAAATTTTACTAAATCATTTGAATCTGCTAAAGTGATAAGTTCTGTATTGAGTAACCCACGTGATACCGAATAAATTGCTTGTCCTTCAAGCCCATATTTTTGTAATTGGGTTTGCCCATCTTGATAATGCACCATTCGTCCATACATGGGTATGGATATTTTTTTAATGTTTTCGGCAATTCCTACTTGTTCTAATGCCAACCATCCCCTATCGCTCAAAGCTAAGTTGATAGACCTGCCTCCGTAAGAGTTGGTAATTCGAAAATCTGGTCTTTTTTCAAATACATCAACCTTAAACCCCCTCTTGGCAAAATATATACTCGCCAAGGCCCCAACTAGCCCCGCTCCTAGTATACTTATATTTTTATTCTCCATTGTGAATCTTATTTGTTAGTTATAAGTTGTATGTTATGAATTGAAAATTGATAATTGATAACCTTTCGTAAAGATGAATAAAATCATTTTTGTTTTTGCATCTATAGTTCTCATAAATAAAATAAGTTTAGCTCAATCAAATAAAGTACAAACAAATAATATAATCAAAATGAAAGTAGAAATTTGGAGTGATGTCATGTGTCCTTTTTGTTACATTGGAAAAAGAAAATTTGAGCAAGCGTTAACACAGTTTAGCCATAAAGATAAAATAGAAGTGGAATGGAAAAGTTTTGAGCTGGACCCTACCCTTAAAACTGATCCTAATACAAGCATATACCAATATTTATCTAAAAGAAAAGGTTGGTCATTAGATCAAACAAAACAAATTAGTCAACAAGTGGTGGATATGGCCAAACAAGTTGGTCTTACCTATCATATGGATAAGGCAGTGGTTGCCAATTCATTTGACGCCCATCGCATCTCGCATTTGGCCAAAAGTAAAGGACTTCAAGACCAAATGGAAGAAAGACTTTTTAGTGCTTACTTTACAGAAGGCAAAAACACGGGTGACCAAGCCACTTTAACACAACTTGGTGTAGAAATTGGCTTAAACGAAGCGGACATTAAAGCGATGTTTTCGAGTGATTTATATACAAACGAAGTAAAACAGGACGAAATAAAAGCCCAACAAGTTGGCGCAAGAGGTGTACCATTTTTTGTGTTGGACAATAAGTACGCTATCTCTGGTGCACAAGAACCACAAACGTTTTTAAATGCGCTTACCAAGGCATATCAAGAATGGCTCAAAGAAAATCCAGCAGCTATAACTTCCATAGCTGAAGGAGCGGTTTGTACCCCAGAAGGATGTGATTAAAAATCTGAAACAAATTTGCCTCCAGATAAATCTGGAGACAATTCAAATCTGGAGACAATTCAAATCTGAAACAAATTTCCCTCCAGATAAATCTGGAGGCAATTCAAATCTGGAGGCAATTCAAATCTGGAGACAATTTACCATTCACAATTTACAATTCACCATTCACTATTTACAATTCACTATTCACTATTCACACAATCAACTCACCTTATTTAGAAATTTACAATTGATTGTAACATTTACCTAAAGATTACCATTTTTTGACGTTAATTTGTACTTTGATTTGTTCCTTGAACAAATTTTTGGTTCTCCATTTATGCAGGTACATTACGATCTAGCTTCTTTTGAAGCAAATTTTTCTTGTGTGAGTACAGTAGGGATGTTTGATGGAGTACACTTAGGGCATCAAAAAATTCTATTTCAAGTAAAAGAACTCGCCTCTCAATTGGGTTTGCCAAGTGTTGTTTTTACGTTTCATCCCCATCCGAAATATGTTTTAAATCCTGAGAAATCACAAGGCGATGAACTAAAAATGCTAACCTCTCTCGAAGAAAAAATAAAACAACTTTCTTTACTTGGGCTCGATCATCTTTGTATTATCCCCTTTACGGAGGAATTTTCTCAATGGAGCTCAGCAGATTTTATCCAAAAAATAATAATTGACCAAGTTCATACAAAAAAACTGGTGATAGGCTACGACCACCGCTTTGGAAAAAATCGAGAAGGAAGTTTTGAATATTTAAAATCTAATGAAAAAACTTTGGGGCTCGAGGTGGTAGAAATTTCAAGACATGATATAGACGAAGCCACGGTGAGTTCTTCTAGAATTAGAAATTGTATCGCTAAAGGAGATTTAGAACAGTCCAAAAAGTTATTGGGAAGATATTATACCGTTACGGGCAAGGTAGTAAAGGGGAAACAACTTGGCCGTACCATAGGTTACCCTACGGCCAACATTGAAATTGACGATAAAAATAAGCTTATCCCTTTGGATGGAGTTTATGCTGTAAGAGTTTCGATTGGGGATACCCTAAAAACTGGCATGCTCAATATTGGCAACAATCCAACCGTGCCAAATAAAGGACGCAGCATAGAAGTAAATATTTTTGAATTTGACCAAGATATTTACGACATAACCATTTCTATTGAGTTTGTAAAATACCTTAGGCCCGAACTTAAATTTGAAAGTTTAGACCAATTAAAATCTCAGTTAGCCCAAGATAAAATTGCCACGCTAGCAGTAGAACCTATCCTTTAAAAGAATTACAGCGTTAAAATAATTTAGTTTTGCAATTTCTAACCAGTGGTGACTATATTGTATATTTGTAGAGTAAACGCAGGTTTTGATTGATAAATGGAATAGTTAAGTGAGTGCGAATCTTGTTTGAGATTTAAAAAACAAACCCAATAAAGACAATGATTACACTTGATAAAACACTTTTAAGTCCCGATTTGCTTCAAAGAATTGAAAGCCTGAATATTGAGATTATTAATTTTCGCAATGAAGGCGAACTAGACCAACTCTCAAAGGAAAACTTAAAAGAGTATTTTCGAACACAACATATTTTTCATAGTGCGGGTATTGAGGGCAACCGACTAACTTTGCAAGAAACAATGCTTGTTTTAAAAGAAGGCATTACCATTTCTGAAAAGTCAATCCAAGATACTGTTGAAGTAAAAAATTTGGGAGTTGCCTTTGATTTTTTTTATGAATTGGCACAACAAGATACGCCTATTACAGAAAATTACATCAAACAAATACATCAGTTGGTTGTTGGAAATGATACGCATGTAAATGCTGGTAATTACCGAAATGTAGGCGTTGTTATTACAGGTTCTGAACATACGCCACCTGAGCCATTTGAAGTACCTTTAAAAATGCAGGAGCTGATCGATTGGCTAAACGAAAATTTAAACCAAGAAAATCCAGTTATTTTGGCGGCGGTAACGCATCACGAAATGGCCAAAATACACCCTTTTGCAGATGGCAATGGTAGGACAGCAAGGCTTTTACTTAATCTTATTTTGATGAAACAAGGTTATCCTATTTGTAGCATCAAAAGAACGGAGAGGCCAAGATATTACGAAGCAATGTCGGAAGCAGATAAAGGCAATTATCACCAAATTGTTGAATTGGTTACTGAAAGTTGTGCAGAACTTTTTTCGATTTACGTAAGAATAAGAGAAGAAAGTAACCGTAAAACTCAATTTGCTAAAAAATGGGGCAGCCACGATGTAGAGGGTAGACTACGCAAAGAAAAAAGCAGATTTGAACTTTGGCTAAACAGAATGAACCAAATCAAATTGGAGTTTAGACAATTTACTGACTTACTTAATGATAACTTAGAGACTTATAGTGTAACCTACTACGAATATCCATCTATTACTTTTGATACCTTTCAAGAATTAGAAGAAAGAGGGAATTCTCAAAATACTTTCTTTTTCTCAATTCGTTTTGTAAATAGAGAAGGTAAAAAAATTGTTAAAACATTTGTATTTAGATTTTTTAGAGAACATAATAATTATTCTTCAAATGGCACCATAATTCCTTTAGAATTGACCTGTTACAACCCTGAAACAAAAAGTTTTTTGGTAATAGACAAATTTCAATGGGCTGACAGAGTTCAACTACGCTCATTTTATTTCAATTCAACTAATGAATTGATTATAAGTAGATACAACAGAATACAAAGAAAAACTATTGAAGAAAGTAACCTAAAATTAAACGAAATTGTAGAAACATTTTTAGATGAAGTCTTATCAAATGTGCTTGGACTTTAAAACAAAAACTACTTATAATAACAAAAATTTAGTGAACTCTTCAGTAGCGTTATAATCTGTATTTATGAAGTTTTTATAAAGATTTGACAATTCCTTTTAAGGTATATCTTAATTTATTCCTAAGTAATGGACGATAAATCTGACAAACTTTTGATTCTTGACTTGGATGAAACTCTGGTTCATGCAACTGAAAAAGAATTGATGTTCTCAGCAGATTTTAAATTTGACAAGTATTATGTTCATAAGCGACCTTACTTAGAAAAATTTCTATTGGATATTTCAAAACACTATTCACTCGGTATATGGAGTTCGGCAAACGATGAATATGTAAAAGAAATTGTAAAAAACATAAAACCAGATGGTGTAGCGTTTGAAATTGTATGGGGACGAAGTCGTTGCTCCATTAAAAGAGATGAAGATTTAGATAGTTACATTTTTGAAAAGCGACTTTACAAATTACAAAAGAAAGGCTTTAAACTTGAGCAAATAATTATTGTGGACGACACACCCAAAAAATCAAGAAATAATTATGGAAACGCCATTTATATTCATGAATTTTCAGGCAACACAACTGACGAAGAACTTAAACATTTACACGATTATTTACTCACATTAAAGAAAGTAGAAAATATTCGAACAATAGAAAAACGAGGTTGGAGAATAAACAACGTCAGTAAATAATGAAGTAGTCCGCTATCATAGAAGAAAAACTTTTCCCATTTTTCCCAAATTACAAAACCCAAAAAACACTCTTATTCCTAAATCATGGACTTTTTTCCATATTTTTTTAATTGTCGTATTTACGGGCAATTTTTTTCGGGCAAAAATAATTGCCCGTAAATTTTTGCCCGTAGTTTAGGGGCAAAATAAAATGATCAATAAAAATTGCCCGTAAAAAATATAAAAATTAGTTGTATGACCTAAAAATTCAAAAATTATGTCCATTTCAAATCAAAGCTACATTACTTGATATTTAAAAATGATTTACTTTTATCGCTTTAAGCATTTTCATTTGTATCGTATCTTGGCAAAATCAATGCATGGGAATTCAATATTTGGATAAACCAAGAAGTTATAAACCATTTTAGAACGCGAGTGAAACAACGAAAACTACTAAGTCAACGACATCCAATTTTATATTATTTAGCCGTTTGGGCAAGACGGCTAAGACGTTATAATGTAACCCCGTGCCATCCGTATCCCTACCCTTGGGTCTTTCCGCTTTGGTTTTTGTTTGGCATAAAAACAAACTCCGAGCGAAGAGATTGGTAACCCGGCAAACCACTTAACAGCGCCAATATAAAATAAACAAGTCCATAACTTAGAATAGATTGCTCATGATAAACCACGCCCTCGCTTTCACAATAGTAATTCCCTTTCGAGTTAATTGGCATCGATAATCGGCCTAGGAATACAAAGACAAACATAGCCGAAAGCACCGCCAAGATGATTGTTAAAATGATTCATGTATTTTTTCACCTTGAAGTTGATTGCTTACCCCCTGCTAGCGCCCAAGTCCGTCTACGTCAGTCAGTGCCCCAATTTCTTACCGATCAAAACGTATGTCTAGAACCGAAGGCAATTTAGCATAATTCCTTGCACAGCTGTCCCCAAACCTGTTTTTACTGCTCATGTTCATCTAAAAAATAATATCAAGATATTGATTTTACATCTTATTTTAAATAGCGTGCGGAAGCCATTTTATTTAAAGTAGTACTGACGGATGTTGACTGATGTTGGCTCTAGCAGGAATATAAAAAATACTTCGGAAAAATTTCAAAAACTATAAATTTGATTCTTGAATGAGATAAAGTGGACGTTTTTTTACATTTTGTGATATACGACTTACATATTCTCCAATAATTCCAATTGATAGCAATTGTACCCCTCCAATAAATAATACAGAAACTATAATAGAAGCCCAGCCGGGTTCGTAGTCTTTTGTAATTATGCGGGAATATAATGCGTATAAAATAACTACAAATGATACAAAAGAAAAAATAAACCCACTCAAAGTGGCAATTCTTAAAGGAAAATCAGAAAATGAGGTAATTCCATCTATTGCCAAACGCCACATTTTCTTAAAAGTATATCCGGTTTTTCCACCATACCTTCTATCACGATCGTATTCAACAAAAGTTTGGCGAAAACCAATCCATGCAATTTGACCTCGTAAAAATTTGTTTGCCTCTGTCATGGTTTTTAAAGCTTCTACCACTTTTCTATCTATAAGCCTAAAATCCCCAGAATCAACAGGTATTGAAATGTTGGTTATCCTTATTAAAATTCTATAAAAGAGTTTAGCTGTAATTAACTTAAAAAAATTTTCACCTTGTCTTTGTTTTCTCTTAGCATAAACAACCTCAAATCCTTTTAATGAAGTATTATACAAATCAATAATTAATTCCGGAGGATCTTGAAGATCGGCGTCTATAATAACCACCTTATCTCCAGATGAAAAATCTAATCCGCAGGTAACTGCTATTTGATGTCCAAAATTTCTGCTTAAATCAATGTATTTTATGTTGGAGTTATTTATGCACAACTGTTTAACTAAATCTAGTGAATTATCTACGCTTCCATCATTTACGTAAATAAACTCATAATTTAAGTTTAGAGTATTAACAACATTTATTAACCTCTCATGTATGAGATTAATATTCGACGATTCATTATAAATGGGAATAATTACCGAAAGTGATTTTTTCATTTTAGGTCCAAAAATTTTATAACTATTAATGTTAATTAATAGCTGTTAATTTATTTCAAGGATGTAACCACTGGTAAGTTTAAACCTATTTTCGATAAAATCCAATTCAAAAAAAAATAATGCTAAAAATTAATTGTGGACCTTGCTTAAAAAGACCCAATAGTTAGTTAAAATTATCCTATAATCAAACTCTAAATACGTCGAAAAAAATAATAGGTGTCATTTTAAGCTTAACATTTGTAGTACCTCTGGATAATGGCTATAATGAAATTTTCAATTAATTTGGCTGTCTTAAAAATACATTACAAACTACTAACCAATTATTTAATATTATTTTAAATTTAATCAGATTAATATAAACACCAACATATGTTAAATTTATTTCCGTTATTAAGTGATTAATTTTCAGTGATTGTCTTGGCTAAAAATGACTGCTTTTTAGTTTAATATACTTACTGATTGACGAAGGCAGCGTTTTGTTTTTTAGTTAACCATCTTTAATAGATGATTAATTGGCTTTTTTAGACTTGAATAAAAAAAATCTTCATTTTGTTTTCAACTTTTTTATTGAAAATATCTAAATATTTTCGAAGTTATGGCATTTGCTATCTTTAATCAATTGACATTAGTTTGTATTATGATTTCTTAGTCCAGTCGATTTCTTATAACTAGATAATGATTTCTATTACTATTATTAATCTTAGCATCATCCAAATTCATTTATCGAAAAGAAAATAATTAATTTTAAAACTGTTATTAAATTTTGAATGAATCTTATAGATATATAGTGTTAAAATAATATTAAACAAATTGGAATAATAACCTACCATCCATCAAAATGAATTATTTTTTTATATTCGTAAAAATATTTGTATTTTAATGGATGTAATATTTTTGTGAATCAAAGTCGGCATTTCTTCATTGAATATCTATTATTTAGTTATTAACATTATTATCTAGAGTAAAATAGTACAGTATAATTTAAATTATTTGAATAATATATGCGAATGCATCAACAATTACCACATTTTGACTTTTTTCGAGGTATTGCGGCTATTTTAGTTTATTTTTTTCATTATTTGTTTATTGTTGATTTTCATTTCAGAGAAATAAGTGAATATAATTTTATTGGAGATGTCCCAAACAAGTTGAGAATAATATTTAATTTAATTCCAATAGGTTATGGAAATACAGGTGTTCATCTATTTCTGGTAATAAGTGGCTTTTTAATTTATTATGGTTATTTAAATTCTAAAAATACTTTTTCGTGGCCAAATTATGTAATAAGACGATTTTGGAGAATTTATCCTCCTTATTTTATTACACTTGTTTTTTTTTCAACTTATCATTGCAGTTGGGATGTAATTACCTTTAAAGATATTTTGACTCACTTATTGTTTATTCACAATCTCGAACTAACAACATTCTATACTATTAATGCTACATTTTGGTCTCTAGGTCTTGAAGTACAATTGTATATTTTTTTTCCTTTACTTGTATTTATCTTAACTAAATTGTCACTTAAACAATTTCTTATCTTTTCAATTATTTTAAGTGCTAGTATAAATCTTATATTTATACAAATGGGTTTAATTGGGCCTAATTTTGAAAAATCAATATTAACTTATGGATTTTTATGGTTCTTAGGTGCATATGGTGCTGAACAGTACTTTCTCCAAAAGCCATTATGGAATTCAAGCTTTCCAAAAATTTCATTAATTGTTATACTATTTTACCTTATACTTATCTTTTTTAGACATGCCCTTCCTTACGTTGAGGTCATTTATTTAGGGATATTTTGGGCATTATTAATAGATTTGTTTCTTTGGAAAGTAGATCCTAACAAGTGCAAAAAGAATTTAGCCTACGAATTTATTTCTTTTTGTGGCAAAATTAGCTTTGGAATTTATCTATTTCATGCCCCATTTTTGTTGCCTCTACATTTATGGTTTAAAGAAAATGGACCCCAATTACCATTTTATGGATCACATATCTTAGCCTCAATTACCATATTTCTTTTAATAATAATGGTATCCTATTTCTTTTATGAAATCATTGAGAAGAAATCAATTGAAATTGGCAAGAACCTATTAAAAAACAAATAGTTCGTTTTAACTTTTTTGCTTTCTGTCTTATTATTAAAATAATTCAAATGATAAGCGTTGGTAATTTATTATTTATAAATATTATATGAAAAAAATCATTCTTTTATCTGTTTGTTATCTAGCAATCCCATCGATAATATTCTCCATATTTTGGTTTAAACCATTCATAAGTATAATTATGATTTTAGGAATTATATATGCTTTCGTTACATTTTGTAAAGATTTAAAATATACAAATTTCAATTTTCCTGATGTTAGTATAACTATTAAAGATATATTAATAATTGCTATTTTAAGCCTAATTTGGTCCGCATTGGCTGGAGTTGGGGGTATATTTCTTCAAAGTACAGATTGGTTAGGACATAGTTCTAAATTTTACTCTTTAGCTACCTCAAAATGGCCTCTTTGTTTTTCTAATAACAATAGCCCAGTTATCTATTATTTTGGTTTTTATTTAGCTCCTGCCTTATTAACTAAATATACAAACACATCCTTACTTGGGTTTTTTATATGGATATGGACTTATCTTGGTTTTTTTATTGTTAGTTGTTATTTGTATTTACTTCTACGGAAGAAAACTATTCACTTTATATTTTTTACATTTATTGGAGGCATTAGTACTTTTTTGGTTTGGATTGGTTGGCAATTTAATCTTTTCAATTCTTTACTTCACGATAAGATTAATTTGTATGTTATGACAATATTTGAGCAAAGCTGCTGGGCTCCTAATCAATTGATACCGGTTTTAATTGTTTCTAGCATTTTACTTATTACAATACAAAATAGGCTTTCTCCTTCTTTACTAATTCTGCCTTTAGCAACTATGATTTTCTGGACAGTTTTTCCAACATTAATTCTTATAATAATTATAGCTTACTATTGCATTAAGGAAAAATATTACTTAGATCTTAACCACATTAAAACGGTAGCTTCAAAAGCAATTATACCCTTTATTACAACAATAATTCCTATTCTTATTTATTACTCAAGTTCACAAGGAGGCACGGTTAAGGGTTTTATTTATCAATTTGGTATCCCAAAAGTATTTACGAACTATTCTTTTCTGATTATTGATGTAATATGTATGCAGTTTCTTGCCCACCTTTTAATAAAAGACGCAAATAATAAGAAGTGGGTAGCATTTATTAATATTTTGATTTTAATTGCCGGACTTTATCGAATAGGGTTATATAACGATTTCTTTACACGCACCGCAATCGTGTTCAAGTTTTTCCAAATAATACCATTTTTCCTAGATTTTGAATATCTAATAGAAAATTTAAAGAAACATAAAATTGTATATCTAGTAATTATTATATTCCTAATCCAGCCCACATTTTTGCTGATTCCTAAATTAAAAACCAACATTTTTACGGAAACCGATATAAGAAAAATTAAGTTTGAAAAAAATTTACCTTTTGACGAGATACTTAGAATATACCATTCTCAGATTGAGTTAAAACAGTATAGTTGTAAACCAAATTCCATATACGAACACTACTTATCACCATAAATTAATAGCATAAACAATAACCATGAAAAATCTCCTTTTTATTACGCTTTGCTTTTTTTGCATGAATGCTAACGCACAGCAAGATATGTTTGGTAAAACACTCACAACAGCCTCTGAACAGAAAGCGCAAATTATGATCAGCAAGCTCGGTCAGCAGTTGAGCCTAGCAGAAGAACAAAAAAAGGCCTTGGAAGAAATCACCAGCGAATACCTGGATAATTTGCAGGAAATCAGTGGCGACGAAGACTATGCGGCGTTATCTCAAAAAATCACTGAAAGAAGGGACAAAAAAGTTAAAATAATCCTACTCAATGATACTGATCTATTTGAATATCAAAAATGTATTACAGAAATATTGGCGTCACAGCGAAGAGGGTATGGACGTAGATAATTGACAAACAACTAACGTTTTGTGTTGTCCTCTAGGATCATTCCCAATAAATTTTTTAAATAATGCATTTACGGGCAATTTTTTTCGGGCAAAAAAAATTGCCCGTAAATTTTTGCCCGTAGTTTTGGGGCAAAATAAAATGATCAATAAAAATTGCCCGTAAAAAAATATAAAAATAGTTTTAAAACCTACAGGCTATTAAATTCGGCAATTGTAAATCAATGCTACTTTACTTGCAACTAAAATAATTTAATATTGCAAACTTCAATCGCTTGTAGTTACATCGTATATTGGCGGAATAACCAAAGGGTTTGAATAATAAATGGAATGATTAAGGTTTATTAAAATGAAAGCAAGACCTTTAAGCGAAACTGATTCGTATGTTCTTTTTCAAGAATATGAATATGTATTTTTATTTGACAAGGATATCAATAATGAAATCTGGAAGACTTACATGGTGTATGGAGATGCTACCTGTGGAGTAATAGGCCTTTCAAATGAATGGGCATTAATTGGTGGGTAATGTTTGATATTGTGGAAAAATAATCAATTGAAGACAATTGAGGACAGTTCCCTTCAGTGGATTCATGACATGAGGCAAGTAGGAGAAAATGAAGTTGAAATTCTTACCGATCCATGGAGCGATAATTCTGCCATTTGGTTGTTTAACATTATAAGAGAGAGCAAAATAAAAATCAGAGAGTTCAAGGACTATAAATCTAAGGAATACACCGAGGACGTTAAGTGGTGAAATTTTAGCTAAAAAACTAACTAGAATTGATTTATAGACAAAATGCCTATGGTATGACTCTCATAACACCTTACTTTCTTGTCTCGAATTCAGCAGTTCTCTAAAAAAGGCCTCAGATTGAGGTTTAGCCTCATTTCCCTTAGCAAAATAAATGCTTGGGAATTCAATATTTGGATAAAACAGGAAGTTATAAACCATTTTAGAACGCGAGTGAAACAACGAAAACTACTAAGTCAACGACATCCAATTTTATATTTTTTAGCCGTTTGGGCAAGACGGCTAAGACGTTATGCCGTCTGGTATTTTGACAATAAAAAATACGCTAAACAGCGGTCGACCGAAAAATTGGCTTTTAGAATTAAAAAACACCAATCTGTATTATTAAAAAAACTTGGTGAAAGCGATATGCAACTACAAGTAAATAAAATAACTAACTTGAAAATAGCAACAAAACGAATTGACGGAATACTTATAAGACCAGGAGAAACTTTATCGTTCTGTAAACTTGTTGGCTTACCTACAAAACGAAAAGGATATTTACTAGGAATGGAACTGACTTTTGGCGAGGCAAAAGCAGGAATTGGTGGTGGCATTTGCCAAATTTCAAATTTAATTCATTGGCTTGTCATTCACAGTCCTTTGACCGTTACAGAACGATATCATCATTCATTTGACCCTTTCCCTGACGATGGACGAGTTTTGCCATTCGGCAGTGGTGCAACAGTCTTTTATAATTACCGTGACTATCAATTTACGAACAACACAAACTATACTTTCCAAATAAATTTATGGTTTACCGACAAATGTTTGGAAGGAGAACTTCGCATTGATAATGAACTAGACTATAGTTATCATGTAACCGAAAAAGATCATCAATTTTTAAAAATAGACGGGCAATTTTATAGAAAAAACGAAATTTGGCGTGATAAAATTTTGAAATTCAAAAGCGGACAAATTGTGGAAACGGAATTAATAACTAAAAACTTTGCTCGAGTGATTTATACGCCTGACAATTATTTGGACCAAAATAAAAACGGCTAATAATCTCAGATTTCATCTGGTCTGAAATACAATATAACCCAGGTGAGAGTAATCTTGGAAAGGAATTGTAGCAGTATTATTATAATTTTAGCCTTTCTTCTTACATAATTCTTCTCTTCTCAATAAGACCAGCTTTAGTTGCTTATCCTCGCTTATTCAAAATAATCTATTCATTGTGAATTGTTTGTGCAATTTTAATCAAATATTTAAAACCTGTTATGGATAAAATCATTTTTCAATTTTAAAATATTTTCAAAATAATACCGTGACCTTTTCAGATTTTGACATTAAGTCTATAGAAAGCGATTAATTTTATAAAATGAATGATCAGGAAATCATAAGCATTTTGAAATCTAGGAATCCTCAAATCGGACTCAAAGAATTATATAAACAATATACACCTATCAAAAAATTTATCATCCATCATGGTGGTTCGGCTGACGATGCTTACGATACTTTTCAAGAAGCGATATTGGTTTTTTATGACAAAGTTCTACATACTGATTTCCAACTTACTAGTAGTATTGGCACCTATTTATTTAGTGTTTCCAAATACAAATGGAAAACGGTGTTAATAGCAAAAAACAGAATAAATGAATTTAAGAATATGTTTTCGGAAGTGGAAAATATTGTTGAAGAAAATGAATCTTATTTTGAAATGGCAGAAAATGCACTAGCAGAAATTGGCGAAAAGTGTAAATCTATTTTAGTCTCTTTCTACCATCATAAACACAGTATGTCAATTATCGCAAGCAAGTATGGTTTTTCCTCTGAAAATGCTGCTAAAAATCAGAAATACAAATGCATAGAAAAAGCTCGAAATATATTTAAATCTCTTTTAGTTCAAACACTCATTTAAAGATTGTAAGTATGAGAAATGAATTATATATGATAGAGCAGATTGAGCGTTTTTTAAATAATGAACTCAATACCGAAGAAAAAGAATCTTTTACTAAAGAAATGGCTTTGGATAAAAACTTACACGAGAATGTGATGGCTCAGGAGGCGTTACAAAGGGCAATTACTAAACTCGGCCTACAAGAAGAAATTATCAAGGCGGGTAAAAGTTACCGTAAAGCAATAAAAATCAAAATCGCGGTTGGGATTATTGCAGGTTTAGGTTTGGCTGGTGTTGCTGGATTTGCCATTTTTAAACTTTTACAACAAGATGTTGCGGCAAGCCCCGAAATTAAATTTGACAATAGTACTCAAAAAACTAGTATTCAGGGTACAAATAAGATTTTGAATTCTGAAATAATAGATAGTACCAATCATGTTGTTGCTCCAAAATCTACTATTCATATTACAGCAGAAAATAAGGAAAATAGCAAACTAACTGTTGTTTCTAAACTTTCAACCATTAGTTCAGATACTCTTTCAAATAATGCAATTACGGAAAATATTGAACAAAAGAACAGTTTAAATGTGGTGGATAATCCAAATATCAAAATTGCAAAGTCAGAAACGGTTTCTTTACATAATGCAAAATATATCCCTCAAAAACCGAACAGAAAAGGTGAAACCAAATTTGACGATTGGATTGAAAGTATTGGGGGTGTTTTTTATAATTGGGGATCGTTTTTTAAATCAAAACAAAAAAATGATAAAAACAAAATTGAAACTGCCACTATCACCATTGCCAATAAACTTAAAGAAGATATCAATATTTTTTGGGTCAATGATAAGAACACAGAAATTTACTATAAGTCACTCAGGCCCAACGCAGGGTATGTTCAAGAAACATACCTTGGGCACCTGTGGAGAATTAAAACCAACAATAAGCTTGATAAAGTTATTGAATTTAGAATCACCAAACGTAATCAACATTTTGATAACCAGGGGGTAGTTTCACAGGAGAAATATAAAAAAACGCAAAAGGATATATTTTGGGAACCAGTTTTTAAAGAGGCCATTACTGCAAGTACTATAACTGTAAAAAATGCTTTGAAAGAAGCGGTGGCAGTTTACTGGTTAGATTATAGAAATGATGAAATACAATATTTCAAACTGGCACCTGATGAAGAAATACAACAACAAACTTTTCTTGATCAGAATTGGCGCATTAGGAAGCAAAGTGATTCTACATTAGTGCTCCAATTCACAGTTAAAAAACTGGAAGAATATTTTGAAGTAAAGTAACTCGAAGAGATATGTTTGTCTTTCTTGGGATGATAAACAAATTACTTTAAAGGCACTTTACTAATTTAATTGACTCGTTAATATACAATTACAATGAATAATAAAATGATAAAAACAGCGGTATTTGTGTTGTTTTTAATTAATACAATTACAGCCAATGGGCAAGGAAATAACACCTTATTGGTAGATGATTTTGAGGTCTTTGGATTCAAAAATAAATTTAACCTGTATTGGCAATATTACACTGATGTAGTTAATAAAGGGAAGTCTGAAATAAAATTTTACGATGAAACCGAAGGGAATAACAAGGTAATGCGAGTTGATTACAAATTGAATAAAGCGGACTGTCCTTTTAAGGCTTACGTTGTTATAAGTAGTCCTGTAAAACCCGAAACGGTTGATTCTGCTAATTTTAAAGCGATCGCTTATGATTTTAAAGGTGATGAGCACACATTTATGTACCGACTTACTACAGTGAAAGATTATGCATTTCACGAAAAAACTATCAATTTTTCTGACGATTGGCAAACTGTTATTATTCCTTTTTCGGAGTTAAAACAACCATGGGGTAACCCTGTGCCATTTAATAAAAATTTAGTTGAAACCTTACAATGGCAAGTGGTTAGTTATAGCAATGATACTGGTTATTTTCATCTGGATAATGTGCGTTTGGTAAAAGATATTGACAAATTCAAAGCTGATTTAAAACGGACAAATCCACCTTATAATTTTGACACCACTTTCTCTGCTGAGGCTGTGAAGAAAGATATAATTTCATTCAAAAATGGATTAGAAGAGGTACATCCTAACCTATATCGTTACATTTCTAAACAATCGTTAGATTCCTTATTTAATACGACAATACAATCAATCAACACACCTCTTACTGCGGCCCAAGCTTTACTAAAAATAAAACCTTTAAAGATTGCCATAAAAGATGGTTTTGAAGTTGCAATGCCAAGTAAATTTGTTTCTGAGCTTGAACTCAATAAATTATTTCCTTTTGATATTAAAATATTCAATGGTAAACTCTATGTATTCAGAAATTATTCTTCTGATTTGTCAATTAAAAAAGGTGATGAAATAGTTTCTATTAATAATCAGTCTTCATCAGAAATTATAAAAAATATGATTGCTCAATGTTCGAATACTGGCTACATTACTTCAAAATCAAAATACTACGTTGAATGGGGGTTTAATACATTATTTCCCACACTTTATGGTATTAGTGAGTCTTTTCAATTAGAATTTAAAAATTCCAAAGGGGTAATATTAACGCAAAAAATAAAAGGTCAAAGTGCTGACAGCATAGCGTATTATAAAAAAAATAGATTTAAAGAATACGATATTGAACCTTACAAATTAAGCATTGATAAAAAGAAAAGTGTTGCTACTTTAAAAATTTCAAGCTTTAGGGATGAGGATTTATACACTTATAAATATAATTTTTACTTATTCTTGCAGGCGTCATTTACTGAAATCAGTAAGAAAAAAATTGAAAATCTAATTCTAGATTTACGCAATGCCAAAGGTGGAGACGGCTTTAATGCTTTAGAACTTATGAAATATGTAAGTGTAAAAGATTTTTATTTTTTGGATTCATTACGATTAAAAATCAATAAAAAGCCTTCTTTTTTTAAAGGAAGAAACCCAATACATATTGGGAGTGGTTTTGTAAAGCGAGGGACTGGCTATTATGGATATGAATCTATGATAAAGAATTATGAAAACAAATCACCCATTAGTCACTATAAATCTAATTTTACTGGAAAAATATTTGTGTTGATTAATGGAGAAAGTTATTCTCCATCTAACATGCTAAGCTCTGTATTAAAAGCGCAGCCAAAAGTAGTTTTTATTGGAGATGAGTTAATAAGTGAACGTTTGGAACATTGTGGTTACGGTGCACCTTATATTTTACCAAACACCAAAATAATCGCCTACATTCCCGTTCAAAACTATTATTATTCAAAATCAGCTCATGAGAAATATCAAAAAGGGAGAGGTTTAATGCCTGATTATGAAATGCAAGAAGATCTTGAGAGTTTCATAAAAGGAAAAGATAATATTATGGAATTCACTTTAGATCTCATTAAAAAATCAGTTCATTAAATACTACCTGTACATCTATTAACTGGAGTGTTCACTTAAAGTATATTAAAGGTGAAAATGAAAACACTTCTATTATCCTGATGGACTAATAAAACAAACAATAGCAATGAAAATTCTCTTTTTAATTCAAAACAAATAATAACCATGAAAAATCTCTTTTTTAATTCAAAAGAAACAACAACCATGAAAAATCTCCTTTTTATTACACTTTGCTTTTTTTGCATGAATGCCAACGCACAGCAAGGTATGTTTGGTAAAACACTTACCACAGCGTCTGAACAAAAAGCGCAAATTATGATCAGCAAGCTCAGTCAGCAGTTGAGCATATCGGAAGAACAAAAAAAGGCCTTGGAAGAAATCACCAGCGAATATCTTGATAATTTGCAGGAAATCAGCGGCGACGAAGACTATGCGGCGTTATCTCAAAAAATCACTGAAAGAAGAGACAAAAAAGTTAAATTGATCCTAATTAATGATACTGATGTACTTGAATATCAGAAATGTATTGCTGAAATTTTAGCGTCTCAGAAAAGAGGCTATGGACGAAGATAATAGGCAAACAACGAACGTTTTGTGTTGCCATGGCCTGTGGCACTGGATAAACTTTTTTCCATTATTTTTTTTAATCGTCGCATTTACGGGCAATTTTTTACGGGCAAAAAAAATTGCCCGTAAAAAAAATTTAAATCAGTTGTAAAACCTTTAGACAAATAAATTACGACCATAGTAAATCAACGCTACTTTACTAGCAATTAAAATGATTTACTTTTGATTTTTTAAGCACTTGTGATTAACTTGTATTGGCGGAATAAACGTAGGTTTTAATAGATAAGCTAGTAGCTATCCAACAGAAAAAATTTATCAAATTGACGTTTTAGAATGGATATTTTATTCAAAACCTTTATAGACTATTTTTCTACTAACTACCCATTAACCGACCACACAAAAGCAGAAATTTGTAGTCATTTGTCTATTTTGAACTTGGACAAAAAGCACATCCTTGTTAAAGAAAACCAACGACACGACTTTGCCTACTTTGTAATTAAAGGTGCGGTGAGAAGTTATTACCTGAAGGATGGCATAGAAGTGAATACTTGGTTTGCTTTAGAAAATGATATGGTGGGTTCATTACAAAACTTCCAAGACAATCCTTCAAGAGAAACGATGGAGTTATTAGAAATTAGCACCTTAATTTCAATCAATTTGAAACAGATTAAGCCTTTAATGTTTTCAAATATTCAAATTGCTCATTTTATCAACGCTATTATAATAGAGTATGCGTTATTCTTGGAAGACAAGATTTTCTTTTCACAAATGATGAATTCCATTGATAAATATCAAATATTACTTGAAAGAGAGCCACAACTTTTCCAACGTGTCCCTTTGACGTACATTGCCTCCTTTCTTGGAATTTCGAGGGAAACACTGAGCCGATTGAGAGCAAAATGATTTTGTGACATTTGTCAAATGAA
The DNA here is from genome assembly GCA_027488865.1 of Cytophagaceae bacterium. Lineage (GTDB taxonomy): Bacteria > Bacteroidota > Bacteroidia > Cytophagales > UBA9547 > JAIYAU01. Next base: position 370,463 of record JAIYAU010000025.1, read on the forward strand.
ATCTTTTTTTAGCATTGCAATTTTGTAGTCTAAAAAAGATATCAAAAATGACTACAACAACTCAAAACAACAGACTTTTGTCCATAGACCTTGCGAGAGGCTTGGCCGTATTTTTTATGATTGCGGTGCACACACTCGAGTTATTTGCAAACGAAGAAGTAAAAACCTCGGTATTCGGACAAATCATAGAATTTTTGGGTGGGCCACCAGCTGCGCCCGTCTTCATGACTTTGATGGGATTTTCGTTTATCTATTCAAGGAAATCAGATTTGAAACCTAAATTATGGCGTGGCTTCAACATATTTTTGTCAGGCTACATTTTAAATATACTCAGAGGGGTTATTCCATTTACCCTTGCCACTAATCTAAACATGGATATTGTAAAATCACTCCCTTTAGATAAACTGAATACATACACCATTTTAACCACCATAGATATTTTGCAATTTGCAGGCATTGCATTGATGATTATGGCGCTGATTCAGGAGTTCAAAATCAACAAGTATGTTATTTTACTCTCTGCATTTGTGATAAGTATGGTTTCGCCATTTCTCTGGGGCTTACACTTAAACATGCCAGTAATAGACCAAATTTTAGAACTGTTTTGGGGAGATCAACCCATTGGTTTTAGTTTTATTGGCAACAAAATTGCTTTTCCTGTATTCCCTTGGCTTGCTTTTCCACTCATGGGAATGTTTCTTGGTGAAATAATGAAAAACTCAACCAACCAAAATACTACGTTTAAATATTTTGGCGTATGTGGCATTTTGGTTCTGCTTACTGGCGTTGCTATTTCTTATTTTGACTATGAATATCATTTCAACGATTATTATCACAGCCGACAAGGTGCGATGTTATTTATGTGCGGGTTTGTAGCTTTTTGGCTTTATCTGAATAAGTTAGTGATTGATATAACACCGACAAATAAGTTTTTTGACTTACTATTCAAGTGGAGCAAAGGGGTTACAAACATTTATTTTGTTCAATGGATTATTATTATTTGGAGCATTGCTTTTTTTGGTATTAACCAAAGCTCGTTCGTTACCGTTATTTTATTAATCATAACCTTCACGTTAATATCCCATTTTACAGACAATTTTATTATTTACATTGGAAATAAAGAAAAAAATAAAATAGATAAATTAAGAGAATAGATGGTGGAAGGAAGAATAAAACTTGCCGATTTTATTATTTCCTAGGTCAGTGGCATAAAGGACGAAAAATTAATGTCCTGTGTGCGACAGGCTACGGTGGAAGGACAATTTACTAACGTGTTAACACTTAATTGGGAGCAAAACGACTTAATTGCTTGTTTGTGAAGACACAAACAAGGGCGAAAGATAAATTGATAGAATAGATAGTGGAAGGAAGAATAAAACTTGCAGATTTTATTATTTCCTTGGTCAGTGGCATACAGAACGAAAAATTAATGTCCCGTGTGCGACAGGCTACGGTGGAAGGGCAATTTACTAACGTGTTAACACTTAATTGGGAGCAAGGAATTGCGGTTGGTGACGCCCTTTTAGTGCATTAAAACTGAAAAAGACTTGTGGGCTAAACACCAACTGCGGCGAAAATTAATTAAATAACTTTTATTCGTCAATAATAAATTTAACAGTTTCTTGATTGCCAGCTTCTGTAAATACTTTTAGAAAATACATCCCTTTGCGTAAGTTCTCTAGTATGATCATGTCTTTTTCTGAATTATAATTACTACAATAAATAGACTTACCGGTAATATCAACGACCACGATTTTACCATTTTCGGGCATCTTAATATTTACCTTTCCAGAAGAAGGATTTGGATAGATTTGTACATGAGGCCCAATTTCTAACTTGTCTTCATTTGACAGTATCCTTGAGGAACTATCTCCATATATTTTTCCACCTATATTTGCAAAGTATAAGGTATTATCCAATTGATGCGAACCGCAAACACCAATCTCTCCTTCGTAAAAAAAATTTCTACCCTCTACGATGCCTAGGTTGTTTTGTAAAACAAACGTTTCCCTATCTTTAAATCCACCGCCGCTAATTATCTTTGCATATTTTAGTGTATCCGTAGAACAAATCGCTACAAATTTTGATGGACCTGGAAATATATAATTGGTTTCCCAAGTGTTAATATCCATTCCAAAAGAAAGCAACATATTACTACGATAAAATGCATTGAAACTAGCCAATAGGCCAAATGCGGCAAAACCATCATTATAGTAAAAATCTCCGTAATTAGATCTTGATCGAATTTTGGATTTGTTTATATAAAAGGTATCAATGGAGGTAGTTGTATCCAAAGGCTTACGTAAATATTTAACATATTGGGTGCTTGAGTATATAAATACCAAAGAATCATTATTGGGATAATCAAATCGCTTTAGGATCCGCATGTTATATAAGCATTTCTGTACTCCACAACGGTTCATCTCTTGGTAGTACCTTAATTCATCTCCTGGTTGGTAGTTGAAATACTCGCGTAGATCCCATGCAGGCTTAGATGAAGTCACATTGGCAATAGAGTTCAAGGTAATGGAAGAATATTCAATAGGACTTTTATCGTTTTCCTCCCCATAGACAAAGGTAGTTCCTTCCACGATTCCATATTGCTTCGAGATCTTGATTTCAAGCCCGTTGCTCAGTTCGATATGCATGATACTATCTTGCAAACCCAAAAAAGATGTATAGCTTTTGCCTCTATAAGTCGCTTCCAATATTTTTGATTTATTAACTTTCCAGCTTGTATTTAACGGCACCTGAGTTTTAATCAAAAAAGTATCTTTGTTCTTATTAGCCAAGAAATAAACATCACCATTTTGTTTTAAAACCATTTTAGTACCAAAAATACCCTCTGATTTGTTATCATAAGAGTAATATACTTTTTCAAATTTATCGGGGTTGACTGTAGGATTAAAAACATATAAAGAGTCACCATTGCCCAAAGCCCAAGCTGAATCAATTTTATAACTTAGTAAAAGCTTGGTAGAAACCTCTCGATTGCTCACGGGATAGTTAAGTATAAATGGTTTGGTAGTATTATATTCATACACCAAAGATTTCCGAATGGGCTGAAAAGGAAATGAAAACGAAATTTGGTAAAGACCTACCAATAAAATTAAAAAGTACTTAAATATGCTGTTCATCTGGTTTGAAAATTGATCTAAAAAACTTACCAAATATATCTTATTATAGACTAAAAGCAAATTAGTTTGTGTTGATTTTTTTATTTTTGATCTCCTTCCCACACAAATGTCTCACCTGACACCTTTTGCTATTATAACCAAATGTTGTGTCGCCTGCGTCAGCCAAAAACTTTGTTCCAAAAACTCTTTCTACTTCACAGATTTACTGTTATACTTCCTCTTCAAAACAATTTTTACTATTTTGCAAAGTGTTTGTGTGTTTTATCATGAACTAAAATGACCCTAGAGCATGACGAAATATATTATACTTTTCCTTTTTGCAATTTTAACTAGCCGACAACTTAAAGCCCAAGACACCACAAAACTTGAGAATTCAAAAATATTACCAGAAGCTTTTATCATCTATCAAGCGGATAAACTGACGCCAATCACTTTTCAAAACCTAAATTTAAAAGACCTTAAAACAAAATCAACTGGTCAAGAGCCTTCGTTTTTGCTTTCTGAAACGCCATCTATCACCAACTATTCAGACGCTGGAAATTCACAAGGTTATTCTTATTTCAGATTAAGAGGCATTGACCAGACGAGAATTAACATGACGCTTGACGGAGTACCCTTAAACGAACCCGAAGACCAAGGCGCCTATTTTTCAAATTATCCTGACATTTTAAATTCTGTCAACAAAATTCAAATCCAACGAGGGGTGGGAACTTCTAAAAACGGAGTGGCCAGTTATGGCGGGAGCGTTCAACTATTTTCTCCCAATCTTTACGATTCAACCAAAACAACTTTTGGTTTAGGATACGGTTCGTTCAACAGTTTACGAGCTTTTGCAGAATACAACAGTGGCGTTAAAAACCGCAAAGCACTTTATGTGAGGGCATCTCAAATATATGCTGAGGGTTACAAATATCATTCTTCAAACAACTCTCAATCGGTTTTTATCAGCAGCGGTTTGTTTTACGACAAATCAACGTGGAAAGTAAATTTATTGGCTGGTCACCAACAAAATCAATTAGCGTGGCTAGGCGTTTCCGATTCCTTGATTGAAACGGACAGAAAAACAAACGCCAACAAAAATGAAAGAGACCAGTTCACCCAATGTCTGGCGCAACTTCAAAACACTTGGCGTCCAAATAATTCTTCCTCTGTCCAATCAAGTGTTTATTATACTTTTTTAAAAGGCAACTACGATTTTAATTTGAACGGCTTTTTAGGATTGCCGACCACCAACGAACTTTACAATTATGCTTTTCAGTCCAACCTCTTTGGCTTTTTTAGCAATTATACCTTTTCAACAAAACAATTGAACTGGACTACAGGAATTCACGGAAATACCTACGGCCGTCAACATCTCGGCAGCGAAAAAACTTTGGGCCAACTCTACACTAACACGGGCTACAAAAATGAAGTCAGTGTTTTCACCAAAGCCGATTACACTTTCAAATGGTTTACATTTTTTGCTGATATTCAATATCGTTATTCATCGTTTGACTATAAAGGAACGGTAACATGGGATAAAGTACACTGGCATTTTATCAATCCAAAAGCAGGTTTGAGTATTGCTCTAAAACCAAACTCAGTCATTTATTATAGCCTTGGGAGCATGGGCAGAGAGCCAACAAGAAACGATATGTTTGGCGGAAATGATGATTTGTTGGCCGATAGTTTGGGCAATTCAATAGTTTCTATCAAAACGCCGGAATATGTTCTTAATCATGAATTAGGTTTCAGACACCAAACCAATAAACTAAATTTCAACTTGAATCTGTATTACATGGATTTCAAAAATGAAATTGTGCTTGACGGAAAGTTTGGGCCTAATGGTTTGGCACTTACCAACAAAGTTGAGCAGAGTATCAGAACAGGTGTGGAGTCGAGCATTACCTACAAAGTGAGCAGAAGTTTTTCACTTATTAATAATTCTTCTTTTAATTACAGTCGCATCAAGGAGCAACAAGAAATATTTAGCCCAATTCTTACGCCACCTTTCATCTTCAATCAAGAAGCAGTTTATTTTTACAAAGGTTTTGGAGTGGCGGTTTCAGCGAGGTATCAAGACAAGTCGTTTATTGATTTTGCAAATACTGCTAAAGTAAACAGTTATTTTCTTTTAAATGGACGAGTGAGTTACGAGCTCAATCGTTTTCAGTTTTGTGTTTTTGTAAACAACATTACCAATACAAAATATTTCAACAACGGCTACGTAGATCTTGACGGAAGTAAAAAATATTTTGTGCAGGCACTCACAAATTTTTATGCTTCCATAAAATATAGCTTCTGATGCACTTCTTTGAAATAGAAAATGTCGCCTTTCAAATTTGGGCTTATCCCATCAGCTATGTTGAATTGATTGGAACAGTTTTCGGTTTAGTTTCAGTTTACTTGGCTTCGAGGGCAAATATTTTAACTTGGGGAACAGGAATAGTTAATGAAGTTTTTCTTTTTATGCTGTTCTTTCAAGTTCAGCTTTATGCAGACATGTTTCTGCAAATTTATTTTTTTGTTGTTACGGTTTACGGCTGGTATAATTGGAACAAAACGACAAGAGAAATAAAAATTTCCCAAATAAGCTTCAGAAACAAAATATTTCTTGTGTTAGCTATAATAATCGGAACTTTGATAGCAGGTTTTCTTTTTACCAACATTCATGTGTATTTGCCCACCTATTTTAAAATAAAAGCGGCTTATCCTTTCACAGATTCGTTTGTAATGGTTGCAAGCATTGTTGCCACAATCCTCCTCGCCAAAAAGAAAATTGAAAATTGGTATTTGTGGATTGCCGTTGATTTGGTTTGTGTTGTTTTGTATTTCAAAAAAGGAATTTATTTTCTCTCCTTAGAATATTTTATTTTTCTTGGCCTAACATCCTACGGACTGTATCATTGGAAACAACAATTGAGTAATGACTAAAGCATTTGTTTTTGGTAAGTTTTTGCCTTTTCACAAAGGACACGAAGCAATGATACATTTTGCCTTGAGCCAATGTGATTTTTTAACAGTTTTGGTTTGTTGCAGCGAGAAAGAAAGTATTCCTGACACCGTTCGAACAGCTTGGATTAAAAAGGCTTTCGATACCCAGAAAAATATTGAAGTACAAGCTTTTAAGTATTTAGAAAGTGAACTACCCAACACTTCCACCTCTTCAATTGAAGTTTCAGCTATCTGGGCTGACATTTTCAAAAAACTGTTTCCTGATTATTCGCTGCTGATTACCTCAGAAGAATACGGCAACTTTGTGGCTGATTTTATGAATATCCAGCATATTGCTTTTGATATTCCTAAACAACTTTTTCCAGTTTCTGCCACTGCCGTTCGTAATGATGTGTTTGCAAATTGGAAATATTTACCCGCCAGTGTGAAGCCCGACTTTGCTATAAAGGTTGTGATTTTAGGAACAGAATGCACTGGCAAGACTACCTTAACACAAAAACTAGCGATGCACTTCAAGTGCAGCTTTGTTTCGGAAGCAGGAAGAGATATTATCGCCAACTCAAACTCATTTACCTTTGAGGATTTACACCTTGTTGCCAAAGAACATGCAAAAAGGATTGACCAAACGGTACTAGCCAACAGTCCGCTGATGATCGTTGACACAGACGTACATATTACAAAATCTTATGCGCAATTTACCTTTCAAAAGGAACTAGCTGTGAGCGATGAAATTTACAAAGCCAACAAAGCAAATCTTTATCTTTACCTTAACAACGATGTGGAATATTTCCAAGACGGAACAAGATTAAGTGAAGCAGAAAGAAATTTATTGGACATCTCACACCGACAAGCATTAACCGATTATAAAGTTGAAATTGTTGAAATAAAAGGCAACTGGGACGAGAGATTTGCACACTCCGTAATAGAAATAAACAAACTTATTGTAAGGAACGGACAAAAGCGTTGGATGTAATAATATTTGGAGAATTTAAATTAGCGTTGCAAACGCTGTTCTAGTGAGCCTCTCGTTACAAAGGAGGGCTAGTGAGGGCTTTCTTTTGTGTTTTACTTTAATTCGAAGAGCTACACCCTTCGTTACGATAGCTCGACCTTTCAGGGCTCAAATAGCTAAAAGCCCCAACGGGGCGTCATATCTAAACGATGGGAGAAGCCCATCGTACGGGAGAAGCCCATCATATGGCTAAAAGCCCCAACTGGATTATGGTTATTTCATTTCGATACAATGTAATAGGTAGGTTACAAACCAACGAAATGGAAAAGTCTTATAATAAAACTGCAAATAAAGTTTTTGCTGGCGCTATACAGAATGCAAACGCGGCTTTAGATGATTTAAAAGATTTATATATTGCCGATGACGTATTCCGAAATTATTTTGAACTAAAAAGCTTTAATACCACCAATAGTCAACAAAAGAAAATTGCCCGTTACATTTTATATAAAATTGAAGCTCAGTTAGAAGACGGCATTAAAACTGAGTATCAAATTGACGAAGGTACTATTGAACACATTCTACCAGAGAATATGGATGCACATTGGAACAGTTTATTCAACGATGAAGATCATTTGAGAATGGTATATATGTTGGGAAACCTTTCACTACTTGAAGCCAAATTGAATACCAGACAAGCAGGTCAAAAGCCATTTGCAGATAAGAAAACAGTGTACCATAAAAGCCGATATGCCTTAAGCAAACTAATTGGAGGAGAAGAATGGACCATACAAATGATAAAACATAGACAAGCCACACTTGCAAAAACTGCCGCAGGAATTTGGAAACGATAATTTCTCGCTTTATCTTATTGTAATATCTGCACTGCCTACCTTTGTTGGTTCTTATTGGCAATTTATCCTTTTGGAAGTTGGGGCGATTTGGTACATTGCATACATATTGAATTAATACATGAGCCAAAATTGAATTTTTGTACCCACAAATATCGAAAGCTGATCTTTATGCTTTTGCAGTTTTTGTCAGTTTATAATTTAAAAGCACAGCCATTTCTCATTAAGAAGATTTCTGGAGGTTTATCGCCTAAATCTATTGTGCACAACGGACAAGGATTGTTTTTTGCTCAAAATATGATTTATAACCATACCGTCACCGTATTCAATAGGAAGTTACAACTAATTAAAAGAATTTCAGATAGAGTACCAGGTTCACTACTAGATTCGATTTTTAAGGGTAAATTCATTAAAGGCTCACCTGTAGAAGTGGCATTTTCGCACAATGGTAAATATGCTTGGGTTAGTAACTATAGGATGTACGGCCATGGTTTTAACAAAACCATTTATGATACATGCAGGGGACAAGCTAGTTGTGATAATAGCTTTATTTATAAAATCAATACTGAAACATTTGTTATAGAAAAGGCAATAAAAGTAGGTTGCGTTCCTAAATTTTTAGCAACTTCCCCTAATGATAAATATTTAATTGTAAGTAATTGGTGTAGCGGGTCTATAAGTATAGTAGATATTGAGAAAGAAGAAAGTGTAAAAGAAATTAGTGTTGGTTCTTATCCACGTGGGATAGCGATTGACTCGAAATCAAATTATGCTTATGTTTCTGTAATGAGTTCATACCATGTGACGATAATTAATCTTTCAACTTTTAAAGTATCTGGTAAAATTAAATGTGGTCAATCGCCGAGGCATTTAAATATCGATAGCAAAGATCAATTTTTATATGCTACCTTAAATGGAGAAAATGCCATCTGCAAGATTGACTTGTCTCGAAAAAAAGTGATTTCAAAAATCTCAACAGGTAAAAATCCACGAAGTATGGTGTTAACTCCGGATGATAGTCTACTATATGTTGTTAATTATTCATCACATACATTTTCAAAAATTGAAACATCTGAGATGAAAATATTGAAAACGATTAAAACTGAAACTTATCCTATCGGTATCACCTACGATCCTTTAGATAAGAATATTTGGGTTTCATGTTACACAGGTTACATATGCATTTATTCAGAAGCACCTCCAAGCTTTACAAATAAAGAAAATGAAATAGATAAAAAATCAGTCGATATATATACCATCGTAGTTGGAGCTTTTAAAGAAGCAGATAATGCTGAGGTATTTATAGGTCAATTAAATACAAATGAAATGGAATTTTTTATTGATTTTGATACAACTAAAGAAATTTTTAGGGTATGTTGCGGAAAATACAAAACCAAAAAAGAGACAATTATACCATTGAATAGCTTAAAGAAACTTTATCCTGATTCTTGGGTCAAAAGGGCTGTCGTTCAGTAGCCCTAGTAATTATGACCATTCACTTTTTGTAATTATATTCCTTCTAAATAAATTCCTAATACTCAGTTATTTGCTTAACTTAGCCAAATGACTTCAATAAAAACAATGGAGACTACCATTGATTTAAGAAGGTTCTAGCATAGTTATCGAAATGCACATAAGTGATATTGGTGCAAAAAGGAGAAATTATGCTTAGGATTGTTTTAAAGCACTATTGCCCTATTTGTAATCTCTTGCCATCAACTCTGAAAAATTATTGATTGCAGTTACTCCACTACAAAATGCTAAAACCGATGAAACTAATTTCTGATAAAAACAAATCTCCCACCCAAAAGGAAGTTAGACAAGAATTAAGAACTTGGAAAGCCAAAATAAAAAATGCCAACGAGTTACTTACTTTAACCAATCAAAAATTACAAATACACAACGATTTACTTAAGGAAGCATATGATTTTTCTGAGGCAGTATTGGCTACTATACATGAGCCCATGTTGGTTTTGGATAAAAATCTACGTGTAAAATCGGCCAACCAGACCTTTTATGAGGTCTTTAAAGTGAAAGAAGCTGAGACAAGTGGTGTTTTATTATATGATTTAGGAAATAGGCAATGGAATATCCCACGGTTGAGAGAGCTCTTTGAAGACATACTTCCTAGAAACACCTATTTTCATAATTTTGAAATTACGCATTGTTTTACACTCATTGGCGAAAAAACCATGTTACTTAATGCGAGACGTATCGTTCAAAAAATAAACCATGAAGAATTAATTCTTTTGGCTATTTCCGACATTACTGATCAAGCAACTGCTCGAAAGAAAATGGAAGAAAGTGCATTTCGTTTTCATAATCTAATTTATACTTCTCCCTCTTTGATAGCTATTTTTAAAGGCAAAGAAATGATTATTGAGATTGCTAACGATGCCATATTAGAGAGCTGGGGCAAGGGAAAGACTGTAATTGGTAAGCCTTTATTTGAAGTAATGCCAGAAGCAGTCGAACAAGGATTTGCACATATGTTAGAACACGTATTTACTACAGGCGAGCCCATTCAAGCCAACGAAGCACCCATCACACTGGTGCGCAATGGAAAACCAGAATTAATGCATTATAGTTTTGTATATCAGGCACAACGTAATGCAGTTGGTGATATTGAAGGCGTGGCCATAATTGCCAATGAAGTGTCAGCACAAGTTAAAGCTAGAAATGTATTGGTTGAAAGTGAAGAACGTTTTCATTCTTTGTCAGATAATATTCCTTTAAATGTATTTATTATAGAGCCTACGGCTGATGCTAGTATTAGTTACTGGAATAAATATTGGCTGGACTACACAGGGCAAACACTTGACGAAGCCCTGGGTAGGGCTTGGGATGGTATTATACATCCGGATGATGTGCAACCAATTATGGACGTTTATGTGCCTGCCTTTGAAAACCGAGTATCATATAACCTGCCAGCATTTAGAATAAAACGTTATGATGGACAATACAGATGGTTTACAGTGCAAGCTAATCCGCGTTATCTACCCAACGGAGAGTTTATTGGGTTTATTGGGATTGGATTTGACATACATGAAAAAAAGCTTGCTGAAGACGCCTTAAAGGCCAGCGAACAACACTTTCGCCTTATGGCCGACCTCATGCCCGCCAAAATTAGTAATGCCAACGCAGCCGGCGATGTTACTTATTTTAATAAGCAATGGATGGATTTTAGTGGCTATAGTTTTGAAGAATTAAAAGACTTTGGTTATCGGAAAATTATGCATCCTGAAGAGGTTGAAGAATTTCGCCGGCGATTTTTAATAGCAGCACAAACAGGTACCGTGCTTGAAATGGAAATGCGGTTTAAAAACAAACAAGGTGTATACAAATGGCATCTAAATCTGGCCGCTCCAGTAAAGGATGAAAACGGTAAAACAACCATGTGGGTAGGAGTTACAACTAAAATTCAACACCAAAAAGATCAAAGAGATGAACTAGAGGCTGCTGTAGCCAAAAGAACGCATCAGTTAAAAGAAGCCAATGCATCCCTTGAAGATAATAACATTTCGCTTCAAAACATGAATAAGGAATTGGAAGCATTCACTTTTATTTCAAGCCATGATTTACAAGAACCATTAAGAAAAATTCAAACTTTTGCTGGGCGCATTCTTGAAAAAGAAAATCAAAACCTATCAGAAAATGGAAAAATTTATTTTTATCATATCCAAAATTCTGCCAAAAGAATGCAAATTCTTATTCAAGATTTACTCGCATTCTCCCGTCTTACTACTGCGGATAGAAAATTTGAAAATACTGATCTGAATAGCATAATCAGAGAAGTAAAAAAAGAATTTAGAGAGACCATTTCTGAGAAAAACGCGGTGATTGTGGTAGAAGAAATTTGTGAAGTACATATAATACCCTTTCAGTTTAGGCAATTGATGCATAATTTGATTGGCAATGCGCTTAAATTTTCTAATCCCGAGGAGCCTCCGCGAATCAGAATTAGTAGTGTAAATATCACCTACAGTAAAATAAATCTTGCAAACCTTCCTCCTCACAAGGAATATTGCCATATTAGCATTTCCGATAATGGCATCGGCTTTGAAAAGAAGTATGAAGATAGGATTTTTGAAGTATTTCAAAAATTACATAGCAAAGACGAGTATGCTGGTACAGGTATCGGGCTTGCCATCGTAAAGAAAATTGTTGATAATCACAACGGCATAATTACAGCCAAAAGTGAATTGAACAAAGGCACAACATTTGATATTTATATCCCCATGGAAAGATGAACAACGAACCAATTTTTATTTTACTAGCCGAAGATGACGAGGCTGACCGCCTACTTTTTGCAGAGGCATTTTCAGAGTTGATCATAAAGTCGGTGGTAGTTACTGTTAATAATGGAGAAGAATTGATGCAATGGCTTCAATTAGACCAAAAACGTCTGCCCCAACTACTTTTTTTGGACTTAAATATGCCTATCAAAAATGGTTTAGAATGTTTAAAAGAAATAAGAAGTGATGAAAAATTTAAGAATATTTCAATTGCTATTTATTCTACCTCAAGCAATAAGACAGATGTCGAAGAAACATTTCATCATGGGGCAAATATCTATATTACCAAACCCTCTGATTTTAATTTGCTCAAACAAGTATTGGAAAAAGCAGTACTAACCACCTTTCAATATCAAAATGAGCAAATTAATATAGAAAATTTTTTACTCAAGATTGAATAATTTTTATCTAACTACAGCTCAAAACCTGAAGAAAAAATATTATTTTTTTAGACCTAGTCAAAAATTTTAAAATGAGCCATAACTAGCTCATTTTATTAGAAATATATTTCACCAAAAACAAAAATATCACTGAGCCGACAGTACTAATAATGATTTGGCCAATGATATTACTAGAATTGATGCCCAGAAGCCCCAAAACAAAGGAACCGACAAAACCTCCCAAAACACCAACTACAAGGTTAAGCCAAAAACCAAAACCTTTACCTTTTGTAAATAGACCAGCTAAATAGCCCGCCACGCAACCTACTATAATAGAAATTATAAAGCCCATCGTTAATTTTTTTTACATTAATAAATAAAATTTATCTTAGTTGGCGTCGTTATTATGCTCCGATAAAAATGAAAAGGTTATTTTAGGCGCACCCTCCATTACCCTTGATAACATCCATTGTGAATCGGCCAAAAATACCCAACGGTCATCCTTGTCTTTAGCAATATTATACGAACGCAAAGAAACAAAATCTTGTAATGCTTTTTTGTCTTCTGAATCTATCCAGCAGGCTTTATATAAATTTTGAGGGTGGAAACTACACGATGCTCCATATTCATGCAATAGCCTGTATTGGATTACTTCAAACTGCAATTCACCCACCGTACCCACTATTTTTCTGTTCCCTGGCTGTTGGGTAAACAATTGTGCTACTCCTTCATCGGTAAGTTGGTTGATTCCCTTTTCTAACTGTTTGGATTTCATTGGATCCATATTGACCAACTCCTTAAATATTTCTGGAGAGAAACTTGGAATCCCTTTAAACATCACATTTTCGCCTTCGGTAAGGGTATCGCCAATTTTAAAATTACCTGTGTCATACAGGCCTATTACGTCGCCGGCATATGCCTCCTCCACAATGCTTTTATCTTGAGCCAAGAAATTAACTGGTGATGAAAACCTCAGCTTTTTGTCCAATCGAACATGATGATAAAACTTATTGCGCTCAAACCTACCCGAACAAACTCTCAAAAATGCAATCCTATCTCTATGACGGGCGTCCAAATTGGCATGAATTTTAAATACAAAGCCTGAAAAATTATTTTCTGAAGATAAAACAGTTCGTTTATTAGTTTCTCTAGAGGCTGGTGGAGGAGCAATTTCAATAAAAGTTTCTAAAAGCTCTTTAATTCCAAAATTATTAATAGCCGATCCAAAAAACACTGGCGCCAAATTGCCTGAAAGATACTCTTCTCGGTCAAAAGGTTCATAAACTCCTTCTATTAGCTCCACATCTTGTCTTAGTTGTGTGGAAAACTTACCAATTTGCTGGTCAAGCACTGGGTCTGACAAATCTTTTATCTCAATTTGGTCTTTTTCTATTCCAGTTTTATTGGCTTGAAACAGGTATAAACCTTTGTTATACAAATTATATACCCCTTTAAAGGTACTCCCAATGCTTATTGGCCAGCTTAAGGGTCTTACATTTATTTTTAGCTTTTCTTCAAGTTCATCTAACAAGTCAAAAGGGTCTTGCCCTTCACGATCCATCTTGTTTATAAATACAATTACAGGCGTTTTACGCATTCTACACACCTCCATGAGGCGTTCGGTTTGAGTTTCTACACCTTTTACACAATCTACCACCACTATTACGCTATCCACGGCGGTGAGCGTTCGGTAGGTGTCCTCTGAAAAATCTTTGTGTCCTGGCGTATCCAAAAGGTTTATTTTTACACCTTTATAGTCAAATCCCATTACTGAGGTAGCCACCGAAATACCTCTTTGTTTTTCGATTTCCATAAAATCAGAAGTGGCACTTTTAGTTATTTTATTAGATTTTACTGCTCCAGCAGTCTGTATGGCCCCGCCAAAAAGCAAGAATTTTTCTGTTAGGGTAGTTTTGCCTGCATCGGGGTGACTAATTATGGCAAATGTTTTCCTTTTTTCAATTTCTACAGCGTAGCTCATGAACTCTTTTGAATTATAGCCTGCAAACTTACAAACTTAATAGCTATTAACCCAAATTAGACTTTGAAAACCCTGTAAGGTTTGTTTAAAAGTGAATGATTGAGCTCGGCTAACAATTTAGATGAACCCATTAATTTAACCACCTTTCTAAGCATAAAATGAGGGCCAAATTGTTAGGTTTAAACTCAAGACCTAATTTAGAATTTTATAAGTAATTTATGTTTTTTACTCTTATGGTAAATACTATCGCGACCAGAAAATATGTATGAAACTAAACATGCTACGGCCATAAAACTAGCACTTTGTAAACCAAAGAGTTCTATAGACAAAATGATACATGCCAAAGGAGTTTTGGTAGCTCCTGCAAAAACTGCTACAAAACCAATACCTGCTAATAGAGCAGTAGGCAAGTGTATAAAACAAGCTAAAGTACTGCCCAAGGTTGCCCCAATAAAAAATAATGGAGTTACCTCACCACCTTTAAATCCCGAGCCTAAGGTGATAACTGTAAAAACCATTTTTAGGCAAAACGTGTAAAACGGAGCTGATTGGTCAAAGGATTCTACTATGAAGGGAATACCCAAACCTATATAATCTTTACCTACACATAAAATTGCAACCACAACTATAACACCACCAACCAACGGCCTGAATGGTGGAAATTTAATAATAGATTTAAATAATTCTTCTATTAGGTGTATAAATTTGCAAAATACCCAAGCGCAGATCCCACACGCTATTCCTGCGATGATTGTTAAAACCAAGGTATTAACGGAAAATACTGGAATTATATTAATTAGGTATTGTGTATGATGTATTTGCCATAAATCTGTAACTGTATCAGCAAATAATGAAGCAAAAAATGCTGGAAAAATGGCCTTATACTGAAATTTACCAATAACTACCACTTCCATAGCAAATACTGCACCAGCTAACGGAGTACCAAATACAGAGCCAAATCCGGCAGCTATTGCCGCTATCATAAGGATTTTGCGGTCATTTAATGTAAGTCTAAAGGGTGCGCTTAATTGGTCGCATAATGCCCCAGCCATTTGTAACGCTGTTCCTTCTCTTCCTGCTGAGCCACCCAACAAATGTGTGGTTAATGTACCAAAAAATATAAAAGGGGCCATTTTAACAGGAATCACTTTCGGATCTTTGCCAAAAACTTCAAAAAGTATCTTGCTGCCTTTTTCTACATCTTGTCCTAAATAAAAATATAAGCAGCCAATTAATAATCCTCCAATAGGTAAAAAAGCAATCAACCAAATGTTGTTTTCTCTTAAATGAGTAACCCAATCCAGGGTAAATAAAAAAAGTGCAGAGGAAGTGCCAACAACCACGCCGATGATTGAACTAAAAAACAACCATTTAAAAATGTAAAAATAGTTGGGATATTTTTTTGCCCAATCCCAAAGTGTAATAGATATATGCTGAAAATTCAAACCCTTATGTTTACTTTCAAATTGAATTGCTCTTTTATAAAAATAAAAAGAGGCTGAATTGTTAGGTCAGCCTCTCTGTAATTCAACTAAATACCAAAATACAGTTATTTTTTTAGTACCCTTAACATAGTTTCTCCAATGTCTGCAGGAGATTGAACTACGTGTATTCCACATTCCTCCATTATTTTCATTTTTGCAGCTGCGGTATCATCAGCGCCACCTACGATAGCACCTGCGTGACCCATTCTACGACCTTTTGGAGCTGTTTGTCCAGCAATAAATCCAACTACAGGTTTTGTACCATGTGCTTTGATCCATCTTGCAGCTTCAGCTTCCATTCCTCCGCCTATTTCGCCTATCATAACAATACCTTCAGTTTCAGGATCGTTCATTAGTAATTCAACTGCTTCTTTTGTGGTAGTTCCAATAATTGGATCTCCACCAATACCAATGGCGGTTGTTTGCCCCAAACCTGCTTTAGTAAGTTGATCTACGGCTTCATAAGTTAACGTTCCTGATTTAGAAACTATACCAATTGTTCCTTTTTTGAATATAAAAGCTGGCATAATCCCTACTTTGGCTTCGCCTGGAGACATAACACCTGGGCAGTTGGGACCAATTAAGGTCACATTTCTTTCTTTTACATATGATTTGGCATATATCATGTCATTGGTAGGAATACCCTCTGTGATACATATAATTACCTTAATGCCAGCATCCGCAGATTCCATAATAGCATCAGCAGCAAACGCAGGCGGAACAAAAATGATAGATACATCAGCTCCTGCTTTTTCCACTGCTTCTGCCACGGTGTTAAAAACTGGTCTATCTAAATGCAACGAACCACCTTTTCCTGGCGTAACGCCACCTACTACATTTGTTCCATACTCAATCATTTGTTGTGCATGAAATGTACCTTCAGAGCCAGTAAAGCCTTGTACAATTACTTTTGAGTTTTTATTTACTAGAACGCTCATATTGATGGTTTAAAAATCGAACAATCGCCTGTTAATCAACCTAAAAAACAATTTTAGGAAAAATAGTTATCAAAAATCTGTTGCAAAGCGCAAAACAGAAGCACAAAAATAATTTTTTTTAATGCTTATCCAAATTTTTATTTACTAAAAACATATCTTCTTAGTACTTATATAATTTTTAAAGTCCTGGCATGGTCTTTATTTTTATTTCCCTGCCGGGTAGTCGATAAGGTAATAATCCTGATTTAAGCACAATTCGTTGGCCTTTGTCTCCAGCCGCAAAAGCTGAAAAGCCTGTTCCTAATCCCAAATAGGTCTCAGAAGTAATCATAAAAATATCTCTTCTAAATGGATAACGACCATTGGCCAAATCTTCTTGAAATGGGTAGCTTATTCCGAGGCTATCCTTAAATCCTACTAAAGCTACTTGCCCGAGCGTTTTTCTCACCTCAGGATCATCCCAATCGCTTATCCAACCAGCACCTATTATTCCTAATGCATTTTTATGGGTTTTTATATATTCTATTACTTCCTGGGTCGAATTTTGGGCAAAAGTATTTTTAGGAAATTTATCAATACCCAGTTTTTGTTTTAAAAACATCAAATTGCCCGAATTATTATTGTCAAAAACAATGGCGTCCAGTGCATTACCTTGTTGATTTGTAAACAGATCAATCAAAGTTGATGTGGTGTAAATAGAATCTTTATTTGACTTGGCTACTACAAAAGCTACGGCATCAGATGCAAAATTAGTTATTCTTCCTTTCCTGGTCTTTTTTGCGAGGTACTTGTGTTCTGTGGAGTCTAAAGTTCTAGAAACTATAGCCAAACTTACGCTATCTTGAAGCATTAATTGTATCGCATTACGTTCATTAGTATAAATGGGTGTAATGTGAGCCCTAGTATATAAGGCGTGAAATACAGTTAGTTCAGCTTCAATAATGGATTTGTAAGATTCATCTACCGCAATTCTCACTTCACCCGAAGTAGCATTATCTTGTTTTTTTTCTTGTGTTGTGCCACAGCCAAATAATAGACTTATAATACACAAGAATATTATAGTTTTAATTGGTTTCATTTGAATGCGATTTTAAGATTCTGTAAAGTCTAAAGCCGCCATATGCTATTAATAAACCGCCAAAAATGGGTTTAAACATAGCATTGATTACTAGTGATTTATCAATTAATAAAAAGTACATTCCTGCCAAAATGTATAAAGAAGACATGATGATTTGGAAGTAATAAAGTGCTTTTTTATTCATGTTTTTGTAAATAATATTCAAATATTAAATCAACGATTGGTTAAAGATAAATAATATTATTGGGTAATAAATACTAGATAGAGTGCGATGGCTGTAAAAACCACAAATAACAATGTGATAAAAAACAAGGCATTATTCCAATCTCCCTTTTTTTGCACCACGGTATTTCTTTTTACATATTCTTCTTTATGTCGTTCAAAATCATAAGATGTTTGAAATTTAAAAGAATAGTTTTGATTTATTTCATAGTTGGCATCTGGAGTACTTGGCTTGGTAAAAGGTTTATACTGCGTTTTGTAAATTTCCTTTTGATCATAAATATACTTTTTGTCATGATCGGTGAGAATTTGATACGCTTCATTAATCAATTTAAATTTTTCTTCCGCTCTTTTACTACCGTTATTTTTATCAGGGTGATATTTAATTGCCAATTTTTTGAAAGCTGCTTTGATTTCATCTTGGCTAGCATTTTTGTTGACCCCTAAAATTTGGTAATAATTGTCTGCCATAACTATGTTAAGCTTTTTTTACCTTTACACTCTGTCCAAATAATTCTGTAACGGTCACATTTTCACCTTTTTCGATGTAGTCACCAGTGGTAATAGCATCAAAAATTTGGTTTTCAATTTCCACTTTACCACTTGGGCGCAGGGTAGTATGTGCTATTCCGATTTTACCAATTAGTTGCTTCAAAAGTATTGGTGTTAGTACTTGTTCGGTAGAGGTGGTAAGTGTCTCATTTAAGGTGATTTTACTAAAGCGTTTGCTCATGAATATTTTATGTCCAAAAGCGAAAAAAGAGATAACAAAAACCAACATTGCCAAAAGTGTTACTGACATGGCAGCCAACGCTTTGTCTCCATCTACGAGCGTAAAGTCAAAAAATGTATTATTTAACATGATTAATACCAATGACATACAAACGAGTATAATGCCTGAGATACCTGCAACGCCAAACCCAGGAATAACAAATATTTCCAACATCAGTAACAGAATACCAACCGCTAACATCAATATTTCCCAATTGGCAGCTAATCCATTGAGATAATAAGGCACTAAATATAATACCCCTGCCACAATAGCTACTAATAATGCAAAACCAATTCCTGGAGCCTGCATTTCATAATAAATTCCTCCAATAATGGCCAAAATTAAAATACCGCTTATGAATGGATTTAGAACAAAGGCAATTACCATTTCACTGACAGAGAGTTCGTATTTTTCGATGGTGTAATTTTTTATTCCACTTCTTTTTAATACCTCGTCTTTGGATGATAGTTGTGCTTCACAAAATCCGTATTTTATTGCCTCTGTGGTGGTTAATGTGAGAACTTTGCCATCTTTTTTAATTGTTGAGTCTAGCTTAATGGTTTGATCTACCATGGCTTCTGCTAATTTTGGGTTTCTTTTGTTGGCCTCTGCTGTTGCTCTCATTTTAGACCGCATATAAGACTGATATTTATCAGGCATGGCCTGCCCGTCATTGCCATTTACTACTGTCGCAGCCCCAATACTGGCTCCTTGTGTCATATAAATGCTATCACAAGCAATGGAAATAAGTGCACCCGCTGACGCCGCATTGTCGTTGATATACACAAAAACAGGTTTGGGATAATTAAGTAACGCAGTTCTGATTTTATCTGCATCATCTACTGCACCCCCATAAGTATTCATGTCAACAAGGATATAGTCGGCTTTTTTAGCAGTTGCAGCTTCTAAGGCCAACTTTACATATCTACTCATTCGAGGATCAATTTCGTCCCTTATTTCTAACACAAAAACTTTCTTTTCTTGTGCCATAGAGAAACAAAACGATATAAAGAGTAAAGTGATAAGCGTATATAATTTTTTCATTTTCTTGTTTATGTTTTTAAAAAATGGGTTCAGCATTTATAACCGCTAAAAATACAAAAAATTGGTTTACTTTGTTTAATAATTATGAACATAGCCTTAAAAGAAACACTCGACTTGGCAGTAACTGGCCAAATTTGGCGCATATATTACGATCAATTCAGCAATAATTTGTTGGTTGAAATAAGGAAGGCGACTGTTCGACAGACCAGTTTTATTATCATTAATCTTGATAATGGGAAGTACGAAGAATTAAAAATAAAGCTAGAAAATAATTGGTGGATAGGGGTTTGTGCATTTAAAATGCCATATCTAATTATTAACCATTATCCTGACCCGGCCTTACCTGAATCAAAGGGTGTTATATGTTATTCTTGCAATATCCATGCTTTGCTTTGGCAACATTTGTCTTTACACTTTGTTGAAATAACGGATCATTTTGTAATTGCGTTTTCAAAGGATTCTAATAAAAATTTTGGGATTAATCTAGAAACCGGATTATTAAAAGAAATAGACGACAACTACCAAGAAAATCCAAATCATCTTTTGCTACGTAACTTGATGGTCAATCCTGTCGTTTATCAAGATAATTGTATGGATTTTAGTAATATTGCGGAATTTATCAAAAAGAAATTAAGTGTTGTGCCGCGAAAGGCGATAGAATATCTTGAATTTACACAATATATCATCATTTCTTTTTATATTTACGGCACTAATGACTTGGTTTTGTACAATACGTTAGTAGTTTATTCTAGAAATGGAGAACTATTGCTGAAAGTGGATTTAGCGGTGGACAAAAAGGGAGTAGGAGAAAATACTTTTACGGTTTTTAATACGTCTTTGGTTTTCATTAAAAATACAAACCAAATTGCAGTTTATGAATTGGGTTAAACCTATATTGATATTATTTACATTTATTTCATTGTTGGCAACTGCCGAACCAGCTGATTCGATTGGCGTCGAAAAGTCAAATGGTCAATCTTTTATAATTCACAAAGTTGATCGAGGACAGACTCTATTTTCTATTTCAAGGATGTATAAAGTAAAACCTGCTGATATTTATGCATTTAACCCAGAAGCCGCCCCAGGTTTAAAATTAGGAATGTTGATAAAAATACCTTCCGCGCAAACCTTGGCCAAACTTCCTAAAAAAGAACAAAAGCAACCAGAGACCCCTTTTGTGCCATCTACTCCCAAAATAACTGGTCCTGTAAAAAAACATAAGGTGGAAAAAGGACAAGGATTATACACAATTGCCAAAATGTACGGAGCTAGTATTGCAGAGGTAAAAATGTGGAACAAACTTAGCTCAAACGAATTAAAACTAGGCCAGCTTTTGATAGTTTCAAACCCTGACCGTACATCAACTACTGAGAAACAAACAATCATCAAACATTTGAAAACTACCCACGAATCGCACGTAACCAGTGGGCAGCAAAGGCTTGATACAGTGCAAGTGAGGAAAAGAATTGTAAAAGAAGGTGCAGGAGATAAATCTTATGAATCGGGTATAGCAGAGGTAAATAGCCAAGGGCTTAATGATGCTAACTACGAAGCACTACACGAATCAGCTGCAAAAGGAACGTACATTTCAATAAAAAATTTGGCCAATAGCCAAAAGGTAATGGTGCGTGTGGTGGGGAAACTACCACACGATTTAAATCCTAAAATTATTATAAGGATTTCTAAAAAAGCGCAACAAAGACTCGCCACCATAGACCACCAGTTTGCCGTTGAGGTTTCCTATCTTCCCTAGGCTAAGTATTCTATTTGTTCCTATTAAAGACTTTCTTTCTTGCTTTTGAAGTGGCTTCCTTTTTGGGTGCAATATCTGAAACACCTTGGGCATAGGTATGTGGGGCAACTGGTATTTTTTTAGCTATCAGCTTTTCAATATTTTGTAAAAATGGTCTTTCGTCTACATCACAGAAGGACATTGCTGTACCTTTAGCGCCAGCACGACCAGTTCGGCCAATTCTGTGCACATAGGTTTCTGCTATATTGGGTACGTCATAATTAATTACATACTCTAACTCATCCACATCTATACCACGTGCTGCAATATCCGTAGCCACTAGCACTCTGGTGGTCTGAGATTTAAAATTGCTAAGTGCACGTTGTCTTGCATTTTGAGATTTGTTGCCATGAATGGCCTCGGTAGTAATATTATTAAGGGATAAAACCTTCGCAATTTTATCGGCGCCATGTTTGGTTCTTGTAAAGACCAAAGCAGTTTTTATTTTTTTATCCTTGAGGATATCTATGAGAAGTGCATTTTTATTAGTCTTGCTTACAAAAAACACACTTTGCTGTATAATTTCTACCGTAGAAGAGACAGGAGTAACTGTTACTTTCTCAGGACTTTTAAGAATTGAACTTGCTAAATTAACTATTTCTGGTGGCATGGTGGCCGAGAAAAATAGTGATTGTCGTTTTTGGGGTAAAAATGCGATAATCTTTTTTACATCATGCACAAAACCCATATCTAACATGCGATCTGCCTCGTCAAGTACAAAAAACTGCACTTCTTTAATACTTAACAACCCTTGATTGATTAAATCTAACAACCGTCCTGGTGTAGCTATAATGGCCTCTACTCCAGTTCTAATCGCATTTACTTGTGAATTTTGATTCACACCACCAAAAACAACAGCGTACTTAAGTCCGGTATATTTTCCATAAGCTTTAAAACTTTCACCAATTTGAATTGCTAATTCACGCGTAGGTGTTACTATTAATGTACGCACCCGTTTCCGTTGGTCTTTGGGTGGATTTGACAACATGAGTTGTAAAATTGGTATGGTAAACGCCGCTGTTTTGCCGGTACCAGTTTGTGCACAACCCAATAAATCTTTTCCTTGAAGAATTAACGGAATGGATTGTTCTTGAATGGGTGTGGGAGAGGTATATCCTTCTTCTTCAAGTGCTTTTAAAATAGGTTCATGTAGCTGCAGCGATTTAAAATCCATTGTTGCGGTTTTTGATTTTTAATTAATTGTTCGAATTATTATGAAGTATTTAATGAACCATAAGCGTGTGAAATTGCTTTGGGAAAAACGATAGGCGTCTTTTAATCAAAATTCGAATAACTTTACAAAGATACGTTTTAATTACAATGTTGTAGTATTATAACCAGATTAATCAATGCAAGAGTTAAATTAATGGTACCAATCCTATTAAAGTTCTAAACTTTTGGCATGTAGAATTGAAAAAACCCATTTTATGCATCAGAAAAATTGATGTAGTTTATTTCTTGAAAATAATCAATACTATCAATCGTTTTGCTAGTGCAAGTTTTCTTACTTTTTGCCGCAGCGTTAATTATATGAAGGATATATTAATTATTATCTGCCACTACAATTAGGAAATCTTTTTCATTTAAGGAGAATTTCTTATTTTTATTCGGATTAATATAGATATCAAAGTAACGGCCATTTGGCTTTTGGTGCTCTAGTATTTTTTTATAACCAATTACCACCTCATGTCTTTTTACCCCTACTGATAGCAAGTCTGCCATGCTAAACTCCTGAGAAAAATCATTAAAATAATTAATAGCGGGTTTGATGTAAATTTCAGATCCTTCTTTTGACAACAGAATATTATAAACATGAATCAGATCTGGTTGCTTGGCTAATTGTGTCAAGAAAATCGAAATAATCCGGTTGCTTAGTAAAAAATCGCTCAGTCCCATGTGTTCAAAGAGTTCGATATTGGAAGTGTTTAATACTTCCACCACCACCAGTGGCTTTTTACGTTCGGTTTCTTTGTCCATAATTCTCTTCATGATCAACAAGAGTTTGATGTTTCTAGAGTCCACCACTTCGTTGTTTTCAGTATCGGCGCATGTTTTTAATACCACAATCATATCATAACTCAATAAATCGAGGGTTTCTAAAAACGATTCGTCTAATTCTTCTATTTGTTCTATACTAAATTGTGATTGAATGGTACGATGAAGCACTTCTACCACCTTCATTTCAGGATTACATTCAGTGGTTAATACCAATTTGATGGATGAATCTTGCGAAATGTATTTATCATATTCAGAGATAATATCGAAGGTTTTGGAGTTCCAACCTAGTACCAACTTTGACTTAAGCACAGGCTTATGCTCCGCATCTGGTAGTTCAAATTCCCGAGGTGAAAATATTCGTTGATGATGATAGTGGTAGTTTGACTTGTCAGAAATCACCAATAACAATTCACAATCTTTGCTTACAATTTCGTCTGGAGACGGGTTAATCACCATTCCGCGTAAAGGGCATTTGTATCCAATCACGATTCCGTCGTTAAGGTGATATGATATTTCTCCAAAAGGAACATGATGTAAGTTGTTTTCTACAAAATACAATTCAGAGCCTTCAAAAGAAAAAAGTTCTTCATATACGCCAACGAGCCCGTTAAATAGTGAAGTTTGCACTAAAAGGCGTGACAAAATCATGTCAGAATCTATCAATAAACAATTATTGTTCAAAATATTCTGCACTACCTTTCGATTGCCGTCCATATAAACCTCAGGAATAACCATCATTTTTAATCCTTTATTGATAGCAATGGATAAGGCAAAACAAATTTTAATCACCTGGGTATCTGAAAGCTCCTTTTCCTCATCTGACGAGTAACTTTCGCAACTCGATAAAACGACGACCACCTTGGCAGTGTCCACCGACATTTTTTCTAACATGGCAGGGGAAGTCGTTTTACCCGTTCTGGTAATAATATTAAGTCTGTTTCGTTTCTTGATGTAAAAATCAATTTCATTCTCCAGTTCTTCTTTGGGTCTTTCAGAAATAATTACCACCGTGTTCTTTTCTTTTTCACTAGCCAGCACCAGCTCTTTTAAGATATCAATG
This sequence comes from Cytophagaceae bacterium, assembly GCA_027488865.1. Lineage (GTDB taxonomy): Bacteria > Bacteroidota > Bacteroidia > Cytophagales > UBA9547 > JAIYAU01. The sequence goes on from JAIYAU010000025.1 coordinate 395,378, forward strand.
ATACGTGAATTGCTTCCAATGATAAGATAATGCCCTTTTTCATACACATTGGTGGTGCCTTGGCTTATTTTGCGCAACAATTTTTCAATTCCAGTGGTAATTAATGCAACCAACAAGGAGAAAATAACAATGCCGCTCAAGCCGGCCATTATTGCGGTAAACTTAATCCAAGCTGGAGTTTGCACAAAGTTTGCCATGTTGCCAGGGTCGGTTACTTCAATAAATAAATGGTAAAAGTTGTTTCCCACATCTTCGGCTGGCACTGGCAATTGGGTGGTTTTAGGAAGAAACCATTGTAATAAATATCTAATGGCCATCAAAAAGACAATGGTACCCACCAAAAGCATGGCCAAGGCATAAAATACAGAAATACCTCCTTTGCCTATAAACAGTTCAATACGATACCATGTATGATTGCGGAATTTTTTAAATCTAGTCATGAAAAAAGGAAAGAATAAAAAAGTGATAAAAGCTTACAAGGACAGCAATTTAAACTCTTATTACGTGTTGGTGAGGCAATTGTTGCATGGATGAAATTGGGAGTACTTGGTAATAAGAAAGTTATTATTAGGCTAGGGTTTTATTCAAATTTTTTCCGCCGGTTGGTGTTTAGCTGCTCTAACTACTACGCTCCGTTTTTCCCTACATCCATGCCCTATGCCTTCCAATATCATTTCCTAGCGTCAATAACAACTATGCCCATTAATGCCGTTGTAATTTTTATTTGCAAGTAATTACTATATTTTGGCTGCCAATCGTAATCTAGTTGTTGGCGAACCTATTTGCCCAAGGAAGTTTTGAATAACTTGTGGCCTAAACCCAATCACCACAATGCCTAATAAATTCTGTCAAATTTTCGTCGTCCAAGCGGAAGATTTAACTGTAAATTAATTCCTTGTCCTAAGTCATAATAGGATTTGTTTGTTAGATTAAATGTTGTGCAATAATTTAAGTTTACGTAACCTCTGTATGTTAAACCTATTTCATGTTTATATTTTAAACTACCTTCGCCGTCTGGATTTAAATAATAGAGTAAATTTAGTCTTGATAAGCATATTATTTTAAATACTGATAGTTCAGCAGAAAATTTTGGAGCATAAATAATTTTATCGTTGTTAGTCAAGACTTCAATACCTACCTGATATTGTCCAAAAGTTTCAACTAAAAATGCATTCCAATTTGCCGAATAACTACGCCCAAAACTTAATTCAAAGGAATTATATTTTGTTCTATTATAAGCTGGTGTGATGATGAAATTGTGTCCGCAACTACTAAGGTCTGAGCGATGAAGTTTTTTCTTTGGAATTGAATCCGACTGCGCGAATAACACGGCGGGAATAATGAAGAGGAAATTCAATAGTCGGATAATTAGAGATTGTAGGTACCATGCAAATACAACCTCAAATATAACAAAACTGTGAATTAGTTGTTGGTGACGCCCGATAAGTTCAATAAAACTGTAAAGTAACTTGTGGGCTAAACACTACCAATGGCAGAAATACATTACCCCATTATCAGGAATTTGCGACAAAGATAAATGTGTGTATTATTTCTAATAAGGCCTACAACAACAACTAAATCATCCTTAAAAACGACGTAAAGCTTCTCCTCATTTTCGTGTTCGTTTGTTTGTTCAAGAACCCCATTTAAAAAATCTGTCAAATCTATATATTCTAGTCCCCAAACGTCGAAATCAGGTAAAGGAAAGTAAGTATGTGTAAAAAAAACAGACTCTATTAAATTATTTTCAACTAATAAAATGGCTGGATAATCATCAATTCCTGTATACGCATTTATAATGCTATTTGATTTTATAATTTGTCCATCTGCCAGTAAGCCTCTGATATCTTCGCCTAACTTAAAATCTGTTGTATTCAAATTCTCATGCCATTTCCAGAACTTTTCAATTACATTCAATTGTCTTTAAAGTTAAAAATCATAACAAAAGATTAACAATCCTTTAACTAGCAAACTTTATATCCGAAATCATTACAAAATGGTCATAGGAATAGGTCTAAAGTCACAACCAGTAATATCACTATTCTCAAAAAGATCCTTTAACCGTTGACTAACTACAGGCAACAAACTTAAATACCTGTTATAAAATAAATCTATACCAGAACCATTTACCATATCTTTACTTACGACCAAATTTGTTAATTTTAGTTTAATATCTGCATTAGTTGACAAGTTTATGTAGTCTTCAGAAGTCAATTGATTAAAGTTTATTTTTTTAAGAAAAGAATGTTCAGGATTCTCTAGCGAATATGTTTTCCAGTCGTGAACATCAAATTGATATTCAATAAATTCCGAATAATCCTCCGCCACAACATTGATAAATTTATAGTCGATATTTTTATTGTTTCTCATCAATAGATTAATGTTAAACACTTTATGTGTTTGTAAATTTAAGCCTTTTATTATATCAAATGCCTTTTGACTTACAAACAATCCATAAGCATCAAGGTACGTAACCACAATGTCCGTTAATTTTAAAAATGACGGTTTAAACAACCCAAAATAATAATCATTAGGATAAAGTTCATAACTATAAAACGTCCTTTCTTCTCGATCAAATGAATTAATGTTTTCAATATTTTGGGCCCTTTTTGATTTATCTTTTGAATAAAAATCTAACAAATAATACATAAATAAATTAATTTAATTTTTCAAGAGCCTTACCAGCAACATCCGAAATGTTTTTCCGCCGTTGTTGGTGTTTAGCCCCACAAGGCATTCTTAAGTCCTATTTCACTTGCGGGGCGTCACCAACAACTTTATCTTTACCAAACAAAAATCTTCATAATGAACCAACATTCCAAACGTTTCAACGCCTGTTGCATAATAACGGGTAGATGACCAGAAGAAAAAGATAAAAAAGCTATGAATTAGTTTTTGGTGACTCCCGGCAAGTTCAATAAAACTGTACAGTAACTTGAGGGCTAGACTCCAACAATGGCGGTAAAGTAGCACCGACGGACGTCGGCGCTAGCAGAAGCACAGTGATGTCTTTTGCTGAAGGGAAAAAGAGAAAGATTACTGATTGTGTATGAGGTTAAGAGAAATGGCTCTTACGACTGATACCTTTAGTCCAGTTTGAGTGAATGATAAATGAGCATATAATCATCGCCACTGCTAATTCATCCTTTGCCGTTCAACTCCTCTTGATTATTTAGTAATATTGTAAGCTTTGTATTCGCTTTTCTCTTCAGAAATAGTTACAATGGTATAATGATCTGGTTTTTCTATGATGTGCTGTACGACATTCTTTATGTCGATTCTTTTAGGCAGATCAAAAATGAAATCAATAGGTGATGCTTTAATGGGTTTGGCTCCAACATACTCAGTGATTTCTTTTGGAATATAAAACAACTGATCTAGTGTTCCTAAACCATTCGTATAAACTACGTTTGCGGATGCTAATTGTTTCCCTGTATTGTCTAGTCGAGCCCACACATAGCCATAGTTCTTCATTTTATAGTAACTAGGACTCCAAAAGTCAAAGGTACCGGAGAATGGATAATAGGCGATTTTACAAGGGAAAGTATATATTACTCTATTAAAATGAGGATCATCATAAATACGGGGTATGGAAGCTCCAGAACGGAGAACTCCCAGGGTTTTATCAATTGCAATGATTGTACTTTGTACGTTTTTAGTTGTTCCATATTTAAACTTCAGGAAGTACAATCCGCCAAAATTATATCGTGTTTTTTCTCCAATATAGGTTTCTATTACATATATTTCATCGCGGCCAGTATCAAAAAACAATTGAGGTTGTACACACTCGCCCTCTACTTTCAGGGATTCCAGATGGAATTCTTTTGCATTTGAAAGTTTATTGTTTGGGCTTAACTCAATGGTTTCAAGTAACAGTTTTTTATCAGGATTCTTATTGACAAAGAATTTTTTTGAATCTGGAACAATATATGATTTCACCAAGATAGTCTTATTGTCTTCATTACTTAAAAGCCTCCAACCCACATAAAGACCACTACTATTCCCTTTAACATATGCTTTTGCCTCTATTGGGTCTGTTTTTAAAGGCAAGGTTTCTTTTGTCATTTGAAGTGATTCCCTTGAAAAGGTAAGGAGTTCATAGGTAATGGATATATCTTCTACATCGTAAACTAGTACATTTAACCCCTTAGCATTAAGAAAAGAACAAGCCACTCCGTCATGTGTCTCTTCTAATTTGTATTCTTTAGTTGTAGGATTACCTTTGGAGTCGAAAAAGGTAACGTTAAACTCTTTAAGGCATCTTATTGGAACGGAGGGGTATTCATAAAAAAACACCCCTTCTTTATCTCCGAGCGTTTCTCCTCTCGGGCCATCAAATACAAAACCATATTTTTTATCGATCTTCGTTTCCCATTCCTTAGCCAAAAGGTCGTTATACTTGGTGAACTTGTAATCCTCTCTGATTATAAAGCCAGAATTCTTTATATCCTTGATTTCAAGTGATGATGTAAAAAAAAAATTGTTGTAACCACCCCTAACAGCAGATTTTATTCCAGTCACTGAAATTAAACCTAAGTCTTTGTCAGATGAGGATAAAACTTGTTCTTTTTGAACCATATTTTGTGAGAAGGCACAAGCAGTTAAGAATACTAAAATGCCGATTGAAAAAATTTTCATCTTATTAGTTATGTTTTAGATTGTAATAGCGACTTATCAAGGTAGATTTACGCAATTGTAAAATTAAGAATAAAATGATTATCTCAAAATTCATAGAGTTAAATTGTGCACAGATGGGACGTTGGCCCACAGATTTATTAGTACCAAGCCCTAGCTATTTTTTGGAAACTTGTAATAACATCATACGCATATTCAAGATTAACAACTATTTTATCCAATGAGTTAACAATGATAAGAATAACCATTTCCGTTGCAATAAACTGACCTACCGTTATTTCTTTATTCATAACCAAACATAATCCCAAGATCAAGGTCAATATAATGACAGCCGATTTTAAAAAAATAAGGGTCTTAAATTGTCGCAACAGAATATTGAATTGAGCATTTCTCTCAAACAAATAGCCCCTAACATGATCATCTGATTTTAATAAATCCATATTGCCGAATTGACTATTATTTAGCGAATATATAATACGAGGAATTTCTTCAAACCTATCTACATCTTGGATCTTATTTTCGCTTTCTTTAATTGCTAAATCGAGACCCTGACGACTTACGTTGATAAAAACAAATCCAAAGATTAGTAGAAATAGTAAAGAAAATATAAAATAAAATGGATGGTATAAACAAAGCAAAATTGATCCTATAATAATTTGAATTATAGCTTTGGGGATTTCAAAGACCCATGTTGAAATGCCTTTTTGCACCATATGGGCATCAAAAAAATTGTTCATTTCCCTATCTTGGTGATTGTTTTCGATAGACTTAGGATACCCTATAGTTACATCACCGCATGACCCTAATGCATAACCCCATGGCGCAAGCGTCTCGCTTGTGCCTCACAACCATCAAGCGTCTCGCTTGCATTCAAAAATCATCCAATCAGTATTACCTCCACCATTCCATTCCGCCCCTCGATATAATCAATGGCACTGCTATATTGCCATGCCTCGGGCCTATCCACAAAACCTGCCTTTACTGGATTCATGTGATATACTCCAGCTTTTGATCCATCAGTTCATTGCTGTCCAGTTCTATTGGGTGATTGTGCTGTTGCCAGAACTGAAAGTCGTTATTGTTGTTGTTCTTCCTGCCAGCCCTTTGCATCATCCAATACATCCACTCACGCCGGCTTTCAGCCACACTCTCCTTGTTTTCCAACAGCTTACGGATAGAACTCGACGTAAAGCTCTTCAAATCCCTAATGATGCCTTCCAAAGGCTCTTTGTTGCTGCCAACAATCAGGTGCACGTGACTGGTCATGATGCACCATGCATATACTTCAAGTCCCTTTTCTTTTTGGCAATACTTGATGCTGTCTACAAACACTGCCCTGTACTCCTCCCTGATGAACACATCGATCCAATGGATAACGGTAAAGGTGACAAAATACAGCCTGTTGCTGTCCCTAATCTTGTACTTGCGGCTCATGAGCAAATATAGTTTTTATTCAAATACAAGCGGATGTTTAGGCAGAAACGAATGATTTCTTGTGTAAGCGGGACGCTTGATTAATGTAAGGCACAAGCGAGACGCTTGCGCCATGAGGGGAGGCACAAGTCGCAGACTTGCGCCAGCGAGGGGGGACAATACAACTGACAGAGGGGATATTTAAGACGTATAAATTTCAACATCTGTTATTTCCTCCATAAATATCCCTGTAATA
>JAIYAU010000027.1 GCA_027488865.1 Cytophagaceae bacterium
AACACACACAGCCAATGCTGCTGGTACATACACAGTAGAAGTTACGAATGCCAATGGTTGTAAAGCTACTTCAACAGCAACACCAGTTGAGGTTCAAATTCCAACAACTTGGTATGCAGACGCTGACAACGACGGTTGGGGAGATATCAATACTACCAAAACAGAGTGTACACAACCAGTAGGTTATGTAGCAATTAGTGGTGATAATTGTCCGAGCACGTCAAATCCAAGCCAAACAAACACAGATGGTGATGCACAAGGAGATGCATGTGACACAGATGATGACAATGATGGTATTGCTGATGCCAATGATTGCGCACCATTAGACAAAAACATAGGAGTAGCCACCACATGGTATGCAGACGCTGACAATGACGGACTAGGAGATATCAACACCACCAAAACAGAATGTACACAACCAGTAGGTTATGTAGCAATTAGTGGTGATAATTGTCCGAGCATATCCAATCCAAGCCAAACGAACACAGATGGTGATGCACAAGGAGATGCCTGTGACACAGACGATGACAATGATGGTATTGACGATGCCAATGATTGCGCACCATTGGACAAAAACATAGGAGTAGCCACCACATGGTACGCAGATGCTGATAATGACGGACTAGGAGATTTTAACACCACCAAAACAGAGTGTACCCAACCTGTTGGTTATGTTTCTACTAGTGGAGACAATTGTCCAAACGATATGAATAAAACCAATCCTGGTAATTGTGGTTGTGGCAATACAGAAAATTCTTGTCTGGATTGCTTTGGCACACCAAATGGTACAGCTTTCTTAGATGATTGCAAGGTTTGTGTAAGCGGATTGACACAAAAAGAAGCATGTGTCAAAGATTGTCATGGTGATTTTGGAGGTACAGCTTTTGTAGATTCTTGTGGCAAATGTGCTGGAGGCAATACGGGATTGGTGGCCATTACAGACAAAGACAAGTGTATTACCAGTATTGAGGAAATAACCAACACCAACTCTGAGGTACAACCAAATCCATTTAGTAATAAGTTAGAAATAACTGCAATTGTTGGTTCAGTTGAATCCAAGTTATTTGACGCTATGGGTAAACTAGTGGCTCAAGGATCAAGAACGATCAATACCTCTCATTTGGCGGAAGGAGTCTATCATTTAGTATTTAATAGTAATGGCACAACCAAAGTAGTCAAACTGATTAAAGTAGACTAGATATAGATTTTTTTAAACGAGAATTCCTATCAGCTTAAAAAGGCTAATAGGAATTTTTGTTTTTGTGCTAGTATCTGCAATGGAAGAAAACTCTCCAAAAGTTTATTATTTCTTCGATTATTTATGCCAAGAGTTCGAACTTTTGGAGGGTTGGTAACTATAACCCATTTTATGTAATTGGGGATGTACAACTTAACAGTCAATTTATTGAATTAACCTACTTATAATTATAATTTTCAACTGAATGTGATTATTTAAAAAGACAATTTTTTTGTTTTTTGGATAAATGGGCCTTGAAGAAATGCATTAAGAATTTCACGGAAGAAAACTCTTCAAAAGTTTATCTTTTCTTCTAATGTTTATGCTAAATAGTTCGAAGTATTTGAGGATTTGTAACTTGAACTGTTCTAATGATTAATCCGATTTTAGTAGCTATAATTTATTTGATAATTGTAACTTCATACGATTTATCATTTAATACCAAAATATAGTAACCCGGAATCACTTGCCCATCTGCTTGTGTTCCGTTCCATTGATTAGGAGTTGAAAAAGAGTGTATTAATTTGCCACTGGTATTAAACACTTTAGCTAGTCCAGTTTCTTCGAAATTAATATAATTAGATTGATTTCCTTCATAAGCAATAACCAATATATTGCAATCTTCGGCTTTTTTACCTGGTATAGTTATATCCTTACTATAAGTGCAGCCTAGGGCATCTTTTAAATTCATTTGATAGTTGGACTCATGTAATCTGGGAAATGTACTATTGAACGGAGTAATGGTTTTTTGAGAAACTTTTCCTTGAAGTGAAACATCAAATGGTGGTGTTCCGTCAATTATTGAGTTAAGATCGTATGAAATAGAAGCTCCAATGCTACATTGATATTCGGTTGTTTTTGGGTTAAATGCATCTGTATCAAAACAATCAATCACTTTTAAATTAAAAGTATCTCCTTTTATAATCAAGTTGGGTAGTTTTGAATTGGTGATTTGTGCTTGATAAATTCCAGCTTGGGATTTTAAAATACGATTAAAAATTAATGAATCTTGATTTGTATTAGCAAAAGCTTGGTTGTCTTTAGTCCAAGAATACTGATTACCAAGTCCGTCCTCATTTAATTGGTTAGATATTTTAACTGTTCTTAATTCTCGCGTAGTAATAACTTTGTTACCTATCGGATTGGCCTGTGGGGTATAGGAAAAGCTAGTTAGACTGTCGAGTTCCACCAGCGGTATTAAGTCTTTAAATCTTAGTTGGTTATTTGCACATCTTAACCGGTTAAGTCTGACGAGGTGATTTAAGTTGGGTAATTCCTTTAACTTGTTATTTTCTATTAGAAGTTGCTTTAAGTTTAAATTGTTCTTAAAATCTTGAACGTGATCAATCGGATTAAAACTAATTTCAAATGTTTCTAACAACGGACAATTGCTAACATCTGGCGAAATAGTTAGTTCATTACTATATAGTTTTAAAACCTTTAATTTGGTAAGAAGTGAAAGATCTGGAAAACTTGTTAATTGATTATCACCTGCAATAATTGTGTGCAGCTCAGTAAGTGCTGATAAACCCGGAATATCCTTAAGATCATTGCTAAAGCACTGTAAAAGTACTAGTTGCTTCAGATTTGAAATATCGGGCAAAGCCACGATTTTATTATCAAAACAATTTAGAAAGCCTAAATTAACTAGTTTTTCAAGTCCTTTAATTTCAATAAGTTGATTGCTATAACAGTTTAATGTTTTTAATAAGAGATTATTGCTTAGATCTGGTAGTTCAGTAAGTTTGCAACCTGAGCACCATAAATAGTCCAAATTAATTAACGAATCCAACTTTGGAAGCCTGCCCAAAGGATTATTGTGGCAATCAATTAGTTTGAGCTGTTTTAGATTTTTAACACTATCCAAATTGGTTATGTTGTTATCATTGCAAAACAGCCCGGAGATTTTGGTAAATCGTTCTATTCCACTTAAGTTAACAATGTTCCTTTTGGAGCAATTAAAATTACCTATTGTTTGAGCAGCCTTAGCATTTATTAAGGCTTTGTTGGAGTCCAAAAGCTGAGGATATTTTTCATTTAAAAAATTTCTGAAATTTGTATCTGAAATAATAGTTACCTGCGCAATGCACAAGTTGCAGCTAATCATCCAAATACATAATTTTAAAATACTTCTTCTCATTACTTTAGAAAACAATAGTTACAGTGGCATAACTTATCTCACCATCTTGATACTCAATATAGAAAGGATATAAACCCTCTTGAACTAATTCTCCAGCTAAAGAAAAGCCATTCCAAGTTATTTCTTCATTTTCTACAAATGTCTTTTTGAATACTTCAATACCTGCCTTATTTAAAACAGTAAGTTTGCCTTTCTTTTCTGGATTCGTTGGTATTCTCCAAGTTTCTCGATTAGGCTCAAAAACATAACTTTCTGGTTTGTTAGCAGCCTTTTTTTCGATTTTATTTTCAAGCTGATCAGTATTAATTTGTTTTTTCTCGATTATCGGATCAATATTTTTTTCAACCTTCAAACTAGTTGGAGCTGAACTTAGTTCATTCAATAATCCTTGTTCTTTTACTTTTTCACTTGCTTTTAAAACTGGCTTTGGTATTTCAATCAAATCATTGGATATATGCCTAACAGGATTTGGCAAGGTATCCTTACTTCTTTCATTTACCACTTTCTCAAATACAGCATTTTTATTTACGCCATTTGATTCTTTATTGTTTGGCAATTTTTGAATTGTTAAAGTATCCTTTTTGGTTTTAGAAGGAATTACAGTGTTTGTTTTTTGATCGATGGTATCATTTAAATTTTTAATTATAAAGGTACCTATAAGTCCTAATGTTACCACCAAAGCGGTTATTTTATAAACTCTGGCTTTAAGTTTGTTTAAATTGTTGGCTTCATTATGAATATATGTGAGGTGATTGGTAGCATTTATAATGGCATTTTCTTTTATGAATTGATTGGTAATTACTTCCAATTCAACCATTTCCTTTAATTCCTTATCGTGCAACAAGGCTTGGTGAAAATTATCATCAGGGTCAAGTTTACCCTTAAGATATAAATCAATTTTTTCAAAAACTTCGAGTTCCATTAGTTAGCTAGGTTTTTATTTAAATACGAGTTATTTAAAACCAATTCTCTTAATTTTTTTTTACAACGATGAGATTGTACGCGTACATTATTTTCTGTCATGCCAATAATGTCTGCTATTTCCTTCATCGTAAGTTCTTGATATACTGAATAAGTAAGTAATTTTACACATTCGTCACCAATTTGTTTAAAAACATGATTCAATAATTTTTTCTTTTCACTATCTATCAAATCTTCTAAAACCGTAGGTTCTATTTCGTCCTCTTGCTTTTTTTCATACCAATCCTTCTCTACAGATTTCTTTTTAGCTCTATTGATCCAAAGGTTTTTGCTAACAGTGTACAGAAACCCCGCAATTTTATATTTTTCTTCATTGTAAGTACGATTAGATACTTGTTTATAAAGAATGATCACCGCGTCCTGAAAAAGGTCAAAAGCGTCGTCTTTCGAACCGGAATTAGCACAAATATATTTTTCTACATTAGGTAAAACATTTTTATAAATGGATTTAAGCACATCTTTATCGTTTCCAGTGCGTATGGCATCTAGAATCTGTCTGTCTGTATAGTTAATCATAGATGGTCTTAATACATTTGAATTGCAAAATCATTACAACTACAGTTAAATTAAATACTACTTCAATTTATAATAGTTACGTTTAATGCGTTTTTTATCCATTTATAAGATCTACATGGGTTGTTGCTTTTGCTTGGTTTATGCTAATATGCAAGCACAACAGGATCTTTTACCTACGCAATACGGATTTACTACTTTACAAAACAACTTTTATAATCCTTCAAGTTTTAATAAACAACATCATCTGGAACTTCAACTGGGAAATCAGCTTTATAGAGGCCTGTTAGCCAAAGTAGAAAATCATTATCTTCTTGCCAGTTTTAACATCTCAGGTAAAGATAGCCTACGCAATAGTAACAAAATAGGCATAAAATTGGTAAATGAAAAAGAAGGGGACTTTATTTTTAAACCTAGGTACTATTTAAGTTATACATGGAGTACCAACCTGTCAACAAGTCTTTTGTTGGCTGCTGGAGCAAATTTAGGTGTAGCGGGCTATACCTTTCGTGCTACCAATGTAAGCGCAGGAGGTTCATCATCAAGGCCCGATGCAGATTTTGGAATTACCCTACGTTCTCGCTCCTTTGAACTTGGTGCTTCTATAAATCAAATATTTAATAATGTTTTGATACCAAAAGAATATCAATTTAAGCTTCGTAGATTTTTTACTGTGTACGGAGAGAAGTCCTTTGACATAACAGAAAATACAAGGCTCACCATGTATCTTCAATCAATCGTGTTTTCAACGCTAAAATCCAATGTAGGCACAAGTGTAACTTTTAAAGATTTTATATCTTTTGGTACCAATTTCTTTGTTAATGAGCGGTATTCTTTTTTGTTAGGATTAAATGGTATCAAATTAGGTAACTACCAGTCTACACTTAATTTTGGCTATAACTTGCCTACTTTTCAAGGGTCTCAAATAAAAGCCAACTCATTCGAGCTTTTTCTTATCATACGAAGCGTGCGGTAGGAGAGAATAGGTGTTAAAAAACGGATATGTTTCTAGTGAAATGTGCTTTTTAAATGGATTTAAAGGTTTAAAGTTCCATTTATTTGTTTATTTTAAATCTTAGAACATCCTTAGAAAGTTCAAAGTCTTTTGGGTTAAAAGCTTTTAATTCTTTAACAATTGCAGGGTTTTTATGAATATGGTCAGCAACCACCTGATATGCCATTTCACGAATTGTAGAAGCTAGTTCATTGTTCTTTTGATATTCAAGTTTAATTACACTTATGAAATGTTCTTTATTTTCGCTTTTTAATTCATTTTTAAAAACCTGATTAATTTCATTCTTTAAAACATTCAAGTCCTTAATGTTATTGAAATAGTTGTTTAAACAATTTACTGCATCTTTATTCTCCAACCAGCCACTTTTTAATAGTGCTTGTCCACGCATAGCATCTTGCATTTTTACTTTGTAAATTAAGGAAGCTTTTACATACTGATTTCTTGAGGTATATTCATCTATTACTTTTACATAATATACCTCAGCCTCTTTCTTTTTGTGAATTGATATGTATAGATCACCTACTTTTTCATTTTCACCTAAGTCTTTATATAGGTCTATTGCATCGGCAATCAAATTACCCTTTTCGTAACATTCAGCAGCCTTCTTTTTATCATTTAAACGCTTTAAATATATAGTGGCCGATTCTTGATAATGTTTGCCATCTTCAAGAACCTTAGCAGCTAGGTGGTAATTTTTTAGAAGTTTCATATACACAAAAGCCGCTTTGAGATATTCTTTGTTGTTGATTAAATCTTGGGCAGTTTTATTATATTGATCTTGTAAAACATTATAATGTATCCCTAAATCAATACTTCCAGTACCTGTATTTACAGAACCGGAAAATAAGGAAAAATCAAACCATCTTTTTGATAATTCAAATCTTTGGTTTACACCTCCTCTAGTGGTGCCCGTGCCGTCAAGTGGAATAGCATATTTAAGGGCTTCTTCTGGATTTTTTTTCAGTAAATCCATTAATTTATCTATTTGTTTTTGATTTCTTTCTTCAAGATTTTCATAATCTTCTTCAAGTTTTTGTACCCAATTACTATTTTTTGTAACTGCGTTTATCAGTGATTCTATCTTTTCTAAAAACGCGTTTCGATGTATTTTTGAATTAGAATTTAAGCTTGACTTGTAATTTGTCGTTTTAAAAAACAGAGCTTTATATAGGGCTAATTTCCCTTTTTCAAAAAGAGTTAAAGGTTGTTCTGGTAATTTTTCTTTTTTAGGGAAAATGTTCTGTTCTAAATTTTTAAGTACCTCCTCTGAAGAAACTGGCAAAACTTGAAAACTGTTAATTCTTTTAGGAATGAAAACGCCTTTTTCAGGAGCACGCACAGTTACATTTTTTAGTTCTGGTTGTTTAATAAGTTTTGATATATTTAATTCCTCTAGAAATTCAACAATACCAACATCAGGATGAATTAGATGCATGCCAGAAGCAAATAGTTTTTCAATCTCCGACATTGTTAGAGAAGGAGAAATTATTGACTTTTCGGCAATAAAAAGGTTTGAAGAAACAATTTGGAACAATTCATTCTTCCCGATTTTATGAAGATTTAGTTTATTTTGGGATAATACTAAACAGCCCCAAATTGTGTTTACTTTTGTGGCTGGAATTGGGTAAATCTTAATTTCATCGAGATTGAACCCAATTAATTGAATTTCTTTTATCCAATTTATGACAAAGGCATCTCTTATTAAAATCCCTCCAATAGGGTAAATATTTTTATCATACGGTTTAATTTTTAGTTCCATAAGCTAAAATTGTGTTTATATAAGGTATCATATGTTTTTGAAAAAATAGACTTGTAGATATTTTAGAGAGTTCTGCTGTTTGTTGTGCATTATTTTGACTTGCTGTAATCTCAACAGTTGCCCCTTCTGCTTCTAAATTTGATTTTATTTGAAATGTTTTTGATTTTGAGATGGATTTTGCAATTTGACTAGGGGCAAAATCAACAAGATCTTTGGCTTGCGACAGACCCATTTCACTAAAAGAATCTTTTAATAGCTTTACAATAGAGAGCCTTTTTGTCCCGGCATTTGTCAAATTAATATCAAATTGAATTTCTTTATAATAATACTCATTACCCGCAAATTCTGCATTGGTAGCAATCGCCAAACTGGAATCTAGAGAAGATGGTAAATAAATGGTCGGAATGGTAGCGTTACTGCTGTTCAAAATGAGTATTCCATTCTTGTTGATTTCAATTGTACTGCCATCGTTAAATTTAAATTCTCGATCTGCAATTTTTGTGGCAACTGATATTTTGCTTGCCTCTCGTCGCATTTTGTCTATCTTGATATGATTACCTACATTCAAATGAAGTTCATGTATATTAAATACAAGGTTTTGAACTTCATTTATAAATACCTCATTAATATTTATGAATACAGGTTGTGCATAAGAAAAGCGAGTATTTAGGTTTTTGAGTTCATTTTCTCTATCTATAAAAATCGAATTATTGATGTGGTTGTCCAAGTTAACTTGTCCATCAAGAGAGATTCTCCAATATTGGTTAAAACACTTATAAAAAAACTGTTGCTGATGAAACACAAAAGAATTACCTGCAGCTGATTTCCATTGTGGAAATGAAACAATTTTAGATTCTTGATTAAAAACATTAAATAAAAATATTTCTTTTGTATTTGGGTTAAATAAAAGAAGTATTAATTCGTTATTAGAATTAATTCCGATTTCAAAATCGCCATAAGTAAAAGGTAGTTCTTCAGTAATTATCTCCCAACCTTTTTCGAATTGTTTTAGGGTTCGATCCCCAAAACGAACTAATGTTTTATTACCCCTTATCTGATATATACTTCCATCAGTGGTCGATAGAATTTTCTTTATATTAGTAGAATTTCTAATCAACAAAGGACATTTATTCTCTTTAGAATTTCTAGTAATATTTTCAACTTTGGCTTTTTTTGCACTATTCCATAGTTCCTTTAAAGGTAAAAGTATATGTTGAATATGTTTCTTGGCATTATTCTGTCTTTTATATATATCGATATTTCCCTCACTATCAGTGTAAATAAAGTAATGGATATAGTTGTGATATTCATGGATGGTGCGAAGCATTACTTCATGTTTCAAACTGGAAGGCTCCGCCAGAAGAAAAACCTCTCGATTTTTACGTCCATGTTGATCTTTAAAAAATTTCTCTAAACCATTTGCAGCGTGTAAACTGCCGTCAAGTAGCTGAATACCATTTATTATTCCGTCAATATTATCAATAGCAATTGGGTAATAGGAATTTCCAATTGCATACACGGTACAATCAATTTTAGTTTTGGGATGTTTTGCAATGGCCAACATCACTGCAAAGGAGATAACTTTGGGTGTTCCCCAATTTTTCAAGGAAACATCTATTAAAATTATCCTTTCAAGGTCATTATTGCTTGGAGGAATTTCCCTCTGAATAAATAATGCCTCATTATTAGCCAATCTAGACATGAAAATAATATCATCGTTGGCAAATTCTGAAATCAATAATTTATCAAAGTCGCCCTTGTTGGTTAAATCTGAAACTCCTCCAAGTGGTTGATAACTAGGTAAGGAATTGTTTAGAGGTATATTAAGACCTCCCCAAATGCGTTTTACTAAAGAGGCAACATAAAAGCTTTTATTGTTTTCAATAAGTTGTTCTAAAAAATCCTCCGAGGGTTGTGTATTTCCTGCTATTGCTTCTAAATCTATTTTAGATTCATCTATATTAGGAAGACTTGCAATTTTTGCTAGTAAATCCTCTACTGTTTTAAATTTATTGCCTAGTAAGGCTATTGTTTTGAAATCAATAAAAAGAAGATTTTTTTCTAATTTTTCTTTTTTGTCAATAGTCTTTAAAGCACCCTGATTGTTGTCTGAAAATTCATCCTTTAGTTTTATGGATTTATCCACGGAAAGAATATTATGACAATTTTCAAATATTGCTTGCAATAATAATATACGGTTTTTCCCTTTTTTATAATGATCTGGTAAGCGAGACAATAGCTCAAGAAATGGTAGTGCTGTATCAACAAGGGCATGATCTTGTTCAAGATTTGAAAAATTATCTCCTTTATTCGCCTCCTTTATAAACAGAGTTCTCTTTATAGATTCAATTGACTCTGAAAAATTTGGATTGGTAGCAACGATTGCTAATAGTAAAGATCCAAACGGTGGCAACCCTTGTAAAGCAATTTTATTAATAACATCAATTATAAATTCCCGATAAGCAATGGTATTACCATTTGGAATGGCAAGCACCGTAAGGTTGTCTTCCCATTGCCAAAAATATCCAACATATGATTGATAATAATTGAGATGTCTCATAAATCAATATTTAAGCCATTTCTATAATCTGCTTAGTTAATCTAAATGAACTAAGGGATAATGGCCGTAGGTCGCATTTATTAATTAAAAAATAACAATTTGATGAATCCCAAATTATCAATGCCTCTTTTTGGGGATTTATGTTGTTATTTAAAACTTTTGTCAAAATAGGGTTATCAAAATTATACCCTACGGGAATAACAAAATCCTCCTTTTGCCAATAGGCCTCACCCTGTATTGGAAGCATTGGTTGCCCTAAAATAAATACCTGATCAGTATTAAGAACAGCCCAAAATAGGTTTTTTAGTCGTATGGCAGGAGCATTTTGAATGTATTTGTCTAAATCGGCCATTGTGGTAATTAGTCTTTTGGCTTCAATTTCCTGGTTTGAAGGAACCAAACTAAGGGTAACGGTTTCAGTAATACCAAAATAATTATGATTAAACGAAGGCAAAACCACAGGAAGAGCCCGGCTTATTGGAGTCCACAACAACGAAGGTAAATTACGACTTGGTAATAAGCTATTTAAAAGAAATAACTTTCCATTTTTGGCATAAAAAATATGCTTAAATGGAATACTTTTTACTTCTACAGAATTAATTTGAACATAGTCAAAATCTTTAAGCCATATCCCGTTGTCATCAAAAGCAACTTTTAAATTATTCCAATGTCTAATATGGGCTAAATCATTTTTATTATGTTCATCTATCCATAAAAAATAGATTAAATCGCTTGGAGTATCTTTTTCCATAATGATTCTATTTCTAATTGAATATGTTGCTTATGTTCACCATCTTTAATCCAATTACACCGCGTTTGTATATATCGCAATTTATCCTTTACAACATTTTGCTCCTCAAAGGAAAGTGATCCAGACTCCCATTTGTTAGTGAGCAGCATTACTTCTTTTATTACATCTTCCGCATTAGGTGATTTGTTAAACATGGCTTGTGGGTGTGCCAGTGAGGTATTATCTTTTTCAATAATTGTATCAATGATACCAGCCAGAATTTCGATTTGTTCTTCAGTATCCCATGTGTATTTAAGCACCCAAAGATCAGATACTATAGCCTCAGATCGATTGCACATTAAAGCACTTGCAGCCAATAAATTCTGAATTTTGACAGCCCTTCTATCAGAGACTTTAATTCCAGTATTTCTTAAATTGTGTACCAAACTTATGTATTGCTTACGAATCGGAGAAAGATCGACTTGTTTGCTCATTCGCTGTAAATCTATAATTTCGTCTGGGGTGATTTCGGGCTTGCTTGTAGACAGCCTAGTATCTAGATCCCATCCTGCAATAAGGACTTCCTCAAGTAAATCAGTAGCTACATAATCACATCGAATACGTATTAAAAACCTATCTAACAAAGCATTAAGAGATTCTTCCTCTGGTAATACATTACTCGCACCAACAAACATTAATGCAGGGAGTTTTTTTGTCTCTCTACCTCTTCTAAATATTTTCTCATTTAACGCAGTTAAAAGACTATTTAAAATTGCACTGTTGGCATTAAAGATTTCATCTAAAAAAACCATCGATGCTTCTGGCATCATCCCTTCAGTATTAGTAACTAGTTCACCCTCTTTGAGTTTGCGAATATCAAATGGGCCAAAAATTTCATTTGGTTCCGTGAATCTTGTGAGAAGATATTCAAAATTTTTACCATCTTTTATGCAACTAGCAAGTAAGCGAATAATAGCACTTTTGGCAGTGCCAGGTGGCCCTAGCAGAAAGGCATTTTCTCTAGCAATCAAACTAATGCCCAATAGATCTACAACTTCATCTTTACCCACAAAAGAATCTTTTACAAAGCGTAAAACACTATTTAGTTTGTCTATACTATTCATTTATTGTATTGATTTAAATTCCTTCCAAAAATCGTTGGTATAAATTCCCAAATTGGCACCAATTATATTTTTTAAAACAGGATGCTTTGCCAACTCTATTTTTTGATATTCAATAATCCTGTTTATACATAATTGCTGTGTAGAAGCGTCTGCTAACACAAAGTCCAAATTTAAATTTGCGATATCAATATGTGAATTTATGGCCGAATATGGCCAATCTGTTAGTTTTTTCTCTAAAATGGGAATTAAAATATCTTCACTATCTATTTGTTTTAAATGAAAGATAATGTCAGGTAAAAAACGCAAACATAAATCAGCTGAAAGAATAGCTTCTGGCGATTTATGACCTAAGTAATCAGGTAAAAGTAGTTCTAGATCAGCATCATTATTTTTTCTGTAAAGCATAAGTTGAGAAGCTACATATAAAATTGTCGCAGCCCATAATGCCGATTCAGAATTAAATTCTGGAGATTTATAAGGATATTCATAACACTCTTTAAAATACTCAGATTTTAAATATTCAACAACCTCTTCGGCATGTAACTTATCAATTGTTAGAATATTATTAAATAACATAATTTCTTCCTGATGACGGAGAATTTTAATCATTTTAAGGAAGTAGTTATTAATCATAACTTATTAGGCTGCTTTTACTTTATTAAATTAAGGCCTAATTTCGATATTTCTTCATAATATTTTAGAAAAAATCTTACACAACCTGAAAATGGCACATGCCAACAAGAAGTTGTCAGATTTGAGATCAACTTTTGTGCTGGTTTAACAGTTTTGTGCTTTGAAATCTGCAACCCTCGTCATGCACCAAAACTTAGGCTAACAATAGTGCTTCAAGACGCACCTTTTATTTTAATTACATTATAAAAACAAAAATATGTAAATATAGTGCAGTTTATTGCTCTTTCTATTGAAATTATGGATAAGTAGTATTACATTTGCATGAAATAATGCGGTATAATGCACTTTACAGAGTTAATAAAGACCATAAAGGAGCGTAGGGAAGCGCTACAAGTAACACAGGAAAAGGTAGCAGAACTATCTGGTGTTGGGTTGCGAACACTGAAACAGTTTGAAAGCGGCAAAGGAAATCCTACGCTGTTAACATTGCAAAAATTGGCTGATGTGTTGGGTATGGAGGTTTGCCTAAAAGTCAAAAATATAACGTCTGCTAAATGAGAAAGGCAAAAGTATTTTTCAGAAATGAAGAAGCAGGGATCTTGACCCAACATGATGATGGTTCATTTTCATTTAGTTATAAAGATGACTGGGTGACCAATAACAGTAAGCAAAGCATCAGTCTAACTTTACCCAAAGTCGAAAAAGAATTTCATTCCAAATACCTATTTCCGTTTTTTTACAACATGCTTCCAGAAGGTTCTAATAAACAACTAGTGTGCAAACTAAATAGAATTGACCAAGACGACCACTTCGGATTGCTGATGTCTACTGCAAAAAATGACAGCATAGGTGCGGTGACAGTTAGGAAAATTGAGAATTTATAATGGATAATGGAGAATGAATAATTGAGAATGGATAATTGAGAATTATGAAAGAGAATGTAATCAAAATAAAAAGCTTTGCATTTGCACTCAACATTGTAAAACTCTATCAGTATTTAACAGATTCTAAGAAAGAGTATATTTTATCCAAACAGATGCTTCGTTCAGGAACTGCTATTGGGGCTTTGGTAAGAGAATCTGAACATGCTGAAAGTAAGGCTGATTTTATTCATAAACTATCTATTGCCTTAAAAGAAGCAAACGAATCAGAATATTGGCTAGACTTACTTTACAAATCTGACTATATTGATAAAACGATTTTGAATCTTATAAAACTGAGGTTGAATAAATTTTAAGACTGCTCATTTCCATCATTAAATCATCAAAACAAAAATAAGTAAGAAATTTAAAAACACCACTCCATTGTCGATTGTCCATTTCCCATTATCAATTAAATATTGTTCAGGTACATTAGCTGAAGGATTTAGTACCTATAGCAAAACCGCTTTGAATAGAGTTTTTGATGGAAAAAAGGTGTATCACATTTTGCCTTACGATCCTCCAGCATCTAACCTAGAAACCGATGCACTATTTGAGGCGAATCGAAATAGGATGTCGATATCTGGTGTACAAGAAAAATTTTCTGTATTGCTCGACAAAAACAAATTAAGGCTAATTAATGAAAATGAACATGGTACTTATATTCTGAAACCAATACCAAGTGCTGGTAAAAAAGTAGATCAAATGCCGGCCAATGAGCATTTAACAATGCAAATTGCTCGTCAAGTGTATGGAATAGAGACGGCTGAAAATGCATTGATCTTTTTTAAAGATGGTACACCTGCATACATCACCAAAAGATTTGATGTAAAGGAAGATGGATCAAAATGGGCTCAAGATGACTTTGCATCCTTAGCCAAACGAACCCCACAAACCCACGGGGAGTATTACAAGTATCTAGGCAATTATTTGGAATTATTTGATCTAATGCGCACCTATTTAACAACTTACAAGCTAGACGCACCAAAACTTTTAAAAACACTAGTATTCAATTATCTATTTTCAAATGGAGATGCACACCTTAAAAATTTCTCAATACTAGAAACACCCTTTGGAGATTATCGACTAAGTCCCGCCTATGATTTATTAAACAGCAGTATTCATATTCAAGATAAAGACTTTGCATTAGATGATGGTCTATTGCCTAGAGATCTAGCCCAAGGAAAAATTGGATTGCAATTTGCGAAACTGGCTGAGAAAGCAGAAATCAGAGAAAAGACTTTTCAGGATATTATGTCATTAATGATTTCCAAATCGGATTTAGTTGAAAAAATGGTAGCAACGTCTTTTCTAAATGATACTACTAAAAGAAATTATTTTCAATCGTTTCAGGGCCGTTTAAAGCAATTGACTAAAGTATGAAATAAAATTCTTAGAAAATTACGTAATGGCAATATCTAGCAAGCCTAAAAAGCACATTTAGGATGAACATTTTATGTTGAAATGCTTTCTGATTAGCAATGACTATAGAGTCTCCGACTCGGATTTCCGTTAAAAGGGGTTATCAGATTCTAGATATAAGTAACTCATTAATAGAAATATATCTTATTCTAAAGATAATCATTTTATATTTCTTCGTTATTAGTATTTTAACTATTTTGCAGAAGGTTTGTGAGTTTTGTCACAGACTGACGTTGGGGTTAATTTTAGAAAATTCGACATGGACATTAGGAACATTAACAAGGCCCTGGTCGCATTCAAACCTTCTAATAGTGCTACAGAATTTCAAGTGGTTTTAGATGAAGGAGCAGATACTATTTGGGCTACTGAACTACAAATAGCAGATATTTTTGATAGAGATAGAACTGTTATAAATAAACATATAAAAAATGCATTTAAAGATGGAGAACTTGATGAAGATTCAACTAGTGCAAAAATTGCACTAGTTCGAACAGAAGGAGGTAGAGAAATAGAAAGAGAAGTTCTTCATTATAATCTAGATGTAATCTTATCTGTTGGTTATAGAGTAAAATCTCCAATAGCAACTGAATTTAGAAAATGGGCATCTAACAAACTAAAAGAATATTTACTTCAGGGATATTTAATAAATCATGAACTCCTCAAAGGAAATAAGGAAATAATAAAAGAATTAGAGGAAAAAATTGATTACTTAAGTGAGTCAGTATTTCGGAATCAAAAGCAAATAACAGAAGGTTTTCTGACAATCATAGGTCACTATTCTAAATCATTTGAGCTTCTTAATAAGTATGATTCAGAAGAACTCTCAATGGATGGCTTAAGTGATAATGTTATCTATGTTATAAATTACAAAGATGTTAAAAGGGCGATAACGGAACTAAAAAGATCGTTAATAGAAAAGGGAGAAGCATCAAATATGTTTGGAAATGAAAAAGATGACTCATTTGAAGGAATATTAGGAAGTGTCTCTCAGACAGTTTTTGGACAACTAGCTTATCCAACAGTTGAAGAACAAGCAGCTCAACTGCTATATTCTATTATAAAAGGACATCCATTTAGTGATGGAAACAAGAGGATTGGTTCATTCATTTTTGTATGGTTTCTTGGACAAAATAACTTCCATTTAAATTCCAAGAGAAAAAGAAAAATTGAAGAAAACACATTGGTTGCTCTTGCACTAGCAGTAGCTCAAAGCTTACCCATACAGAGAGAACTGATATTAAAGCTTATAATTAACTTGATAAAAAACTAAACCTAGACAACTAAGGTCTGGTCTAGTCTACAAGACAAGTGCTGAAATGCCCAACCATTCACGAAAGCCTTTATTTAGGTTGAATTGATTTCTTAGCCTACCGTGGAAGTTGTGTATCATGCCCGGTTTTTTCATAATCCATTAAGCTAAACAACAGAAATGCCCTAACTATTGAACATTTTAAGTCTCTATCTACAATTTTTATAAAAATAATATGATTATTTTGTAATGTTTTAAGAGGTTAATTGTATTCTGGTTGATTCTATTTTATGTCAACCTTATGAAACAATTTCTTACTACTTCAATTTTATTAATAGCTAGTTTTTTAGGCTATTCGCAAACGCCAATACAATCTTATTCTTGGAAGAATGTGACTATCAACGGTGGCGGATACGTGCCGGGTTTTGTATATAGCAAGGCCTCTAAAAACCTTCTTTATGCCCGTACCGATGTTGGTGGTGCGTATCGCTGGGACAACACTAATAAAAAATGGATTCCACTCTCTGATTTTGTTACTTCGGGAAACCAATTGGGTGTTATAAGCATGGCTGCTGACCCAACAGATTCTAACAGAGTGTACATGGCCACAGGTCTTTATACCAATAGCTGGGATCCAAATGGTGTGTTTTATAGTTCTACTGATAGGGGTACGACTTGGACGAGGTCGGAATTGCCATGTAAAGTAGGAGGGAATGAAGCTGGGCGAGGTACTGGCGAAAGACTTCAAGTAGATCCTAATCTACCAAACAAACTACTTTTTGCATCGCAAGAACAAGGTTTGTTCCAAAGCTTGGATTATGGCATGACTTGGACAAAAGTAACTAGTTTTCCAAAGATCAATTGTACATTCTTAGAAATAGACCCGTCGTCAGGAACTAAAGGTACTGCATCAAAAGATATTTATATAGGCACATACGACCATTTGGCTATCAGCGATACTACTGTTGGAGGTTTGTATCGAAGTGTTGATGCAGGTGCAAATTGGTCCTATTGGGCTGGCCAGTTTGCCAAGGTAGAACCCAAAGATTTTGATAGACCTAGGATTAGCACTTCAGCCATTCCAAACAACTTGGTATTTGCAGGAAATAACATTTTTATCACGATGAGTAATAACCTTGCACCAGGCACAAGCAACGGTTATGTAGTTCGGTTTAACAAAACAAACAATACTTGGACTAAAATCTACCCATTTAGTAGAAATACTCAAGGGGGATACAATAGTTTGTCGGTACATCCAACTAATCCAAACATTGTGGTAGTGGGTACTTTGGGCTATTGGTGGCCCACTTCGGATCGAATTTATGTCACTACAAATGGAGGAACCACTTGGACAGATGTGCGCACCAAAATGAAAACCGACACAAAAAATACGCCTCATGGAGGTGGAATGGGCTGGAATAGCGGTTTGAAAATCAATCCATTCAATCCTAGTCAGGCTATTTTCGGTTCTGGAAATGGTTTGTGGATGACGAACAACTTAGATAAAGCCTTCACCAATGACTCTACACTGTGGGTGTACGAAAACGACAATTTTGAAGAAACGGTTCCTCTGGCTTTGGCGAGTCCGCCATCTGGAGCAGAACTGATCAGTGGCTTGGGCGACATCAAGGGCTTTGTGCATTTAGATTTGACCAAATCGCCTGCCGACAATTACCATCACCACGGAAATACGTATTCGGTAGATTTTGCTGAAAACGATCCTAAAATCATTGTTAGAGCACACGATGGGGGAAAGAGAGCGAGTATCTCAAGAAATAACGGCGTAACCTGGACTGATTTTGCGGCTCAAGCCATAGGTGGCGACACTCGCACCAATTTTGTCTCTATCTCGCCAAATGGAATCAATATTGTGTGGTCACCAAGCGATTCATTCTCCTCAGTTTCGAGCAATGATGGCGCCTCTTGGGCTTTGTGTGCAGGTTTGGGCGAAAATGTGTACCCAAAATCTGACCGTGTAAACAGCAACATTTTTTATGCAATTGATAATGCAACTGGTGCATTTTTCAGAAGTACAGACGGAGCAAAATCATTTGTTAATACTCCCACTACCTTTTCATTTAGTGGAGGAATGAATATAGTACCAGTGTTTGGCAGAGAAGGACATGTGTGGCTGTCTGCTGGAACTAATGGTTTGCATTATACTACCAATGGTGGCACAAGTTTTACCAAAATTACAACTGTTGAAGAGGCCTATAGGGTTACATTCGGAAAAGCGGCGGCTGGTGCCAATTATCCATCGGTCTTTATTTATGGTAAAGTAAATGGTAGTGTGGGATTATTTAGGTCAGATAATACTGGAGCTACTTGGATTAAAATCAATACTAAGAATCAAGAATTTGGTCGAGGATTTACTAGAGGTATTGCAGGTGACCCTAAAAAATACGGACGATTGTATATTGGAACAGATGGACGTGGTATATTATATGGCGATGTTCAAGGCACAGGATTGTGTCATGAGGCTAATTTGGAGGAAGGTTTAACTATTTGTAGACAATCATTAGTACCCTTGAATAGTCATATTCCTACTAGTGGTTATGTCTATTCTTGGTTTAAAGATGGCATTGCTCAAAATTCTGACTCTTCAAAACTTATGATTTCCGAGCCTGGTAATTATAAAGTTATTGCGTCGAAAAGTGGTTGTCCTACTACTTCTGATAATGTAGACGTAAGTTCTAAATTATTAAAAGTAAATAAAATCGAACTCTGTCCCAGAGATTCCGTGGTTATGACGGTTTCAAAAATCGGTACTTACGCATGGTACAATTCAAGCATGCAAGTACTTGACACCACCAACCAAAGATTTTCTTTTAGAGCCACCACAAAAACTACCATTTATGTTAAGGACATCGCAAAAACCAGTAACATAGTTGGCCTGCCTTCCTATACTACAGGTGGTTGGGGTATTGGCGGTGCATTTACTTCTGCTCAAAACATAGGCACTTTAAATGTGATCGATGATATAAGATTAAGAGGTATCTCTCTTAGGGTAAATAGCAATGGTACCAACGGGGTGATAAGAATTCTTGATAAAGATGGGAAAATTGTAGCAATAGGTTCAAGAAGTAACTTAGTAGTTGGTATGCAAGAAATTCCATTTAATGTACTTTTGCCAATAGGTATTTATACAATTGATGCCGTAGGAACAACTGGAAGTATACAATTTCAAACAGATCGTACCAATGCTGTATTCTCTATTCCAGATTTTTTAACCTACAATCCAGTTGGCTGGGGCTACGGTTTGTTTTTTAATATCAAAATTGAAATTACAGATAATTGTGCTGTTACACCAATAGATGTTAAAGTAGAACAGCCACCTGCCACAATCAGCACTACCACCCCAACCACATTCTGCCAAGGCGGAAGTGTAGTGTTAACAGCAAGTGCAGGAAGTTCATACATTTGGAGAAATGGAAATACGACATTAAGCACTACTGCTCAAACACACACGGCTAATGCAGCTGGTGCTTACACAGTAGAAGTTACGAATGCAAATGGTTGTA
>JAIYAU010000046.1 GCA_027488865.1 Cytophagaceae bacterium
CTGAGCGCTTATGTTTGCAAAAAGAATTCCAATCATCCTTGAGGGGAAGGGATTGTGAAAACGTAAGAATTAAAATTTAAACCAATGAAATACAAGGACTTTCCTAAATTACTCCGCCACCCGCTGCTTAATTACGGCTTGAGTGGCAAGTTTGGCAACTGGGTATTTCGCCAACAAAACGGCCGTACTGTTTTTTATGCAAGGTACCAAGGCCCAGTATCCAACACCCCTGCCCAGCAGAAAAGTCGAAGCAAGTTCCGCGATGCAGTACATTACGCCAACCAAGCCATGTTAATGCCTGAAATCAAGGCAGCATACGCAGCCATTGCCAAGAAGAAAAAGAAGAAAAATGTCCATCTGTTGGCTACCCAATACTTTCTGAAGGGCATCCATATTCCCTTGCCCGTGCCACCCAGAGTGACCAAATATGCCAGTTGGGAAGAGATTTTGAGGGAAATACACCAGATGCAGCCTTTGGCACCAAGCAAGCGCAGAAGAAGGTCAAGAATTGCATTAAACAGGAAACCAATCGCTTCTCCGTTGCCAAGAAAAGTAAATGTTGGCGATAGGCGGCAAGGGAAGTGGGCAAGTAACCTTGGCTACCACAACACCACTTGATGGGTGGCAAGCTGAATGGGTTGGATTTGTGGATGGGTTGAGTATTATTGGATGTCTGAACTATGATTTTTATGATTTAGGTGATTTCCATGAATGTCTATTATGAATATCATTGATTGGATGTCTGAATTATGATTTCGGTGATTGCCAAGAATGGGTGTAATGTGATTTTTGTGACTAAGGTTATTGTTTTAAAGAATAAAATCAAAAGAATCATAACAATCAAATAAATCATAGTTCAGACAGGTTAGATTTGTGGATGGGGTTTGGTATCATTGGGAAGTTGATTGAGTAAAAAGCAAGACGCTTGAGGTTGACAGACACAAGGGAGCTTTTTGCTTTTGTAAAACTGCTTTATCCCTTACTTCATTTCAATAAACAAATTTTCCTTATTTCTTCTCACTTTTTTAAGATTAACCAAATAGTCGTTTTTGTTATCTCTATATCCTAAAGTCATTAATACCATACTTTTTAGCCCTTTTTCCGATAAGCTTAACAAATTATCTAACTTGTTTTTGTCAAATCCTTCCATGGGCGTGCTATCAATTTCTTCTTCTGCCGCTGCTACCAATCCTATTCCAAAAGCTAAATAAGCTTGTTTAGAACTCCAAATAACATTTTCCTCAGCACTGTTTTTAAGTAATGGCTCAATCATTTGTTTTACTGATGCTAAGCTTTCAATGGACACAAATCTTACCTTAGCCATTTGCTCAATATACAGGTTGATTTTTTCTATGGTTATTTTGTCCCATACGGCAAAAACAAGTAAAGCAGAAGCCTCGGTAATTTGTGGTTGATTATAAGCAATGGGTTTTATTTTTTCTAACTCTTCTTTATTTTCAATCACTAAAATTGAATAAGGCTGCAATCCTAATGAAGATGGCGCTAAAGAAATAGCTTCCAAGATAAAGCTTAACTTTTCTTTTGGAATTTTACTTCCGTTCATTCTTTTGGTTGCATATCGCCATTGAAGTGCTGTGATGATGGTCATTTTCTTATTTATTTAAATAATCATGTAAATATGACCTAACCAAAATCAAAAAGTTATACAGGTCTTTGACATTAATTTACATGTTTCACACTTTAGATAATTGCAAGTTTAATTAAGGTTATATTTGATAAAGAAGGTGAAGAATTAACTTAAAATTCTGATTTTTCTTTCTCTTCTGCTCTTACTATTTTCTTAATAACTTTTTCTAATGGCCTTACTTACACTCGTTCGTCATGGACAATCAACTTATAATTTAGAAAATAGATTTACCGGAAATGTAGATGTACCGCTTACAAAGCTGGGAGAAGAAGAGGCTTATGCGGCAGGTAAAAAACTGATACCATACCAATTTGACTTGGCTTATACTTCTATGCTGGTAAGAGCCTGGGAAACACTCAAAATTATATTAGAAGAAATAAAACAAACAAAGATTACAATTATAAAAAATGCAGCACTCAATGAAAGGATGTATGGTGCATTGCAGGGCTTAAACAAAGATGAAACCGCACTTAAATATGGTGCAGATCAAGTAAAACTATGGAGGAGGAGTTATGATGTTCGTCCGCCTGAAGGGGAAAGTTTATTAGATACCTACAACAGAACGGTTCCTTATTATCAACTGGAAATAGAACCCAAGTTAGAAGCAAATCAAAATATACTTGTAGTAGCTCATGGCAACAGCTTAAGGGCCTTAAAAATGTATTTAGAAAACATAAGTCCATTAAATATTGTAGCGATTAACATTGCAACGGGCGTTCCTAGGATTTATACGATGGATGAAACCTTAAAAATAATTAGTCAAATTGATTTATAAACTGCTCCTAAAAAATGGCAGTATTATTGATTAAATTAAGAGCATGTAATGTATAAATAAGTTTAACAACTTAAATTCTTACAAAAGCTATATTATCTATTTTAATATAAATAAAGATGATATTAACCTTTGTAAGAATTACGAGAAGTTATTTTTAATTAACACTAATTTATTTTAAAATTCAATTTGCAGTGAAATCAGCACTAGTTTTTAGTATGAGACCTTAAAAACCAAGCCATTTTTTCATGGATTTCTAATAGGCCTGTGGCAAAATCACTTGAGCCTACATCATGAAAATCATTGGTAAATTGTTTAATATGTTCTCTTAAAAGAATAATAATACTTTGATGATCTTCTAGCAGTTCTTTAATAAATCCTTGGCTATCGTTTTTCTCTTTAGTAGATTCTGTAAGATGGGTTAAACTTAAATAAGATTTTAAAGTAGCTGGGGCATAATGCCCAATAGAACGAATGCGTTCTGCTACACTATCTATAATTTGATCTAACTCTCCAAATTGGCTTTCAAAAAATTTATGTTTATCATAAAAGTCTTCGCCTTCAATATTCCAATGTGCGTTTTTTGTTTTTATGTATAACACAGTTTCATCTGCCAATACTTTGGCTAGTTCATTGGCAACTGACTGTCTATTATCTTCTTTAATTCCGATGGCTATTTTCATACTAATGAAATTTTTAATGATGGTGATATGATTTTTTATTTGTTTAATCAGCTTAATATTTTAACCTAAAATGGATCACTTAATTCACTTACACGAATTAGTTTTTTATTGACAAATTCATCTAATCCTAATTCAGCCATTTCTCTTCCATAACCTGAATTTTTAGTGCCTCCAAAAGGTAAGTCTGCTTGTGTCCAAGTAGGATGATTGATAAATACCATTCCAGTGTCTATTTGATTGGCAATACGTTTGCCTCTTTCTACATCTTGTGTAAACACTGAGCCGCCTAAGCCAAAAGGTGAGTCATTAGCCAACTTTATAGCCTCTTCCTCATTTTTTACCTTAAAGAAAAGGGCTACTGGACCAAAAAATTCTTCGTAGTAAACAGCATTACTTGGCGCTACATCGGTTAAAATGGTAGCTTCCATGTATGCTCCTTCACGATTAACTCTTTTACCTCCCAATAAAATTTTTGCTCCGCCTTCTACAGCTTTTTTAACTTGGCTTTCGATTTTTACTGCCGCAGCTTCAGTGCATAATGGCCCCAACTGTGTGGCTGCATCATTAGGATCTCCTACCACTATTTGAGACATTTTATTTTTAAATTTCTCTAAAAATTCATCTGCTATACTTTCAACCGCTATAAAACGCTTAGAAGCTACACAACATTGGCCATTGTTGTTAATTCTTCCTACTATGGCCCAATCTACCGCCTTATCGATGTCTGCATCTTCTAGTATTATAAATGCATCGCTGCCTCCCAGCTCTAAAACAGACTTTTTTATTTGTTTACCAGCTTCTGTAGCTACACTTGCTCCAGCTATTTCACTACCTGTTAATGAAATTCCTCTTATTCTTTTATCAGCAATTAAAGTATTGATCTTTTCATGCGATATCAATAGATTAGTATACAAACCTAATGGCGCTCCAGCTTCTATAAATATTTCTTCAATGGCGATAGCACATTGAGGAACGTTAGCAGCATGTTTTACCAATATTGGATTACCAATCACAATGTTAGGTGCTGCAAAACGTGCTACTTGATAAAAGGGAAAATTCCAAGGTTGTACCCCTAATAGTATGCCAACAGGGCTGTATCTTATTAAAGCATTGCCGTGCACGGGATTTAATATTTTATCTGCTAGAAATTTCTCAGCGTTTTTGGCATAATAATCAAATATTTCAGCACTTAATTTAATTTCACCTTCAGCATGGGAGAGCAACTTACCCATTTCTAAGGTAATTGTGTGCGCTAGCTCTTTTCTTTTGGCGCGTAATAAGCCTGCAACGGTATATAATAACTGTGCTCTGGTTTGATAATCTGTTTTTTTCCATTCATCAAAAGTTGCACTGGCTTTTGCCAAAGCACTTTCAACAAATGTGTCGGTCATGGTATCAAATGATTTTACTACTTTATTGGTAGTGGGATCTATGGTTTGAAAGCTCATATTGTTTGTGTTATTAATAAGTTGATATTAAAATTATGATATTTCTCCGTAGTTATTTACAGAAATCAAATGGTTTGCAGCTCATATTATCTGCTTCAATAACAGCTATTTATGTAGCGTAGTTTTTATTATATTATTGATCTAATTAAGATATCATTTAAATAATCCTACTTAAATGCACCTTCTTTAATAATACCTTTAAGTAGGACATCAGCCATTTACACCTTTGCAATATGGTGTTTGGCATCTTCTTTTTGAGCCTCATGAGCTAAAGCAGCATGGCCATGCGCTTCAACCGTACTTTGTGCAGCTTTTTCATGATGTCCATTTTCATGATGTTTTGCAGCCTCATGATGGCTTTTGGCAGCGGCTTCAAAATGTGCAGCTGCTTTTTTGTGCGTTGCAATCGTTTTGTGAGCTTCTTCTTTTGGTATTTCTTTTATTAATGTTTTGTTATCCATTTTAATTTTAATTAAATGATTGATAATACATCTTTAAACAATTAATGCTTAAGTAAGCGCATATTCATAATCTACTGCTAACTCATTTTTTACATACCAAATACCAGGTGTATTCCATGCAATGCGTCCCGCTTCATCTCTTTGATACCAAGAATCTACTGTGCCTGTTAAAGTAACTGTTGTACCAGAAACTTCTACATTGATATCACTATCATCTACAGACCAACTTCTGCGAATAGCATCTTCAACATCTTTTTTCTCAATAGCACCTGTTATGTCTGCTTTGATAGTAATATTATTAGTAACTCCTTTCACACCTGATAAAAAATGAACCGCATTTTTTGCAGCTTCTTTTTGATAGTTCCAAGGTAACTCTCCACCTAGTGTAACCCAACCATCTTCTACTTTTACCGTAACTTTGTCATTTGGCACTGACCAGTTAGATTTTAATGCTGCAATTACTTCATTAGCAATTTCAAGATTGGTTTTAGTCCAATTGCTTGCAAACTTTACTTCGATGTTTTCAACTAAAGCTTTTACACCAATAACTTTTTTGGCTGCATTTTCTGCTTGTAGTTTTTTAGCGTAGCTGTCGACCGTACCAGTAAGAGAAACAACACCGTCTTTGGCAGTAACTCCAATTTCAGCAGCATTTAACAATGGTTCCCATTTGATGGCGTTTTGCACGTCTGTTTGTAATTCTTGATTATTTTTCATTTGATGACATTTACGTGGTAATAAAATTATTACAACGATGTAAAGGTTGGTACATTAAACAGGTAAAATGTTATATTAAATAGGTAAGTAGTTATATTATTAACTTATTGAGCAATAATATTTTTATTGAAAAATAGTGCTTTTTCTTTGTTTACAATCATGATGCTAAAGGCCAATAGCAATAAGGTTTGTATAATTTTACTATCAGGATGGGTGTTAAAGAGTTCAATAAAAAAACCTGCAGTAATATGAAAAACGATTGCTACAATTATGTTTCGATTGGTTTTGTAATACAACCAATTGATTATAAAAACAAAGGGAAATAAACTAACAAAAAAGTTTAAGGAATATATCCAACCTTGTTCAGCAAGATTGCTGTGGTAATAATCTTTAATAAACGACAAAGGCACATGCCAAATGCCCCAAAATAAGGCAAAAATGATATTGGTAGTAAACAGATTAAACCGTGATCGCAAACAATCTGTACCATAAGTATGCCAAGCCAATTCTTCTATTAAGGGTGCTAAAAAAAGAATGGCCAATGGTGATATTAGTTTACTTGTAAAAGATGGAGTGAGGGCTAAATTAAACTGTAAGGTGCTATACCCAAAAAATAATGATACTATCTGTGCAAGTAGTAAACTACCCAACATTAATGTAACAACAAGCACATAATAAACCCATTTACTTTTATCAAAATTAAAAAATCGATTTACGAAGTCATGGGTTAAGGCTTTATTGGTAAATATTAAGACTAAAGAAAGGATGAAAGGAAATAACAACCCAGCTAATTCTAAAATATTGATCCAATTATTTTGTTTTGTATAGTGACTTAAATAAGCTGCTGTAAACCATAAAATCCACGAAAAAAAGATTGATAGGCCATAATACAATAAAGGATGCTTATAATTGGTACTAGACATAGTAAAAAATACAGTAAGGAAGGACATATAAAACTCAAAATTCTTAAAAGATTTAAGCTATTGAATGTTAGCTATACTTTAAAAATCATCGATTTAAATAAAATTTAGATTTTTAAATACCTTTAAAAATTTTGAATAGTATTATTTAGATTATTTTAATCAATAAACTCAATTACATCCGCTACGATGGTTACTTTTGGTTTTGTATACACCAATAAGTTTAATGCTTCAGAATCGTAGCGTATGTTTATTAATGCGTACTTTTTACCTACCGCTGTTCCAAATCGTGCTTCAAAGTTTTTCCACAGATCTTGCACCGCTAGTTTATATAGTTGTCTGTCTTTGCTTAGTGGTATGATGCCATAAGTTTGTTGAAAGAGACCAAAACCCATACTTATGCCTATGATATATCCTGCCGAGGCTTCTCCAGTGATAGAGGTAGTTACAATTTTGTAATTTCCTTTTGTAAGTTCTACACTGGTGATCTGTGCTGAAGGAAATACTCCTGCACTGGTGCAACCAGACATTGCAAATAGAATACATACCAAACCAATTGCTGATGCTTTAATGACCTTGTTTTTCATGATTTACCCGTTGTTAAAAATAATTGTATATTCTACAAAGATGGGTATACCATAAGTTTGAACTGTTATAGTTATTAGTAAATCAGTTACATAAATCGGGTAATAAAAATAGATTAAGCTGTAAGGGTAAACCCTCCAAAAGTTTAGCTTTTAATTCATAGGTCGTAGGTGTTTGATTGAACTTTGAGACGGTTCATTCACAGAAAAAATTCATCAACGCATAACAAAATAGAAAGTGATTACGCATCAACTAAAAAAATCATCAAAGCCTCAATCAAAAAAATACTTTTGAACCCGTTGGGTTTCACTGGTGAGGGTAAAAATGAATTCAACAATTTGAGTAAATGAGTAAATAATTTATCTATTGTTTGTGATAATAAAAGAATTTAATAACTTTGTAATGCAAAGTACTTTTAAATAATTACTAATATGTTTCCAATAGGTCTTATTGCTGTTTGCTTTTCTGCTGCATTGTATTTGATATTTAGCTTATTGCCATTAAAATACAATGATATTTCCTTCCTTACCATTTTCACCCATTATCTAATCGCAGTAATTTATGGTATATATATCATATCATTAAAATTTTACAAAAAGAGTAAATTCTCTTTGGATAATACCATTTACTGTTTAATTCTATTTTTTATTAGCTGTTTTGAACTCAATAAGTCCCTTAATCTCTTCAATTCGTCAGTGGACTGGCTGAATATTTATATAATTTTCTCTTGTTTAAGTTTAATAGCCATTACTATAGCGCCGAATTTACTTAAAAAATATATTGGTTTGGTAATATTTTGCTTGTCCGCTTCTTCGATATTATTTTTATACTATGCCATATATCTTTTCCCTTTGTATATTATAAGTTTACCCCTTTTATTAGTTTTAGGCTTATCAATACATACTTATATTCCTTTTGCACTATTATTAACTACCTACATTAAAATAGTACAATTAATAAAAGAAAATAATAATCTTAACAAATACGTTATGTTTGGATTATTATTACCTATTATTCTGACAGCTAGCTATGTCTTTACTTTTAATTTAAAAGCAAATCATATTAACAAATTATATTCTGAATCACAAATAAATCATAGCGATAAACTTCCAGAATGGATATACATAGCTCAAAAATTAGACTTAGATTTCTTCACCACAAAAGTTTTAAAAACATCCTTGCTTTATGATTTTAGTAACGGACAATTTAATTGGTTTGATACTCCAAATAGGAATCTTGATGAACCTAAAAAACACGATCCATTGGTGGTAATTTCAACATTTTTTACCAGAGATTTGCAGTTAGACGATGATATCAAGCTTAAAATCTTAAGACTTAATAGCCATTCAAGGCACAAAACACAAGAAAAGTTATGGTCTGGTGACAATCTTGAAGTAAAAGATATAACAACAAATGTAGAATTGTACCCATCACTTAGAATAGCATATACCGAAAAAGAAATATCCATTCATAATATTTCAAGTAACTCTTGGAGAAACCAACAAGAAGCCCTATTTACGTTTCATTTAAGTCCGGGCTCTGTGGCCACGTCCTTGTCACTTTGGATAAATGGTGTCGAAGAAAAGGCTGCTTTAACCACTAAAAGCAAAGCAGATTCAGCCTATCGACAAGTGGTGGGTGTAGAAGCAAGAGACCCGTCGGTGTTACATTGGCAGGAAGGCAACACCATTACTGTAAGGGTTTTTCCATGTACACAAGAAGAAGATCGTAAGGTAAAAATTGGCATTACTTCTCCGTTAGAAATTTATGATAATAGGTTAATATATAACAATATATGGTTCGAAGGGCCACCAACCTATGGAGCAGAGGAGCGCATAAAAATTAAAATAATGGATTCTGTAAAAAATCTTGACCTTTCTAATAAATTTATTACCAAGGACAATAAAACATGGACGAGCAGTGGCAGATATCAACCAAACTGGAAAATTGAATTTGATGTTTTACCTATTTTGGCTAATAGTTTTTCGTTTGCAGGGTATCGTTATGCCGTACAGGAATTAAAACAAGCTAAAGAAAAATTTGAACCCAGTCATATTTACCTTGACTTGAACAGTTCATGGAATCTAAATGAATTTGAGTCTGTTTTAGAGCTTTTTAAAGGTAAGAAAATCTACGTTTCAGATAATAGGTTTGTAAATGTTAAGGACCACAATCGACAATACTTGTTTGATAAACTTACCAAATTAAACTTTACGTTGTTTCCTTTATATCAATTGCAAAATCAAAAAAATACCTTGATAATAACAAAAAGTACAGAAATCGGCCCTTCTATGGATGATTTAAAGGGTAGCAATTTTTTTGAAACTCTTAAATCCGGTAAGTTCGATAAACTATACGTGTTTAATATTGGCAAAGAACAAAGTCAATATTTCCGAACATTAGCAGAATTTAGAACTATAAATTACTGTCTTGGAAGCATTTATAAATTAAAATCAATAGTTCAAAACAAAGAATTTGCTGTTTTAAATACCAACCCTAATGAAGTTGAAATTGATCAAGCTAATATCAAAATCATAAAAGACCAATATTCAAATTCAAAAAACACAGCTCCAGATCATTTAAAACGCTTGTTTGATTATAATTTCATACTTCAACAAGTGGGCACTAATGGCCTCAAAACCAACTACTATAATGAGCGTTTGGTTCGATTGGCTGAGGAGGCCAACGTTGTTACACCATTTTCTAGTTTAATTGTTCTTGAAAAGCTTGAAGATTATGAGCGTTTTAATATTAAAAAGAATTTAAATGGATTACAAAATGCTACCTTAAAATCTGACGGGGCTGTACCTGAGCCACATGAATGGATTTTAATGATCGTAATTGCTGCGGCTTTGATTATTACAATTTGGTTAAAGAAGTCGGTATATTTTTCTATTAGCAAATAATGGTTAGGAAAAATTTAAGGATATTCAGATCAATTAATTTTGATACTCTAACAATTTTACTCTTAATAGTTTGGCTACCAGCACTATGGTTTTTATGGTTATACTTACATTTTACTTTACTTTCAATTGCAGGAGTAATAGTTGCCATTTACTCCGTAAAGTTTAACCCAGGAAGCAAAACAAGTACAAGATATCTTTTTTTGCTTGCTCCTTTCCTTATTTTATGTGTGTGGACCGGCGTAAAAACCTTTTATTTCATAGCACTAATTTTTACAACACTCTTTTTATTAGAATCTTACAGGAGCAAAATAAGTTACTTGCCTGCTTTGTCCATTTTGGCAATTTCACCCATTACATTATATATATCAAAAATTGCAGGATTTAATATTAGATTATATTTAACTGAAGCTTCTGTATCGGCCATGCAAGTATTCAAACTTAATGTGTATTCTAATGGTAATATAATTTGGTTAAATGGGCATTCATTTTTTGTAGACGAAGCTTGTGCTGGCTTAAAACTGCTCGAAGCTTCAATTTTGGTTTCAATTATAATAGCTGCCTTCTACGAAAAATATTATTCTGGAATTTATAACTGGTTCATTGTTACGTTTTGGTTGCTTTTAACTATTACTTTAAATCTAATATGTAATCTAGTTAGAATAATCATCCTTGTTATATTTGAAATAATGCCTACCAACCCAACACACATGTTAGTGGGGGTGTTTTGTATGATTTTTTATGTAATAATTCCATTGGCTTTGGTCGGAAGCAAATTAAACCGCTTGTTACCAAACAATAAAGAAGTATTGAATACAACAACAAGCCCCAAATTGTGGCTAATGGCTATTTTGGTCGCTGTTTTGTTTTGTTCTGGAATAAGGTCGACCTACCTTTATTACAACCAACTAAATGAGGTGGGTGCAAGCAGTTTTTATCTTAAAGACTATAAAAGTACTCCCATGGGCGATGGAATAACCAAGTTAAGCAAAGCACAATCTTTAATATATATCAAGCCAATTGCTAATTTCTACAATGCTGATCACAATCCTAGTATATGTTGGCAAGGAAGCGGATATGTTTTAAAATCATTTGACAAATTGGAGTTAAATGATGGATTAGTTTTTTTTGGAATTTTAGAAAACAAGGGCAGTAAATTTTACACAGCCTGGTGGTATCAAGATAACTCAAATACTGTAAAAACTATTGATCAATTTACGTGGAGATATGATGCCTGTATCCATCAAAAACAGTATAACTTAATAAATGTTAACTCCATATCTTATAAGCAACTGTTAACAGACATGACAATGGTACGTTCCGAAAGAACACTTTTCTCTAAATGATAAACTAGTTTAATCAGATTTATACATTATACTCATTCAACTCAATAACAGTACTTTAATAACTTAATTGTAAATAGTTTATCAAAATCTAATTCCAACCACCACCGAGTGCCTTATATAAATGAATAACTGCATTATATTGACGTCTTTTAAGGTCTACCAATTCAAGCCTTGAATTAAGTGCATTTTTTTGAGCCATAAGTATTTCGAGGTAATTGGCTCTACCTGTTTGAAACAATTGTGAGGAGGTAGTTATTGATTTAGTTAAAATAGTAACTTCCCTATTTTTATATTCATACATTTTTTCTAAATTTTTAATAAGGTTCAATTCGTTACTTACTTCCACAAATCCACTTAGAATTGTTTTTTGATAATTGTACAAAGCTTCTAGCTGGGCTGCATTTGCACTTTTAAATTCCGCCTTTATTGCGCTTCTATTGATAAAGGGCGAAATTAGATTTCCAAAAAGACTATAAACCATAGATTCTGGAGTTAAAAATAAATATTTCGTATCAAATGCCTGAAATCCTGTGGCTCCAGAAATAGTAACAGCGGGATAAAATGCTGCATGCGCTGCATTTACGTTTGCCTTAGCAGCTACAAGTTCCCATTCAGCTTTTTTTATATCAGGTCTATTTGTGAGTAAATCAGACGGGATGCCAGCTTTTACTTGTAAAATTGTACCGTTAGTAAATTTTCTCTTATCTCTAAGGATGTTTTTAGGTAAACTGCCACATAATAGATTAATTATATTTTCAGTTTCAGTAATTAGCTGAGAAAGTTCAATTTCTAACTTTTTGGAGTTTAATAGTTGTGCTTCAAACTGTTCTACCGCCAATTCATTAGCAACACCGGCATTTTTTTGTATGCTTGCTACCCTCAACGCATTATTTTGTAATTCTACGGTTTCTGTTACTATATCTAGTTCATTATCAAGTGCTAATAATAAATAGTAGTTATTGGCTATTTCCGCAATCAGCGTTGTTATTACCCAGTTTCTACCTTCTAGTGTGGCTAAATAATTTGATAAAGCAGCTTTCTTTTTATTGCGTAATTTACCTCTAACATCTACTTCCCAAGACGCTTGAAAACCAATAGCATAATCCTGTAAATTGGTGGGTATGAGTTGGGTTGAGGTAATATTAGTAGTGCTATTTCCAGCACCATCCATTGTATATAAACCAAATTTATTTTGACCTACACCAACGGCACCATTAACAATAGGCAGAAGTGCTCCTTTGCTTAAGTTCACCATCGCACGAGCTTGTTCGATTTTTTGAATCGTTACTAACAAATCAAGGTTGTTATTGATGGCGACATCAATCAATTTAATAAGCGTGGAGTCGTTAAAAAAAGACTTCATATTAATCTTACCCGCTCTAGATGAATCAACATTATTTTGATAACTAGCTGGCAATGTATATTGCTCTTGTTTTAGACTTTTGAAAGGTTTGCAACCCATAAAGCAATAAATCAAACAGATAATAAAGGTCGCACCTATCTTGTTCATAAATTTCAATTCCATTTTAATGATCATCGGTAGTTGAGTCTGTTTTAATGTTCTTTTTATCATTTAAAGCAAAAATTACATAAAGACCTGGTATAAATATTAGGCCAAAGATGGTTCCAAAAAGCATACCACCAGCTGCAGCAGAACCAATGGTACGATTTCCTACGGCGCCAGCACCTGAAGAAAACATTAATGGTATTAACCCTGCTATAAATGCGAAAGAGGTCATAAGAATTGGTCGCAAGCGTTCTGAGGCTGCCATAATAGCCGCTTTATATTTATTCATACCAGATTTTTGCATTTGTGAGGCATATTCCACAATAAGGATGGCATTTTTACCAAGCAGGCCAACCAACATGACCAAGGCGATTTGAGCATAAATATTGTTTTCTAAACCCATCACCATAAGCATGAAAAAAGCTCCAAACACTCCAGTTGGTAAGGACAATATTACTGGAAGAGGTAACAAAAAACTTTCATATTGTGCTGAAAGGATGAGATATACAAAAACCAAACATATTATAAAAATATACAATGTTTGATTTCCATTTTGGACTTCATCTCGAGTAATTCCTGCCCAATCTATTTCATAACCTTTAGGCAGCTTATTTTTAGCTACTTCTTGAATTGCCTTGATGGCATCTCCACTACTATATCCTTCAGCAGCTTCTCCATTTAATTCCGCTGAAGGAAACATATTATATCTTGTAACTTGGTCTACTCCGTATACCCGCTCAAGTCTAACAAATGAAGAAAATGACACCATCTCCCCCATTTTGTTTTTGACAGTGAGTTTTAGAATATCTTCAGGTTTGGCTCTATACTGTGGCAATGCTTGCACCATCACTTTATACATCTGTCCAAATCGTATAAAATTTGAAGCGTAATCACTGCCCAACATTGTTTGTAGGTTTTTCATAGCAACACCCACCGTTACACCTTTTTGTGCCGCCTTATCAATATCTACATGTATTAAGTATTGAGGGAAACTAGCGTCAAAAATTGTAAAAACAGCACCTATTTCTTCTTTTGCCTTTAGGTCTTTTATAAACTGTTGTACCACCAACTCCATTTTTTTAAGTTGTCCTGAACCAGTCTTGTCCAACAATCTAAGTTCAAAACCACTCGCATTGCCATAGCCAGGTACTGCTGGCGGTGGAAAATATTCAATATTCGCTCCTTTTATATGTTCTGTTTTTTGTTTAACAATCTCAATTACCTCTTCCAAGCCTTCCTTGCGTTCTTTCCAACTTTTTAAATTGATTAAGCATGTGCCATAAGTTGCACCGGTACCATCGGATAATATATTTGTCCCAGCTAAAGAAGATATTGACTCAATTGCATCGATACTTTCACAAGACCTTTGTATATCGTTGATTATAAACTTAGTACGCTCGAGTGTAGAACCAGAAGGAGTTGTAATACTTGCATAAAAAGTACCTTGGTCTTCGTTGGGTATAAACCCTGGCGCTAGAAATTTCCCAAGAATGCCAGTGGAAGCACAAAAAATAACTAACCCTAAAATAG
Source organism: Cytophagaceae bacterium (assembly GCA_027488865.1). Taxonomy (GTDB): domain Bacteria; phylum Bacteroidota; class Bacteroidia; order Cytophagales; family UBA9547; genus JAIYAU01. Next base: position 14,521 of record JAIYAU010000046.1, read on the forward strand.
TAATAACCTTTCGATTAACGATTAATTTTAAAAGGAACTGATATCTTCTAGAAATTTTATTAAAGCCTATATTAAATCTATCAAAAAAACGGTTTAATAACCCATTATTGCTTCCATGATTGGGTTTTAGAATTAATGCACACAAAGCAGGTGTAAGCGTGAGTGCACCTATACCTGACAATAAAATGGCAATGGCCATGGTGATAGAAAATTGTTTATAGAAAATACCAACCGGGCCGGTCATAAATGAAGTTGGCACAAAAACAGCCGCCATCACAAGGGTAATAGAAATTATGGCTCCACTTATGTCTTTCATTGCAGCTTGTGTAGCCAATAATGGGGACAAATTTTCCTTCTCCATTTTTGCGTGTACTGCCTCCACGACCACTATGGCGTCATCAATAACAATTCCAATGGCCAAAACTAAGGCAAATAGGGTGATCAGATTAAGTGAGAACCCAAATAATGACATAAAAAAGAAAGTTCCAATCAATGACACAGGAACGGTAATAGCTGGAATAAGTGTAGATCTAACATCCTGCAAAAAAATAAATACTACCAACGAAACAAGTATAAATGCTTCTATAAGTGTTTTAATTACTTCATGCACAGAGGCATCCAAAAATTTAGACACATCATAGCTAATCTCATAGTCCATGCCTGTTAGAAAGGAGTTTTCTTTTATTCTAACAAGTTGTTTTTTGACATCGTCAATTACCTCATTGGCATTAGAACCAGGAAGTTGTTTTAACATAATCGAGGCTGCTGGTCTTCCATTATACTTTGATTCTACGTCAAAATAGGTTGTGCCAAATTCAACTTCCGCAATGTCCTTTATACGTAAAATATCTCCGTCTGTAGTTGACCTTATTGGAATGTTTTCATATTGTTCCTTGGAGTTAAACTTACCACCATATTTTATAACATACTGTAAAGATTGTGTTTCTTTGTCAGTACTTTCTCCCACTTTACCAGGAGCAGCTTCTATATTTTGATCCTCTAAGGTGCTTAAAACCTCCTCAACGGATACGTTGTAGGCCAACATTTTATCTGGTTTTAGCCAAATGCGCATAGCATATTTTTTGGCACCAAATAGTTCTGCAAATCCTACACCCTTAACCCTTTTTAACTCAGCAAGCACATTAATATCGGCAAAATTGAAAAGAAATTTTTCCTTTAAAGTGGTATCTGAACTGAATATATTTAAGTACAAAAGCATTGCATTTTCCTCTTTGGCTATCTTAACCCCATTTTTGGTAACTTCTGGTGGAAGTTCACCCATAACCGCTGCAACACGATTTTGAACGTTCACAGCCGCCACGTCTGGGTTCGTGCCAATTTCAAAAATGATTTGTACTACTCCCACCCCATCATTACCAGCATCGGAGGACATATATTTCATACCAGGCACTCCGTTTATTGAACGTTCTAGAGGAACAAGTGCGGCCTTTGTTACCGTTTCGGCATTGGCGCCAGTATATTCTATAGTCACATTTACCTCAGGGGGAGCCACATTTGGAAATTGTGACATGGGTAATTGTATCAAAGATAATAGACCTATTAGTGTTATAATTAGAGAAATTACGATTGACAACACCGGCCGTTGTATAAAAATGTTCATATTAATAAGTATATTTTTAACAATCCAACAAAATAGAAAGTAGAGTTATAGTTCAACATTATTTTGGTAATGTAGACAGCTGCAAAATGACATTTTTATATGATAATTGTTTAGGCATAATAGTATCTCCTTCTTTAAGCTTTTGAATTCCTTCAAAAACAATTTTATCGTTGGGTTGTAAGCCTGTTTCAACTACATAAAAATGGCTAAGTCTATGACTAATGGTCAATTTTCTCAATTCTATAATATTTTTATCATTGACTATATAAGCATACTCGTTATCCTGAACTTCAAAAACTGCTTTCTGAGGAATTATCATAGCTTTGGTTAATTTGGTTTCTAAGAGGATTTTTCCGCTTGAACCATGCCTAAGTATTAATTCTGGATTATTAAATCTCGCTCTAAATGCTAAATTACCAGTACTTTTGTCTATTTCACTTTCTGCCGTTTCAATTTTACCTTTAAATGGAAAAAATTGACCATCTGCCAATACCAGTTTTACCTCATTTTCATGGTTGCTGGTTTTAGTTTTTAAAATATTCAAGTATTGTTTTTCTGATAAATTAAAATAGGCAAAAATCTCTCTATAATTAGAAATAGTAGTTAGAAGCGTTCCTTCATCTACCAAGCTTCCAGTTTTAAGCGGGAGCCTGTTAATCATTCCATTAAATGGCGCTCTTACCGAAGCGTAAGACAAATGAAGTTGGGCACTTGCCACCGCAGATTGTGCAACTTCAATATTGGCCTGTTCTGCCTCCAATTTAGCAATAGCCATGTCTAGCTCCGATTTGGACACAATTTTTTGATCTACCAATGTTCTGGTATTAATTACCTGCACCTCAGCTATTTTAGAATCGGCGATAGCATTTTTCAATTGAGATTCAGCACGTAATAAGGCCAACTTAAACTCTTGGCTACTGATGGTAAATAATAGTTGTCCAGCTTGAACGGCCTTGCCCTCGTCCACATGAATTTTATCTATGAATCCTTTTATTCTGGCTCTTATTTCAACATTTTGAATGGCGTGGATATCGGCAACGTAATCTTGTGTAAACACCGTGTCTATTATTAAAGGTGTTACTACTGGGTAAGATTCAACCTTTCTTGATTGATTGTTTGGGTCACTACATGCGGTGATTACAAGCACCACCAGTGCAAAAGAATATACTTTGAACATAAATAATCGAAATAATTGTTAAATAAAAAACGACCATAAATAACTAATTAGAAGCATAATAAACATACTTCAACTAATCTTTTATAGATTATATAGTCTTAAGAAAAAAAGGAGGAATTAAACTCTTGGGGGCGGACTATCACTTTGGTTAAAGATAGCAGTGTAAATAGCCTCTTGTTTGGCATGATAACATACTTTAACCTTGTTCCTAATAAAAATTATTTGATAATCGCTGGTATAAAAACTAAAAATATCACTTTTTTTACAAAAATCTTCTGAATCGTTGTCATCAGACTCAGGTATGGCGTTTTGTATATCTAGACCCTGTTCTACGACTAACTCTATTACACTTTCAATTTCATTAATACTAAGATCTTCTTCAAGTGCCAAATCATTGTCAATGTTTTTTAATAAATCTGGAGGGTCAATTGCAATGTTAATTATTGCTAACATGAGCAGTAAAACGATGCAATTTTTTACAAATTTATGTCTAAATACGCTTAACATGTTTCAAAAGTAACAATAATTATTTAAAAACTCAATATAAGCAACAATAGCGGTTAAATATTAGATATTAGACCCAATGCTTAGGATAAACTTTTTGTTTAACAATTTTAAGTTTTAAATAAACAGTAACAATCATAGGTCTGTTATTTCATTGCCATATCTAAAATTCTAAAAAAGTTTTGTTTGGGTTATAGATTCGCTAGTTACTTTATAAAATTCTTGATGTATACTGAATGGCTCTACTCCCTCTGGTAGTTCAACTTTTGTATATTCACCTTCTTCACTCATTTCATAAGCATTAACATTGTCTTTTAGATTAAAAGCTAGAATATTAATGGCCTCTTGTCTCAATTTAGGATCTGCGATGAGGTATAAAGATTCAACACGACGGTCAAAACTTCTCACCATGGCGTCTGCACTGCCACCATAAATCTTTATTTCACCAAGGTTATGAAAATAAAATAATCTGGCATGTTCTAAAAATTCACCTACAATCGAGCGCAAAGTAATATTCTCACTTAATCCGGGCCTTCCTGGTCGTAAACAACAAATTCCTCTTACGATTAATTTTATTTTTACACCAGCTTTAGAAGCTTCATATAATGCATCAATTATTTCTAAATCTTGTAAAGAATTTATTTTAATAACAATCCCACTTTCCAGACCTGCCCTAGCGTTGTTAGCCTCTGTATAAATAAGCTCAATTAGTTGTTTGCGCATGCCATGTGGAGCTGCTATCAAATAATTGTATTTAGGTGGCTGTGAATGTCCGGTTACTACATTGAAGAATTCTGATACATCAGTTGCGTATATCTCGTTGGTTGTAAGTAGGCTCACATCGGTATACAATCTAGAAGTAACCTCATTATAATTACCACTAGACAAATGCACGTAACGAGTAATAGTATCTGTATCAGGCTCTTTCCTTACAATTAAACAAAGTTTAGAATGGGTTTTTACACTGCCTAAGCCATAAATTACAAAACAACCTGCTTTCTGTAGCCATTGTGCCTGTTGAATATTGTGTTCTTCATCAAATCTTGCTTTAACTTCAAACAAAACTGACACGTGTTTTCCATTTTCTGCTGCTTTATATAAGGCTTGTGTAATTCTTGAATCTTTGGCTAAGCGATAAATTGTAATTTTAATAGCCAACACATTAGGATCAATGGCTGCGTTTTCTAGTAGTGTTAAAAACATTTCCATGCTGTTGTATGGATGGTGTAGCAACACATCATGTTTTTTTAAATATTGAAATACATCTTCATTTAAAATAGGACAACTTAATGGCGGTACAGTAGCTGGAGGTTGATAGGTAAGGTCTTTAAACTCTGGATTTTTTATAATTTGCCACAGCGATGTAAGATCGAGAATGTTTGAAAGTTCAAAAATATTGTCGTCATCAATATCCCAACGCTCTTTTAAGGTGGAGATCATCCACTTGCTTATGTTCTTTTCAACATCTAAACGAACAACCCTTCCTGTCTTTCTGGTATTTATCTTTTTACGCATTTCATCTATAAAATCCGCATCAGAATCATCACTTTCTTCTATTGAAAAATCTCCATTTCTTACTATCCTAAATAAGTTAACAGACTCAATTTCAATATTTCTAAACAAATTGTGCATCTGCCAACGAATAATTTCTTCAATGGGCAAAAAGAGCAACTCTTCTTCATGATAAATGGTGTAAAATCGAGCAAGATTTTGCGGTATTTGCACAAAAGATAACTTCCTGTTTTCTTTTTCGTTGCCTTCTGTTTTGGTTACTACCCCAAATATTAAAACTTTGTTGGTGAGAATAGGAAAGGTATGATAACTATCCAACAACATTGGCGTAAGCATCGGGTGTATAGTATAATGATAATAGTTCGACACCTTTTCTTGTTCTTCCTCGGTAAGGTCATCTATATTTGCTATTCTTAGACCATTTTTTTGAAATTCAGGGACCAACTCATTGTCAAGGTGTTGGTATAATTCCTGTACAAAAAGTTGCATTTCTCTTAGTAGTTTTTTTCTAAAAGGTACGGCCTTAAGACCAGAGTAATCTGTACGATCTTTGTTAAAATCTATGTAGTTGTACAAACTACCAACCCTTATCATGAAAAATTCATCAAGATTAGAATAGGCAATGGCCAAAAACTTAAGCCTATCAAATATAGAACGATTCTTTTTGCGTGCTTGGTCTAATACCCTGTAATTAAACTTAACCCAACTTAAATCTCTACTTATATAATTACTTTGAGATATGAGTTGCGCAGCATTCCCTTTATTCACATTGGTGACAAAGTTTAAAAATTTCATTGTATAAGAAGATAAAAATTTGAACAATGGTACAAGTATATTAAGATAAAACAGCTATAAATTTAAAGAAACCAAGTTTTAATTAATGTTGATTATAAAATTCAACCAATTTTAACAATCAATTAAAATTAATAAATCAAATGCCTAAAAATTACGTTTATAACTATTAAATTTTTCAAAAATAGAATAAAAGCATTACTACATCTTTACCTCAATGTTATGATTTTGTGCAAAAACTTGTTTTCGCTTATTTTATTAGTATATAAATTATAAACATAAACAATAATTGAGATCATAAGGTACTAGAATTAACCAATTTGAAGTTCATCCTTAAAAATTTTGATGAACTCTTGTAAGGTATAGCTACCATCATCTCCTTGTCCATGCCTTCTCACCGACACTTTGCCTTCTTCCATTTCCTTCTCGCCTACAATTAACATAAACGGAACTTTTTGTACCTCAGCATCACGAATTTTTCTTCCTATTTTTTCATCGCGGTGGTCTACAAAGCCCATTATATCTTCAGCTTGGAGCTCGGAAAATACTTGATTGGCGTAATCCTGAAATTTCTCTGAAATTGGCAATAATGCCACTTGCACTGGTGATAGCCAAAGTGGATAGTTGCCAGCACAATGCTCGGTAAGCACAGCAATAAAACGCTCTAGAGATCCAAAAGGCGCTCTATGAATCATTACTGGAGTATGTTTTTGGTTATCTGAACCAATATATTCCAATTCAAATCGTTTTGGAAGCTGATAATCAACTTGAATTGTACCCAACTGCCACTTTCTTCCAAGCGCATCTTTAACCATAAAATCTAGTTTTGGTCCATAAAATGCCGCTTCACCCAATTCTGTAATGGTGTTTAAGCCCTTGGCTGCTGCAGCTTCGATGATTGCACCTTCAGCTATCGCCCATTCTTCATCGGTACCAAAATATTTGGTTTTGTTTTCTGGATCTCTTAAGGATATTTGTGCCACATACTCCTTGAATCCTAATGCATTAAATACATACAAGACCAAGTCGATAAGTTTCATAAATTCATCTTTTACCTGCTCAGGCATGCAAAAAATGTGGGCGTCATCTTGTGTAAAACCGCGTACACGAGTAAGCCCATGGAGTTCACCACTTTGTTCATATCTATAAACTGTACCAAATTCAGCAATACGAAGCGGTAATTCTTTATAGGAATGTGGTTTAAAAGCAAATATCTCACAATGATGAGGGCAGTTCATTGGTTTAAGTAAAAATTCTTCATCCAATTCTGGTGTTTTAATCGGTTGAAACGAATCTTTACCATACTTTTCGTAGTGGCCTGATGTTACATAAAGTTGTTTAGAACCAATATGAGGTGTAGTTACTAATTGATATCCATTTTTAATTAAAAGCTTCTTCATGAAGGCCATCAAACGCTCACGTAACATGTTGCCTTTAGGAAGCCAAAGTGGTAAACCTCCACCCACTTTTTCAGAAAAAGTAAAAAGTTCAAGTTCGCGTCCTAGCTTGCGATGGTCACGCTTTTTTGCTTCTTCTAAAATGTAGAGATATTCTTCTAGCTCCTTTTGTTTTGGGAATGTAACCCCATATATACGTGTAAGTTGTTTGTTTTTTTCGTCTCCTCGCCAGTAGGCACCTGCCACATTCATGAGTTTTACGGCCTTAATAAATCCCGTATTAGGAATATGCGGACCACGACAGAGGTCAGTAAAGTTACCTTGAGTATAAAATGTTATTTTACCATCTTGTAAGTCTTTTATCAAATCTAATTTATATTCATCACCTTTGGCTGTAAAATAGCTAATGGCTTCATTTTTAGATACCTCTTTACGTTCAAAATTGCTTTTAGCTCGTGCCAATTCAAGCATTTTATCTTCAATTTTTTTAAAATCATTTTGAGAAAATTCTGCTCCGCCAAGATCCACATCATAATAGTAGCCTGTTTCTATGGCTGGCCCTATACCAAACTTAACGCCAGGATAAAGTATCTCCAGTGCCTCAGCCAGTAGATGGGCTGAAGAATGCCAAAAAGTACTCTTGCCTTCTACATCATTCCACGTAAGTAGCTGAACTTTAGAATCAGATGTTATGATTCGGCTGGCATCCCACACTTCATCATTTACTTTGGCGGCTAACACGTTACGGGCTAATCCTTCACTGATGCTTAATGCGATGTCTAAACTTGAAACTCCTGACTCATAGGGTCTTATAGAACCATCTGGAAGTGTAATATTAATCATATTGACTATAAAAATGCTAAATACAACTTAGCTTTAATTGTTATTAATTAATTTATATTAATGTTGCTTTGGGGCAACGTTGGTACAAATGTAGCTTTTTTGCGTTCAAAAATAACACGATCCAAGGCCGATTTTGCTAAAGTAAAGCTTGTATCCTTAGTTATTAATTTTTCCAAAAGAGCTTCTGCAAAATCCAATTTACCAAGTTCAATGTAACACAATGACAAAAAATAAACATTTTCTTGATTGTCCTCCTTATATTTCACCACTTTTTGAAAATTTAACTCAGCATTACTAAAATCCTTTTTGGCAAAAAATATTTGACCACATCGATAATAAGCTTCATGGTAGTCAATTTTTGACTTGATGGCTTTTTGATAGATAACCAACGCACTATCCTCTTGACCAAGTTTTTCAAGTATTTGAGCTTTTCTATAAAGTAAACTATGATTTAACGAATCGTATTTTAATCCTTTTGAAACAAGATTCATAGAATAATGTGGCTTGTTATCTTTCAACCATAAGGCAGACAATTCATAATAGGCTTGGGGTAAGGCAGAATCCTTGCCTAATGCCATTTCAAAATTACGCATGGCTTTGGTAGAATCTTGCTGAATCATATAAATCAACCCACGATATAAGTATGTCTGCGCATTAAATGGTGCAATTTTTATACTTTCATTTAATGCGTCAAATGCCAATGGGTATTCCTTAAGTTGTATTAAAATATAACCTTTTACATTATATAAGTCATAATCTCTATAACCCAAGCTTTCAGCTTGTTGGATTGCTGTAAGTGCTTTACTAAACTCATTTTTAGACTTTAGTATTTCTGCTTTTATAAAGTAATATTCTCCGTTATTATCATTAAGATCTATTGCCTTGTTAATGTCCAAATTGGCAGCCTCTAACATTCTTTTTTCTAAATATATTCGAGCCCTCAGAAATAATAAATAATCATTATCATCGTCATCCTCAATGGCGTGATTGAGTAAATCTAAACTTGCCTCTGTGGAGTAAACGGCATTTTTAAGATTAAAAATATAATTATTGGGCTTTTGCCTTTTTTGGCAAGATTGAAAAATAAAGCACAAAACAATAAAAATGTAAAATAGTCTCAATGATTTTAGATCTAGATACAAACAAAAAACATAATTACAACCTAAATACAGCGGATACCTTTATCCCAAATCTATTAATATCGTAAGGAACATTTAGTTGCGTAACACGATGTACAAAGGTAACACGCACAAACTTAAAAATATTTTCGACACCATAAGAAATTTCGACATAGGGCTTCCCTCCTAACCCATTGTACGCTGGTTCATTATTAACTTGTTGATATTGAGCAGGAATATATTTAAGATTATTGGATGAAACATCACCAATTAAAGCTGTTGCACCTACCATTTCTCTCCATTTTAATCGCTTCATGAGTGGAATTCTATTTAAAAAGAAACCTTCAAACTGATGCATGTAATGAATTGAGGTAAATTCGTCACTAACAAACTCGAAAAAGTTCATTAAGTTGAAGGCAGAACTATTGTAAAAGTAGGTTTCGTTGCCCAGATGCACCCCTAACAATGTATACGGCAATGAAGATAAATATTTGGTTGAAGTGATAGAATAGCTTGATTTGCCAAAAAGGCCAAATCTAAATCGTTGACTAAAGTTAATTGTAAATTTATCGTAGTTAAAATCAGATTTGTTAAATACTCCTTTAATTCCTCTGGAGTATTTAAGGGTAATAATTGGCCATTTATCAGTTCCTAAGCTCACGCGTTCATTATCGTTTTGCAAAAATAATTCACGATGGGCATATCTTATTTCAAATGTAGCCTCTGCATTTTGGTACGAATTATAAATGGCAGAGGTGTTTGGGGTATTAGGATTTTCGTAAAAACCAAAGTTAAACATTGGGTAAAGTTCGTGATATTTGAAATAGATCTTTGGGGTAAAACCAGATCTAATTTCTCTCATGAAATAAAAATTGTTTTCAACCATCCATAATGGTCCTCTGTACCTTCCAAATCGCGCAAAAGCAGAAAAAAGTCCATTATTTTCAAATCCTTCTTGCATAAATGCAAGCTGTCCAATGTCTTCTTTGCGTTCAAGGCCTATTTCTGTCCATTGTTTTCTAGAAAAAATGTATTTACCAAAAGCACCATATTTCCATTGTTTATCCATGGTACCATAAGCACCATATACTTTAAACATAATTTTTTTACTGAATTTTGTATTGGTTCTAAAGCCTAACCTAAATCGGTCCTGTTCGATATTATTTCTTGAATATGCAAACAAATAAGGTCCAATGTCTATAGGTCCCGCTTTTTTGTAACCATTAATTGCTATATCAATTATTTCTACATAGGACTTTACTACCGGAAGTTTTTTTAATGAATCAACCATTAAAAAAACGTTCTTTTCAGTTTGGCTTAAGGTGTCATGCCTGCCCGCAATCCAATATGCTTGGTCGTGCATTTTGGAATCTTCAGCCACAATGATTGGTGAGTTGTAAAATTTAGAATCTTTAGGTTGATTAACGATTATATCCTTAGAGGAAGAATAGAACTTCGCAATCATACCCGCGGTGCTATCCGCTAATTCTGCAATGTCAATTAACACCCTCGATTTTACTGGCATCCAGGCACCAGCGGTGGTAGGTTCTGATTCTTGTTGAATCTTAATTTTCTCAACAAAGTTTAAATTTGCCTTATTATCAACGGTTACGTCCACGCGCTTAAGTGCCCAAGTAGAATCTGTTATCCAAATAACTCCCCTAAAAGCCAAATCTCGCTCATTTCTAGGTTCCAACTCAATTTTATAACACCAGTCTGAGCCAACGAACATACTGTCGGCTAAATAATAGTCATAAAATATCTTCCAACTATCTGCAATGGGTGAAGGGAAATCTTTATTCACTATAGACAAATAGTTTTTGTAAAAATTGTATTCTTGAAAAGTACTTCCAATTATTTGTGACACCAAACTGGCATCATCTAAAGCTATTCCAGTTACTTTTGTTGCTAAAATTTTTTCAGTAGTTTTTGGCAAGTTATCTGCAAAATAAACTTCAGAGATGGCCTCAGAAATAAAAATTGGTAAAATTGGTTTACCATCTTCACCACTAATTTTTTGAAGGCTATCCATAAATGTTCCGATTTGTCTGAACATCCTTCTCTTTTTCATTTTATTGGATATGTTATCTATATCCAATTCAACTTTATTGTAGCTGTTATATTGATAAGCCTTTAGTTTACGTTTGTCATTAACATCTTTAGCATTAACGGCGTTTCTAATAATTCTATACGCTGGATTTTCAGTTGCTTTTATTACCACCTCTTGTAAGGCCACCCCTTCTACTTCCAGTTGAAAATCAATAGTTTGAGTTACTCCTACTTTAATTTTTTTTGTTCTAAGGGCATATCCGAAGTAACCACAAGTTATTGAGTCGTGAGGAGATTTTAGTTTTAATCGATAAACTCCGTCAAAATCTGTTTGCGTAATAATATTTGTACCTTTAATGTAAATATTGGCAAATGCTATGAATTCATTGGTGGAGGCATCCGTTACTTTTCCAGTTATTAATGTCTCTTGAGCGTTTAATACTGTAATACAAGCGATTAAAATTGCAATAAAATAGTTTTTCAAATTGTAATAATTGTATTTTAGTAGTCCAATTTAGTAAATGATAAAATATTGCCTAATATACTAGATTTAACATTATTTATTACACAATTTGGTTAAATTTTAAAGTAGATAGCAAATATTAAGGTAATTCTAAGTAAAATATACCATGTTTAGAACAGCACTAGAGGTACAAAAAGGTTCAATTAAAATATCGTTACAATCTAAATTGGTATCGATTGGTTCGTGTTTTGCGCAGGTAATGGGTGATAAACTTAACTATAATAAGGTAAAAGTACTTAACAACCCCTTTGGAACAACATTTAACCCAGTTTCACTACGAACTTTGGTAATAAATGCACTGGAAGGCACTTATGATCTTTCTTATGTGCTTAATAATGAAGTATGGTATGCTTATGAGCTACATTCTTCACATTCATCTACCCAATTGGATTTACTTCAAACTAATGTTCAAAAGGTGTTTGATGATACTAGAAAAGCATTAGTAGATGCAGACATACTAATGATTACCCTTGGCTCTGCTTTTGTTTATCAACATATTGAAAATAAATTGGTTGTAAATAATTGCCACAAAATGCCGAGCAGTTTATTTACCAAAGAATTATTAAAACCAGAAGAAGTAATAAAAAACTTAATGTTGCTTATATCAACCTTGAGAATATCTAATCCTAAGGTTAAAATTATATTTACAGTAAGCCCTGTAAGGCACACGAAGGACACACTCCCCTTCAACACAATAAGTAAATCCACCTTGTTATTGGCAGTTTATGAAATCTGCCGCAATTATGATTTTTGTGAATATTTCCCTGCCTATGAACTACTTATGGATGATTTAAGGGACTACAGATTCTATGATGAGGATTTGATACATCCGAATAAACTTGCTGAAAATTATATTTGGCAAAAGTTTTCAACTGCATATTTTGATTCAAATTTATTGTCTTTTACCACAAAATGGGATCAACTTCAAAAATCTTTGACCCATAGGCCGTTTCATACAAAAACAAGCAGTTATAAAAATCATCTCTTAAAGATCTTGAACGACCTTACTGCCCTGCAAACTGAATTTGATGTAGATGTAAATAAAGAATTGTTAGACTTAAAAGATCGTCTAATAAATAGCTAAATCAATTGAAATTTAGCTATTTAGTATTTTGAAAACCTTTAATTTAAAAAACAATGAGAATTTTTTTTGGTCTTTTGTTTATCCATTCATTTATAATTAGTTGGGGTCAGTTTAATCTAAATAAGTTTACCGATAAATTACAAGTTCCCGATAATCTTGTAAAAGAGGGGCTTGATTTGTTTGGTGAAAAATTAGAAAAATCTAGAAAGGACTATGAAGAAAAGACCTTTAACTATGCAATTTCCTTGAGTGACAATGCAGGATTGTTTGAGAACGAGGAAAAATTTGCGAAAAACAAAAACTTTTTATTATCCGTTGCTCAATCCACTAACGATAAGAAGCCACTTGAAAAAGCCTCTGCATTAAATAGTTCGGGAGAAATGTTATACGCCTCAAACAAATTTAAACAAGCAGAAAGTTTGTTTAAAAAATCAGCAGCAATTTATACTACCAATGCAGCCGAACAAGAAGCAGGTTACGCGTTGGTTATAAGTAACTTGGCCTTGTTATATCATACCACCGGTCGATATATAATGGCAGAGCAGTTTACGCTCCAAGGTCTAGAATTAAGAAAAACTAAGTTTGGTGAAACCAATGCTGTTTATGGTGCTTCTGTTAATAATATTGGGGTTTTGTATAAGGACATGGGCAAATATCAAGAATCTGAAAAATATTTAGATCAGGCCATTTCTATTAACGAAAAAACAGTGGGTAAACAAAGTGTAGCCTATGCTATCACGTTAAATAACAAAGCAGTTCTATTGCAGACAATAGGAAGGTACGAAGAAGCTGTAGAAATTATGAATACTGCCATTTTAATTGCTGAGAAAGAATTAGGCAGCAAATCTACTAATTTTATTAAGCTTAAGACAAATCTTGCCATGTTATATAAAGACATGAAACGATACAACGAGGCTGAAACGATTTTCAAAGATTGTATTGATAAAAAAGAGAAAAAGCTAGGAACGAACCACCCTGATTATGCGCATTTACTTGGAAATTTAGCAGCTTTATATCAAATAATGGGCAATAATAAGGACGTAGAGTCTCTTTTAAAACGCTCTGCCAATATTTATAAGAAACAATTTGGAGAAGAACATCCTGCCTATGCAACTGCCAATGAAAAATTAGGTAACTTTTATGTTTCACAAAAAAGATTTGCCGAAGCCACACCTTTACTTATCTCTTGTTTAGAAATAAGAAAAAAGACTTTGGGAGAAAATCATCCGGAATATATCAATGCTAATGAGGATTTGGCCATATTAAACTGGCAAGTTGGTAAAATAGATGAAGCAAAAACACTTTTTGACTTAGTAATTGATAAAAACTTAAAATTTGCTTTTGAATTTTTCCCATCATTAAGTGAAAACGAAAAAGGCAAACTATGGGATAAAATACGGCCTAAAGTTTTGAAGTTTTATGCCTTTGCTGCTTCACAAAATACTGATGAATTAAACGGGAAAATGTACGACCTACATATCGCAACTAAAGGTATTTTATTAAGTACTTCAAACAAAATCAAAGATGCCATTTTAAAAAGTGGCAATAAAGATCTGATAAAACAATATTTAAACTGGCTTGATAACAAAGCTGATTTAGCCAAACTATACACTTATACAAAAGAAGAACTAATCAACGATAGAATAAATTTAGATTCATTAGAAAAAGTAACAAATGACCAAGAGCGGGCACTATCTCTTAATTCTGATGTATTTAAAGCCGGGTTAAAAACCGATAATCCAAGTTTTAAAACCATTTTATCATCCTTGACGGAGTCAGAAGCTGCGGTAGAGATTATCAATTTTAAAAAATTTAATGGCATTTTAAGTGATTCGTCGCAGTTTGCCACACTTGTGCTTACCAAAGAAGTAAAGTCTCCTAAATTGATTGTTTTAAAAAACGGTCACGATTTAGAAAAGAAATATTATAACTATTACAAAAACGCAATCAAAAACAAAATTGAAGATAAGGTAAGTTATAAACAATATTGGCAAAAAATTGACTCATTATTGTTAGGTAAAAAGAAAATCTATTTATCCCTAGATGGAATATTTAATCAGATAAGCATGAATGGTTTAAAAGATCAAGACAATAAGTATATGATTGACAAATATGCCATTTACCTAACGTCGAACACCAAGTTTGTAAGTAGTATAAAGAAAGGTGAATTTAATAAACTGACCACCAAAACGGCGACTTTAATAGGCTTTCCAAATTATGGAAGTAAAGGAACTATAAGCCCTTTACCTGGCACCATGCAAGAAATTACCAACTTAAACTCTTTATTGGTTGGTAGTGGTTTTAAAACTACCACTTTTCTTAAAAATGATGCCAATGAAGTCAAAATTAAAGGCCTAAAATCTCCTTCAATCCTTCATATAGCCACTCATGGCTTTTTTCTTAAAGATGCTGAAGAAACTGACGATGGTAAAACATTGGGTATAGAAACGGATAAGGCCAAAGAAAACCCGCTATTGAGATCTGGATTGATGTTGGCTGGGGCTGAAGCTACAATCAGCGGAATAGATACAAAAGAGGTAAAAAGTGCTGATAATGGCGTACTTACAGCCTATGAAGCAATGAACTTAAATCTAGAAAAAACAGATTTGGTGGTATTAAGTGCTTGTGAAACAGGACTTGGCGATATAAAAGGAGGCGAAGGTGTGTATGGCTTACAGCGTGCGTTTCAAGTAGCAGGAGCTAATACTTTAATAATGAGCTTATGGAAAGTAGATGATGCCGCCTCACAACAATTGATGACCCTGTTTTTTAAAAATTGGCTTAAAACAAATAATAAGTACCAATCATTTATTTCAGCACAAAAAGAATTAAAACTTAAGTACAAAGAACCTTACTATTGGAGTGCCTTTATTTTAGTAGGAGAATAATGTCAATAAGTTTATTTAACGTTTAAAATATTGATTTCTTCCAATATTTTTTTAAAAAATTATCTTTCAGAATACAATAATTGGAATGATATTTGGTTAATCGTTTGTAAAATTAAGCTAAACATGAAAAATACAATAAAAATCTTTTTACTAGTTGGGATAGCCACTACCTTGTTTTTAGGCTGCAAAAGAAGAGTACAACGTATAAGTCCTGATCAACAAATTGATTTGAGCGGACGTTGGAACGACACTGATTCTAAATTGGTGGCACAACAAATGATCACAGACGTGATTGCTAGGCCTTGGCACAATAATTATCTTACCAAAAACGGCAAAAAAGCTACTGTAATTGTGGGTATTGTTACCAATAAAACTGCAGAACTTATTCAGCCTGAAACTTTTATTAAAGACGTTGAAAGAGAATTTATAAATTCAGGATTTGTAAGGGTAGTACAAAACTCAGAGTTTCGTGAAAAGGTGCGTCAAGAAAGAGCCGATCAACAAGAGTTTTCTTCCAAAGAAACTGCAAAAAAATGGGGTAAAGAATTAGGTGCTGATTTTATGATGTTTGGCACCATCAACTCTATTCAAGATCAATACAAAAAGAAAAAGACCATATTTTATAAGGTAAACTTAGAACTTACCGATATGGAAACAAACGAAGTAGTTTGGATTGGTGACAAGGAAATTAAAAAGTATATCACCAATTAATTCTACCATTATTTACAAAAGTGGCAGCGAAGTTTAAACTTCCTGCTACTTACAGCTATTTGCATCCCAGAATAATTGTTTTTACCTCTCATGCGCAAAATTACGCTATTTCTCTATATCATTATTTTAGCTGGGTTTTGTTCGTGTCTCAGTTATTATCAGCGTAATATCAAATTTAATCAGGCATTTGAAAATGCACAGTATCCTGAGGCTGAAAAAATATTAACCAAAGACAAAAAGGCCGAAAATCGCAAAAATAAGCTGCTGTATTGGTTAAATATGGGTGTAGTTAACTCCTTACAAGGAAAGTACAAGGAGAGCAATGATTATTTTGAAAAAGCTTTTCAATTTACTGAAGAATTTCATTTTAAAGTCACCCAAGAAGCACTTGGACTTTTGATAAATCCAAATTTTGTCGATTATAAAGGAGAAGATTTTGAGGTACTATTAATACATTATTATAAAGCCATTAACTACATCTTTCTTGACGACAAAGAATCTGCCTTGGTAGAATGCAGGAGAACGTACAATGGGCTCAATAAATTGAATGATAAATACAAATCCGATAATCGATTTAAGCGAGATGCATTTATGTATACTATAATGGGTTTGATATTTCAATCTAATGGTGAATTCAACGATGCTTTTGTTTCTTACAGAAACGCTTATGATACATACAAAGATGATTATGCAAGATTTTTTTCTTCTAGTGTACCCTTACAATTAAAAAAAGATTTGTTGAGAACAGCAGCCAAGGCTGGTATGCCAGATATGGTTGATTTTTATGAAAAAGAATTTGGACTAAAATACGATCCTACTGAATATAACAATGATAAAGGAGAATTAATATTGTTTTGGAACAATGGACTAGGCCCAGTAAAAGCTGAGTGGAGTATAAATTTTACTATTGTAAGAGGCCAAGGAGGTCAGGTGAATTTTGTAAATAATGACCTTAATTTAAGTTTTCCATTTATACTTACTAATAACTCTAGCAGTAACAATAACCTTTCGGACTTAGAGTTCATAAGGGTGGCTTTTCCCAAATATGTGGAACGACCTCTTTTATTTAACTCCGCAGAAATTACCTATAACGGAACAACCGCACAACTTTATCCAGCGCAAGACCTTAACGCAATAGCATTTAAATCATTAAAGGACCGCATGTTGGTAGATTTTGGCAAAGCTCTTTTAAGAGTTGCTTCGAAAAAAGCGGCAGAATACCAAGCCCGCAAAGAAAACCCTTATGCTGGTGCCGCGCTTGGAGTACTAGGAGCAATTTCTGAAAAAGCTGATACCCGTAATTGGATGACCATACCTCATACTATTTATTACACAAGAATGCAGTTACCGGTTTCTTGCAAGGCCATTTCCATGAATATAAGTGGCGATCAATCAAAAACTTTTGATATTGCTATTAAAATTTCAAAAGGTAAAACAACGTTTGTAAGCACAAACACACCCAATTTTAAAAGTCAATATCAATATTATTAGAGGTTGTCTCTAGAATAGCTGCCTAGTTATAACATGGTTTTAAATTAATCTTTCTCTAGTACATTCATTAATAACCTCATATCATCCAATGTATGGGCAGGAAAATTGGCTATTCTAAAGGTAGAGCTGGCCCAATCTCCATATCCGTTGCCTAAAATTATGTTATTTTTCAAGGCTTTACTTTTAACCTCTTCCAAGTTTGTTGTGCTAACGGCTATTACTGTATCAGATCTAACCAACAAATTTTTAACTAATAAATCAAACCTTTGACTTTGAAGAAACTGATACCACATCAAAGATTTTTGAATGGTGATATTTTCTATTTTTTGAATATTCTCACTTCGTTGCATTGCTTTCATTAACAAATATATTCCTAGCACATTAGGTGTATAAGTAGTTTGAAAATTTTCCATCCGCTCATACATATGATATAGGCTGTTGTAATGACTTATTTCTTTTAAGGCCACTACACGCTTTTTAACTTGAGGTGCACATATCATTATACCTAACCCAGCAGGTAAACCAAGGCATTTTTGCACAGAAGCAAACCAAATGTCACCATTGACAAAATCAAGTTTTATACCTCCCAAAGACGACGTGACATCTACTGCAATTAAACTATTAGGATTATTTCGTTTAAGGGCCTTAATTATATCATTGGATATTTGAGTAGCATTAGATGTTTCGTTTTGAACTATGGCAATTATTTCTGGAGAATTTTCAAACTTTACAGGCTTCAGTGGTTCATTGATATCATAATGAATCTTTAAAGCCATTGGTTTTAACTTATGTGTATATTCAAACCATTTTTGTCCAAATGCGCCATTATAAATATGTAAAGATTGTTCTTTAATTAAAGATTGAGCAATAATTTCCCAACATTCAGTAGCTGATGAGGTAAAAAAAATGGTAAAATCATCAGGGATTTCCAATTTTTCTTTAAGTAAAGCAAGGCACGATTTTGAAATGCCTACAAACTCACTACTTCGATGATTAATCCCTAAAACCCCAAGATCAAATGCCTCCTGCATATCTTCTTTAACAAACGGAAACACCTTTGATGGTCCTGGATAAAATGAAATCATGTGGTAGTTGAAGGTAACTTGCGTATCAAAATTAGTCTTGACAAATGTATAAAAAAGTAGTTGAGGTCTAAAGGATTTGTTTATTCATATCATAGCCATACATTAGGATAAATTATAATTTAACAATTCCTCAATATAAACCATACAGTTTTACATCTCATTTGAATCATATTGAGATGTAATTTATAAAAATTAATTACCTTAATATGAATAACTATTATTAATGTATCGCACTAACATTCGTTTTGCAATAGGCATAAGCGATTCATCTAAGGGTATAGAAATCTTAGAATCAATCAAGTAAGTTGCCGGATTGGGTAACTTGTTATATTTCTTAATCAATTCAATTTTTACAGACTCCAAAGTTCTACCAATACTACGTGTAAAAGAATCAATAAAATTGGTCCGAATTCCTCTATAATTTTCATTGGCACTATGAAATATAGTTACTTGATATTCAAATATTTTGGTTTCACTTTTATTACTTTCTAATACAAAAATGTATCCTTCATCTGGATATAACGGGGTTAATCCAATGGGACTAATTTCAATATGTTTTTCCAATCCATCATAAATTTCCCTACCATTATCTACATGTTTTTTAAATTCTGGTGTGGCAAATTCTATTATTTCTACAATTTCAGCCATTAAAGAATCATCAGCCACAATTTTATCATAAACCATGTTAAGCTTTTCAAAATCTGTCTTGGTCATTCGTTCGGGAAACTGATCATACAATAGCTTTTGATTGTTTTTAATAACAAGCAAATTTTGGTAGTGAAATATTAAATCCGAAAGGAATGGATATAATTTTTTCTGTTCAAAACTACGATTCACATCTTGTAAGTATCCAAGTACAAGGTATTTTTTAAATTCAAAATCGATCCAACCGTCTGTAACCCAATTATTGCTCAATCCTCCCATAGACTTATGATTTAGTTGAAATATTAAGTCTAATTTACGAAATAATTATTTAATTGTTATTAATCCCAATAAAAAGAGATGAATGAAATTTTTAGATTTTTTATCTCGATTTTGAATTCAATGTTATAAGTAGAAAGTTAAACTCCTGTACAGCTATTAAGCTGTTTGTCTTAACTTTACAAATATCATTTACTTTTAAAAAGTGATACTATTCTCAAAAAAATTTACCAACTTTTTGTCCAATAAAGACTCAAAAGACCAACTTTTTTGTACTTTACACCAACATTCTTAATTATACAATGATTTAACATCAACTGACAAATAACAAAAGGAAAAAATGGAATCAGAAAAGCCCTTAGTTGACCAAAGCTATTTACTTGAAAAGGTTTCTGGCAAAGGTGGTTGGACTTATGCGACTATACCTGAAATTTTACAAGACAAACATTCCCCGTTTGGTTGGGTTAAAGTAAGAGGTTTCATTGACGACTATGAGATTAAAAATTACAAATTAATGCCCATGGGCAACGGTCGACTTTTTTTACCTGTCAAGGCAGAAATTAGAAAAAGAATAGGAAAAAAAGAGGGCGACTGGGTAAAGGTAGTTTTGTTTATAGATAATTCACCAACAGAAATACCTGAAGAATTTTTATTGTGTTTAAAGGAAGACCCAGCTGCGTACGAATCATTTTTGACATATACAGACGGACAACAAAAGGAATTTATTGACTGGATTTATTCTGCAAAAACTGACAAGACAAAAGTTGAAAGAATTGCGGAAACACTTAACAAACTTGTAAAGCACGAAAAACTTAGGGACAAAAAGTGAGATTAATATTTGAATAGAAAATGCTTGCAGTTTTCATTGGAAATGGGCTAAAAAATTGAAATAATTTAAAGAAACCAATTAATGTTAAAAAAACTGATTTTTATTTTGCCTTTAATATTTATTTTTTCTTGTTCTGCCAACAACAGCGAAAAGGAATCCATAAAGTTTAATAGAGAAGAATGGCTTAACGGAGATATCAGAACAAGAGGTAAAATGGTAGATCACATTATTAAGGACAGCGTTCTTATTGGTAAAACCAAAATTGAAATATTATACTTACTTGGTGACCAAGGGGATACAACTGAGAATTTTAGTTACCCTGTGGATATAGGTTTGAAAACTGGACCTTTGGGTCTTGGTGGCACATGGGTCTTCGAGATGACTATACTTTTTGACACATTAACAAACAAAGTATTTGAAGTAAGGTGTAATGACTAATCAGAAGCTACTTTTAATATTTAAGTATTTAATAATGAGAGAAATGATTTATTCAGAGTCTTATTTGAAGATCAATAGCCATATTATAAACCTATACATCTCATAACTAATTCTCACAAACTCCACCATTCCGATCAATGAATAAAAGATGCATTTGAACAAGCAAATAAACACATTGGGACAAAAGAAGAAATCAAGAAACTGTAATCTTTCTAAACTAATGGACAACTTGAATTCTCTTAATTATTTTGGATTCTTTTGATTCTACCTCCAATAAATACAAACCATCAGACAATTCATTTAACTCAATTGATTTATTTGCTCCAACAGGAATGCTTTTAAAATATACCTTCCCAATTGCATCAGATAAGCTAAGTTTATCTGTTGGTGTAGCTCCCTCCAAATTGAGTATTCCATTTGTGGGATTAGGATAAATAAGAATACTTTCGTGAACTAATGCGTCCCCATTACTTGAAACTTGATTACCTACCATTACATTAAATGTCTTAGGTTCACTAGATTTAAAAGTAAGATTGTCTAAAATGGAATTACAACTAGAATTTTTATAGGCGATGTTAATGGTTTTGCTTTCACCAGATAAAATTGTAAAGGAGGATGGCGTATTTTTAATTATAAATTTACTTCCATTTTGAAGTAATACATCGCTTATAGTGATATTGGTATTGCCACTATTCACCAATACGACATGTTGAGTAACACTATCACTTGAGCAATTTACTGGATTTTCAACAGTTGGTTCAAATACAGCTAGTTGATAATTACTTGCGGCTACTGAAGTGGCAACAAGATTTGTGATTCTTTCAATAAATTGAGGATAGTCTATAAAAGGATTTCTGTTTTTTTGATAAGAGAATATAGCGTTGTTACGTACTGTGTCTTTAGTGGTAGGTGGATACGTGTTATGCCATGTTTTTAAAATGGCTTGTTGGCCAACAAAGAAATTACTGTAATCTTGATATCTCACGACAAAATACATCATGGCTCTTGCTACATTGCCTTTATGTGAATCTTGTGATTCATAAGTATTGCTACCATTTACAGAAGGATAATTAACCAGATCGGTGGGATTAGGTTCTCCTACTTCGGCAAAGGGCTTATCGCCTCTATCGTTGTTAGCAGGGGATGAGGTAGGAAATAAATGAAACAAATCAGATCTTTGAGGTTCACTTTGGCTAAATAAGGATTGTGGATAGGTATGTTCAGTATTAAAAACAGATCCATTGGCTCCTTGTGCTGCTGTTCTATCAGCATAATTATCTACTTTTTTGTTGGTATAAATACAGGTTAAGGTATTTACAGCAGCCCCTTGTCCATTTACTGCTTCATTATCTATGTTCATAAACATTCTGTCTCTGGCCGTATTATAACCCAAAGACACGTAATTAGCACTTATGGTCGTTTTTAAAGCTTGTTTTAATGCTTCCTCTGATAGATTTTGAGTTGCAGCATAATAAGTTTTTGAATATTTGCCTTGACCAAGCAAATCAACGGACACAGGTCCTGAAAGTGAGTTATTTACAACAACCAATTCAGAATTATGCTGAATGTTATGTTTAGGTTTAAAATAAATTTGAACTGTTTTTGATTGACCTGAGGCTAAGGTAAAAACTGTATCCTTTGCATAAAATGGATAATTATTATAGGTTTTAAAAAAACGTATACCTTCTACATTAATCGGATCAGCAAGTGTTAACGTGTTGTTGGTGATGGTTATTGGAAGGCTATCGATTTCACGTTCTGTAACAATACCGAAATCCAGTTGTAATGGACTAACTGTTAATGTTTGGGCCATGTTATACGTAGCAACCAAACTCAGAATCGTAAAAAATACCTTTTTCATGGAACTAGAAATTAGAAATTAATTCTTGCCACAAAATTAGACAAATTAAACTGCTCGTATGTTAAGACTTTGTTAACAAATGGGGGTATTTAGAGTGGTTTGAGTTAATTATAGTTCAAAAAACCAATCTGGATTAGCTATTTCTTTTTGTCCTTCTTGCCAAAAACTGAAAAATGTACATAACGTTTTGGTTCTTCTCTAAAATTGACCAAAAGTTTATCTAAATCAGCCGCAGTATTGTTAAGATTGGTATAAAGTGAGTCGTTTTTGGCCAATTTGCCGAGGGTGCCTTCTCCCCTATTTATCCTATCTAAAACGAGTTTGAGTTCTACCACGGTTTTATTGGCATTATTAACGGTAGCTGCAATTTCAGCCTTGTTTAAAGAATCTCCAACAGTATTAAGCTTGGCAATTAAAGGCTTTATACTTTTTTCTGTCTCTTTTAAGGAACTGGTTAACAAATGGATATCTGTGGCAATAGCACCAATTTTAGGGCGTGTTTCGGCCAATAAACTACTAAGCTGTTCGGTAGAATTGTTAACATTATTTAAAATACTTATGATTTTTCTATCCAAATTATTACCTAATATTTTATTCGTTTTAAAGGTAATAGAATCGACATTATTCAAAATTGGGCTCATTTTGTCATGAAGCGAGGCAATCATACCTTTTTCAGTTTTGGCCCATAAGGTATCACCGTTTTTTAGCGTATTTTTCCCTTTACCAATTTTAATTTCTACTGCCTTATCTCCCAATGCACTAGTTTCAATTAAATCAGCTATCGATGAGTCATTTACTAATAGATTTTTGTCTATTTGTAAGGTTACTAATAATTTATAGCCATTCTCAGGTAATAATTTAATGTATTCTACCCTTCCAACGTTAAAACCACTCACCATTACCGGACTGGAAACATTAAGCCCACCGATATTGTCGTAAACCACATAATAGCGATTAGCAGACGAAAAAAAATCGATTCCTTTTAAAAAATTAAATCCTGTGTAAAGCATTACCCCTGTAATGAGGGCGAGCAACCCTACTCTTATTTCTTTGTTAAATTTCACTTGATTAGTAAAGTATAGTAAATTTTTTGGAAATATATAAAAATAAACCCAATCCTTAAAAATGTAACCAATATTTACTAAAAATAGTAGGTTTTATATATTCTTAAAAGAACTTTAAATTCTCATTTTTGGCTAATTTACAGCCCATTAGTTCATACTTTCAATGTTTTCTTTATATTCTTTGAAAGCCTGAAAAATTCCTTTGGCAATTTGTTGTTGATTTTCAGTTTTATTTAGAAATTTTTCTTCTTCTGGATGTGACAAAAACCCAATTTCAATTAATGCGCTAGGCATGGTGGTTTTCCAAAGCACCAAAAAACCTGCTTGTTTTACCCCACGTGTTTTTAATCCTGTGCGTTCATGCATGTACTTTTCGGCCTTTTCAGCAAATTTTAAGCTATTTCCAACAAAGGCATTTTGTTGGTTAGCCAGCAAAATATAAGCCATCGGCGATTCAGGGTCAAATCCATCATATTTTTCCAGATAATTTTCTTCTTGTAAAACAACTGCATTTTCTCGTTTTGCTACTTCCAAATTACTCTCTGTTTTGTGAGTACCCATTACGTAAGTCTCAGAACCTCTAAGTGTACCACTCGCTACAGCATTACAGTGAATGGAAATAAAAAAATCAGCGTTATTTTTATTGGCTATTCCTGCACGGTCGTGGAGTTCGATAAATTTGTTTTCCTTTCTGGTGTAAATCACTTGTACATCAGGCAGTTGTTCGTTTATTTGTTTGCCCAGCTCTAAGGCTACCTTTAGCGTGATTTCTGCTTCTTTGCATGTTTTACCGAGGCAACCTGGGTCTTTGCCTCCATGACCAGCATCAATAACTATTTTTTTTACTTTAAATTTATGCTTTTCCAAAGGAATATTGGAACTTAGCACGAATATTGCGGTAAAAATTACGAGGGTAATTATATTTTTCACGTGAATGTGTTAAAGTTAATTCTAAATAAGATAAATTCGCACCCACAAAATTGACATTTTTTTGGTAATTCAGAAATATAAAACTTTCCAATATACTCGCCTTCTTTTAATTTTGATGGTGTTAAGTAATATTTTTGCACAAGCGCAAGCTATTGAGGGCAAAGATAATGCCATTGTTTCTAAAAAAGATTCAGCCACCACCAAGGACAGTATTGCGCTAAAACTACCAGAAAAAAAGAAAAGTGATATTCAAACTACCGTTAAATATAAATGTGATGATTCATTAAGATTTGATGTACTTCGAAAAGTGGTGATGTTATATGGCAATGCCACCGTGGACTATGGCAATATCTCATTAAAGTCAGAACGCATTGAAATTGATTATGGTAATAATAGTGTGAGGGCTTATGGCACTATTGATTCTACTGGAAAATATGTTGGTAGACCCCAGTTTAAAGATGAATCTGGATTGTATGTGCCAGACTCGATGCGTTATAATTTTACTTCCAAAAAAGCCATAGTGTATAATGTAGAAACGAAACAGGGTGATGGTTATATTATAGGTAATAAAATTAAGAAAAATCCTGAAAATGAAATGTTTGTACGCAATGCCCAATACACCACTTGCGACCATAAACACCCCCATTTTGGCTTGATCGCTACCAAAATAAAAGTAATACCCAACAAGAAAATTATTTCTGGGCCTGCCTATTTACACATCGCTGGTGTACCAACACCATTGGTCATACCTTTTGGTTTTTTCCCATCACCTAAAAAGCGTTCTTCGGGCATTATTATCCCGGGCTACGGAGAATCTCAACAAAGCGGATTTTTCTTTGAAAGAGGCGGTTTCTTTTGGGCTATTAATGAATATATGGGAGCTAGAATACAAGGCGACATATATACCAATGGTGGATTTAGAACCAATTTAAACTTTGATTACGCCAAAAGATATAAATATTCAGGACTTTTTACATTAGCATTTAGCGATTTGGTTTCTGGTTTTGGAGTTAACAAAAGATTTCTTGGAAACTCATTATGGGTTACTTGGTCTCACGCACCCAGAAGTAAAGGAAGAAGTAGGTTTACAGCTAATGTTCAAGGAGGTATGTCTAATTTCAACCGTCAAAACTCAACCAACATTGCCGCGAACAGCTCCAACACGTTTAATTCAGTAATAAGTTTTTCAACTACCTTTCCAAAATCTCCATTTAATTTAGGTATAACTTTGCGTCATGACCAAAATGTGCGCACTAAAGTCATTAATTTTGATTTGCCCAATGTCAACTTAAGCATGAATCAAAGAAAACCTTTTCAAAATTTAAAAGGTAATTTCTCTTTACTTAAAAATTTAGGAATTGCCTATAATTCGAATTTTACAAATAAAATCAGTACTCAATATAATCCTGGCGGACTAAATGGTCTTCGATTTAAAGGTGAAAGCAGTGGTGATACAGTGAAAACAATAAACCCAATTACCATTGATAGCCTTTTTAATATCAATAAGTTGCTTCAACAAGCACGTTATGGCATGACCCATAACTTTACCATAAACTCCACGGCGAAAGTCTTTAAATATTTTAATTTTAACCCAAGTGTAAATCTTAATGAATATTGGTATGACAAAAGCTTGCGGTATCGATATAGTCCTTCTAACAACGCCGTTATAATAGATACATTAAATGGATTTGCAAGGGGACTTAATTTATCAAGTTCGGCATCCGTTAATACCACCATTTATGGTATTTTGTATTTAAACGGTAAGAGGGTGCAGAAAATAAGACACACCATGCGGCCTACAGTGAGTTTTATTTACACACCTGATCTTTCTAAAACGCAAGGTTTTGGTGCCAGTATGCCTGTGCAGGTGGATGGTAGCGGTACTGTACGAACTCTTTCTTATTTTGAAGGTAATGGCTTTATTAGTGGTAAGCCAAGTTCTGCAAAAGCACAATCTTTAAGTTTCTCTTTGGACAATACGCTTGAGATGAAAGTAAAAGGTAGAGGCGATACTTCCAAAAAATATAATAACGTAAAAATATTTGACAACATAGGCCTTACAGCCAATTATAATATGCTTGCCGATTCTTTAAAGTGGAGTAACTTAAATGTGAACGCAAGAACCATGTTGTTCAATAAAATTAATATAAACTCTAGCTTCATTTTTGACCCTTATAAATATGTAAACACATCGTTGGTAGAAAACACATTAGTAAATGTAAAGACCAATGAATTTTTATATGAAAAAAATGGAATAAGAATGCCGCTTGCATTAAGCAGTGCTAGTCTGGCCTTGAGTACATCATTTAACCCGAACTGGCGTTATACTAATACCTATACCCCTCGCGAAGAGGCTATTATGAGGCAGTTTCCACATTTACGATATATAGATTTTAATTTACCTTGGAACTTAAGCACCTCACTCAACTATCAATATAACCAAACTGGTTTGGCACCAAGTTTCACCACCCAAACAGCCAATTTTACTGGTGATGTAAAGCTTACTGAAAGTTGGAAGGTGAGTGTAACGTCTGGATATGATTTTGTCTTAAAAAGGACATCCATCACCCAGTTTACTTTGTATAAAGACCTTCATTGTTGGCAAATGAACATGACCTGGTCTCCTTTTTCTCCAACACAAACGTTTTCATTTTATATTAACGTAAAATCGTCAATGTTACAAGATTTAAAGTTGCAAAAAAATGGCAGAGGCAACCTTTAAGTTTGTTCAATTTATTTGCTTATATTGATTTTCAATTTAGTTTAAAACGCATGAATCTATTGGATTTGGTTGGTAACACCCCTTTGGTGGAAATCAAAAGATTGTTTAATAAACCTAGAGTACAATTACTAGCCAAATTAGAAGGGCATAATCCTGGAGGAAGCGTGAAAGATAGGGCCGCCAGCTCCATGATACGTGGTGCCAAAGAACGAGGTGAACTTACAGCTGGCATTAAACTCATAGAAGCTACTAGTGGAAATACCGGAATAGCCTTGGCAATGATTGCTAGGTTAGAAGGAGTTGATATTGAACTTGTAATGCCTGAAAATTCTACCAAAGAGCGAATTTTAACTATGGAAGCTTTTGGGGCAAAGGTAACGTTAACTCCCGCAACAGGTTCCATGGAAGCTGCTATAGATTATGCCCACGAAAAAGTAAGTAAAGGTGGCTATTTGATGTTAAATCAATTTGCCAATCCTGATAATTATTTAGCACATTACCGAACTACAGCTCCAGAGATCTGGAGGGATACAAATCATAAAGTCACCCATTTTGTATGTACCATGGGTACCACTGGAACGATTATGGGCAATAGTAGATTTTTAAAAGAGGTAAATCCTGAAATTCAAATAATAGGTTGCCAGCCTACAGATGGTTCAAAAATACCTGGTATAAGACGTTGGCCACAAGCTTATTTACCAAAAATATACGATGCAAGTAGGGTAGATAAAATTATAGATGTAAGTGAAGCTGATGCTATTACAATGACACGCCGACTTGCAAAAGAAGAGGGCATTTTTGCTGGCATGAGCAGCGGCGGAAGTGTGTGGGCTGCTATGCAAGTGGCCAATCAACTGGAAGAAGGTGTTGTTGTATGTATCATTTGTGATAGAGGTGACCGGTATCTAAGTTCCGGATTGTTTGGATAATAACAGTTCCTTTTGATTCAACAATAGCTATTTGAAATAATTAACCAAATAAAAAAAGGGAACTCAATTAAGAATTCCCTTTTTTATAATTTGATAATCAGTATACCTATTGCAACTGGAAGTTGATCGGCAACGTCATTTTTAACCTTGTTGGCTTACCATTTTGTTTAGCAGGCGTCCATTTCGGCATAGTGTTTAACACGCGTACTGCCTCTTCGCCACAACCATAACCAATGTCTTTTCTTACCTTTCCATTGGTAATGGAGCCATCTTTTTCTACTACAAATTCTATAAACACCTTACCTTCAATACCCATTTTAGCGGCTTGTTGAGGGTATTTTAAGTTTTTTCCGAAGAATGCTAAATAGCCGCCATCGAAAGTTGGCATCTCTTCAGCGAATAGAACCGGTTCTTCAATTTTAGCAGGTTCTTGAACCACTACATCCTCTTTAGCTGGTTCACCTACCGCATTTTCTAAACCAGTTTCTCCTTCTTGAGAAACAGTACTAATCACCTTGTCCTTCATCTCCTCCATTTTTGGTGGATCTTCTTGCACTTCTTCATCTGGTTTTACAACAGGAGGAAGAAACTTAATTGACGCGATTTTTGGTGGCGGCGGTGTTGGTGGCGGTGGCGGTGGTGGCACTGCCTCATCTAACGGAGGAGGAGCCGCTAACACTACTTCTTTAACTTCAAAAACTTCTTCCTCTGCCTTTTTATCAGGAAATATAATTTTAAACAATTCTGGGCCTCCTATACTTAAAGCGAAGATACTAGCCGATATTGCAAACCCGATCAAAACGTGTTTAGAATACAACTGGCGCAATTCGTAAGCTCCGTAGGTTTGGTTTTTGTTTTCAAAAACCATTTTAAGCCATCCTTTTTTTAATATTGGATCAAACATAATATTATAGTTTATAATGAATAGCTATCAATAATAACCTTTGGCCTCAGTAAGTGTGATATCCTCTTTGGTAATATCTACAATCGCATAACTTGGTATAGTACAAATGGCCATTTCGTCCAAGATGTCTACCATGTTTTTGTATTTAGACTTATCCATTGGTTTTATCAATACAAACATATCTTTACCAATTTCTTTCTTTTTTTGAAGCAATGCAGCTCTTATTCCCTTTTCAGAATAATCAGTTACATTTAATTCTGGATTATCAAGACCTTGATACCAAAACACATAATTACCACGTCCTAAAATAATTGTAACGGCATTCGATTCCTTTACAGCCATTTGCTCCTCTTTGGGATCTTTCTTTTCCTCTTTATCTGGCATGTTTACCTCCATCGCCTGCGGTTTGCTGAAGGTGGTGGTCAACATGAAGAATGTAATAAGAAGAAAGCCCAAATCCACCATAGGAGTCATATCCACTCTGGGAGCTCCTTTTTTACCGGTGACAACCTCTGCCATATTCTTAAATTTTAATAGTTAATTAATAACGTCCTGTTTAACTAATGAAAGTACTAATCCAACTTGGTTGGTTTATTTTCCATACCAGTCACTAAGTTAAACTTGTTTATTTTGTTTGGTGGTGCTTGCAAAGTGGCAATTACCTCTTTTGCAATGCTATAATCCGCCAATTTATCAGCTTTAACAGCAATCTTAGGTATTACCCCTTGTTCCTGATAAGCTATACGAGCATGATACAACCAATCTTTTAGCTCATTTTTAGTAGAGTCACATGGAACACCTAACTGAGCGGCTTTAGCACGTTGGCTTGTTGGCAAGGCTAACAAACCTTTCAACATATTCATTGGTACACCTACCGATGAGGTTAAATAAAACTCTGACTTTTCTTTTTCAGTAAAAGTGAGATTGTTTTGTTTTCCCATCTTTTCGAGCGTAGCAATACGTACACCTTGGTCAATACCAAAAAAGATGGCGCCATCTTTTCTGATATGTATCATTACTAAATTTGACTCGGGCAATTTTATCTCTGATACTGAAGAAGGGGTATCAACTACCACTGGTTCATCAGGTTTAAACTGCGTAGTCAAAATGAAGAAAGTAAGCAATAAGAAAGCCACATCACACATGGCCGTCATATCGGTGCTTATACTCTTGCGAGGTACTTTTAATTTTGACATATATTTTATTATTAGATGCTACAATTGATAAAATTCCACAAACTTGGAACAACTATTTATTAGCTGCTACAAAAGTTTGTTTGATGCTCATACCAGCCTCTTCGATGCGGTACTTAAGCGTATCAATAGTAGTAGTAAAATAATTGTAGAAGATAATCGCCAAAGCAGAAGTACCAATACCAATAGCAGTGTTGATCAACGCTTCAGAAATACCAGTAGCAAGTGCAGCAGCATCAGGAGCACCAGCGTTAGACATAGCGGTAAATGCTTTAATCATACCTAGTACAGTACCTAATAGTGCAACTAAAGTACCCACAGAACCTAAAGTAGCTAATATTGGTAAGTTTCTTTCTAAGATTGGCATTTCTAAAGCCATTGCTTCTTCCATTTCTTTTTCGATAGCACCAAGTTTTTGGTCTTTATCTAAACTGAAGTTATTTGAAACATCTTGGTATCTATGTAATACTGCACCAATCACATTACCAATTGAGCCTTTTTGAGTTTCGCACTCAGCTAATGCACCATTAATGTTGTTAGTTGCTAAAAATCCTTTAATGTTATGAACAAATTTTTCAATGTTTTGCGTACCATTTGCTTTGAAGATGGTAATTAAACGCTCAATAGAAAAAGTAAAAACTATCAATAAAAATGACATTAAGAAAGGAACAACGATACCACCCTTGTAAACAATTCCTAAAGTGTTAAGTGGATGACCAGTTTCTGCGTTACCTCCTTCAAAGTTAGAACCAGAACCCATTACGAAAAAAAATAGTACAAATGCCACTACAAGTGCCATTACAATCACTAATCCTGCAAAAATAGAAGAAAGTGAGTTTCCTGATTTGGTGTTATTCTCCATTGTAATTTAAAAGTTAAAATTGATAGTTTAAAATTTATTAAGATTTATGCAAAAAAACTGCTTTTGTGGTGGATTATTGTAACTAGTATATTAACAAATTGTTAATATTTTAGTAAAGCATGTGCCAAATATAAATTAATATCAAGAATAATTCCAAATAGTATATAATAAATTTTAACTAAAAATGTATTAAGCAGGCATTTTTATATATGAATTCAATATCTCAATACCCGTTTTTACGTATTGGCTACATTTAATTGTCTTAAATGAATGTAACCGTTATAGGTGCAGGCACCATGGGAAATGGCATTGCACACACCTTTGCTCAAAAAGGAAATAATGTTTTTTTATACGATACCAACGAAACACAATTAGCCTTGGCCATAAAAACCATAGGAATTAATTTGGACAGACAGGTTAAAGGTGGTAAAATATCAGAACATACCAAAAATGAAACCCTCAAAAATATTCAATGCACCAGTAGTTTGGCCCAAGCTTCGGAAGGCGCCACTCTTGTTGTGGAGGCCATTGTGGAGAATCTTGAAATTAAGAAATCTCTTTTTATGCAACTCAACAATCTAGTAAGGGAAGATACCATTTTGGCTTCCAACACCTCCTCCATTTCTATTTCCACTTTAGCTTTGGCCTCATCAAGGCCTGATTGTGTAATTGGGATGCATTTTTTTAATCCAGTGCCCATTATGACTTTAGTTGAAATCATCATAGGCAAGCGTACCTCCGAGCAAACATTAAGTAGGGTTAAAAGTATTGTGGTAGAATTAGATAAAACACCAATTTTAGTAAATGATTTCCCAGGTTTTATAAGTAATCGGGTGTTGATGCCAATGATTAATGAAGCCATATTAGCACTTGAAGAGGGCGTAGCGGAAGTGGAAGCCATAGATCAAATTATGAAACTAGGCATGGCACATCCGATGGGTCCATTACAACTTGCTGATTTTATTGGACTCGATGTTTGCCTCAATATAATGAACGTACTTCATGATGGATTTAAATCCGATAAATACCTTCCAGCAGGATTATTAGTGAAAATGGTTGAACTAGGACAATTAGGTAAAAAATCCGGCAAAGGTTTTTATAGTTATAATTAACGTTGAATTAGTTTGTTGTGTAAGAAGTATCCAAGTTTATTCCCTCCTTGGTCTGTACATTAGCAACTTGAAAAAAACAATATCTCTCGATATGGATTTAAATCTTAAATATCAATCAGTGGGCGGATTTCATTTTACATAACCTGATTTTATTTACAAAACTGTCCATTATAGTCCGTGAGTGATACCAACGTAAAGGATTTATTGAACCCGATACCTACATAATAGCTTTTCATATATAAATTGCACGCTATTAATAATTTTTTATTCCTCATTTCCATTACTGTATTTGGCACGCAATTAGGTCTGGACCCGTATTCTTTTGTCAATTTTGGAGAAGAAAAATAGGGGATTTGATTTCTACCACCTGTTGAAGGATTAAGAATGATATAATCATACATATATTCGACCATTGTATTGCCAAAACCAATCGGATATACCTCGATTTTGGGTCGATTGTTTAATTGGTATTTATCAGGTATTAGCCAATTCTCTGTCACATAATAGTCAGAATTCAAAACATAAAAATTACCCTCATTATTAGAAATAAATAAAGAAATATTTCCATTTGTACTGCGATTAACACTTGCATCTAAGTAGTTTTTGAGATAAGTACTTTCGCTAAAACCTACCTTGTTGATCGCCCCAGCTGTTGTTAATTCAAAAAGAGCATATTCATCCCAATATGGGTAAGGGTAATCTTTTAGAAGCGCATAAAAAGCGATTTTGCCGTCGTCAAAATAGTCATAAGACAACACTTTGTCCACATTCAAACGCAGATCGGCCACCAATTTAGTCTCATTTTGGGTTATTTTGTATAACTCCGTACCTTCTAGTATTAAACACCCCATGTCAGGCGATGCTTTTACCTGCTCATCTGGATATTGATAATAAAGCCCAGTATTTTTAGACCAAAGCAACTCAAATTTCGCATTGTAGGCATACAATATCGGAAAACTGAAAACGAAAAAGCCAGATTCGTCCCAAAATGGAATTGTTTTTAAAGGATAGTCCAGTGGGGACTTAAGATACAATGAGTCAGTTTTTTGGCCATCATCGTTGTAAATTCTCACTGTATCCTTCTTTACTACTGCAAAGGTAGAGTCTGTAAGTTTTATTACCCGAGCATCAGACGGGAAAACAATGCTAAACAAAGCCCCTTCACAGGCCACATCTGGCATGTAGGAATAGTTGTCCAATGGTTTGTAATTGTTTTTCTTATCGTATTGATTGCAGCCAATAAGAACGCTAATCAATAGCAGGTATAATAATGTTTTCATTTTGCCCAGCCGATTTTAACCCCCATATCCACAGAAGGTAAGTGTTGGTAATACTTGATGTGGTAATCATTAAAATATAACCATTTACCGAAGAAACCAGGATTGATATCGATCGAATGTATACTTGATTGGTTAACTCCTAATTTGTAGCCAATATTTATAAAAATTTTGGAATATATCTTTCCACTCAGCTTTCGGTGCCATCCGTATCCTACTCTTCCTGCAAATGTGTTAGTCACTATATTTTCGATGATGTAACAATAGTCACACACAGGAGAGGAATTCAAACCAGGTTTATGATAGGTATAAACATCAAAGTATTTTATCCTGTTGTAAACAAATGTAATCGATACAAAATTTCCCTTCTTTAGATTTCCCTTCAGAAAATAATTGGCAGCCAAATCGGCACCATAACCCTCACTGCGGGCATAAAATTTTTTGTTCTCAATCACTATTTGATCCTCACTGAAAGTGACATATTTGTTATATATAAAAGATTGGCCATTATTGATATAACCCAAATCAAGGTCAAATGCCCACCTATTGCCTTTTTTAATGATCGCGTTCAATTTGTAATCGCCCAAGGAAAGATGCAGCGGGTCTACTAAAAAAGCATATTGGGTAGCAGACTTTTGCTTAATAGTGTCTTTTTCCTCTTGCGCCTCAAGTGTTAGGCAAAGCAGGAGCAAGATTGGTAAGGTCATAAATTGGCTGAATCGAAAAAATATCATCATGTAAAATTAGCTGGTTTTTCTAATTTTCATAGTTAACTAATGCTTTTATTGCTTTAATTATAAATACATGTGCCTATCTAACCGATTTTTTAAGTTCAAGTAGGGTTTCGTTTTCTGGAGCTAATACCAATGCTTGGTTCAGGAGTTGTTTAGCTCTAGTCAGGCTATTATTTGTAAAATAAAAAGCAACGGCACGGCTGTTTCACAATTGCAGAATAGATTAATTATTAAAGTATCCTACGGTAATCTTCCATGCATCATACCAGCAACATCCATGCGGCTTGCAAGAAAACCTAAAACATTTTTTTCTCAGTGCACGCTGGCTGCATTGCGCGATTATAATTTTGTGGCATGGATCGCAATAGAGTGGAGTTACTTATCAAGGCTGGTTTTTTAAAGGGTGTAGTGGGTAAAGTGGGTAATTGGGTGTTTCGCAGGCAACAGGGTGGCCAAATAGTGTATTATCCAAAGTATGAAGGCCGTGTTTCCAACACTCCCAAGCAGCAAAAAAGCCGCAGCAAGTTCCGTGAGGCAGTGCATTACGCCAATAAAGCCATGCAAATACCTGATATTAAGGCTGCTTATTTGGCTATTGCCAAAAACAATAATACGAGAAATGTGCATCTGTTGGCTACCCAAAACTACCTCAAGGGCATCCACATACCTTTGCCAGTGCCACCCAGCGTGACCAAATATGCCAGTTGGGAAGAGATTTTGAGGGAAATACACCAGATGCAGTCTTTGGCGCTAGGCAAGCGCAGAAGAAGGTCGAGAATTGCACTAGACAGGCAACCAATCGCCTCTCCATTGCCAAGAAAAGTAAATGATGGCGATAGGCGGCAAGGGAAGTGCGCAGGTAATCGTGGTTATTGCAATACTACTT
The DNA here is from genome assembly GCA_027488865.1 of Cytophagaceae bacterium. GTDB lineage: Bacteria > Bacteroidota > Bacteroidia > Cytophagales > UBA9547 > JAIYAU01. The sequence goes on from JAIYAU010000046.1 coordinate 49,978, forward strand.
GATGGGCTAGTTATTAATTGCCCCATCAAATGATTTGACCAAATTATTTCGACTTTAGATCAATTGGATTTGTAAGAAATTAAGGTTAAAATTGTTTATTAAACCTAAATATTAAATTATAAACCTATAACGCATATAGCGGATATTTAGGCAATTGCATAAACACAATCGTTGGCAGTAATTTTATGAGAACACCAATTATATTAATAGTATTGTGTTTGACTGTTTGCGGCTGCTCGACATCAGACAAAGGAAATAAAGATAATGATATGGGATTTTTTGACAAACTATTTGGTAAGAAAGACGGTGCAAATCCGCGCGAAAGCAAAGCTTCAAATGTTGACAAGACAAGTCAAGGTTATATTGACTATCAAAAAAAATTATTAGCGACAAAAGAATTTTATCCTTTTGACAACTGGAGAGAAAGCTATAATCACGGCTTGACTCAATACACCAAACGGAATTGCGACAGAATTAAAAAGGTATTTGACGACTTAATTGAATCACTTGTTGAACTTGGTGAAAACGCAAGTGAAGAACAAAAAAAAGAATTATTTAAAGCAGCCATCATTAAGACAAATAAACTCAATGACGAGATAGAAGGATTAATTGAAACAGGCGAAAGAGAAGACTTGTGTGACTTGACTGACAAAATAACTATTGCTTGTGGACTTGACCCACTTAAATACGCAAGTGGCGAGGGATTAGCAAGTGAATGGAGAGAGTGGTGAGAAAACTACTGCCAACAATATATTTGCGCTAGGCGGGGTTGACGTGTAGTTCAAAGTTTAGTTATCTTTATTCCGTTCGGTGCTGGGGACAAGACGCAGTTTCAAGATCCCCGCTCGAACGCAAATACTCACGTTGGAGCCATTTTAGCACTTAAAACAACAATAAACCGACAATAAATATGGGGTGGAAAGCATCAACAATCATAGTTAACAAACCAACAAATGTTGACTACGAAAAAATACTTAATGAATTAGGCTTCAAAAACTTAACAAAGATTAAGGATGAACCATTTGAAGAAGTGATTTATCCGGCCAACAACAAAGTTTATATTGGAACCTATAAAGATAATTTGTTGATTTGTGAACAACAGACTCTGCTTCAATTTTTTGAAAATAGCGAAAGTAAAACGGAAGCGATTTTTAAAAAGTTATTTCCTAGTTCTGAAATATGTGCTATTATTTTACATAGTTCAATAAATCTTTGGGGGTTTTCAGTGATAAAAAATGGAAGGAAGTTAAGGGCAAGAGCAGGAAATTCTGATGATGGAACTATTTTAGACATTGGGGATCCTTTAGAAGAGGAAAAGGAGATTTTAAGCAAATCAAGAATTGACAAAAACGGAAATAGAACTTATGTTTTCGAAGAAATTGACGATGAACCAATGACTGAAGACCAAGTTGGAGAAAATTTTGTATTTGCTATTTGTAAAAGATATTTTGGTGAAGAGCTAGACAGTGCGGATGACTTGTTATTTAAAACTGAATTGGTAGGATACTCATATTCCGCTCCAAAACTTGGAGAAGAACCAAATTTAAAGAAAACTAAAAACGGGAAATGGCCGCTTTATTTGGCAATATTAGGAATGATTATAATTTGGCAAATATTGAAAAGAACCGTGTTTAAATAAAAAAAACGGCAGCTAACAGTGCGTTTCTGAAAGACGAGCGTTGATGCATCGGAATAATTTCTAAAGAGTTCGGAAATCCGCCTCACGTCCCCTATATTGCCTCTAAAAATCCTGTCCTTCAGAAACGCTAACCGTTATCGGCTATTATATCAAGACAGCCCACAAATGACAAACTCTTTGAAAGCTGAACGAGAGTAAGTTTTACCTTCATTTTAACAACGAGAGTAATTATTTAGTATTTTTACCCTTGTATCAACAACAAGAGTAAAAAACACCTCCGAACATAATGGAAAAATTTGACCATAAAATTCCGTATAACGACCTGCCATTGCTTCCGCCCAAGGCAGACACAGAAACTAAACAGATACTTAGAAAAACAATATCCGCAGGACGAGCATTAGGACAACTTAATGGAACTTTAATCAATTTGCCTAACCCTAGACTATTTTTAGACACTATTTACTTACAAGAAGCGAAAGCGAGTTCGGAAGTAGAAAACATTATCACAACAAACGATGAACTTTATAAATCATTAGTTGCTGATAGAAAAACAGAAAATTCAGCTACAAAAGAAGTATTAAACTACAAGGAAGCACTTTGGTTAGGCTTAGAAGAATTAAAAACAAAACCATTTATAACAACCAATCTTTGTGTCAAAATTGTTCAGTGCATTAAACAAAATAATGCTTCAATACGAAATACACCGGGAACTACATTGAGCAACACTCAAGGCGAAGTAATTTACACCCCGCCAAGTGGTGAACAGATTATACGTGAAAAACTAGCCAATTTAGAAAAGTTCATAAACGAAGATGAAACGATAGACCCATTAATAAAAATGGCCATATTGCACTATCAATTTGAAGCTATACACCCATTCTCGGACGGTAACGGAAGAACAGGAAGAATTTTATTGTTATTGTATCTAAAAATTTCAGGCTTGTTGGACACACCTGCAATCTATTTGAGTGAATATATCATTAAAAACAAAATTGAATATTATAAGTACTTAAGAGCTGTAACTGAAAAAAACGAATGGGAAGACTACATCTTGTATATGTTGGATATGATTGAAGAAACTGCAAATACAGGATTAAAGAGACTAAATAAAATCACAGTGGCTATGGAAGAAACTGCAAACGAAATCAAAAAAAAGTTACCAAAAGTTTATTCAAAAGACTTAATTGAGATTTTATACCGTTTACCATATACAAAACGCCAATACTTGATTGACGAAAATATTGGAAACTTGAAGACAGTTGGAAACTATTTGATAGCATTGGAAGAAAACGGCTTTCTGAAATCAGAAAAAGTGGGAAAAGAGAAACTATATTTGAACCAAAGACTATTAAAAATATTAGAAGACAAAGAATAACAGCCAATAACACCATATTTATGAATTTTGCGGGTTATCTGTTTGGCGAGTTATTTTTCTGCCTAGCTTTGTTTCGGTGGATAATTACGCGCTCCTCAATCGCAAAAATTCATAAATATGTGGGCGTTAGTGGCTATTTTAAGAACCAAGCAGTATGAAAGACAATTGAATAAATTAGAATGCGATCATTACAAGAACTTATAGACAAAAATGAACCTGGTTGGACTTTTGTAAAAGAATGGATTGATTCGGCAAACAACAAAGTAGAAATTCTGCCTGTTGACAATGCGAAAGCAGAAGAATCGTTATTTAAAATCCAAGTAACAACACGTTCTCCAATGGGAGCAATTGTTTATATGACTGGCGGACTTCTAATTGACAATGGATGGATACGAATTCTTGGTTCTGGAAGTAACAAAATGAAGCGAACTCTGCCTGATTGGAACAAAGGCAAAACATTAGAAGAATTTGGACTACCAACACCTTTTCTACTAATCGCAGATGACGCAATTGGAGGTTTTTATTTGTTAAATGGCGGTGGACTCGGAGACGATATAGAAAAGGTGTCTTATTTTTCACCAGACAGTTTAGACTATGAACCTCTCGATGTGACATATACAGAGTTTTTAGACTTTTGCTTTAACAACAACTTGGATGAGTTTTATCAAGGATATCGAAGGACAAATTGGAAAGATAAAGTTTCAGAATTGAGTGCTGACAAAGTTTTCAATTTTTATCCTCCATTGTGGACTGAGGAAGGAAAAGATCTCACTAAAAGTCTAAGAAAAGCTGTAATTGCTGACTAACAATACTATTTGAACTTGGATTTTAGAAAACAATTTGAAACAAAAAATTAAAAAACAGCCACTAATCGAGTAGAGTAAGGTGCTTCAAATAAGCACCTTAGCCCTCTCACACCACAGGTAATAGCCCTAGCCCTTTGCTAGATGTGCATTGGTTTTGTTTCTCTCCCTATTACTTGCGTTGAGAACTTCCCACCTTTGGCCCCGCATCTCAAGGATTTGCACCTTGATAGCGATTCAATTCCATTCACACCGTTACCAAAAAAACATCCATTTTCTTGGATAATTCCCAGAAAAATATGCCTTGATTTTCTCATATATTTGTATATATTTATTACAGTGTTTAAGCAAACCAGGGCTGTGTTGGTTGGTGCAGGTTCAGGCGTTTCACCTACATTATTTAGGGTGATACAGAACTGGTTTTAACTCTCTGGTTTTCTTAAACACCTATTCGTTTGTAGCCATTTTAGGACAGACCGCACCGAAACCAAATACCGATATTTGACGAATGAATGACAACGATACAAAACGACTTTCACGACTAACTGCAATTCTAACACAACTGCAAACAAAACGACTTTTGACAGCGACAGGTCTCGCTGAAAAATTCAATGTAAGCATCAGAACCATCTATAGGGACATCAAGGCTTTGGAACAAGCAGGTGTTCCCATCATTACAGAAGAAGGAAAAGGCTATACATTAATGGTTGGCTATAAAATTCCACCAGTAATGTTTACCGAAAGCCAAGCAAATGCTTTAATTCTTGCCGAACAGCTTGTTTTGAAAAACAAAGACACTTCATTCATAAAAGACTATTCAGAAGCAATTGACAAAATAAAAGCGGTTTTAAGACAAACTGACAAGGACAAAGCAAATTTACTTGCCGACAGAACTCGTTTTGAACAAAACATTAACAGAGAAAGAAACAGCAACAATATTTCTGAATTACAGCAAGCATTAACGAATTTTCAATTGGTTAAATTTGATTATACAAACGAACAAAATAAAACAACCAGCCGAATAGTTGAGCCGTTTGCTTTAATTAGTACAACAGAAAATTGGTTACTTATTGCTTGGTGTCGTTTGCGAAAAGAATTTCGGTATTTCCGCTTAGACAGAATCTCTATAATGCAAATGCTTACTGAGAAATTTGAGCCCCATAAAATGACCTTACAAGAATATTTTGACAAATTTTACTAATCCGTTTTGACCCCTGACATAAGGCTGTCATAAGCCCATTTTACTTTTGCAAAGTCAATAATGACAAACAATTTAAAATCAATAAAATGCAAAAGACAACATTCGACCCTTGGGCTTGGGGTAAAAACACAAATTCAGTACAAGCCGTAGAAGTAAAGCAAGCAGAAGGAACGCTTTATTGTTCAGGACAAGTAGCTATTGACGCAAACGGAGTTCCAAGCGCTGCCGATATGAGAAGCCAACTCATTCAAACCATCGCAAATTTGGAGCAACTTATTGGCGAGTCAGGTTATGAGTGCAAAAACATTGTACGACTAAATGTTTACACAACAAACACAAACGAGTTCTTCACCACTTGTATGGATGTTTATGTGCCATTTCTTATGAAACACGGAATACAGCAAGCAACCACGCTACTCGAAGTTAAAGGACTTTTTGCAACTTTGACCGTAGAGTTGGAAGCTACGGTTGTAAAGTAACAATGAACGAAACAGAAATTTTTTATCCGACAAGTCAAGCAGATTGGCGACAATGGTTAGCAGATAATCATTTGTCCAAACAATCTGTTTGGCTTGTTTTTCATGCTAAATCATCAAAGAAGCCTTCCATCTCCTGGAGTGAAGCAGTTGATGAAGCATTATGCTTTGGTTGGATAGACAGCAAGAAAATCAAAATTGATAAAGAACAATCACACCAATTTTTCAGTAAACGAAAACCGCAAAGCACTTGGTCAAAAGTCAACAAAGAGAAAGTTCAAAACCTTATCACAAAAGGATTAATGACACAAGCAGGCTTGAATAGTATTGAAGCAGCCAAACAAAACGGTTCTTGGACAATTTTGGACGAAGTTGAAGAACTCATCATCCCCAAAGACTTAGAAAAAGCATTTAACAAACATCAAGGTTCAAAAGACTATTTTCAAAGTTTAAGCAAGACGATTAGAAAAATGATGCTGACATCACTCGTTCTTACCAAACGACAAGAAACTCGACAAAAACGCATTGACGAAATTGCTGAACTTGCAGGACATAACAAGAAACCCAAGCAATACTGACGAAAGTTAAACAGCTACTAACAAAGTATTTGAACATTTTCGGGCTTCATGGTTTGGACATGGTATTGGACTGCAACTTTCGGAACTAAGTTCCTTCTATGTTTTATGACATGGAAGTAAACTTCATCGCCAAATTGTGTCTACTTAACAATATCCTTATTCATAAGCGATAGTAAATTATCTGGAATAGGCCTACAATTGCAATTTCTTTGATGATCCACATGCCAAATGATGCGTTGTTGAAGTGTTGCATTATGAACCATTGGATGTGCTAAATGCCATTCTTTATTTGTTTTCATTTTTGTATTGTTAAAATTATTGAGTAATGTTCGTATTCAATAGACATTTATTTAAATCACTTGCTATCTGCTAAATTAAATTTACCATTTAACACATCTTTAACTATTATCTGCCTCACCAATTCCGGTTCTTCATATAATGGACTATGTGCGGAATTTTTAAAGGTATAAAATCCTTTATGCGGTGCATTTAGTGTTATTAAATATGCTTTTGACAAGTCTTTATTTACCGTGTAATCATACTTGCCACTAAAAAAATATACAGGGATATCTATTTTAGGTACTTTAGTGGTGTAGTCTGTTTCAAGCATTTCTTTAATAAGATTGGTCTTTGGCAAAAAATTAAATTTTGATTTCCATATATTAATTTTTTCTGCTAAGGTATATGCTTTACACGCCCATACAGGAATAAATATATCCCAGAAAACTGATGTCATCTTGTGCATGGTTCCAATGCCAAGCGTATGCATAGCATTATCCCTAAGCGCAGACTTATAAAATTTTATAATGTTAGAATCTGCTTCTAAAACTTTATAATTTTTTAAAGCATTGACTACTTTTGTATTACCGTCTTTAATGGATTTGTTTAACATGTATTTATAGGCTAGTTTTTCTGATGCTGCTTGATGTGTTATTTGCCCCATGCCAATGTACGCACGGTATAGTTCGGGATGTTTTTGTATAAGTAATAAGGCAATAGGTGTACCTCCGGAATGAGCCATTACATATATTTTATCTTTATTAAATCGTTGTATTAAATATTGTGTTACTTTATATGCATCATCTGCTAATTGATGGTAGCTCATACTACCCACAGTTACTTCAGGGGTATATGAAAGTCCTCCTCCGCGCTGCTCCCAGTAACAAACTGTAAAATTATCTTCTAGCTGTGGTTTGTATTTATCAATCAAAAAATAATTAGGAAAGGCAGGACCTCCATGTATGTATAACAAAACTGGATGATCTATATTTTTACTTTGTATAAACATTCCTTGTTTTACGCCATTTACATTTATAAAAGTCTTTTCCGACAAACTATTAGCCAATACCTTGCCTTGTTGATCTCTATAAGGATATATCTTACCAGGACTATAGATTAATATTGTCACTAACAATAATAGACATAACCCTACTACTAGGATACCAAAGGCTATAAACATTATTTTAAATGATTTAAACCATTTGAATGTCATGATTAGTGTTTATTAAAAATAATACTAGTACCGTATAATTGCATTTAATCGTTTTAATTATTTATTAGTATTATTTACAACTTCTCCCTTTATTAACGATACCTCTTTAATTCCAATAGGGTCTTTGGCTTTAGTCGTTGTAAAAGCTAATTTTTTTATACTTAAAATTGTAAAATAAGTAATGACCAAACCTAATAATACAGTAAAACCAAGCAGACTAATTTGAAAAGTATTTTTCATGGCAAGTGGTGTATCTAATATGAAGCTCAAAGTTCAAATATTAGGAAGTATAAAAAGTATATAAGTATTATTATAAATTATACATATATCACATTGTTGAAAGGTAGGTGGTTAGTTCAAAATTGATATTTAAAGCTGTGAAATGACATTTGTTAAAGTGTTCATACATTTTGTTTGGAGTACCAAAAATAGAATACCTCACCTAGATTCAAAAGAATTAAGATTAAAAGTGTGGAATCATATTCGTGAGAATGCGCATGAAAAAGGAATATTTATTGATTTCATAAATGGATATGAGGATCATTGCCATTGTTTAGTTTCTTTGAATACAGATCAAACAATTCAAAAGGTAATGCAATTAATTAAAGGCGAGTCTGCATTTTGGATAAATAAACTTGGTTTAACAAAACAAAAATTTGAATGGCAAGATGAATATTTTGCTGTTTCAGTTTCAGAATCGATGATTGACAAGGTTAGAGAATATATTAAAAAACAAGAAGAGCACCACAGCAATAAAACATTTCAACAAGAATATGATGAATTTATTAATAAATATGGATTTGAGAAAATTGATGGCTCTGTCAATTGAATTGAAATGGGTTTTAACCCATTTAGATTAAGAAAAAGGAATTATGTTTTAATGCATCAAACAATTGAATCTTATCCTCTAGCTAAAGCTAGAGGCAACTCAATCTTATTATCCTCCAGATAAAGCTGGAGGCAATTCAATATTTCAATCCTCAATATGAAGATGGAGGCAATTCAAACTTTCATTTAAGAGCAATCCTCACATTTATAAATTTTATTTATTCCAGTATAACACACTAACCAGATTTGGTTGGCATTTTTGTAAAATTGAAATTGTTACATTCAATTTTATTTGATTCATTAAAATGACTTTAGAGGAAATAATTAATTTTAGACGTTCAGTTAGACATTACAAAGATGTTTCTATTGATGCAGATAAGGTTAGACATTGCTTAGAATTGGCAACTTTAGCCCCTAATAGTTCCAATATGCAGCTTTGGGAGTTTTATCATGTAGTTGATACTACTACCTTAAAAAAACTATCAATAGCTTGTTTAAGCCAAGGTGCAGCAGCCACCGCAACTCAAATGGTAGTGTTTGTCACTAGGCAAGATTTATACCGCACAAGAGCTAAAGAAATGTTTGAATTAGAATCTAACAATGTGCTAGAAAACAGTAATAAACTCAAACAAGAAGGTAGAATCAAAAAATGGAAAATATATTATAGTACAGTAATGCCATTTTTATATAGTCGATTTTTTGGAATAATGGGGCTTATAAGAACTATATCTGTAAACATCATTGGTTTATTTAGACCCATCATATATCAAGTTTCAGAAAATGATATGAGAGTAGTAGTGCATAAAACTTGCGCTTTGGCTGCACAAACATTTATGTTAGCCATGGCAAACGAACAATATGATACTTGCCCCATGGAAGGTTTTGACAGCAGAAAGGTAAAGAAAATATTAAAATTGCCTTATGGAGCAGAAATAAATATGGTTATTTCTTGTGGCATAAGAGAAGAAGAAGGAATTTGGGGTGATAGAAAAAGGGTTCCTTTTACCGAGGTTTATCACCAAATATAAGATTTGAATAAACACAAATATTCCATTTAAATTCGTAAAAGGTTCGTAATTTTTGTTTGGTACAATACACTTTATGCTTTATTTAGCATCCATTATTGCCAATACCTATATATTACTCCACAAAAAAATACGAATAGAAAAAATGAATAAATGACTTTATTATTTTTAGCCAACCATAGTGGCAAATAGATATCAAAATTTTCTTTGGTAGATGAAGAATATCTACGGGCAATTAAAGTAAGCGGACAATGGTTTTTATAAATCAACAAAACCACTATTTCCACACCAAATAGTAACAATCCTATCCACACATAAAGATTTATTTTATCTACGATTACTGCATACATCATATAACTAAAAATGAAAGTAAACATACACCAAATGATGGTGTGAATAGCCTTGATCATTACAAGCTTTTGATGAGACGTCATAACCTTTCTTTTGGTTTACGATGCTGATTTACTAAGCCCAAAGTTAGTGCTACTATTAGTTCCAAAGAAAAAACCAAAATTACTTTCCAATTTAAGTGCAACTCTAATACCCCATTATTTCCTTCTTCTAGCGCCATGCCAATACAGCTATTAAACCAAGCATGGTTAACAATACACAAAAAAAGATTATTAGAATATTTGTAAAAGGTGGTGAAACTAGCCGTGAGTACCAACCCTGACACATAATATAACCAAAACGGAAATCCACTTTGCACCGATCCTTTTATTAACCACAAGGGTAAATGCCATACAGTCCATATTATACTTACAAGTACTATGGATGGTAAAAAAGTAGTTATACTTTCTATTTTTGGTTGTAATATTCCTCGCCAACCTAATTCTTCCACTCCGCCAAGTATAATTAAAAACGGTAAATTAATAAGCATAGCAACAAAAGATATAGACCGATGGATGTCAAACGAAATCCAAATCATGGCGAATCGCCTTATTAAAAACAAAATAAAAATAAGCCAAACCTTTGTAGAGATCTTTAAGCCAAAAATATAGTTAAGAAAGTTCTTATTATTAAAGCTATCCCTAAATTGTTGGTAAATAATAAAAGAACTAATAGCTGGTGCTACACTGCCAAAGGAATAAAATATCCAAAATGATAAGGTACCATACCAAAGGCTATTAAAATATTGATTACCAATTATAATTATCCCCCAAACAGACCAAGCAATAACAAAAGTATACAACAAGAAAAAAGCAATAAGTTTATTAGAAGCAGCATGATGATAATTATTGATCATGTGTTTAGTGTTTTATGCAATTGGTTATTTTTGTAAAGTAGCAAACTAACAGCAACTACACTTGTTAAAAGCAAGCTTGCATCTTCTAAAATGCCAAATTGAAAAGCGGCCATAAAACCAATAATGGACCATAAAAAAGGTATGATTATAATCCAAATTGGACAACTTTTTTGGTTTAATAATAATACACCAAAAGTAAAAATGGTAGTAGGGCAGGGCAATCCAAATGTAGGCGAATAAGGATAGACATGACCAATTAAATAACCTATTATTGGGTATAAAATAAGTGCAAATGTTATAAATACAATTGCCACAAGGCTATAAAGATCTCTTTTAAGTAGAAAAACCAATTTGTTTTGATAAACACCATATAGTATAAACATAAAACCTTGAAACATAAATAAGACTCCAAATACATAAGCTGCCTTGTTAATAGCTGTAAAATAAATTAAGTGGTAAACGGTTCCCATCCAAATCCAAATAAAGGCAAAAAAATATTGATGGATTTGTTTAATATAAACGTTGATTTAATAGCAAAATAAAATGCTAACATTCCAAACAAAACAAAAATAATTTGCAAAGGAAAAACTGCCTCATTATAGTGTTTAAATACTTCTACAAACTGGGCGGTGTTAAAAGGAATTTTTAAAACAGAATTATTCATTTACATTCGCATTTGCCAATTAAAAAAGCAATGTAAGCGGAGGCTCCACAAAGTTTATCATTGCTTAAGTAACTCAAATGTGAAGCAGTTACATATCTGTATTTAAGACCTAACTCTAACCTAAACAATTTTCCTATTGGTTTTTGTACATATATAGAAGGCTCAAATAATGGAAAGAAATTTAAAGTTTGACTTTTGGCCTTAGGTATGGTTTCTTTAAATCCAATACCAAGAGCTGTTAGGATGTTAGTACCAAATATTAATTTAGGTCTGTTAAATATAATATAGCCAAATTCTAAACCGCCGTAACCAAATTTAAAAAAATTATAGGTGCCGTAATTGGCATTGTCAAGTTCTACACCTTTAGGCATACCCCAACCACCACCACCAAAAGTAAAACGATTATTAAAAATAGCAGCGCCTCTTCCGCCTGTCATTACCGCAAATTGATTGTTAACTTGTGTAGCCATCACCGATACTCCTCCAAATGAGTAAGAAGTCATTCGTATCCTTTTGACATTTAGGCTATCTACCTGCGCAATAGTCAATAAGGATAATAAGAATACAATTAAACCAGTTAACTTAAATCTGCCTATATAGATTATACTATTTGTTAAAAACATCATACTTAAAAGCCTTCTAAGGCTATTGCTAAAACAAAATTTTTATAACCAACTGTTACCGATTCAAAAGCTATTAACATCTGTAAGAATGCAAATTTCGACAATCTATCACCCAAAGTATTTATATATTTAAAAGTTAAAATCTTATAAATCACGCAATATGAGAATTAAATAGCTATTAATTTGTTATCCTAACATGTAAAAAAAGCATCAATTTATCCTCTCTATGTGTGATAACCATACAATTTTGATTAGTCAGATTCATGCATTTTATCCTGCAATCCTGTCCTCCCCTATTAGCAATAAACACCAATGAAATAGGTAAAAACCCCTTCAAGAAAAATCTTAAAACTAACGAAAGGCTCTTTTGCTTTTATCAATATTGTGCGTATATTTCAACTACAATTACAGAAGCAATTATGAAATATTTTATTGTATTACTCACATTAGTGTTAAGCCTTATTTCTTGCGACAAAAAAGGAGAAGAAAAAAGCACAAAAGTAAAAAAATCCGAGTTTTGGGTAAGAGGTAATTGTGATATGTGTAAAGAACGCATCGAAGCATCTTTATTGACCGTGCAAGGAGTTTCAGCCGCAGTTTGGAATGTAGATTCCAAATTATTAACAGTGTTATACGATACCACCGCTACCAATGAAATAACCTTAAAACAAGCTACCGCCAAAACTGGCCATGAAACAAAAGATGTTCTGGCTGACGAAAAAGCACATAATGAATTGCCAGAATGTTGTAAGCGAAATGCTTCAGAAATGAAGTAATTATTGAGGATTTTCTATTTTTAATACTAACTCATTGTACCAATTTTCTCCATACTTGCGCGTTAATGGATCTTTTAAAAATTTATAAAGCGGTACGCCAAGCTTAGCTCCATAGTCGCATGCTGGACTACAAATACTCCATCGGTCATAGTTGATAGTCTCATACTTGTCATCAAATTTTGTAATCCTTATTGGATATAAATGACAAGAAATTGGTTTTCTAAAACTGATTTTACCATCCAAATACGCCTGTTCAATCCCACACTTTAACACGCCACCTGCATCATAAATAGAAAATACACATTCTCTATTGTTAATGGTTGAAGTTGAAAAGTCACCTTCCCAGTCTTTAATGTAAGGGCCTTGTTTTTTAATTTCTTCTATGCCCTGTACACTCAAATAAGGCTTTACCTCGTCCAATATATCTTCGATAACAAGCAGCTCCTCCATTTCTAGAGGAGCTCCTAAATCTCCCTCCACACAACATGCTCCTTTGCATTTGTCTAAGTGGCACACAAAAAATTTGTCTGCCACGTCGTCACTTATGTAAGTATCATTAATAACAATCACCTTGTCTAACGCTTTGAGCTTTAATTAAATAGTTATTTGATATATTTAAAATCTTGACCGTTATACAATTTCAACAAGGTATTATAAAATAGCTTAATGGTATTGTCCACATCATCTTGGTGCACCATCTCTACAGTAGTGTGCATGTATTTTAAAGCCAAAGATATAAGCGCAGATGGCACCCCAGCATTAGAATAAGCAAACGAGTCAGTATCGGTACCTGTAGAGCGAGAAACAGCCGCCCTTTGGAAAGGAATCGTTTGTTCTTCTGCCACATTTATTAACACCTTTATCAGGTTGTTATGTACCGCAGGACCATAAGTTAGCACAGGGCCCTTACCTGCTGCCAAATCTCCCTGTGATTTTTTATCGTAAAAAGGAGATTGCGTATCATGAGTCACATCCACACATATGGCCACATTAGGCTTAATATTTTCTGCAATCATTTCAGCTCCTTTTAAGCCTATTTCTTCTTGCACTGCATTTACAATGTATAAGCCAAAATCCAATTTAATATTATTTTCAAATAACATTCTGGCTACTTCCGCTATAATAAATCCACCTATTTTGTTATCCAACGCACGACCAACAAAATAACGATTGTTTAATATCGCCAACTCATCTTCAAAAGTAACTACACATCCCACATGTACACCAAGTTCTTCTACTTCAGCTTTTTTAAAACAACCCAAGTCAAGACAAATGTTTTTCATTGTTGGAATTGGCTCCTTTTCAGTTTCCCTCACATGTATAGCAGGCCAACCAAATACCGCTTTAACAATTCCTTTTGGAGTGTGAATATTAACTCTTTTAGAAGGAGCTATTTGAGGATCAGACCCTCCATTTTTTTTTAAGTATACAAAACCATCTTCGCCAATGAAATTCACAAACCAAGATATTTCGTCAGCATGAGCTTCAATTACAACTTTATAAGGAGCATCTGGATTGATTACCCCCACTGCTGTACCATAATTGTCAGTAAAATAAGTATGAACAAAAGGTTTAATGTACGACAACCATATCTCTTGTCCTGAAGATTCAAATCCTGTAGGTGCAGGATTATTGATATAAGATTTTAAAAACTCGTTACTTTCTTGACGCATGAACAATATTTATTGAATAAAACACAAATATACTAGTTTGATTTTTGTTTAAATGAAATTTTTGCGAACCAACTCACTCATGACTACTTACGTTGTTGATTGTAAATTGCCTCAGTTAAAAACAAGAATTCACTTAAAAATCCATCAACATTTTTTTGATAAGCCGTATCCAACAATAAGCCAGCTTCATCAAACTTGGCGGTTACATTACCAACAGTAAGCATTTGTGGAAAGGAATAACCTCCTACACCAAGCACCAATTGCTGCATTTGTAAAGCCCCACGTATGCCACCCAAGGACCCTGTAGAAATAGATACAATACCAATTGGTTTTCTAGTAAATTCCTTATTTTTAAGATAATCAACAGCATTTTTAAGCGAAGGAGAAAAACTTCCGTTGTATTCTGGAGACACAAATAAGGCACCATCCGCATTGACTATTGCTTGTTGAAATTCAATTAATCCATCAGGCAAATTTGGATGTTTAGGTATAACCTCCTCCATCACAGGAAACCTCAATGCGCCAAGATCTAAAAGATTTACTTCTTGTTTGTGAAAAGTTACTAACTGTTCAGCAAGAAACTTACTCACTCTTAAAGTGTTATTATTTATTCGGGTGCTTGCCGATATTACAACAATGTTCATACGTTAATTCATTTTTTGTTCTTAAAAATTTAGTTCATTCCATCACTTGTCTTGTACCAACTAGACAAATTGTGCGAATATATTGAATAAATACAACTTAGTGCTTTATAATGTTTTAATAATTATTGTAGTTTAAAATAGAAGTTGTATAAAAATGGGATAAATTTCTAATGAACAACAAGTTAGAAGGCTGGTAATAAGTAATTTAGGTAATAATACAAATGCTATATTAATTCACCAAATAGTAATATTTAGACCATAAAAATATAGATAAATTAATAGAATAAATTAGATTAATTATATTTTATAGTAACTTTCCTATAATCCTTTAACACAGTAATAATTGTTTAAAGAATCAAATTAATGGTAGGTTAAATTATTAAAAATCATGCAAACACTCTTTATAAAAGCATTTATTTCCCTCTTTTTCATTAGCCTTTATTGTCAAGGTCAAATCATTGGAGGATATTTTCCTAATTACAATTACACTGCTACTAACTACCTTAACATTCAATATAATAAGTTAACACATCTATATTATTTTTCCTTAAATCCCACTGGATCAGGCACAGGTACAAGTAATGGTTCACTCTGGTATAACGATTCATTTTCATGGTTTACCACTACCAACTTTGTAGATGTGCAAAAGCTATAAAGTTTAGTTTACAATTTTCTTTAGTTCTTGTATTTCTGTCGAGGTTAGTTGGCGATATTGACCATAAGGCAAATCTCCTAAGAGTACATTTATTATTCTAATTCTTCTCAAAACAATAACTTGGTAACCAAGCTTGTAACACATTCGTCTTATTTGTCTGTTAAGGCCTTGTGTGAGTATAATAGTAAATGCACAATCATCCATTTTTGTTAAACGTGCAGGCTTGGTTCTTTTACCCATTATATCCACGCCTTGCTCCATTTTTTCTATAAAATGGTCGTCAAAAGGCTTATCAACCTCTACCCAATATTCCTTTTCTTGATGTTGATCTGAATGGGTTATTTTATCACACAATTTTCCGTCATTAGTTAATAAAAGTAATCCCTCCGATGCTTTATCCAATCGTCCTACTGGATAGACATGTGGTAAATCAGTAAAATATTGTTTTAGATTACCTTCAATGGAAGGGTTTAAGGTACATTCTATACCTACAGGTTTATGATAAATGTAATATACATAAGGTGAAGGCGTTTGCAATGTTACACCCTCACATATTACTAAATCCTCAACAGTAATTTTTTGATCGTAGGTGGCATGTTTGCCATTTATTAACATTTCACCTGCTGCGATTAAAGCAATTGCAGCTTTATTCGATACATTTAACTTTTGTACAAGAAAAAATTTAGCTGAGGAGGTAATAGGTCTCATGTAACTCTTGCATTATCCTCAAAACAAAATAAAGATAAATAGTTAAGATAGAACGTTAATAAAGTAATCACTTGAGCATATCCATACATTCTATTAATCTATTCACCTTCGTAAGTAGAATTAGGAATAGTTGTGTAATTGGAAGTGGTAATATGGTCAATCAAAATCTTCAAGAAATCAGGTACAAAGGTGGCCATTTCTTTATAGTCAGGTATAATGCCATCGTTGGTAGGGAAAAATATCCTTCCGTCTTCATCAAATCTAAACCATAAATTGATAGGTTTTATAGTTTCCTCACCAGACCAGGATTTTTCTACCAAATATAAGATAATTATTCCCTTTTTAAATGCATTAAACTCTGGTAACAAGTTAATTTCTATTCTTACCAAAAACTCCAAGTCGAAAATTTCTATCCTAAAACTTTCAAAATGAGCTTCTCTTATTTGCAATAACAATTTGACATCGTCGTCTTGCAAGTGCTCTCTAAAGTTGGTTAATAAAAAATGTCCTTGAGACTTTAATCGATTATAGCTTTTGTTTAAAACTTCATAGCTACCAATTACAGGATTGTATAAAAATTTTTTTGACATAAAAGTTGGTTATTTGTTTGGAGAATATGTTTTAGAGTTTATTTGCATCATGAAAATATTATAAAGATTTAGCCTCATTCCAATATTGATCCATTTCAGCAAGGGTCATTTGAGATAATTGCTTCCCATCTCGTTTAGAAGCAAATTCTAGATAATTAAAACGTTTTACAAACTTTTTATTTGTTTTTTCGAGTGCATCTTCAGGATTAATATCTATAAATCGTGCAAAATTGATAAGCGAAAACAACAAGTCGCCAAATTCATTTTCAGCGTCTTCTTTAGAAAATGCATTCGTAGAATTAAACTCCGCCTTAAATTCTCCAAGTTCTTCTTCTACTTTTTCCCAAACTTGTTCCTTTTTATCCCAATCAAACCCAGCTGACCTTGCCTTTTCTTGAATTCTAATCGCTTTAGTAAGTGCTGGCAAAGATTGAGGTACTCCTCCAAGCACCGTTTTTTCAGCGCCTTCGTTAAGTTTTATTTGCTCCCAATTAGCTTTTACCTGAGCTTCATTTTCTGCTTTAACGTCTCCATAAATGTGAGGATGACGGCGTATTAATTTATCACATAGTTGATGAATAACACCAGTAATATCAAACTGACTGGTTTCTGAGGCTATTTTGGCATAAAAAATAATGTGCAAAAGTAAGTCTCCTAATTCCTTTTTCACCTCTTCGAGATTTTCTTCAATTATTGCGTCTGAAAGCTCGTAAGTTTCTTCAATTGTAAGATATCTTAAGCTTTCAATGGTTTGTTTTTTATCCCACGGGCATTGTTCCCTTAGCTCATCCATAATGGTGAGTATTCTATCAAACGCAGCTAACTTTTCTTGTCTATCAGTCATTTTAACACTAGAGTTACAAATTTAAAGAAACAAAATCCATAAAATTCCATGGCTAAGGTACAGGTTTTCTATTTCACCACGATCAACTTCTTTGTATCTTTTAGCATACCAGCGTCAATTTGATAAAAATACATACCTGACTTAATATCCCTTAAATCCACCAAAATCCTATGTTCTCCCATTGGTTTAAATTCATTCATAAGCTGTTTTACGACCTTACCATCTAAGTCAAGAATTTTTAAATTGACATTTGCTCCTGCATTGATGTAAAATGATATCGACGTACTGTATGACGCAGGATTAGGATAGCAGCTATTGAGTTTAAACCGCTGATAGATAAAATCTTCTATACCTACACTGGTGTTAATGATGTCCAACTTTTCTCCTCTGCCTGGATAATCTCCCCAAAATATCCCAAATTCCTCATCTACCGTTTTTTCATTTACACACATCCAATCTTTCATGATTGATGCATAAACTTGACGATAATCGTACTGGAGACCAACATTATCTTTCGTTAGATCAGGATTAGTGCCAAGCACTCCTGGATTAACATTTTTCCCAAACACTAATAAAGGTGCCCCAGTGCCATGGTCTGTCCCGTAGCTTCCGTTAGAATAAATTCTTCTACCAAATTCGGAGGTAGTAATGGTTAAAACCTTTTCCTCAATTCCGCGTTTGCCTAAATCTTGTTGAAAGGCGTTCATAGCGGCCGAGATATGATATACAAGTGCCGCGTGATTGCCCATGGTGGCATCGTATTTCTCAACCTGTTCTGCGTGTGTATCAAATCCACCAATATTGATCAGATAAATTTTTGTTTTACAACCTCCATTAATAAGATTAGCAATAATTTTTAATTGTTTCGATAACGGATTTTTAAGCCTCGAAGCTGGTGCATTGTATGGATATGTATCAGGATAAGTGATATTTGGATCATTTTTCTTTCCCTCTTTGTAAGTTTCTAACAACCTATCATCGTATTCATCAGATTTTTGTTCAAGTCCAAGAATCCAATTTAATTCGCGCTCATAAGGTGAGTTAGCTAGTGCTAAAGGTGGTATTCCTCTTGGATCTACATTTTGTTTATCCTCAAAGCCAGGTAAAGTTTCGACAAGGTTAAAAAACGATTCAGGATCGTTGATAGATATAGAGGTAGGTATATTATCATCTTGGTGAAAAACCAAGGAAAGATCGTTACCAAATTCTAAAGCAAGAGGATCTTTGAAATTGGGATTTGGAAAATCTTCTGGATATACCAATGGGCTGTTTAAATCTTTAAAATAACGTCCTGCCCAGCCAGATTTAAGATAATCGTCTGCACCACCACCCATAAAAAGTATATCCCTTCCTCTAAAGTGAGAGCCATTGTTTTTATCATATGAAACGCCCTGGACTAGCTTAACTTTACCTTGGTCATAAAGATTTTTAACTCCCACCATATCAGGATGTAGCCCTATTTGATCTTTTGAAGCCAAGGTTCCATCTAAGGTAATATATTTTCTTGCACCACTTTCTGGAATAGCTATATTGGCCCTAACACTATAGTATCTATCGTAATCAGCAATTGGGATAATGGTGTTAATGCCGTCATTTCCTCCGTGCATTTGTAATATTATAAGTACCCTGTCGGTATCACATTGAGCAGCAAGTCTTTGCAATGGTGAGTTAGGCTGGCCTAGTATATTAAATGGTATGCTATCAAGCACAAATGGCAACCCACCTAATATTGGTAATTTAGAAATAAATTTCCTTCTATTCATAGTATTGATGCTTACCGCTTGTTATTGTAATTGATATTCTGGTGATTGACAAATGGCATTAATTAAATCTTGCAACATCCCTCTTGCGTCTATTTTACTGTTTGGAATGCCTTCTGCATTTGCCCAACTAAATTGCCAAAATGCTAAAGCCCCTTGTGGCAAAACTGATCCTAGCGCAAAAAAGCGTTCTTTAAAATAAGCAATTCTCTCAGGTGTTATTTCTGATGTTGGTGTGTAAACGGAAAATAAATAAGAAATTAGTGAATTGATTAGTTCGTCTGGGTCACTCGCTACATCAGAAAATCTTGATTTGATAAAGTCATAAACATTGATGTTGATGGCTTCGTCCATATTAATCCTATCTATTGTAATAACTTTATTTATAAAATTATATCGCTGTGTGAGGGTATTTGTAGATATCCATGCCCTGTTAAATAAAGGAAACTGATGATAAGCATTGTAACCTGCCACATCTTGTGGATTCATTAAATTCATGCCCATATCATTTAAATATCCCAAAATTGTAGACATTTTTTTATGGTAAAGCACAGTATCGACGGTATAACTTGGAAGTTGGTATTCAAAAAAAGTAAGTGTATTTGTAACAAGTTCTAAAGGAGACTTAATAATAGCGCCAAATTGGTCGTTGGTTAGCGTGCTGTCGTTGGTATCATAAAAATGAGTACTTTCTAATAATTCTTTGATAACAGGCTCTATTTTAAATCCATTGGAAGTAAAAGTTGCTGCCATCTCATTAATAACATTGTCGTCAATTGCTGTGTCTATGTCATGGTACACAAAAAATCTATATATCTTTCGACAAATATGTTTTGCTGTTTCTGGCTGATCATAAATAAGTTTAATAAGTTGATCCAGCTCATCAGCCATACTTAATGCCGTTGGTTGTGTTCCAGACAATAATAAAGGATTTGGAGTGATTTCAGCATTGCCAAACCTAAAGCTAAACTTTTTAGTGGTATTGTCATGTGCGTAGGCAGAGGCATTAGCGCCTAACTTAATTTTTCCAATTGGTAATAAGGTATCAGAATCAATGGATGTAAAGGTATAATCAACGTCATAACCAGACAATACCTTGGCTGCCTCTCTTACATCCAGCTCGGTAAAATGTATATAATCTCCTTGCGTTGTACCCGCAGATACAAATCCAGCAAGACCTTTGCCTATAGTATAAAGTTCCAATAACTCTCTTGAATAATTTTCATTAACATCACCTTTTACATTGAGTCTACCATCCAATAAAATTAACATAACATTATCTACACTTACTTTTTTTGTAAGCTCCAAAAAATTTATAGTGCTTGGTAAAGTTGCGTCAAGTGCATATTTGCGAAACAAAACATTTTGAAAATACAATGCCCTGCTGCTTGCAACTACACTTTGGATGGCACAAAAATGTGTATGTAAAAAGTATACAATCTTTTCTCTCACCATATAAGCCAATCGATCTGCAGCCGAGACCTCTAACGCTAACATTTGACCTACCCACCAATGTTTAAAATATTCCTGCAAATCACTATCCTTGCTATTAGCTGATGTTGAAACAACATCTACCCAAGTTAGATTAGTTTTTGGATCAATGGGAGCAACGGGTTCGGATAAACTAGAATTAAATAAACTATTAATAGCTTGTTGAGGCGTTAAAACAGAAAATGAGTCGATTTGAGCACGAGTGGCTCCAAACGTTACTCTTCTCAGCAAATGAGATGCCCGCTTTTGACCTAATATTCCTGTAAATGCTGTTAAGGGCATAAAATATAGAGATTTATACCCTTAAAATTAGGAAAAAAAATTAATTAAAATCAATGTTTATTTTGTATTGAAAACTAAACTAAAACAAGGTGTGTAAATTAACTTTCAAAAAAATTGTCCAACAAAAAGACATATTGTCAATATTAATTAACTATTGGTTTCGATAAATGACAATTTTGCAGTTTTCATACCCAAGTTTACTTTGGATTGTTTATTGTAACTGTATAAGCAACAAAATCTTCTTATTATGAACTTTAATTCCTACACCATTAAGTCTCAAGAGGCGATTCAAAAGGCTACTGAAATAGCAACTGGACTAGGCCAACAAGCTATAGAAACGGGGCATATCCTCAAAGCCATCATTTTAGTTGATGAAAACGTGCCTAATTTTATTTTTAAAAAGCTTAATATTAATTATCCCCAATTTAAAATCAAGCTAGATGATATATTGCAATCGTATCCTGTTGTAAGTGGTGCAAGCCCTTATCTTGCAAACGAAGCACATGCTGCCCTTACTAAAGCTACAAGCTATTTAAAAGATTTTGGTGATGAATTCGTGGCGATTGAACATATATTACTTGGAATTTTGGCCGGAAAGGACAAAACAGCAATGCTTTTTAGGGATAACGGAATCAATGAAAAACAACTTAAAGCAGCCATTGTAGAACTAAGAGGTGATAGCAAAGTAACTGATCAAAACGCAGAAAATAAATATAATTCACTTAAAAAATATTCTATCAATCTTAATGAACTCGCTAAATTGGGTAAAATTGACCCTGTGATTGGCAGAGACGAAGAAATAAGAAGGGTTTTACAAATTTTATCTCGCAGAACGAAAAATAATCCCATTTTACTAGGTGAGCCTGGGGTAGGTAAAACAGCTATAGTAGAGGGTTTAGCCCAAAGAATAGTAAACGGAGATGTACCTGAAAATCTCAAATCTAAACAAATAGTATCTTTGGATATGGGATTGTTGGTGGCTGGGGCAAAATATAAAGGGGAGTTTGAAGAAAGACTTAAAGCGGTTATAAAAGAGGTTATAGATTCCGATGGAGAATTGATATTGTTTATTGATGAAATTCACACCCTCGTAGGTGCAGGAGGAGGAGATGGTGCTATGGACGCCGCTAATCTTCTTAAGCCAGCTTTAGCGAGAGGAGAACTGCATTCCATAGGCGCTACCACATTAAAAGAATATCAAAAATATATTGAAAAAGACAAAGCCTTAGAACGTCGGTTTCAAACTGTTATGGTAGATGAACCAGATATAACAGACGCAATTTCAATATTGCGTGGTATAAAAGATAAATATGAGCTCCATCACGGGATACGAATAAAAGATGAAGCAATCATAGCAGCTGTTGAACTTAGCAGTAGATATATTAGTGATCGTTTTCTACCTGATAAAGCCATCGATTTAATGGACGAAGCCGCCTCAAAATTACGCATTGAAATCGATTCTTTACCAGAAGAGTTAGATGAAGTACAAAGAAGAATTATGCAGTTAGAAATTGAAAGAGAGGCAATTAAAAGAGAAAATGACGCAATAAAAGAATCACAGCTTACGAAGGATATTGCAGAACTTACTGACACTAGAAACGAACTAAAAGCTAAATGGCAAAATGAAAAACAAATAATTGATGGTATTAAAAAGGAAAAACAAAATATAGAAAATTATAAACTTGAAGCTGACCAGGCCGAACGCCAAGGAGATTATGGCAAAGTAGCTGAAATACGTTACGGAAAAATAAAAGAAACAGAAGAAAAATTACTGCAATTGCAATCTAGTTTTAAAACCATGCAAGGAGAAAAATCTTTACTGAAAGAAGAAGTTTCTTCAGAGGATATTGCAGAAGTTGTTGCAAAATGGACTGGTGTGCCGGTATCAAAAATGTTACAAAGTGATCGAGAAAAACTACTGCATCTTGAAGAAGAATTGGGCAAAAGGATTGCTGGCCAAAAAGAGGCTATTCAAGCGGTATCAGATGCTGTAAGAAGAAGTAGGGCTGGATTACAAGACCCAAAACGTCCATTGGGTTCGTTTATTTTCTTAGGCACCACTGGGGTGGGTAAAACTGAACTTGCAAAAGCATTGGCTGATTTTTTGTTTAATGACGAAAACAATATGGTAAGAATTGATATGAGCGAATATCAAGAAAGTCATGCAGTAAGTAGACTTGTAGGCGCTCCTCCGGGCTATGTAGGTTACGATGAAGGAGGTCAACTTACTGAAGCTGTGAGACGTAAGCCATATTCTGTAATTTTATTAGATGAGATTGAAAAGGCACATCCCGATGTATTTAACATACTCTTGCAAGTATTGGACGAGGGCAGACTTACTGATAACAAAGGTAGAATTGCCAATTTCAAAAATACTATCATTATTATGACTTCAAATATTGGAGCTCATTTGATCCAAGAAAATTTTGAAGGAATAGACCAAAAAGATGTATTTGAACAAGTTATAATTGTTGAAAAAACAAAAGAAGCAGTTTTAGGATTCTTAAAACAAACGGTAAGGCCAGAGTTCTTAAACAGAATTGATGAAATTATAATGTTTAAACCACTATCCAAAAGCGAATTACGTAAAATTGTAGATATTCAATTCGCAATTATTCAACAAAGACTTAGGGAAACTGGTATCTCAATTCATGCAAGTGATGAAGCGCTTAACTTTATTGGTTCAACCGGATTTGACCCACAATACGGAGCAAGACCCCTCAAAAGGACTTTGCAAAAACTAGTATTAAATGAACTATCCAAACAAATACTAGCTGGAAATGTCCATAAAGAAGATAATATAATTATGAATTTGAAAAATGCAGAAATCTTATTTGAGTCGGAAAATAAATAATGTGTTAATATCCACCACAAACAATTATTATAGGTAAAAATAAATTTTTTGCCTATAATGTATTAGGTTAAGTTTGACATTTACTAAATTCTATTTCAAATTAATGATTAATTTAAACATTTATTAAAAGGAAAAGGCTTCTTTAATGTTTAATAGCAAAAAAGGTTCTTCCCTCACAGCAACTTCCATGATGATAATGACAATCATTATGGGCTTCGTGCGGTCTTGATTTTATATTATCTTTTTCAAGTTCTTCTTTCTCTTTCTTTAATTTATCATCATCAAATTTAAAATCCATCAATTTCGAAAGGTCCGGTTGCCCTGCATCTACCCAGCAGCTGTACCAAAAACTTCCAACTTCTAACACTGCTCTTGTCATTTGTCGTTCTACCTGGCCATTAAGTTTGTTGTGATAAGCAGTAGAAAAGTCTTTAGAATATACTCTCACTGTGAGGTTATTACGTGTTTCGTATCCATACTTTTTATCCTCAGAAAACTCCAAGGTAAGTTGTTTCTCAAAAGACAAAACAGAATCTAGGGCTAAATGTGCTCTTACTACACCCGCCCAAGCCTCTTCCGTTGGATTTTTGATATAATATGAATCTCCTACAAAAAAATCATATTGAGTACTAAAAAGTTCTGGCAACCGTGACTCCCAAAAACCATGAATGCCATACTGGTTGCTATATTGTCCATTATAGTTGTGTGTTGTATGTAAAGGCACATTACTATCTCCAATGTAATGTCCCAAATCTGCCGATAACCTCAAAATGCGTTCAGCGTCCATTTCTTTAAAGGCATCCGTGAGTTCATACTTCATTTTTACGATATGCCAAGGTACAATTCCGTAGGCCAACAAGGTATCCTCGGAATATTTTGCAACAGCATCCTTCCATCGACGCGGCATTTTATAAATAGCACTATCCCCATATATATCGATATCAATGTAATGCTTAGGAGCTTCTCCTTCTACTGCATACCTGCGTCTATCGGGATTTACAGCATTTTCCGTAAGATACACGATGTGTTTCTTAAAAAAAGGCAACATTTCTTCAGGAAGCGTAAATACTGCGAGGCGATTTATATTTTGATGTGCAAAAAATCCCCACCCAAATATTTGACCAGCATTTATGGTAAAAATTGATAATAAAATCCAAAATCTAACCTTCATTGACCTATTACTTTTAAGAATTGAACTAAACTTAGTTAAATTTAAAATTATAATGTTAATTTGACACCTGTTAACAAAAACATAATATTAAAATTGCATAATTCCTCATTCATTAAACCATTTTTAAGTACATTTTTTACGTTAATAATCTCAATTAGTGCAAGTTATGCTCAATTAGATAATTCTTTCTTTTTTGACTCAACAGCATCTTCAACTGGAAAAAAAAGCAATGTTTATTTTAATCTTGAGGTTAATGGCTTTTTAAAAAATACTGAGTATTACAACAAAATTGTATTGGGTAGAACATTATTTGGATACCAAACCCTTCCAAGATTTGTTTATTATCCCAGTGAAAATTTAAATATTGAAACCGGTGCATTTTTATGGAAAGATTTTGGAAACAGTAGCTATTCTTCCATAGAGCCATTTTTTAGGTTAAAATACACTAAGAATAAAATGACCTTTATATTTGGCAATTTATACGGCAGTCTTTCTCATCAATTAATAGAGCCATTATATGAATTTGAGCGATTTATAAATAATCGAACCGAGCAAGGTGTGCAGTTTCTTTTCGATAAAAAATATTGGAAGGGCGATATATGGATTGATTGGCGAAAAATGATTTATGAAGGTTCACCATTTCAAGAAAACCTTCTATCAGGTATAAGTTCAGTACTCAAAGTGAACACTAAACCCAATCTTAAGATTGATTTTCCAATTCAATTTCATGTTTATCATTCAGGTGGACAAATCAACTCAGCACCGCCCAACATACGTAAGCCCGTGCCAACCACTGTATTTAACTTTGCTTTTGGAAATAGAACTACTTGGTTCAATTCTCCTAGTAATTGGCTACAGGCTATTACAGCAGAAAATTATTATGTTGGCTTTTTAAATAATTCAGAGAAACTACCGATTGAGTTGAGCTCAGGAGATGGTTGGTACTTCAATGTAAAACTTAAAATGAAAAATATTGGAGATACCTATTTATGTTACTGGCGCGGAACATATTTTAATAGTGTAACAGGAGGTAGCATTTTTAGATCTGAAAGCACACGACTGGACCTCCCCTACTATGTAATACCTTACAGAGATCTACTGATAATGAGACAAATAACTACATTCAACCTTCATGAGGATTTAAAAATGCAACTGAGAATAGAACCTTATATTGATCTAAGCAATGGTCATTTTGAATTGGCGTATGGATTTTATATTAGATATATTCCAACATTCTTATTAGGCAATGTTGCCAAGTTAAGGCCACAATAAGAGTTTTTATAAAGATTTTTGAAGTTTATGAATATATAAAGCTCTACAATAGTTGGATGAAATCAACAATTAACTTTCTTCCATTCTACAATTTATTTACTATCAACTCTTTAAGATTAATTACTTCGCCAGTAAGTAATTCGAGCCTATCAATAATTTCAGTTTCAGGAAGTTGCTTTTCGGGTGAGAAGGACAAATGACAATGATAACCCCAAATTTCTAAAATATCATGTTGATAAATATAATATGGGTCATATATTGGATTATCAGACATAGCGACTAGCGCCTTTTTATCTCTCAATTTACTTATTACCCTTTTATAAACCACACCATCTTCTTTTGTTACAATGATATAAGTTTTAAGATTTTGGATTTGATTATAGCTTTCTACGTATCTTCCCACCACAATCGCCCCATGAGCCATATGTGGTAACATTGAATCTCCTTCTATCTCAAATGCTCTATATGTACCTGTATTTGTATTAGGCAACGAAAATCGTTTTAAGCTTGATATAAATTCTGGATTGCTATATCCAGCTGTATATCCTGCTTTTGCTTTTACAGGTACAAACTCTATATTTTCTTCGTCCCTTTCGTTTACAGTGATTGCCAACACCCTTAGTTGGTTATGGAGACTTCTAAAATCATCGTCCGAAGGAATTAAATCCAATGCCTCCAAATCTACTCTTAGTAATTCGTCAACTGTAGCACCGTATAAATCAGCTACTTCTACCAGTATTCTTAGATCAGGTTGTGTGCCATCATACTCATAATGTTTATAAATGGAACGCTTAATCCCTAATCTTTCTGAAACGTGTTCTTGTGTATATCTATTTTTTTCTCTTAGGTAGATAAGATTTTTAACTAATAAATCGGAAGTCAACTTGTCCATATTATGCTCAAATATTTAGTCCAAATTTAGGACAAATATTTATTTAAACAACAAATCCTTAAAATATAAACACTATAAAAAATTCATTTACAATATTTTGAATCATTTGATTAATTGATCAGTATGCTCTTTTGTTTTTACCTTTTCTATAATATCAATAATCACTCCTTCTTCATCTATAATAAAGGTAGTTCTTGCCGTACCCATATACTTTTTACCATACATTGACTTTTCCACCCATACTCCATAACTTTCTACTATGCTTTTATCCACATCAGCTATCAATGTAAAGTTTAGTTCATGTTTTTTAATGAACTTTTGGTGTGCTTTTTCATCGTCAATACTCACACCCAAAATTGTAAAACCTGCTGCCTTTAAGCGATCCATATTATCTCTTAAATTACATGCCTGTTCTGTACAACCTGGGGTATCATCTTTAGGATAAAAATAAAGCACCACCTTTTTACCAACAAAATCTGATAGATGTATTGGATTTCCATTTTGGTCTTTACTACTAAAGTTTGGGGCTTTGTCTCCTATTTTAAGTTCCATATTATTTAATTAAAATTAATTTTAAAATATAACTCTAAGCAGTAATTATTGTTTCTACCACCTTTTGCAAAATTAAAGTTTCGGATATGGCATAAACATTATTTTGTGTTTTTTAAAGGATTTCCTTTTGTCACCAACCGATCCAAACTCAAAACCACATGATATTTCATGGCAGCCACCGGTACCCAGTCCAAGTTTTGAAATGGTAATATCAAAGCTATAGCCTAATGTAAATCCATCTTTTTTGTAGCCCATCATTATAACTAACGCATCTTGATTAAAATAGCCATTAGCAGATTTCAATAATGGCAACCCTCTATACCATAAACCAAAAATAATGGGCTCAAAATGCCAATAAACTCCTAAATCTAATTGATTAAATTGTCCTTGATTTTTAAAATTAAAGGTGGTAGTAACGCTATTTTCCAACTTTTTAACTAATCCACGATTATCTTCAAAAACAAACTTATATCCTCCATGTATAGATGTTTTAATCGGTAAACTATTCACATTTGATGAAAAGGCCTGATTGGGCCTATTTAAATGATGTATTGAAATACCAAGCCAGAATTTTTTTTGGGTTAATAACGAGCCAAATGAAACACTTCCGAATGTTTTTGTGCCAACGGCTGATGAAAGTTCGTCTAATGTATTAACGTTAAGCTTGCCAACATCCGCACTTAGTTGATCGCCAAATGTATATTTACTAAAGTCGGTATTTCGTTGAACTACCGTAAACTGCAAAGCATTTCTAATATTTGTACTTTTATTAATATTGAAACTATAAGACGTTAAAAACCCAACAGATGTTGATTTTAACTTTCCTTCGGCCAATCGATCTACCAAGGCTATTCCGCCTACTCCAAGGTTAAGGTCATTAAAAAAACGGTCATAACTAGCTTGATAGCTTGTAAAATTACCCACAGCACTAGGCCATTGGTTTCTAAAATTTACTTGTGCGCGGGCATAACTAATTGCACCAGTAAAGGCTGGGTTTAAATAAAGTGGATTGGCATAGTATTGAGAATATTGAGGATCTTGCGCTTGAGCTAATGCCAAAGGTATGATTATCAACAATATATTTATTCCACTTTTGCTAAACATTTATCTCTGTCTTATTAACTTTACCGCAGCACGTTCACAAATGCCGCCAATGGGAGGATTAAACTTAGAAATTCTAACTTCAACTTTATTTACAGCTATAAACTGTCCCAACAAGTCTTGGATTATTTGATGGCCTATATGTTCCAAAAGGCGCGCTGGTTTATCCATCACCGTTTTTACAATGGTGTAAATTGTTTCGTAATTTATTGTCTCTTTTAGGCTATCCTTTTCACCTGCCTCTGAGGTATCAGTAAAAACCTTAATATCTACTCCATATCTATTACCAATTTTTTGTTCCTCATCATAATAACCGTGTTTGGAAAAAAACTCCAGACCGATCAGTGCAATCTCATCCATACAAAAATATATTTATTCGATTTCATCAAAAAACGACCTTTTATTAGACTTTGGTATAACCTCTGCCAATTTTTCTTTTTCAACCTCTTCCAAAGGCATTTTGGTTTCAAATGATTTGTCCTCAATACTTGCCACTTCGGGCATAACTGCCTCACTGGATTTTGTGATTGGCTCTGTTTCCAAAACATCCGTTTTGATGGAATTTATAACTTTTTGCTCAGATTCCTTTAAAACTTCCTTGTTTTCCTCCTTTAAAGGTTTTTCATCATATTTATTAAAAAGCTCTATCTTGTTGTTTCTATTATACCTTTCAAGCCTTTCCGAAATATCACCAACAATATTTTTTAGCTCTTGTAAAATATTATCTCTTTTATTTTCTACCTCCCTATATTCAATGGTTAAATTTTTAAGATCATCACGAGCTCCAGTTACTATACTTTTAGCCTGATCTTCAGCTTCTTCTATAATAGTTTTGGCTTGATTTTTTGCCTCTATTAAAATAGCATCCGCTTTCATTTGTGTTTCACGTAATAACAACGAAGCCTGTTTATTGGCCTGTTCTATCATATTATTACCAGTATCCTCTGCCGTTTTTAGGGTTCTAAAAAGCGTGGTTTCTACTTCTCTTAACTTTTGCACTTCGCGTTCTGCACTTTCAAAACGTAGTCTAAGTTCTTTGTTATCATCCATTACTCGTTCCCATTCTTGCGACAGAGAGGTAATGAAGGCCTGAACCTCCTCTACATCGTACCCCCTAAACTTTCTATCAAACTGTTTTTGTCGTATTTCGAGTGGTGTGATTTTCATTATATGCTACTAGAATTGCAAACAGTGGTAAAATCTTGAATAATTGCCAAATATAAAAAACTTTTAGTCAAATACCTTTAATTACAGCATTTTGAATGGTTTTTACTAGAATCATTTTCATAACTTAATGCTGCATAAAAGAAATAGTGCCAATAATAAATCAAGTAATTATTAATTATTTTTCAATAAAATATTTAATATTAAAAATAAATCATACCTTTGCAGCATCAAGGCTTCCTTATCCCCACCTCTGTTGTACTGTGGGCCCAGTGAGAAGCCTGTAAGTGGCTGTCACTAGGGCACAGATTGCGTTCATCGCTTTAAACGCCGCTTCAAAAGTTTTAAAACAATAAAAAAATCGCTTGTTAAGCGTTGGCGCATGCGTTTAGCATCTATGTAAAATCATGGAAAATAAAATTAAATTCGTTGATCTTCAGCTATCTGAAGAAATTCAAAGTGCAGTTGCAGAAATGGGTTTTGTAGAGGCATCTCCAATTCAGTCTCAATCAATACCTCTATTGTTAGCAGGCAGAGATGTGTTGGGTCAAGCACAAACTGGAACAGGAAAAACTGCTGCATTTGGTATACCAGCTATCGAAAATATTGATATTGAAGATAGAGATACACAATGTTTGGTATTATGTCCAACACGTGAACTAGCATTACAAGTAAGTAATGAATTTGCAAAACTTGCCAAATTTAAAAAAGGACTACGTACGTTGGCAGTTTACGGTGGAGAATCTATTGATCGCCAAATAAAAGCACTAAAAGGTGGAATTCATGTAGTAATTGGGACTCCTGGCAGGGTTATAGACCACATTGACAGAGGCACACTTAAACTAGATCGTATAAAAATGATCGTACTTGACGAAGCAGATGAAATGCTCAATATGGGATTCATCGATGACATTAAGTCTATATTAAGTGAGATGCCTGAAGAACGCCAAACAGTGTTCTTTTCTGCCACAATGCCAAGAGAAATTATGGAATTGACTAAAAAATTCCAGAAAAATCCAGAAATTGTTAAAATAACACGAAGTGAAATCACAGTTTCTAATATTGAACAATCATATTATGAAGTAAGAAATGATATTAAATCGGAGTTATTAACTCGTTTAATTGATTTTCACAACCTAAAATTAATGTTGATTTTTTGCAACACAAAACGCAAAGTAGACGAGCTGGTAGAGGATTTACAAGCCAAAGGATACGGTGCTGAAGGATTGCATGGAGATATGCGCCAGCAACAACGTAACAATGTGATGGCTAAATTTCGCTCAGGCGTAATAAATGCATTGGTTGCTACTGATGTAGCAGCAAGAGGAATAGATGTGGATAGTGTTGAAGCGGTATTCAATTACGATGTACCTCTGGATGCCGAAAATTATGTTCATAGAATTGGACGTACAGGTCGTGCAGGTAAATCAGGTATGTCTTTTACGTTTGTAACTAGATCAGATCAACGTTTATTGCGTGAAATTATGCAATATACAAAGGCCAATATCAATAAATCTGTAGCTCCATCTGCAAAGGATGTAATTGAGCAAAGAAAAACAAGGTATATGGAGCAAATAAAAGAACTTATTGCCCAAGGTGGTCTTACCAAATATACTGAGGTTATTGAAAATTTTGAATCACAAGGAATTGAGCCTTCGTTGGTGGCTGCAGCTCTATTGAAAATGAACTTTAGTCTTGAAGTAAAAGAGATTAATGTTGAAGAAAGAGAGAGAACAAGAAGCAGTGACGATCGTGGAAACAGACGTGATAGAGATAGAAGCGAAAGACCAGAAAGAAACGAAAGAGAGCGCGGAGATAGAGAGCCACGTTCACGAGCTAGGACCAACGACCGTGGTGACAGAGACGATAGCCAAATGGTGAGGTTGTTCTTAAACGCTGGTCGTGCTGACCGTGTAAGCCCTGGAGATATAGTAGGTGCCATAGCAGGCGAAACTGGATTAAAAGGAAGCATGATAGGTGCCATAGACATTTTTGACAAATATTCTTTTGTAGATTTACCAAAGGAACACGTCGAAGACGTGATTGAAAAAATGTCAAGAAGGAAAATAAAAGGCGTTAAAGTTAATATGGAGGTTGCTAATTAACTCTTAAGTGTTTAAATGTATACTTTCTTTTTCGCTTAAGAAATTGTTAAGTTCTTTAATGATAGTGTCCATTTCTTGGGCACTATCATCTATTTTTAGAAAGTAGTCTTTAATTGTTTTCACATCTTCCTTATCAATAGAATCTAATTCCATTTTTAACAAAAAGCTTAAGCCCAAGATTCTGGCCAAAGGAGCTCTTACTTTATGAGAATTAAACATTGCATATTCAAAAAGCTTTTCATTTAATTCCTCTACTCGTTTTGTCCGATTTTTTACCAACTCTTCAAGGCGTTCGTTAGAAATAATAATCTCCTCGTTTTGCGTAGCTATTTCATTGTTTTTTATTTGAAGGATTTGATTAATTTGGTTCACTTCTTGATGTTCCTTTAAATACTCTTCTTTAAGTGCTAAACAAATATTGATAGACAAGGCCATTCTACTAATTACTTCAAAAATATCAACCCATTGACTATCAGCTATTCTGCCGTTTGTAATTGCCTCTGGGAATTTTATTTGATAATAAAATAAAAATAGCATGACACAGATAAAAATAGCTACGCAAATGATTCGTGTTCGGCCGGAAAGTATTACTATCAAACAAATCAGGATATTGGCAAAATCAAATGGGGCGATCCCAAAAAATCCACCTAAAGTAAAAAAACCGGCTATTACTGAACCACAAAAAGTACTCACCACCAGCCATCGTACAATAATGATATTTTTAGTTAAGAAGATTGAAATCAGCAATAAAAAGTAGATTACAAATCCTGAAAAAGATTGTTGTAAAAGAACAAGATTTGGATTAATGAAGGCATCATTAATAGAATAAAGTAAAATCACTATAATAGAAATACTCACCATACGGAAAAGTATTTTTCTTTCCAGATTCCAATCCTTTATTCTAGTAATCATTCTTAGAATATATGGTTTAACTAAAGCACTATATTAGCTTCTTAAGATTATAAACATAATTAGTTGAATTTTATATATACCATTTTTTAGACTGACTTACCTAATTTTAACACCAAGTTGAGTTAAATAATCGATTATACCTAGCACGTTAATTAGTAAACGTAAACTTCGACTGGTAAAAACTAATAAATCGTCTCTATGTGATTTTTAACCTTTTCCATTAGCCACATTGGAGTAGAAGTAGCTCCAGCAATACCCACTCTTTTACAGTTTTCAAACCAACTTGACTCAAGTTCTTGTTCATTTTCAACAAAATAGCTTCTAGTATTATTGGCCTTACACACACCATAAAGTGCCTTTCCGTTAGAGCTTTTTTTACCACTCACAAAAATGATAACATCATGTAGTACAGAAAATTTTTCCAGTTGAGGTTCTCTATTAGACACTTGCCTACAAATACTGTCGTTTGCATCAAAATCTTTGTCTTCAAACGCTAAATTATTTGCTTTCATTTTATCCTCGATCAAGCCCTTCATTTTATAAAATCCAGCAGTGCTTTTTGTAGTTTGGCTAAAAAATGTAATTGGTTTGGTAAAATCTACCAAATCTAGGTCTTCCTCATTAGTAACTACTATTGCTTTTTCATTTGTTTGCCCACTAAGACCAATTACTTCCGCGTGACCCTTTTGACCATATATCACTATTTGTCCATCTTTTGATTCGATAAGATCAAAAGCGTTTTTTACCCTATTTTGTAGTTTAAGAACTACTGGACAAGAGGCATCAATAAGTTCTATATTATTTTTTAGAGCAAGTTCGTAAGTGGAAGGAGGCTCACCATGTGCTCGAATAAGAACCTTACAATCGTGTAAATCTTCAAGTTGATCTTTTGTAATAATTTTAAGACCTTTTTTATTGAGTCTCTCTACCTCCATAGCATTGTGTACAATATCACCGAGACAGTACAAATTACTACCAGCATCTAACTCATCTTCAGCCATTTGTATTGCAAATTCCACACCAAAACAATATCCAGAATTTTTGTCGATTTCTACAACCATGGAAGTAGGTAGTTAAAGTTTTATAAAATTAAAACACATTAAATTTTTATTTGTTCAATCTAACAGACTATTTTCTCTGTGTTTATGTAACATTTTATCTGTAGCTAAGTGAATAACATATTCTACTTGCTCGTCAATAGATAAATATGAGGTATCTAGTTCAAATGCTTCAACAGCTTTAAGAAGCGGGCTTTCTGCACGTGATGAATCGATATAATCTCGCATCTTTAAATTTTCTACAATTTCGTCAAAGGGTACAAGCTGGTTCTTACCTAGCAATTCTTGTTGTCTCCTTTGTGCTCTTATATTGATATCTGCAGTTACGAATATTTTGAGTTCAGCATCAGGAAAAACTTTGGTGCCGATATCTCGACCGTCCATAACTACCCCTCCCCTTTTACCCATTTTTTGCTGTTGAGCAACTAGTGCATAACGCACCTCAGGTAAAGCACTTACCTGACTTACATTATTGGAAATATACATTTTCCTTATCTCTTCCTCTACATTATTTCCATTTAAGTATGTTTCTGGTCTACTTAGCTTTTCGTTGTATACAAAAGAAATATTAATATCGTCTAATGCTCTTTGAACCTCCCTTTTATGATTGAGCTCTATGTAGTGATCGTGAAAATATAGTGTCACCGCTCTATACATGGCTCCAGTATCGATATAAGTATAATGAAGCGCATTGGCAACAGCTTTGGCAGTGGTACTTTTCCCACAGCCGGAGTATCCATCCACAGCTACAATAATTTTTTGCATAGGCTATTTATGATGGGGCTGACCAGATTTTATTTTATGGTTTTGAGGCAACCAAGTTTGTTGCCCTTTGTTTTTATACAAACAAGAACTTAGAAACATGATTAAGGAAAGCGAGATTACGATTTTTTTCATTTTTTGAATTATAGTAGAAAAGAAATTTTTAACAAATCGTCACAATATTTTATCAAAGTTAACCATAGAACTTTTAACTTAAAAATTGAATATTTTCTAAACCTAGTTTTTATAAACTAGATGCTTATATATAACACCCTCTTTAAGTGCATATGTACTCACCTTTATCTTGTCCACGGCTAAAATTTTAAGAATATAATCAATTAGGCAACAAGCCACTACTGCCATGTCTACACGCATTTCAATCATACCAGGTATTTGCAGCCTTTGTTCTTTGTTTTTAATTTTAATATCATTTGATATGAGATGGTAATCCCTAACTGGTATCAATAGTTGTGACCGATGTTCAATATCAAAATTTTTTTCATTTTTTTTGTAATAAATTTCGGCTAATGTATCAAAAGTACCTGACGAGCCAATTAGTCCAACTGGCTGAAAATCCGATATTGCTTTTATTAATGGCTGTAGTTCTTGATCAAAAAAATCATTAAGTGCCAATATTTCTTTGTGGGAAATTGGCTCCGATTTATGAAATTTATCTATTAACCGTTGTCCTCCTATTTCAAAACTTTCCTTCCATAGCACCTCATCCTTGTTTCCTATTATAAATTCTACACTGCCTCCGCCTATATCAACTACCAAATTAGGATTGTTATCCAAATCTATGGCCAATTTCACACCATCAAATATCAAAAGCGCCTCTTCTAGTCCATTTATTATATTGATATAAATGCCTGTTTCTCTTAAAATTTTACCTGAAAACTCAATTCCATTTTCGGCATTTCTAAAAGCACTTGTTGCTATTGCATGAATGTGAGATACATTAAATTGGTTTATTTTTGATTTAAAAAAATGGATGGCATTTAGCGCTCTTTCTTGTGCCTCATCGGTAATTATCCCCTTTGCAATACCTCCTTTGCCAATTTTTACGGCAATCTTTTCTTTAAAAAGAACCTCAAAAGTGTCTGAACCAACGCTAACAATTTGCAAATGAAAGGTGTTGGTTCCCAAATCTAAAACTGCAATTCGCTCCATTCCTAACAATTTTTGACGAAGATAAGCTAAAGTTTTAAAACCATCCAATTAGTTCATTTTCATAGTTGAATTGTGTCCTTTGCTAAGCAATAACTAAGATTCAATTTGTATATAAAATTTATATTTTCGTACCATGATAGTATAAACTAGACTTTAAATACTTTCAAAAATCCATAATATACTTTTATTTCATACTAAATATTTTTTGAATTTGATAACTAGTACTTTGTTATTATTGAAGATATTTTTTTATAAATTAGATGTTTTAACATGTATTTCCATCAATGTTAATTTCGCCAAATTTTGTAGAATTAATCGACCTTTAATACTGGAACTTGACAACTTAAAAATATTATCTATATTTATGGCCTAAAACATTAGACTTTCCTTAAGACCCATAGTATGTTTAAATCAGTAAGGAATCAGTTGTTCGTTGCATTTTTAACAATATCAATATTTGGTATTGGAATAGGGTTAAGTGGATTTTATTATTTTAATAAAATTGAAGAGATCTATCAACTTACTAAACTTACTAATAATTTATTTTCCAACTACCTTAAGATTATTCAAAGTGAATATGATTTTTTAACCAAAGAATCAATAAGTTCCGATTTTTTCAATACTGGAAAAAGTACATTTTTAAGTACCCACGAGGAATATATTATACTGGCATCAGAAGACTTGGATCAAATTGAAAAAAACCAAGCACTAAATGAATTTGGTATAAATAAAGAGATCGAAATAATTAAAAATGAATTCTATTATTATGATTCAACTTTTCGAAAAATTGTGAATTTGATTAAAGAACGAGGGTTTAAAGATCACGGCGCCGAAGGTAAAATGCGAATTTTTGCTCATGAAATAGAAAATTATGGAGATTTAATAGATCAAAAAAACTTGTTATCATTAAGGAGGTACGAAAAAGACTACATCATGCGACGTGATAGTATCTACCTTGAGGCACTTGAAATTGAATCTAAAAAGTTAAGTGATCACTTTTTAGAAAATAGTCGATTGTCCCACAGTCAGGTATTGGAACTACAATCTTTATTTTTTGGCTATCAACAAGCGTTTAAAGAGATTCTAAAAAT
Source organism: Cytophagaceae bacterium (assembly GCA_027488865.1). Lineage (GTDB taxonomy): Bacteria > Bacteroidota > Bacteroidia > Cytophagales > UBA9547 > JAIYAU01. Next base: position 87,455 of record JAIYAU010000046.1, read on the forward strand.
AGACCAGCAACTTGGCCTTACAAAAAGCAAAGGTCTGAATGATGAAAAGGACAGCCATAAACTCAAGTTGGAGGAATTGTTTAAACGAATAAATGTAGCTTGTGAAAAAAATGAACAAAAAATAATTAATCAATTGTATTCCCAATTTGCATTTACAGTAGGAATTTTCTTTATAATTAGCTTAATTTTAAGTAGTTATATTTCAAAATTAATCACTAAACCTATCACCAATTTAACCAAATTTATTAAAGATGAATTAAATAATGACTTCGTTACAGATAAGCGTCTTCAAACTAGTTCTACAAACGAACATGGCCTTCTTATTCAAAACTTCAATTCACTTCTTGACAAAGTGGAAGTAAATCTAAAAGAAATATCAGACAAAAATAGTATACTTAAAGTCCAGTTTGATAAACTACAAAAATCGGAACAAGAACTATCGAAGTTAAACTCAATGAAAGATAAATTTTTTGCCATTATCTCTCACGATTTACGAAGTCCAATAAATTCAATGACGGGTTTTACCAAGTTGCTTCACAACTTTGCAGATAAAATGTCTCCGGCAGAATTACGTGAATTTGCCAGTAATATGGACAGTAACTTAGCTAATGTAAAAGATTTATTAGATAATTTATTGCAATGGGCTCGATCACAAACTGGTGGATTGATACTTAATCCTGAGGAGGTAGATATTGAATCATTAGTGATAGAAAACATTAAATTATTACAAAATACGGCCAATCTTAAGCATATTTCTTTAAAGTATGCAGTTTTACCCAAAACTGTGATATATGCTGATAAACATATATTAAATTTTATGCTTAGAAATTTGATTTCTAATGCAATTAAGTTTACTCCCAAACATGGATTGGTAGAAATAAGAGTAATTATTGGTAGTTATGCCAACGTCATTTTAGTAAAAGATAATGGTATAGGCATTAAAAGTGAAAATGTATATAAACTGTTTGATTTTAATACTCATTATTCTACCGTTGGCACCAATAAAGAAAAAGGAACAGGTCTTGGACTGCTATTATGTAAAGATTTTGCAGATAAATCAAACGCCACCATTACGGTAGAAAGTGAAGAAGGTCAAGGCACTAGCTTTTATGTTTCATTCCCTCATAAAAAATCAGATCGAGTACCTGCATAAAAAATCAAAAAATTCTTTGATTTAAATATCCCAACTACGACATTTGCAACGCTTATCAAGAAAGGCGGAGGGATAGGACCCTATGAAGCCTTAGCAACCACCCTGCCCCATAAGGTATAGGTGCTAAATTCCTGCCAGATTATCGCTGGCGAAGATAAGGTAACAAAGCTTCTTCCCTTGGTTATCGCGCTTTCTTGATTGGTATTTGAAATTATCTAAAAAACGATCATTCGAAACATTAATGAATAACCACCCGATATACAAAGCTTTACAAGAAAGAATCCTCATTCTTGATGGTGCCATGGGCACGATGATACAACGGTATCAACTGACGGATGCTGATTACCGCGGCGAACGCTTCAAGGATTTTCCCAAAGAATTGAAAGGCAACAATGACCTTCTTTCCCTCACTCGTCCTGATGTGATCTTGGCGATACATAAAGAATATTTGCAGGCTGGGGCTGATATCATTGAAACAAACACCTTCTCAGGAACTACAGTTGCAATGGAAGATTACCACATGGGCTTCTTGGTACATGAGTTGAACTACGAATCAGCCAAATTGGCCAAACAAGCGGCGCAGGAATATACTGCCAAAGACCCTTCCAAACCGCGTTTTGTGGCTGGCTCAATGGGGCCTACCACTAAGCTTACTTCACTTTCCCCAGATGTAAATAGTCCTGGCTATCGTGCCATTACATTTGACCAACTGGTAGTGGCATTTTCAGAGCAGATCAGAGGATTGATAGAAGGTGGAGTAGATTTACTGCTATTTGAAACCATCACCGACACCCTTAATGCAAAGGCAGGTTTATTTGCAGCCGACGCCATCATTAACGAATACAAAGCTAAAGACCCTAGCTTTGAAATGCCATTGATGATTTCAGGCACCATTACCGATCAATCAGGCCGTATTTTGACTGGACAAACAGCAGAAGCATTTTATAATTCCATTTCCCACATCCCGTTGCTTTCAGTTGGCTTTAACTGTGCCTTAGGTGCAAGGGCCATGAAACCTTATGTAGCAGAATTGTCACGCATAGCAGATTGTTTTGTAAGTGTGTATCCCAATGCAGGCTTGCCCAACGAAATGGGACAATACGATGAGTCTCCTTCGTTTATGGGGGAGCAGGTGGAAGAGTTTGTGAAAGAGGGATACATCAATATCTTAGGAGGCTGTTGCGGCACTACTCCTGCGCACATCAAGCAATTTGCTGATATTGCCCAGAAATACCCTCCAAGAAAACGCAGCACAGTAGAACCCATGCTTCGTTTGAGTGGATTGGAACCAATGACCCTGACCAAAGAACTGGGATTTGTAAATGTGGGTGAAAGAACCAACGTTACAGGATCTGCTAAATTCTTAAAACTAATCAAAGAAGAGAAGTATGAGGAGGCATTGGCCATCGCACAAGATCAAGTAAGTGGTGGCGCAAATGTGATTGATATCAACATGGATGAAGGGATGCTAGATGGTGCGAAGAGCATGACCACATTTCTTAATTTAATAGCCTCAGAACCAGATATTTCTAAAGTACCTGTGATGATCGACTCCTCCAAGTGGGAGATTATTGAGGCAGGATTAAAATGTGTTCAAGGCAAATCCATAGTGAACTCCATTTCATTAAAAGTGGGAGAAGAAGAGTTTATTCGTCAAGCGAAGTTGGTAAGAAGCTACGGAGCGGCTGTTATCATCATGGCATTTGATGAATTAGGCCAGGCAGACACTACGGAGCGAAGAATAGAAATTGCTAAAAGGAGTTATGATGTGCTTGTCAACAAGGTGAATTTTCCACCCCAGGACATCATTTTTGACTTGAATATTTTCCCTGTAGCTACTGGTATTGAAGAACATAAAATAAATGCGGTTTCATTTTTTGAAGCTACCAAATGGGTGCGTGAAAATTTACCTTTCGCCCACGTGAGTGGTGGGGTATCCAATGTATCTTTTTCATTTAGAGGCAATAACAGAATGCGCGAAGCCATTCATTCAGCCTTTTTATATCACGGTCGCAAAGCTGGCTTGGACATGGGGATAGTGAATCCTACCATGTTGGAGATTTATGACGATATTCCTAAAGACTTGCTCGAAGCCGTAGAGGATGTCTTGTTAAATAGAAGGGATGATGCCACTGAACGCTTGCTGGATATTGCAGAATCACTCAAAGGAAAAAGTAAAGAAGCAGAGAAAAATGATCAGGAATGGCGCTCCCAACCTGTGGAAAAGCGATTGGAACATGCCTTGGTAAAAGGGATCATTGAGTTCATTGATGAAGATGTAGAGGAAGCCCGCATAAAATACGAATCGCCGTTGAAAGTGATCGAAGGTCCGTTGATGGACGGGATGAATGTGGTGGGTGACTTGTTTGGCGCCGGAAAGATGTTTCTACCACAAGTTGTAAAGTCGGCTAGAGTGATGAAGAAGGGGGTGGCTAATTTGCTCCCATATTTAGAAGAGGAGAAAAGATTGTCAGGAAATACCGCCAAAAACTCTGGTAAAATACTAATGGCCACCGTAAAGGGCGACGTGCATGACATCGGAAAAAATATTGTTGGGGTTGTATTGGCATGTAACAATTTTGAAATTATTGATATTGGCGTGATGGTATCTTGTGAAAAGATTCTGGAAACTGCCATTAAAGAAAATGTGGACATTATAGGATTAAGTGGCCTCATCACACCATCGTTGGATGAAATGGTATATGTAGCTAAAGAAATGGAAAAAGCTGGCATGAAAATTCCGTTATTGATAGGCGGGGCAACCACATCTAGGGTACATACTGCTGTTAAAATTGACCCAAACTACAGTGGACCTGTGGTTTATGTACTGGATGCATCAAAGTCTGTGCCTGTCGCTTCTGCACTACTTAGCAAAGATTCCAAAGAACAATATTTTAAGGATGTAAAAGCAGAATATGCTCAGTTTAGAGAAGAATACGCCAATCGCCAAAAAGAAAAAAATCTTATAAGTATTGTTGATGCGCGTAAAAACAAATTTAATATTGACTGGGAAAATACAAAAATCACCAAACCTACTTTCTTAGGCACTAAGGTATTTGAAGACTATGATTTAAATGAAATAGCAAAATATATCGATTGGACACCATTTTTTCAAACTTGGGATTTACATGGCAAGTATCCACGAATATTGACTGATGAAGTTGTAGGCAAAGAGGCCACTGAACTATTTGCAAATGCTCAAACCATGTTAAATACAATTTTAAAAGAAAAATGGTTAACTGCAAAAGGAGTAATTGGCTTTTGGCCAGCCAATACTATCAACTATGACGATGTCGTTATCTTTGACTTTGATGATAATAATGTTGAAAATAGAAATAAAACAATTTCAACTTTTTATAATTTGCGTCAGCAAGGTCAGAAAGGTACAAATATTCCTAACATTAACCTTTCTGACTTTATTGCACCGGCAGAAACAGGTATCAGAGACTATATAGGTGGTTTTGCTGTTACGATTTTTGGAGCTGATTCTAAGGCTAAAGAATTTGAAAACGACCACGACGACTATAATAGCATCATGATTAAAGCTCTAGCTGATAGATTTGCTGAAGCCTTTGCTGAACTACTTCATGAACGTACACGAAAAGAGTATTGGGGGTATGCATCAACAGAAAACTTGACTTCAGATAATTTGATAGCAGAAGAATATGAAGGAATTCGTCCGGCACCAGGATATCCTGCGTGCCCAGACCATACTTTAAAAGTGGAACTGTTTAAATTACTGGATGCTACCAACAAGATCAACTTACAATTAACTGAAAGTTTAGCTATGTATCCCGCATCTGCAGTAAGTGGTATGTATTATGCACATCCACAAGCCAAATATTTTGGGCTTGGCAAAATAGCTAAAGATCAGGTGGAGGACTATTGCCAAAGAAAGGGTATTGAATTGAGTTTGGCGGAAAAATGGCTACGACCAGCTTTGGGTTATGATTCGTAGCATAAAAAGGTTAAAATTAGATTGTTTCAGAATTAATCTTTTAAAGTTTAGTTTATAAAACTTGCAGAAATTATATTATCAATTTTAGATTGAAAATTATCCTATTTCAAAAGTATTTTTGATACTTTTACTTAGCGTAATCAAATAAAGAATAACATCTAAACAAATGGCTGAAAAAAAGAATCAAAATACTGAAGATCAAATAAATATAGAACTTAGTGAAGAAATGGCAGAAGGGCAATATGCTAACCTTGCCATGATAGCACATTCAAATAGTGAGTTTGTGATAGACTTTATTAGATTAATGCCTGGAGTCCCCAAAGCCAAGGTAAAATCGAGAATTGTAATCACTCCTGAACATGCAAAACGTTTGTTGTTCGCCTTAAAAGAAAATATTGCCAAGTACGAGGATAGTTTTGGTGAAATTAAATCAGTTGCAGAAATGCCAGTATTCCCATTAAACTTTGGAGGAACTATGGGTGAAGCCTGATTAATTTGGTTAGTTTAATTAAACTAATTTATATAGTTGCTTATCATCGTGAGATAAAACCCTCTATACTTTTAAAGCCTTAAAGGAGAAAATATGGAGGGTTTTAATACAAACAGCGTTAAAACACTTAAAAATAATTCAACAATTTTTAAATGTTTGAGGCAACCAGTTAGTTACTTTTTTTATTAATATTTTTTCTGAATCTATTTTTAAAAGTTGAACCTAAGTTTACCTCTGGGTCATAAGAAATCATATCACCTTGGCTATCGGGAACAGGTATTTTAGGTATTTCTTTACCTATCAACGATTCGATACGTTTAAATTTTTGCTGGTCTTTTAAATTAATAAATGTAATGGCTGTTCCTTTGGTAGCTGCACGGGCTGTTCTACCAATTCTATGAATATAATCTTCAGGGTCAGGAGGTGCATCAAAATTAATTACCAAACTAATACCTTCCACATCTATTCCTCTTGATAAAATATCAGTACCAATTATCACCTGTAAACGTTTGGCCTTAAAGTCACGCATAATCGACTCTCTTTCTGGTTGTTCAAGATCAGAGTGAAAGGCTTTCGAGGCTATGTTAATGGCTTGAAGTTCACTATCGAGCTTTTTTACATTTTCTTTTGTGGACGCAAAAATTATAACACTACTAAAATTACCCTTTTCTAATAACAATTGAACCAAACCTACTTTTTGCGCATCTTTCACCAAATAAGCAAGTTGTAAAATTCCTTCTGCCGGTTTAGAAATAGCTATACTTATTTCTTCAGGATTTTTTAAAATCTTATTGGCTAGTGTTCTGATTTTTGGAGGCATGGTTGCAGAAAACAACAAAGTTTGTCGTTGAATTGGCAAATAACTGATTATTTTTATGATGTCATCAAAAAAACCCATATCGAGCATTCTATCTGCCTCATCCAAAATTAAGTGCTGAACTTGTGAGAGATCCATATCCCCTGCTTGTAGTTGAGCAATTAATCTGCCAGGCGTAGCAATTACTATATCAGCTCCCTCTTTTAACGCTTTCTTTTGTTGGTCCCATGTGCTGCCGTCACCACCTCCATAAATTGCAATAGAACTTGCAGAAATAAAATACGAAAAACCTTCTACCTGTTGGTCTATTTGCAACGCCAATTCCCGTGTAGGAGCTATAATTAATGTATTTAAATTTCTATTTTCTGTTTCGGCAATCTTATTAAGAATAGGCAACACATATGCGGCAGTTTTACCGGTGCCTGTTTGTGCACAAGCTATTAAATCTTTATTGGCCAATATAAGTGGAATAGCTTGTAATTGAATCGGAGTAGGTTTGGAAAAACCCATTGCATCAAGGCCATTGAGCAACTGTTGGTTTAAATTAAAATCCTTAAAAGTCAAAGTAAAGCGAAATTAGGTGAATAAACCAGTAAGAAAGACGACCATATTAAAAGTCAATAACTATAGCCTTAAGAAACAAGATTGTCCTATAAAAGTTATGTAAAATTACCCTTAAATATTATCAAAGTCAATAAGTTTATTTTAAATATTTAGATTTAACTCATTGTATAAGCACAATTTGCAAATTACCTTTCCAAGTCATGGAAATGTTAATAAAGAATAATTTTTCGGTTCTATAATATTATCCATTTTTTAGTATTTTGCACCTCATGGCAAATTCCAAGAAAAAAGGAACTTCCTTTTTGGTAATTCTATTCAGACTTTTTCTATTAATAATGAGTCCTGTTATAATTTATATCGGGTATTACATTTATAGGGAATTCAATGTTGGATTTATTCATTATAGAGAATTTGGGATTAGAATTCCAAAAGGCTACACCATACATGGGGTAGATATTTCACATCACAATGGCGTGGTAAATTGGTCAGCTTTGTCTTCAATGAAAGTAGATAAAATTCAAATGGATTTTGGATTTATCAAAGCTACTGAAGGAAAAAGGATGATAGATAGTAAATTTTATCAAAATTGGCTTAGAGCCCATCAATCAGGTATAATTTGCGGAGCATATCACTATTTTCGCCCAGAAATTAGTGCACAAAAACAGGCTGATCATTATATAAGAGTTGTTAATCTTAAAAGTGGTGATTTGCCTCCTGTTCTTGACGTTGAAGAAACCAATGGACAATCTGTAGCTGCAATACAAAAAGGAGTTAAAGAATGGCTTGATATTGTAGAAAGGCACTATGGTGTAACTCCAATATTATATACTGGTGCAGTGTTTTATAAAAATTATTTAGGAAAAAAATTTGATAAATACCCACTTTGGGTGGCTCACTATCACTCTGGAAACAAACCAAGAATTGGTAGAAAATGGCATTTTTGGCAACATAGTGAAAATGGAAATGTGAATGGCGTAAAACATGCCGTAGATTTTAATGTTTTTAATGGTACAAAACAAGATTTTGATAAACTACTAAAAGAATGACACTGCAAGAAGCACAGGACAAAGTGGATAATTGGATAAAACTTTATGGCGTGAGATATTTTAGCGAACTCACCAATATGGCCATCCTCACAGAAGAGGTGGGTGAAGTAGCAAGGATAATCGCTAGAAAATATGGTGATCAATCTTTTAAAGAATCTGACAAACAAATTGAACTTTCAGACGAGTTAGCCGATGTACTTTTTGTGTTGATTTGTTTGGCAAATCAAACAGGCATTAACCTAACTGAGGCTCTTGCAAAAAATTTAGATAAAAAAACCAAAAGAGATCAATTTCGACACATCAATAATGAAAAACTCAAATAAATTCAATTGTTTTTGATTTAATCAATATGCAACAATTCACTAAGTTCGTTTAGAATGGTTAAAGAAAATTCCTTATTTGGGGTAAAACAAAAAAGGGCTTAATTATTACATTAAGCCCTTGACCCTTAACAAATAAAATACATTACGAATAAATTTGACTACCGATTCTTTTAAATTCTAGCGCCTTTTCTTCCATACCTTTATTAAGCGCTTCCTCGTCTTCAAGTCCTTTTTTATTTGCGTATTCTCGCACATCTTGTGTGATTTTCATTGAGCAGAAATGTGGTCCACACATCGAACAAAAATGTGCAATTTTAGCACCTTCTGCGGGCAAAGTTTCATCATGATATTCTCTAGCAGTATCAGGATCCAAGGAAAGATTAAATTGATCTTCCCAGCGAAATTCAAAACGTGCTTTACTTAAAGCATTGTCTCTATATTGTGCCCCAGGATGACCCTTTGCAAGATCGGCAGCGTGTGCCGCTATTTTATAAGCTATTACGCCATCTTTAACATCCTTTTTGTTTGGCAATCCCAAGTGCTCCTTTGGTGTTACGTAACACAACATAGCACAACCAAACCAACCTATCATTGCCGCTCCTATCGCTGATGTAATGTGGTCATAACCAGGTGCAATATCGGTAGTAAGAGGCCCTAAGGTATAAAATGGAGCTTCATGACACTCCCTTAATTGCTTGTCCATATTTTCTTTAATCAAGTGCATTGGCACATGTCCAGGCCCTTCTATCATCACTTGCACATCATGTTTCCATGCAATTTTAGTAAGCTCTCCTAGTGTTTCTAACTCTCCAAACTGTGCTGCATCGTTAGCATCAGCTATACTTCCAGGCCTTAGCCCATCTCCCAATGAAAAGGAGACATCATAAGCCTTCATAATTTCACATATTTCTTCAAAATGTGTATACAAGAAATTTTCTTTGTGATGTGCTAAACACCACTTGGCCATTATTGACCCTCCTCTTGATACTATTCCAGTTACACGTTTGGCTGTAAGTGGAATATACCTGAGCAATACACCAGCATGGATAGTGAAATAATCTACTCCTTGTTCGGCTTGTTCTATAAGTGTATCTTTAAAAATCTCCCAAGTTAAATCTTCTGCTTTGCCATTCACCTTTTCTAAGGCTTGATAAATTGGAACAGTGCCTACAGGTACGGGACAGTTGCGAATAATCCATTCCCTAGTTTCATGAATATTTTTACCCGTTGAAAGATCCATAAGGGTGTCACCACCCCATCTACAACTCCAAACAGCCTTTTCAACTTCTTCTTCAATACTCGAAGAAACAGCAGAATTGCCGATATTAGTATTAATTTTAACCAAAAAATTACGGCCAATTATCATAGGCTCACTTTCTGGATGATTTATATTAGCCGGAATAATTGCCCTCCCTTGAGCCACTTCATCTCTTACAAACTCTGGGGTTATCAATCCTAAGTGCTGGTGAGCACCAAAGTTGTGACCTTGATGTTGTTTTGACATACTTTCGTATTGACCATTCAATTGACTTTTTAATTCATCAATTCTTTGGTTTTCTCGTATTGCAATATATTCCATTTCAGGGGTAATAATTCCCTTTTTTGCATAATGCATTTGACTTACATTAGCACCCAATCTTGCCTTTAATGGATTTTTTATATGTTCAAACCGTAAATTATCCAACGATTTATCTGCCGCACGATCACGACCGTATTGAGATGAAACTCCACTAAGTTGCTCGACGTCTCCCCTATCTAAAATCCATTTTTCTCTTAACCTAGGTAACCCCTTTTTTAAATCTATTTCAATGTTTGGATCAGTGTATGGCCCACTTGTGTCATAAACTGACACCGCAGGATTATGCTCTTTTTTCTCGTTATTGTTAAATTTTTGAATGGTATCCGTAAGAACAATTTCTCTCATAGCTACCTTAATATCATGCAATTTACCTGCCACATATACCTTTTTTGATGCAGTAAGTGGTTCGCGGGTGATGGTGTTTGATGTAGGCGTTTTATCTACTTTCATCTTGTTTTGGTTAAAATTATGTTAACTATCCCCCTTGGGTAGCCCTTATCACGGTTATATGATCATTATCATTTAATAGATACGATTGCCAATTTGCCTTTGCAACTACTTCATTATTAACCGCAACAGCAATGCCCCTTGATTGATCCAAAGAAACTTCTTTCAGAATATCAATAAGGCAAGCATCTAAATGTATAGAATGAGAAATCCCATTGATATATATCACAGCCATTTTTAAAATGCTAACAATTAAAATTTGCTTACTCGGGGAGGATTTACACCTAAGAACGAGGTATAAATTAACATCGGGCACTTATTCCCTTCGTAGGTATTATCCTAATCAGGTTCAAAGGGTATCATCTCAGTTCTTAAAAAATAAGAACACCCCTATAAGCAATACAAAAATAGTACTAATACTTAATAAAACAAAGTATTTTACACTTGAGTATAGTTATTATCGATTTACATTCTTTACTATAATTTACAAAATGCAAATTATAGTAATACCATTGACCAATTAAAACGGTGGTTCTTCGCTATTTTGATCGGTTATCTCTGGAGATTGGTTCAATTTGCTACCAATGGTCATTGTACTATTTGACTCAAAAGCAGCAATACCATTCACATCAGGAAATGCATTTATACCTGTTTGAGCCATTCCGGCCGAAGCAAATCCTGAATCATCTAAATCAGCAAATTTTGTATATTTGCCAATAAACCTTAACCAAACACTATCTAAAGACCCGTTACGATGTTTGGCAATTATTACCTCGCCCATACCCGTAACTGGATTCCCAGATTCATCTTGAGTAATTTGATAATATTCAGGACGGTATAAAAACATTACCATGTCGGCATCTTGTTCAATGGCACCAGATTCTCTTAGGTCTGACAACATTGGTCGCTTATCTCCTCCACGGGTTTCTACAGAACGACTTAATTGAGAAAGTGCAATTACAGGTACTTTTAATTCTTTAGCAATCTGTTTAAGCGCTCTTGAAATAGAGGCAATCTCTTGTTCTCTATTTCCCATTGCCTGTTTATTACCTTTGTCACCGCTCATGAGTTGTAAATAATCTATTACAACCAATTGGATATCATGTTGCGCTTTAAGCCTTCGACATTTTGCTCGCAGTTCAAGAATGGACAATGCCGGCGTATCGTCTATAAAAATGGGTGCTTCATTTAAACTACGTATTCGATGATGTAGCTGTTGCCATTCATAATCGGCCAAATTACCCTTTTTCAATTTTTCACTTTCTAGCTCTGCCTCGGCTGAAATCAATCTATTAACAAGCTGAACAGCTGACATTTCCAAGGAGAATATAGCAACTGGCTTTTTATGAACTACCGCAGCATTTCTCATTGCTGACACCACAAAGGCCGTTTTACCCATACCAGGCCTAGCAGCAATTATTATCAAATCACTTGGTTGCCATCCTGAGGTTAACCTATCTAAACCTGTAAAACCGCTTGGTACACCAGTAAGTCCATCTTTATGATTTCTTCTTGCTTCCAGTTCCTCTATGGCTTGTCGCATGATATCACGCATTCCAGCATAGTTTTTTCTGATATTGGATTCAGAAACCTCAAAAAGCCTTTGTTGGGTTCTATCTAACAAGTCAAACACATCCGTGGTATCCTCAAAAGCATTTTTTTCTACCTCAGAGGCAATACTTATCATCTCTCGTTTAATGGCATATTCAGAAACAATTCTTGCATGATATTCAATGTTAGCAGCTGAATTTACCTTGTTTGTAAGCTCAACTATATAAAAAGCCCCCCCAATTAATTCCAACTCGCCAGTTGATCTAAGTTGGTTAGTAACTGTTAGTAAATCAATAGGTTCTCCTTTAGAAAATAAGGATAAAATTGCACCATAAATCCTTACATTTCGGTCATCATAAAAACTTTCTGGTTTTAAAATATCAACTATATCCGTAAGTGCATCTTTTTCAATCATCAAGGCGCCCAATACAGCTTCTTCAAGATCCCTTGCTTGAGGCGGTATTTTACCCAAACCCATTGTGGCATCAAGTGCTGTACGCTTGCGGTTTTTAATAAGGGATTCGTTTCCTGAGGAAGTTTTGATAGTTGCCAATTAAATTTTAAGGTTATTACTTCTAATTGTGATACGTAGATCAACAAAAATCTATTGTGGTGCTACAAAATTAATTAATAGAATTGACGTATTAATAACATGTTGTTAACAAGGTTATTAACATTTAAGCTAGAATTAAGCTAACCCCTAGCCTATCAATACAATATGAATAATTTAAATACCCGATACTAAATTCACATTTATTTATTGCTGTCGTAAACTACAAAATTTTTAGTCTAATTTAGACTTTTGCTGATATTAGCTTGGTAGGTGGTTCAACTTTCATTCCTTATTGGCTATTGAAATTTTGCCATCAATTCTTGTCTGTTATAATTCTATTCTAAACTAGGGAATCAAATTTCATTCATTAATCTAATTTATACTTGGAAACTTGTGTTTAATTTTCAATGGACGTGCAAAAACACCTGAAAGTATTGCTACTTTGGATTGGTTTTTATCGATAGCAGACTATAAATATGTAAATTTAAAACACGCAAAAATACCTTATCTTAGTATTAATTGTGTAGTTTATTAAGCAATTCTCACAATTTTTAAATTGACCTAATTTTAAAAACAAGTCATTTTTAATATTTTTGTATTCGAAAAATAAAATTTCATGGGAAGAATATTTGAAACTAGAAAGCATAAAATGTTTAAACGATATGCCAAAATGGCCAAATCGTTTACAAAAATAGGCAAGGAAATAGCCATGGCCGTAAAAAATGGAGGTCCAAACCCTGAAACCAACAGTAAATTACGTGCAGTAATACAAAATGCCAAATCTATAAATATGCCGAAAGACAATATAGATAGGGCAATCAAAAAAGCATCTAGCAAAGACCAAGAAGATTATAAAGAAATGGTGTATGAAGGCTACGGCCCTCATGGTATAGCAATGCTTGTAGAAACAGCTACTGACAACCCCAATAGAACCGTGGCAAATTTAAGAAGTTATTTTACCAAATGTAATGGTAGCATAGGCACCTCAGGTTCAGTAGAATTTCTATTTGAAAGGAAATGCATGTTTAAAGTAGCCAAGTCCAACTTACAAGTAGAAGAGCTTGAGCTTGAATTGATTGATTTTGGTGCTGAAGAAGTTTTTGAGGAAGAGGACGGTATTATGATTTATGGTGCCTTTACTGAGTTTGGTAATATCCAAAAATATATAGAAGACAAAAATCTGGATATGTTAAGTGCTGAATTTGAGCGAATTCCAAATGATACCAAGGAACTTACCGATGAACAGCAGGACGACATACAAAAGTTACTAGATAAACTTGAAGAAGACGATGACGTTCAAGCTGTATTTCATACAATGGCTTAAAAATCAATAAAAAGGAGGACATAAATAAGTCCTCCTTTTTATTTTTCAGATTAATTCAATCCAAATTCTTTCTTGATTTTATCCACCCAGTTAAGTTTTTCCCATGGGAAAAACTCGAACTTTTTAGAATCATGTTTCCGAATTTCTTTTACTTTATCACCATCCTCCTCTACTTTTACATAGGCTGTTTTTACCTCTGCCTCATATGTTTCTCTTCCAACATGTCCATAAGCGGCAGTTGGCGAATATATTGGAGTTTTAAGATTAAACCTTTCAATAATTTCTTTAGGCTTAAACTTATCTTTAAATAACTTAATTACTTTAGAAGAAATCTCCCCATCCGTCAATTTTAATTTAGCAGTTCCGTAGGTATTCACATTTATGCTAGTTGGTTCTGCCACACCAATGGCGTAAGAAACCTGAACGAGTACTTTTTCAGCTAACCCTGCGGCCACCAAATTTTTAGCTAAATGCCTAGCCGCATATGCTGCACTGCGATCTACCTTTGAAGGATCTTTTCCAGAAAACGCTCCTCCACCATGTGCGCCAGCTCCACCATAAGTATCTACTATAATTTTTCTTCCTGTAAGGCCTGTATCTCCATGTGGCCCACCAATTATAAACTTGCCGGTAGGATTGATATGAAATTTAATTTCATCATTAAATAATTCTTTTACTCGTTTTGGCAATTTAGCTTTGATGGCAGGAATCAGAATCTTTTTAACATCTTCTTCTATTTTTTCCTGCATTTCTTTTTCAGCAGCTTTATTGGCCTTTTTTGAATCATCCTTTGCCTTTACAAACTCATCGTGTTGCGTAGAAACTACAATAGTATCAATTCTAACAGGAACATTATTATCGTCGTATTCGATTGTTACTTGAGATTTGGCGTCAGGTCTCAAATACTTCATTTTTTTACCTTCTTTACGAATTTCTGCAAGTTCTTTCACCAAAAGATGCGAAATTTCCAAAGTTAGTGGCATGAAATTATCAGTTTCGGTGGTTGCAAAACCAAACATCATCCCTTGATCGCCTGCTCCTTGTTCCTTGTCCTTTTCTTCATCCACTCCTTGTGCAATGTCTGGAGATTGGCTATGCAGGGCATTAATCACAGCACAAGATTTAGCACTGAACATCAACTCATCTGAATTATAGCCTATTTTTTCTATGGTAGATCTTACTGTATGCTGTACATCAATATTTGCATGAGTAGTAATTTCTCCAGCTACTACCACCAAGCCAGTAGTAACCAATGTTTCGCAAGCTACACGTGAATGTGGATCCTGTGCAAGCATAGCGTCCAAGATTGCATCAGAAATTTGATCGGCTACTTTATCTGGATGTCCTTCAGACACCGATTCTGAGGTAAATAAATATGGCATATTACGTAAATATTAAAAGATTATGATTTTTTTGTAAAATTATAACTAGCCAATAAGAAAACAAAGAAAAAATGGAATAATTTATTCATTATAAAATTATATATACATATTGTAAAAATAATTAGAATATAATTCCGAATATATAATTTAAACTAAAATTATATACCGTATAAAATAAAAACACCATGCAATAAAACATGGTGTTTATGAATACAGAATGGTTATTTTCAATTAAGCGTGAAGCCAATCTTTTTTTGCTTCCAATTCTTCTTTTGTTTCTTCATTATCCGGATCAGGAACACAACAGTCCACAGGACACACAGCAGCACATTGAGGTTCTTCGTGAAATCCAGTACATTCCGTACACTTATTAGGTACTATGTAATATAAATCATCTGACACTGGCACCTGAGGTGTTTTACCGTCTACAACAGAACCATCTTCCATCACTACTTCTTTCAAAGTAGTTCCTCCTGCCCATGTCCATTTGGCACCACCTTCATAAATAGCAGTATTAGGGCACTCTGGTTCACAAGCTCCGCAGTTAATACACTCGTCAGTAATTATAATAGCCATATTAAATAAAATATAATTAAGTTCGCAAAATTAGATACACCATTATTATAAACAAAACCAACTTACACTTATTTTTGTTTTTACTTTATATTTTTAGAAAATAATTTTTCAAATAATAAAAAATTCATGCAAAACAACCATTTGGTTATTAATGCCTTAATAAAACTAGGCGACAAACTTAAAGCCTTTACTCCGGAAGAACTTAACCACTGGTGCCAAGGTGCCAAAAGAAACAATCCATGGTTTTCAGAAGATAATGTAGAATTTTCGCTCAGTCATTGGTCTAATTTATTAACTGAACAAAACATCTTCAACTGGTTAAACCAATATCCCAATCTAGCTAAAACAGAAAAAAATATTGGAGTGGTAGCAGCAGGCAATATACCTCTTGTAGGCTTTCATGACGCCATCTGTGTTTTATTAACTGGCAATATTTTAAAACTAAAATGTAGCACCGACGACACATTTTTAATGACTAAAATGCTGGACAGCTTAGTTGAATTTGAACCATCTATAAAAGATAAATATCAGTTGGTTGACCGTTTAAAAGATATCGATGCCATAATAGCTACAGGAAGTAACAATACATCTAGGTATTTCGAATACTATTTTTCACAAATTCCACACATCATAAGAAGCAACAGAACCTCGGTCGCAGTTCTTACAGGTAATGAGACAATAGAAGACTTCAAAAAACTGGCTAAAGACGTATTTACTTACTTCGGCCTAGGTTGTAGAAATGTAACCAAATTATATTTACCAATTAACTATGACTTTATACCACTTTTAGATGAGTGGACCCATTTGACTAAATTACTACAACATCATAAATATGCCAATAACTATGAATACCATCGAGGAATATTTTTAATGAACCGAATACCTATTTTTGATAACGGAATTGTAATATTAAAAAAAGATTCAAACTTATATTCGGCAGTAAGTGTTATTAACTATGAATATTATGAGAACGAACAAAAACTGAATAAACACTTACAAGAGGAAAAATCGAAAATTCAATGTATTCTCAGTCAAAACGATAGTATATATGGTGCATTACCTTTAGGAACAGCACAATCCCCTGCGCTTAATACCTACGCAGACGATATAGACATTATAAATTTTTTACAAAATATTAACTAGTTATCAAATAGTTAGGCAGAATTGTTGAGGTGTATCAATTAAAAAGGTAGAAATTTTAATACCCTTTGTTTGACATTAACGATTGAAATGTATTTCTTTGCACTCGGTTTTTTAAAAACATTACTAAAATGTCAGAAATAGCACAAAAAGTAAAAGCCATAATTATCGACAAATTGGGCGTAGAAGAGTCTGAAGTTACTCCAGAAGCAAGTTTCACTAATGATTTAGGTGCGGATTCCCTTGATACTGTTGAGTTAATCATGGAATTCGAAAAAGAGTTTAACATTTCAATACCTGATGATCAAGCTGAAAATATTGCTACAGTTGGTCAAGCAGTTTCTTACTTAGAGGCAAACGTTAAGTAAGCTATTTTTCCTTTCCACCATTCCCGAGATATGACTTTACGTAGAGTAGTTGTAACTGGACTTGGTGCACTTACTCCAATTGGTAACAATGTCACAGACTTTTGGCAAGCCTTATCAAATGGAGTAAGCGGCGCCGGGCCAATTACAAAATTTAACACCGAAAAATTCAAAACTAAGTTTGCTTGCGAACTTAAGAATTTTAATGTAGAAACTTTTATTGACAGAAAGGAAGCTCGTAAGATGGATCCTTTTACACAATATGCTATGGTTTCGGCGGAGGAGGCAGTTAAAGACGCAGGTATTGATCTTCCTGGAAGTTTTGATCCAGATCGAGTAGGTGTTATATTTGGTTCAGGAATTGGAGGAATAAAAGTATTTGAAGAAGAAGTAACTTCTTATGTAAAAGGTGACGGAACTCCTCGATTCAACCCATTTTTTATACCAAAAATGATTGTTGATATTGTCGCTGGGCAAATTTCAATGAAATATGGTTATCGAGGTCCAAATTTTGTGACTGTTTCAGCCTGTGCTTCATCAAGTAACGCACTTGTAGACGCATTCAATTACGTAAGACTAGGTATGGCTGATGTTATTGTTGCGGGTGGTACAGAAGGGGCAATAACTGAAGCAGGTATTGGTGGTTTTAACGCCTGCAAAGCGTTATCTGAAAGAAATGACGATCCTGCCACTGCTTCAAGACCTTTTGATAAAGACCGCGACGGTTTTGTTATGGGCGAAGGTTCAGTAACTATGATACTCGAAGAATACGAGCATGCCAAAGCAAGGGGTGCGAAGATTTATGCTGAAATAATCGGTGGAGGAATGTCTGCTGATGCATATCATTTAACTGCTCCACATCCTGAAGGTTTAGGAGCTAAAAATGTTATGATAAATGCACTACGTGATGCTGGAATAAAACCAGAAGAAGTAGATTATGTTAATGTGCATGGTACTTCTACCCCACTAGGTGATATAGCAGAGTTAAAAGCAATACAGCATGTATTTGGAGACCATGCCTACAAAATAAACATAAGTTCCACAAAATCTATGACAGGCCATCTGTTAGGTGCAGCAGGTGCTATAGAAGCTGCAGCATGTGTACTTGCGATTAAAAATGGTCTAGTACCTCCTACTATCAATCATTTTAATGATGATGAAAATATTGACCCAAAATTAAATCTTACTTTTGGCAAGGCTCAAGCGAGAGATATCAACATTGCTTTAAGTAACACTTTCGGTTTTGGTGGTCACAACTGCTCGGTTATTTTTAGAAAAATTTAACTAAACAGATAGCACGTTGTTCAAACGACTATCAGCCATATTTCAAAGTCCTGTTTCTAAAAACAAGAAACTGAAGGTAGCTATAAAACAAATTGTAGGTGTTGAGCCTGTACATATTGAATTATATCTACTTGCAATTAAGCACATATCCACATCCAAGGAGGTAGTTAAAGGTATTAAGGAGAACAATGAGCGGCTTGAATTTCTTGGAGACTCAATTCTAGGAATGGTAGTAGCTGAATATCTTTTTAAAAAATTCCCATACAAAGACGAAGGTTTTCTCACTGAAATAAGAGCCAGAATAGTAAATGGCGAATCATTATCGGTTTTAGCCAAAAAAACCGGTATAGATAAGCTTGTTGAATTTGAAAACAACAAAAATCCAGTAGCATTTAAATCAGTTTATGGAGATGCCTTAGAAGCTTTGGTGGGAGCCATTTATCTTGACCATGGAATAAAGGTAGTTAAGTTATTTATAATTAAAAGATTAATAGATCAGCATATTGATATTAATACTATTATTGAAAACAATAACAACTTTAAAAGTAAGCTAATAGAATGGGCTCATAAGGAAAATAAGGAAGTTCGTTTTAAAATTACTGGAGAATCAGGTAAAGGAAACCACAAACAATTTACTGCACAAGCTATTATCAATGATGAATATATTTCTGAAGGTGCTGGTCTCAGCAAGAAAAAGGCAGAACAAGATGCAGCAATGAAGGCATGTGATTTTTTAAAACTTTAATTAAGACATTCTATTTAGAGAAGGTGTTTTTAAAACTCCAAATGGCATAATCATGAATTTTAAACTATTTCAAAATTTTTAAATAAAGATACTTTACAAACCCAAGAACTAAAAGTTTCTTCAGTTTCTAGTCTCTACCTATTAAATACTTTCGTAAGCACAACGTATTCAAATTGGTTTTAGACTTTAAACATTTTTATTATAGGTAGGATTATTACATTCAATCATATTACTTTCCGATACAGAATTTACTAAATATATTTTCCAACAAGTCATCGGTGGTAATTTCTCCAGTAATTTCTCCAAGAAAAAACAATGCTTGACGGATGTCCATGGCCAAAAAGTCGCCAGAAATAGAGGCATCTATGCCCTTTTGTGCATTCTCTAAAGCAGTTTGGGTGTTTCGCAAGGCTTCATAATGTCTTAAATTGGTAATAAGGCTATCAGACTTTGCGATTTTACCCCCTAAAACTCTATCGTATAACGCTTTTTTGAGTTCTTCAATTTGTAACCCTTCTTTGGCACTAATGGCTATTGCTGCCTTTGGGATTTTGGAGGAAAGTATTTTGTCTGATTTATTTGCTACCAACAATACTTCCTCCTCTTGTTTGTCTAAGTTTTTTACGTCGGCAATTACCTCTTCTACAGGGAGTTCAATATCAAAAACATACATTACCAAGTTAGCTTGAGCCACTTTTAGCTTAGATTTAGATATACCAATCGCCTCAATTTGGTCTTGTGCCTCCCTTATTCCTGCGGTATCAATAAGCCTAAACTGAATACCATTTATCACCAGAATCTCCTCGATAGTGTCCCTCGTAGTACCAGCAATATCACTTACAATTGCTCTTTCATCATTTAAAAGTGTATTAAGTAACGTGCTTTTCCCCGCATTGGGTCTTCCCGCAATAACCACTGGTACACCATTTTTTATCACATTCCCAAGATCAAAAGAATCTATAAGTGGACTTATTACTGCTTGTATTTTATGTAACAAAGATTTAAATCCTTCTCTACTTGCAAATTCGACATCCTCTTCGCTAAAATCAAGCTCCAACTCGATCATACTTGCAAAGTGAATAAGTTCTTCTCTGAGTTGTTTAATTCTTTTAGAAAACCCTCCTTTCATTTGGTTTATTGCTGTTGCATGAGACGCAGCTGTTTCTGAAGCAATTAAATCAGCCACGGCCTCAGCTTGGGCTAAATCCATGCGGCCATTTAGAAATGCTCGTTGGGTAAATTCTCCTGGTTGGGCCATTTCTGCCCCGTTTTTGAGTAATAACTTAATTATTTGTTGCACAATATAAGAGGAACCATGGCAACCAATTTCTACAACATTTTCTTTGGTAAATGAATTGGGTGATTTATAAATAGTCACCACCACTTCATCAATGATAGACTGACCATCAATAATATAGCCAAAATGAGCGGTATGACTATTTTGTTGGGAAAGTATTTTACCTTTAAATATCGCTTGGGTTATTGCAAAAGCATCTAAGCCCGAAAGCCTAATTAGCGCTATAGCTCCAATTCCACTTGGAGTAGAAAGTGCTACTATGGTAGATTTAGCCAATTTTATTATGGATTAATTGGCACTGTTATATTGTTCCCAAGTTTGTTTCTTATAAACATTATCACCAAAATATTTGACAATTTTTGTGAACATTGGGACATCTAAATAAGATGAAACGGTTGTTAGAACATTTAAATTTTCATCTAAGTATACCGTAGTGGGATAGCCAGTAGCAGCAAATATAGAACTAGCTAGTTCTCTTTCTGTCAATACTTTGCCGTTAAATAACACCTTTTTATTGCTTTCAGCATCTAGCTTGACGGCATAATAGTTTTTATTAACATATTCACCTACTGCTTGATCTGCAAATGTTGATTTGTCCATTTTTTTACACCAA
Organism: Cytophagaceae bacterium; assembly: GCA_027488865.1. Classification (GTDB taxonomy): domain Bacteria; phylum Bacteroidota; class Bacteroidia; order Cytophagales; family UBA9547; genus JAIYAU01. Next base: position 108,662 of record JAIYAU010000046.1, read on the forward strand.
CCACACCAATCTGTGTATACATCTACTACAATTTTGCGCGGTTTTTTTTGCTGTAATTTATTCATTTCTTCAATTGTGTACCACTTGATTCCAGTTGTCGTCGATTTTGGATTCCAAAATGAGCTGATAGCCAGTGCTAGAACAACAAAAATTACACTAGCTAAGAAGTTTTTAAGAAAATGCATATTTATTTTTTTTAGAATTAACTCAATTTAAAGTTCTAAAGTTCATTAGAAAATTTTTCCTTTATTTCCATGAGCTGGGCAAGGGACAGCGGCTTTGTGATAAATCCATCTATTACAGCATAGGTTTTAGACTTCTCAATATCTTCGTCGTAAACAGAGGAAGACTGTATGTAAATAAGTACCTTTTGTGCGATATCACTACTCATTTTTTGATATTCCTCAATAAAGCTCCAACCATCTAATATCGGCATATTAATATCAATAAATATTAAGTCGGGAAGTTGAGCTTTATCGGCTATCGATTTTGCCAAAAAATTAAGACCATTTTGTGAACTAGTGTAGGTAATAATGTCTTTGATGTTTAAAATCTTTTTGATAGTTTCAGAGCAAATGAAGTTATACACCTCGTCATCGTCTATCAACATAATTTGCTTTAATACATTCATTTTATTTCACATTTTAGATATATAATAAAATTCGATCCTTGTCCAACTTCACTTTCCACATCTACTTCACCGTCCAAAGATTCCACCAAAGATTTAAGAATGAACAAACCTATTCCTTTTCCTTCAATGTTATAGTGGAATCGTTTATGCAAGCCAAAAACATTTCTTTTGTTTTTGTTTAAATCTATCCCCAAGCCATTGTCTGCCACTTTTAAACATACATAGTTATTTACCAATTCTGTTGATATAAAAATAGTTGGTTTTCTCTCGCTTGACCGATATTTGATTGCATTCGTCAGTAAATTTAGCAATATACTATTTATATGACTCTTGATATAGAAAATTTCTTTTATTTTAAAGTCTGCTTTAATTTCAGCCTTACTCTCTTCTATTTGTTTTTCTATTCCTGTGGTTATTTCATGTAATAATGTTTCAAAATTGATTATTTCTTTGGCATCATCAAGGTTCTTTTTTAAAGATACTATTTCAATGAGTTCATGAAGAGTATTATTCAATTGTTGAATACTAATATCAATTTTATCTAAAATTAATTTGTTTTTCTCATTCAAATCATCTTTTTCTATAAAATTTAAGAGATTGACAAGGTTCACTACAGGTGCTCTTAAATCATGAGATGTAATGTATGCAAATCGCTGAAGTTCATTATTGTGTTTCATTAGCTGCTTGGTCATTTCAGTTAAATCACTTTCAGCTTCATTTTGTATCTTTTGTTGTATTTGAATGGTGTCCATCAATAGGTTAAAGTTGTCATAAAGCACACCAATTTCATCATTGCCTTTTTTTTCAACCCTCATTTGGTAATCCTTTTTTACAGAAATTTCCTTGGTTATTTCCGCAAGTTGATAAATAGGAACAGATACAATTTTTTGTAATTGATAAGTTATAAAAAGTGCAATAAGGAGAATTAAAAAAGTAAAAAGAATGGTCTTTTTAATATAATCAACTAATTGCTCATCAATACTGGTTGTGTCCGCAACTAAATAAATATAACCATACAATTTGTCATTATAAATAACAGGCTGTTTTACATGCAACGTTTTACCAATAAATTGATAATCGAATTTTAAGTTTTTAATTATATTCTCCGGGCTTTTTAAGTTAAAAGATGTAAAAACATTTCCGTTCATATTAAGTAAAACCACACAGCTTAGGTTGTCAAGCGACATGGCTTTACTTAAAACTTCCGTTGCACCATCCTTGTCTTCAAACACCATCGGAGATACAGAATATTCTGCTAACAATTTAGCCTGAGTTACAGAAAGTCGGGCAAATTCTTCTCGCTTAGAGGTAATTTCAATATAAACAGAAAGGGACCCCCCAAAAACTAAGGTAAAAATGGATACTATTAATAGAATAGCAATTAGTTTTGATTTGATGGACCAATTCTTAATTATATTAAGCATTCTTATTTATTTGGTATTTTATTTTATAACTCTTGCTAATTTATATAAATGAAAACTAACATTAAGACCTGATTTTTTCACAGCAGGTTCATTTATCTCAAATTTTAATTTATTTTGCTGTATAAAAAAATTAATTAATACTCCTTTGGTACCAAAATTATCTTTGTCTCCTATGGTTAAAATTGGTTTGTTAGCGGTATAAGATAAAATTTCTACTAGCTTGTCGCTAAATGTGTTTGAGATAAATAATATATCTATTTCTTTATTTTTTAAATCAGAAACATGTTTACAATGAACGACAACTACCTTGTTGTTTTTTACCAACATAAATTTGAAATTTTTTTCTAGCACCTGCTTTATAGGGTCGTCATAATCACCTAAGTAAACCAAATTATAACTACTTCTATTGGGTTTTTCTGGCCAGTCTATAAATCTAGTAAAACGTTCAATACATACTGTTTTAAGTAAAGAAACATCTTCTTGTGCTATCGATTTAAACGATAACAAAATCAAAAATACCTTAAATGTATTTTTAGTGATATGGTTCATCAAAAATAATAAAATAAATATATGGCTTGTCTAATTAATCGCAATTTACTTAAAAGCTGGAATTCCTGTAATCTCAGCTCCTAAAATTAATAAATGTATATCATGGGTACCCTCATAAGTGACTACCGATTCCAAATTCATCATATGCCTCATAATAGGGTATTCGCCTGTTATGCCCATCCCACCATGTATCTGTCTTGCCTCTCTCGCTATGTGAAGCGCAATTTCAACGTTATTACGTTTTGCCATAGAAATTTGAGCGGTATTAGCACGGCCAAGGTTTTTTAACTGTCCCAAACGTAAACACACCAATTGAGCCTTTGTAATTTCAGTAAGCATTTCCGCTAGTTTCTTTTGGATTAATTGAAACGAGGCAATAGGTTTATCAAATTGAATTCTTTCTAGGGCATATCTTTTAGCAGCATCATAACAATCCATCGCAGCACCTAAAGCACCCCAAGCAATGCCATACCTTGCCGAGTCTAAACATTGTAATGGAGCGCTTAATCCATCCGCATGCGGTAATAAATTATCCTTAGGTATTTTTACATTGTCAAATATTAATTCACCAGTGGTACTGGCCCTTAATGACCATTTATTATGTATTTCTGGTGTACTAAAGCCCTCCATGCCACGTTCCACTATTACACCTTTTACCCTTCCAGCTTCATTACGCGCCCATACGACTGCAATATCTGCTTTTGGAGAATTTGAAATCCACATTTTGGATCCATTAAGAATGTAATGGTCGCCAGCGTCTTGTAAAGTTGAGAGCATCCCTGAAGGGTTTGAGCCAAAATCAGGTTCTGTTAAACCAAAACAGCCGAGAAATTCTCCGCTGGCCAATTTTGGTAAATATTTTTGTTTCTGTTGCTCCGACCCAAATTGAAAAATCGGGAACATAACCAAAGACCCTTGCACCGAAGCAGTTGAACGCATTCCTGAGTCACCCCTTTCGATTTCTTGCATCATTAACCCATAAGAAATATAATCAAGTCCTCCACCACCATAGGTAACGGGGATAGTTGGACCAAAAATACCCAATTCACCCATTTTTTTAACTAAGTAATATGGAAACTCCGCTTTTTGGCAATAATCATCTATAATTGGGCTTATTTCCCTTTTTACAAAAGCCCTTACAGTGCTACGAATTAACTTGTGTTCGTCTGACAACAAATCATCAACTTGATATAAATCTGGTGATTCGAAATTGTCAATTCGCATGGTTTGTTTTGTTTTTAGTTAAAATTAATCTCAACTTTACAGTTTTGATGTTATAACGACATTTTCCTGCAAAGGGTTATTTCCATATGAACGATACAGAAAGCGCAGATCAGCGAATTTACGATAAAATAAAATTACTTGAAAGCAGGTATAGTAAAGATAATCAACAAATTACAGATTATCTTGATGGCTTATTACACTCCAAATACCTGAATTATTGGGACTATATTAGGCTCGAAACCCTATTAACTTTACAACAAACTCAATCAAATTTTAATGATGAAATGATTTTTATCGTTTTTCATCAAGTGACTGAGCTTTATTTTAAACTAGTATTACAGGAAATTGAATTTTTAGCCCAAGATAAAGAAGTTTCGCAACAAGAATTGACCAAAAAATTGCGAAGGATGAATAAATACCTAGAATATGTTTCAAATTCGTTTGACATAGTTTCTGAGGAGATGAGCCAAACAGAGTTTGCACAGTTTAGAACTTCTCTTTTTCCTGCAAGTGGCTTCCAAAGTATTCAATATCGTAAAATAGAAATTTGTGCTACTGACCTTATTAATCTCGTGGTGCCAGAAATCAAAGAAGCGGCTCCATTTGACCTAAGTTTAGAGGAGTGCCTGGAAAATATTTATTGGAAAAACGGAGCTACTGACAAAGCAACTGGTATGCAATCTATTACCTTGAAACAGTTTCAAGATAAATATGGTGACGACCTCCACTATACTGCTATGAAATACAAAGAAACGAATCTATGGAAAGTGTATCTAAAGGCTACAAATGCCCTACAAATCGAGCAAGAATTACTAAACGAAATGCGAAATTTTGATGTGAATTTTAACATCAAATTTGGATTGTCTCATTTAAAAGCGGTTGTTAAACACCTTAAAAACAATCCATCAACAGGAGGTACCAACTGGCAAAAATATTTACCACCAAAATATCAAAAAACCATATTTTTCCCGGAATTATGGTCAAGGGAAGAGATATTAAATTGGGGCAGAGATTTTTTAGTAAGTTAGTTCTTTTGTACGAAACGGAACTAAAGTCATTAAATTGCAATTCACATAGTGACAATATGTCATTATGTGAATTCTTAAAAAAATCTTACGATTCTATAAATCAGAGATATACAGATAATTTAATTAAAAATTGACATTTTTTTAACTTTTGGCATATCAGTTGCGAAAGGGTTATAAACAAGAAATAATCTTAACATAATTAATACATAAAATGGGTAAAATTATAGGTATTGACTTAGGGACTACTAATTCCTGCGTCGCTGTAATGGAAGGAAATGAACCTGTGGTAATAGCCAATAGTGAAGGCAAACGCACTACACCTTCTATCGTTGCATTCATGGATAATGGTAATGGCGAGAGAAAAGTAGGTGATCCAGCTAAACGTCAGGCGGTTACCAATCCTCAAAATACTGTTTATTCAGTTAAAAGGTTCATGGGCAAAAAGTATGCTGAGTCTAAAGGAGAAGCAGTAAACATGCCGTATACTGTAGAATCGGGCGCTAACGACGTAGCAAGGGTAAGAATAGGCGATCGTACTTTTACTCCTCAAGAAATTTCTGCCATGATCCTTCAGAAAATGAAGCAAACAGCTGAAGACTTTTTGGGTCATGCGGTAACAGAAGCAGTTATAACTGTACCAGCATATTTTAATGATTCTGAAAGACAAGCAACCAAAGAGGCTGGACAAATTGCAGGTTTGGATGTTAAAAGAATAATCAACGAGCCTACTGCCGCGGCATTGGCATATGGATTGGACAAAAAGAATACAGATGCTAAAATCGCAGTATTTGACTTAGGAGGTGGTACGTTTGACGTGTCAATCCTTGAACTAGGTGATGGTGTTTTTGAAGTTAAATCTACCGATGGTGATGTACATTTGGGTGGTGATGACTTCGACCAAAGAATTATAGATTGGTTAGCTCAAGAATTTAAAAGTGACGAAGGAATTGACCTTAAGTTAGATCCTATGGCGCTTCAACGTTTAAAAGAAGCTGCTGAAAAGGCCAAAATAGAATTGTCTAGTTCTACTACCACTGAGATTAATTTGCCTTATATCATGCCTGTGAATGGCATTCCTAAACACTTAGTTCGTACGCTAAGCCGTTCTAAATTTGAACAAATATGTGATGATTTATTTCAGAGATGTTTAGAACCATGCCGCAGGGCAATGAAAAATGCAGGTTTAAGCAATTCAGATATTGATGAGGTTATTTTAGTTGGTGGTTCTACACGTATACCAAGAGTACAAGAAGAGGTAGAGAAATTCTTTAACAAAAAGCCAAGCAAAGGGGTAAATCCTGATGAAGTGGTGGCGATTGGTGCAGCTATTCAAGGTGGTGTGTTAACTGGTGAGGTAAAAGATGTATTATTACTTGACGTGACTCCTTTGTCGCTTGGTATTGAAACAATGGGTGGCGTATTTACAAAACTAATTGAGTCTAACACTACCATTCCAAGTAAAAAATCTGAGACATTCTCAACCGCTGCTGACAACCAGCCTTCAGTTGAAATTCATATTTTACAAGGCGAGAGACCAATGGCAAGAGATAATCGCACCATTGGAAAGTTTATTCTTGATAGTATTCCTCCAGCACCAAGGGGTGTACCACAAATTGAGGTTACCTTTGATATTGATGCCAATGGTATTTTGCATGTATCCGCAAAAGATAAAGGTACTGGAAAAGAACAGAAAATACGTATTGAGGCATCTTCTGGATTAAGTCAAGAAGAGATTGAAAGAATGCGTCAAGAGGCTAAAGCCAATGAAGCAAGCGATAAAGCCGAAAAAGAAAAAATAGAGAAACTTAATGCTGCAGATACTTTAGCTTTCCAAACTGAGAAACAGCTAAAAGACTATGGTGACAAATTGTCGGCTGACAATAAGTCTTCAATAGAAGATGCACTTAAAGATCTTCGTATGGCTCATGCTTCGAAAGATTTATCAATGATTGATTCAAGCATGGAAGCACTTAACAAAGCATGGGAAAAAGCTTCAGGTGAGTTGTATGGCGCTATGAACAATCAAGGTACTTCAGGCACAAACGAATCTGCTGGTAACAACTCCAATAGTTCAAAAACCGAAGATGTTACAGACGTCAATTACGAAGAAGTTAAGTAATACGCTTAATATTAAAATAAAAAAAACCGAGTCAAACGACTCGGTTTTTTTATTTTACCCATCTCCAATTTTCATAAGCAAAGTATTTTATACTGGTACCAATGGCATGACTTGAGCATGACGAGTATCAATTCCATTTACGCATTAGAAAAATTTACAATTTTTATATCTTGAAGATATTCAAGATTCTAAATTGTTACTAATTAAGAAGTTTTCTTACTTTACGGAGTAACAAAAAAGTAAAGGCCATCAATTAACCTTTACAAAATTCAATCACAGTAATTTCTGGGGGCATCCCTACCCTTCCTGGAAATCCTAAGTAGCCAAATCCCCTATTGACGTACAAATATTGGTTATCGTTTTGATAAAGTCCAGCCCATTGCTCGTACATGTATTGTACAGGGCTCCATTGAAAACCAGCTATTTCTACTCCACATTGCATCCCATGAGTGTGACCAGCAAACATTACATCAATATCTTTGTATTTCGAATTCACTTGGGCGTCCCAATGGCTTGGGTCATGCGATAAAAGTAATTTTACAGGCATTTCTTCTATGCCTTGGTATGCTTGCTCTAGCTTTCCATACTTTGGAAATCTCCCTTTGGCACCATAATTTTCTATACCTATAACTGCCAACTGGGCATTATCTACCGTGATTATTCTATTTTCGTTCATCAAAAGATTCCATCCCATTAAGCGATGTACTTCTTTTAATTTTTCTAGATTTCTATATTTGGCTTCCGCAGACTCCCAAGATACATAATCACCATAATCGTGATTGCCTAAAGTAGAGTACACACCCAAGGGTGCTTTAACTTTAGAAAAAATATCCTGATATTCAGCCATTTCATCAACTTTGTTATTGACTAAATCTCCAGTGAAAAATACCAAATCAGGTTTTTCTTTTAACAACATTTCGATGCCTCCTCTTACAGCGGTTTTATTAAAAAAACTTCCAGAATGCACGTCTGAAATTTGAATTAATTTAAGCCCATGAAATTGGGTTGGCAAATTTGCTAAGGTTATTTTTTGGTTTCTAATTCTATAATCATGTGCACCAGACAAGATACCAAATGTCATAGCACCAAAAGGTACTACGCCCGCTAAGGTGGCTGTTTTCATTAAAAAGTCATGCCGTGTAATCTGGTTTTCTGGCAAGGCTTGAGTTGGTAATTCGGTTTTCTCCGAGGTGAGAGGCCTTATTTGAAACCATATCCATTCTAGGCCTCTAAGTAGATCATCTATAAATAAAAAGATTACTACAAAAAGCTTTGAAAAATAGGTGACAAAAACGGTAGCTACCAAAAAAGTGCGAAATCCTCTGCTATAGCTATGAACTTGTCCAAAATTATAAATCCATAAACTAGAAATGGCTATAACGGTGAATAATCCAAAAATTAGGTATGAAACTTTGCGGGAAGATTCACTTAAATCAGCTGTTAGATACTTAACTACTTGAAAAACATATAAATCAATTAATAAAAAAAGAATTGTGACTATTGGAATAAAGATAAACTTATTGGGCATGATTTAACAATAATATATTGACTAAAAACTATCGAGATTAAGAACTACCAAGGTGTAAAAATAATTCAATATATTATTAAAAATTAATTTTATTGGTTGTGTCATGAGTAAGTAATTTCCAATTAATTAAACATGCCAAGGGTAAAACTTTAGCGATAGTACCAAATATTTTTGTTCGATTACTCTGGTTATTTGTTATGGTACATTGGCAAATGAGAATTGTTTCTAAACTTCCTGTAATCCTTGTTTATAAACTTCTAATGCCCTATTTCTAGCCAGTTCATGTTTTACAATGGGCTGAGGATAAGTAAACTCTTGAAATTCTGGCACCCACTTTTTTACATATTTTAATTGTGGGTCAAACTTCTCAGTTTGAAGATATGGATTAAAAACCCTAAAATAGGGTGCTGCATCACAGCCACTTCCCGCAGCCCATTGCCACCCACCATTGTTGGCCGAAAGATCAAAATCTAGTAATTTGCTAGCAAAATAAGCCTCTCCCCATCGCCAGTCGATAAGCAAATGTTTTACTAAAAAACTTGCTACTATCATTCTCACGCGATTATGCATAAATCCTGTGGCATTTAGTTCTCGCATACCAGCATCTACGATTGGGTATCCTGTTTGGCCAGTACACCACCGTTCAAATTGAATTTTATTATTTAGCCATTTAATATTATCATACTGCCTTTTAAATGATCCATGGACCACATGAGGAAAATGATACAAAATCATCATATAAAAATCTCTCCAAATAAGTTCGTTGAGCCAAGTAGCACTGTATGAATTGCCCATTAAAGCTAATTTCCTAATACTTATCGTACCAAAACGAAGGTGTACACTTAGTCTTGAGGTACCACTTTCAGAAGGAATATCCCTCTTTTGGGCATATTTTAGTAATAATTCTTTTTCCACCGTTAAAGGTGGTATGGCTAGGTGGGTTACATTAAAACCCATGTCTTGAAGAGGAATGATTGGCATTGGTGGTGTTTGAATCAACCCTTTTGCCAAGATAGAATTAGATTCTACACAAACAATAGGCTTTGTGGCAAGCAACGCAAGCCACTTTTTACTATATGGCGTGAATACAGTGTAGGGTTTACCGTCGTCTTTTACCACCTCCGATTTTTCAAAAATACATTGATCTTTAAAGGTTAAAAATGAAATCTTACTCGTATTTAATAAATTATTAATTGCTAAGTCTCTTTGAATGGCATAAGGTTCATAATCATGGCTACAATACACCGAATTAATATTATACGAGGTAATAATTTCCTTCCAAACCTCAGTTGGATGTCCATACTTAACCAAGAGAGTGGACCCCATTTCTTCCAGCTGCTTTTTTAAAGAAATAATAGTTTGATAGATAAAACTTACTCTCTTGTCATTTTTGTCCTCTAACTTTTCTAGAATATCTTTATCAAAAATAAATAAGGGTAATACCTTGTTTTCCGTCGACAACGCATGAAAAAGCCCTACGTTATCTTCAAGTCTTAGGTCTCTTCTAAACCAAAAAATGTTAATTTTGTCTGAATCCATGTTTTATAAACTAATTAATTTGCTACATGTTTTAGACTTAACTTTTTTATAATACCTTTATCTAATTAAAAATATACTTTTATGAAGCATCATTTATACTTTTTGTTGGCCTTAGCAGCAGGAATAGGACTGTATGGCTGTAAAAAGAACCTTGCTCCTACGGCACCTAATAATGAATTTACAAAAAAAACTTACAAGCCATCTCCCTCAGAGTTAAATGTGCCTGTGGTAATACCCATAAAAGCGGTAAATGATAAAATAAACAAAGAATTAAAAGGGCTAATATACGAGGACAGTAGCCTAACTAATAATGGCAACGACAATCTTTTGCTAAAAGTATGGAAACAAGGGGACATAAAAGTAGATGTTAAATATGATTATTTCGACTATTCCGTACCTTTAAAAATATGGGCAAAATACGGTGTTTCCATATTGGGATATACACAGTTTGGTGAAACTGACTTGGGTATTAAATTAAGATTCAAAACCAAGCTACGCATGGATTCTACTTGGAAAATAGTTTCTCACACCGAACCACATGGTTATGAATGGATTTCATCTCCTATCTTAAAAATAGGAATGATGGAAATACCTATCAAATTTATTGGAGATTTAATATTAGAAAGCCAAAAGAAGGATTTGGCTAAAATGATTGATCAACAAGCAAGTGAATCTATTAATATCAAAGGCTTTGCAAAAGATATCTTTAAAACTCTTCAAAATCCAATTGAAATATCTACAGACCCTAAAGTTTGGTTAAAAATCTCGCCAAAGTCATTTTCAATGACCCCTTTTTATGGTCAAACAGGTAATATAAAATCCGCCTTGGGGCTAGTGGCAGCTACTGAAACTGTTTTTGGGTTAAAACCAGCAGTAAAGGTGGATACGATTTTGCCCAATTTACACCTAACTAACGTAGCCAAGAATAACTTTTTTATTGCCATTACGGCCGATGTGCCTTATGAATACGCCACTGAAATGGCCAGAAAAATGCAAAAAGGGTTGATTTATGAATTTAAAGAAGGAAAGTATAAAGTCAAAATCGAGGATATGATGATTTATGCCAGTGGTGACAAAGTAGCTGTAAAAACGGACATTTCTGGAAGCATAAAAGGTACAATATATCTCACTGGCGTTCCCATTTATGATGAATTAAATCAATCTATTTTTATTAAAAATGTTGATTTTGATATAGATACACGAAACAAACTATTAAAAACTGCCAATTGGATGATGAATGGAGCAATAGAAAAAAAGCTTGAAAAAAGTCTAGTGTTCCCGCTTAAAGACCAACTAGACGAAAGCAAAAAGTTGATTCAAAAGACCTTACAAAATAACAGAATCCAGCCAGGTGTTTTACTGATGGGCAAGCTAACCACACTAGAACCTAAAGACGTGCTCATTACAAAAGATGGAATAAGGGCCTTTGTTGAGGCCAAAGGGAACTTGGAAATAAAAGTAGATGGGTTTTAACCTTGGGCTTTAGTTGAAAAGTTTAAAATAAATTCCATTTTGTGGTCAAAATATTGACTTTAAAAGCATGAAAATTAGCATATTAGGAACGGGTAACGTAGGAACTCAGCTTGCCAAAGGTTTAGAAACAGCAGGACACTCAATTATAGAAATTTACAGCAGACACCTTGCAGCAGCTTCTAATCTTTGCATAAAACTATATGAAGCCGAACCAACTACTTCACTTGATTTTTCAAAAAGTAAGGCACAGATTTTTATATTGTGTGTTTCAGATGATGCCATAGCTTTGTTGGCAAAAAAGATAAAATTACCACCACAGGGCATATTGGTACATACTTCGGGCACAGTTTCTATGGCTGCTTTGGGTTCGCAAGGTCATGGTGTTTTTTATCCATTGCAAACCATAAGCAAATCGAAAAAGACCAATTGGGCTCAAGTACCTATTTGTTTGGAGTCGAAAAACGAAGAGGTAAAACTGGTACTAATTGCCCTAGGACACTCGTTAAGCCAAAAGGTTTATAGCATTGATTATGAACAACGTAAAGCTCTTCACGTAGCTGCGGTTTTTGCCTGCAATTTTACCAATCATTTACTTAAAATTGCTAAGGATATTACCGAAACGGAAGGTATGAAATTTGAAATGCTACATTCACTTGTTCAGGAAACAGTATCCAAAGCATTTACCCTTAGTCCTGAGGAAGGACAAACTGGCCCTGCCATTCGTAAGGACAATAAAACACTGAATGAACATCGTTTATTTCTTAACCATAACGATACGCTTACTCAATTCTACAATTTGTTTTCAGAAAGTATCAGAGAAACCTATCAAGGATAACAGAAATTGTCCAGCAATTACCTTTGTTTTTTTTGCATTGAAAATATGATATTTTAAAGGCTTAATGGGCAATAATTGTTTAGTTTTGAACAATATTGTAGTAGAATTTGTATTTTGATTATGACTTTTTAAAACCACCATATATACACGATGCTCCTTGAAAAAATTACACTTGAAGATACTAAACAGTTTTCTTCTTTATTTTTAGACTATCTCAAACAAAAACCAGAGCTAAAGACATTTTACAACAACCTTCCAACGTTAGCTAGTTTTGAAAAACAAATTCAAGAAAAGGCCTTTACAACACATAAAAGAGAAGTTTTACATAAGGTGCTTGTGGAGCAATATAAAGCCATTGAGTTGACGCCAACAGTACAAGAAAACATAGATCTTTTACTCCAACCCAATACATATACCATTGCTTGTGGGCATCAACTTAATATTTTTACAGGACCTCTCTATTTTGTTTTTAAAATTATTTCCACCATTAATTTAGCCAAACAACTAAAACAAACTTACCCCAACTACAACTTTGTGCCGCTTTATTGGATGGCGACTGAGGATCATGACTTTGAGGAGATTAACCACTTTTACTTGTTTGGTAAAAAACAGGTCTGGCAGCAACTAGAAACAGGCGCGGTAGGCAACATTGGAACCCTTTCCATGTTAGAACTGCTAGAGGCACTACCCGAAGAAATGGCCGAGTATAAAAAACACTATCAAAATAATGCGCAACTTAGTGCGGCAACCAGAGCTTTGATAAACAATATTTTTGGTTCTGAAGGTTTGGTGTGTCTGGATGCCAACCATGTTGCGCTTAAAAACCAGCTGATACCTATTTTAAAAGACGAAGTTGCAAATCAAAATGCCTATAAACTAGTAAACACAAGCACCAAAAATCTGCAAAGCCTTGGATATAAAGAGCAGATTCATGCCAGAGAAATTAACTTATTCTGGATGGAGAAAGTTCTCAGGGCACGCTTAGACAAAACTACAAACGGATTTGAGTACAAAGATAATGAAGGCGAAGTTCATCTCATCTCGAATGAACGTATGCAAGAGGTGCTCGTAAATGAATGTGAAAAATTAAGTCCAAATGTGGTGCTTAGGCCCTTATACCAAGAAATTATCTTACCCAATCTTTCGTTTACAGGAGGCCCTGCGGAAATATCCTATTGGCTTCAGTTAAAATCTACCTTTGATCATTACCAAGTTCCTTTCCCAATTTTGCTACCTCGCTGTTTTGGGATGTTAGTAACTGATCAATTAAACAAAAAATTACATAAATATAACCTTACTGTATCCGAACTTTTTCAAGACGAAAAAACTATAAAAAGACTAACCTTTAACGATGTATTATTGCTTGATTTTAACCAAGAAAAGTTAGAAATAGGTAATTTACAAAAGATGTTGCAGGAAAAAGTAAAGGTACTTGATCCTTCTCTTTCGGGTTATATAGGGGCAGAAGTAAATAAAATAGAAAAAATATTAGATGAAATTGAAAAACGGTTTACCAAAAGCTCAGAAAAGAAAAATGAGGAGGGCATCAACCAGATATTGAATGTAAAAGCCAAACTTTTCCCACAAGATGAACTTCAAGAGCGCCACGAAAACATTTTTACGTTTAAAATAAATCACCCTTCTATTATACAAGAACTGCTGAATACACTTGACCCATTAGATTTTCGTTTTAATATTATTTATATTTCCAGTGCTAATTGATTTTTCTAAATTAGCGCATATGGAGTTACCCTAAATAAATGTACTGAAGATGAATGTTTTTCGCAGTTTGATTGGCCTAGCTGTATTGATTTTGATTGCCTATTTGTTTTCACAAAACAGAAAAAACATCAATTGGCGACTAGTAACTATTGGCCTATTAGTACAAGTTATTTTTTGTTTGTTAATCACGTATGTTCCATTTATCGCCTATTTGTTTGATAAACTTGGTGAGGGTTTTATCACTTTTCTTGGTTTTTCAGCCAAAGGTGCTGAGTTTTTGTTTGGAGATCTTGCCAAAAACAGTTCCTCTTCCAAAGAAGTGAGGCATCAACTTGGTTTCTTATTTGCGTTTCAAGTATTGCCAACACTTATCTTCTTTTCATGCATTACTACTGGGTTATACTATTTAGGTATTTTACAAAAGATGGTAAAAGGCATTGCCTGGCTAATGCAAAAAAGCATGGGGCTATCGGGTGCAGAAAGCCTGTCAGCTGCAGGAAATATTTTTTTAGGACAAACCGAAGCACCTTTGTTGGTGAAACCATTTATAAGGTACATGACCCAGTCAGAACTCATGTGTTTAATGACGGGCGGCATGGCAACACTTGCCGGCGGCGTATTGGCTGCATATGTCACGTTTTTAGGAGGTGACGATCCTGTAGAAAAAATGCGCTATGCCTCTTATCTGTTGAGTGCCTCGTTTATGAACTCACCAGCAGCAATAGTCACTGCCAAAATGTTGGTTCCAGAAAAAGAAAAGTTCAACGACAACTTAGAGCTCACCAAAGAAAATATTGGTTCAAACCTCATAGATGCACTATCTATTGGTGCACAAGACGGACTTAAGCTTGCTGTAAATGTGGCCGCCATGTTACTTGCGTTTATTTCTATCATTGCCAGTTTTAACTACCTGCTCAAAGACATACTTGGTGAGTTCACTGGCTTAAACACTTGGGTTGTAGAATCTACCCATGCTACTTTTAATGGATTTACCTTGGAGTATATCTTCGGCCAAATTTTTAGGTTGGTGGCATTTGTAATTGGTGTTGACTGGAAAGATACGCTGCAAGTCGGAAGTCTTTTAGGGCAAAAAACTGTGATTAATGAATTTGTAGCCTATATTTCTCTTGCAGACATGAAATCCGCGGGTACACTAAGCCCAAAGTCCATACTTATTGCTACCTATGCCTTAAGTGGATTTTCTAATTTTAGCTCCATAGCTATCCAGATTGGTGGCATTGGTGGCATGGCTCCTAACAGACAGGCTGACGTAGCCAAGTTAGGCTTACTTTCTTTGCTAGGCGCATCATTAGCCTGTTTTTTATCAGCAACCATAGCTGGTGGGCTTACTACTTTTTAATGCTTCTAGTTGAATATTAGTTGGTAAATTGGTACATTATCAATTGTGTCAAGTGTAAACATAGGCCACCGTATAAGATTCACTAACGAGTAAAAGCAAAGTAGCTTCTACAACAATGCAGAAGCTACAAAGGACTCAAATAATTTTTTTCTTAAAACGATGGCTTTTATTCTTTTATCACTTTCGATACTTTGCCATTTATATTAACGTAGTAAACGCCATTACTTAGGTGAGAAATGTTAATTATTTCATTGGTAGAATTAATTAAAGAACTATAAACAAATTCTCCCACCATATTTTGTATTGTAAATACTCCTATTGCATTTTGAACAGTAAAAATTCCTTTTGAGGGATTAGGGAAAATATTTGACGAGATGATGTTACTACTTTCATCAATTGATGTTACACTGCAATCCAGGTTAAAAATAGATTGATTATCTATAAACCAAAATTGTTGTGTTTTAGCTATTGCTTGTGCAACATTACTTACTTGAATACACAATAATGATGGGTTAATAGTGCTACTTAAATTTGTTAAACTAGTTGTGTTAATCAAGTTTAAACTACTTAGGTTATTATTGTTACAGGTTAATTCCTTTAAATTAGTTAATCCGCTTACATCTAGACTTGTTAAATTATTATTCTGGGTTTGTATCTTGTTTAAGCTAGTTAATCCACTTACGGTAAGGCTAGTAAGCTTGTTTTCGTAACAAATTAAATTTGCTAAACTGGTTAATCCGGTACAATTTAAACTTGTCAGCTTATTTTTATTACATTCTAAATCTATTAAACTGGTTAATCCACTCACATTAAGACTAGAAAGATTATTTTCTGCACAATACAATGTATTTAAACTAGTTAATCCACTTACATTGAGGGTGGATAAAGCATTTAAATTGCAATTTATATAGCTTAATTTGGTCAAACCACTTACATTGAGGCTTGTGAGCGCACTTGAAAAAACGTTTAAAGTAGTTAATTCAGGCAATCCACTACAATCCAAGCTAGTTAATGATTTGTTTCTACCGCATAATAATTCATTTAAATTGGTTAATCCGCTTAAATTGATACTCGTAAAACTATTACTGCTACAATTTAACTTTGTTAAAGCTTTAAAATCTTCAATACCAGTTAAATCTGTTATGGCTAAATCTGATATATCCAAATTGGTAAGTCCTTCAATATTAGCGGTGTTTACATAATTATCTAATACATTATCGTAACCAAGTACAATCAATCCATTTTCAAATTTATCATCTGGCACGTAAGTAAATTTAGGAGTTACGCATGCCAAAGAATAACTAGCCAAAGCATCTTTTTTCCAATTTGAATTAGCATCTGCCGCGGCTACATTGTTTACTTGTATACATGCCAAGGAGGTGTTTTGAGTGCAATCAAAACTAGATAAACTAGTTAAACCACTCAAATTAAGCGTTGTAAGCGAATTTTTAAAACAAAGAAATTCGTTTAAATTAGAACATCCAGTCAGATTAACACTTTTTAGATTATTATCTCCACAATACAAAGTAGTTAAACTAGTTAAACCACTCACATCTAAAGTCTCGATTAAGTTATCACTACAATCAATGGTAGTTAAATTAGGCATGTTTTTCAAGGTCAAACTAGTAATGGAATTTCCAAAACAGTACAAAGATTGTAAATTAGTAAAGTCTTGAATACCAGTAAGGTCAGTAATTGATCTAAAACCAATATTCAAAGAAGTCATCCAATTGACACTGGCAGAATTTACATAGTTGTCAAGCGCATTGTCATATCCTAAGGAGATAAAATATTGTTCAAAGTTATCGTCAGGAATATAAATGCTTTGGGCGTTTAGGGTCACGCTTCCTAGGCCTAATAGCACTGAGGCTACAATCATTAGTAATTTTTTTTTCACTTGTTTAGAATTTAATTTTTGTAAAAATATATAAATACTTCAATCTATCCTCGTTAAATGGACTGTTTATTGATTCTAATCTATTAGACTGTATGTAATTTAGTTCAAACCAAAAATTAATGGGTATAGGATATACCTACAATTGCAAGGTGGAGGTTGCTAGTAGAAAGTACCTCTTTATGGCGAAAATTTACTCGTACTCTTGTGTTTAGGTCAAAAAATAAATAATAAAAACTAGTGATGGAAAACTCAATCCTCACTAGTTTCTTGTTATCAACGAATGCGGTAGATGGATTTCTACTTTTTCGAATACTCTCCGGTTGATAAGGTTAGTCAATTTTTGTCTTTATCAAAATCACGCCTATTACAATAAGCCATATTATCCAAAGGGTACTCCCAACAAAACCAGCCATGTCTATTACAGGGAATGTAGGCATTACAGTAGCAAAAAGTTCCGTCTGTGCGAAGGTGTAAATAAAGGAGGACGTATAACCAAGCCACGTTGTCCATTTTGGAAATAGCTTTAGTTTGGCAAAAGCATAACTTATCATAACTGTCCAAACTATGGTAAATAGCTGACCGATGTGTTCGCCCAAAACCACCCCACCATATTGATGCACGATTTGAAAGCCCACTTTGCTGGCTGCTTTTGTCATTTCATTGCCATTGATATAATTATTCGCCAAAACAGGCACAACAAATGTCCAGCGTAATAAACCAATCAATTGCACCAACAAACCTATTACACCTAGGGTCGTAACCCAGCGCACAAAAGAAAATTTTGGTTCTAATTTTTGTCCAAGTAAGATATAAGCAACTATTAAAGGCAATCCTAAGATGGCAAAAGCCCACCAGGTCCAGATTAATCGGTTTCCTCCTTCATGAAATTTTGTCAATATCACTCCAGTTTCCTGTCTTAAAATGTCTGGATAATCAAAAATGATAGTTAAAATGATATACGGGATTAATACACCCAATGCCCCAATGATTAGCAAAATCCCGATTTTCTTTTCTGTTTGCATGTTGTTAAATTTTAAAAATTAAAGGAAGTACCTATTATCAAAGCCCCAAACTGCCATCTATCATCTCCTATGCCATTTACTTCTACCCTGGTGTTGGCAAGTTGATAACCAGTTTTGATTTCTAAGGATTTGGTTTTGTTTTTGAATGGGGTTAAACTATAGCCAAGTTCAAGCCCCAAGGCATTGCCTATGCCAAATTGATGAAAGAAATTTTGTTCCTTCTTGCTATTGAGATATCTGTTTTTGGTAAGAACCGCAGCAATGCCAAAGTCGGTCTTGATAAACAAATTATTTTTCTGAAAGGGATAATATTTGGCAGCTACCCCAGCCGTGATAAAATTAAAAAAATAGGCTTCTTCGTAGCCACCTTCCTTGGGCGTAGAACCTGTTTGTGCGTTCCTCACAATTGCACCTAACATCAATCCTTTTATTTTCTTTATGGGTTTATAAAAGCCAACAGAAAAGTTAAAGCCGGAACTTCTAGAATAACTACCCACATTTTTTCTGTTACCCAATTCATCCGCATAATAAGATAATTGGTTTTCTCTTAATTCTTTTGCTTGTAGTAATTCTTTGCCCTTGTTGTAAAATGGAAGCACAAAACCAACTCCAACTTCTACTTGAGTAGTTTGAGAAAGTGGATTTTGGGCAAAAGAAGTATTGTACATTACAATGACACCAAACAATGCTTTAATGATCTTTTTCATTTAGTTAGAAATTATGGTTGGTAAATTTATTACATGATTTTTTAGAAGCCCAATAGGCACTATGTTGTGCTACTTGATTGTAAAGATAAATCCGTTATAGATTGATTTCCAATAAGATTATGCCCTACCTTTTCAAATAATCAATTGGCGAGATTATGCTATAACCACCAACCTTTAAACAACAAAACCATGAAATTAGAATTTGAATGAATAACTAATACTAGGCGTGGGATTGATTTTTACATCCTTTCCTTCGGCTGCCAAGGCAATAACCCCAATACGCAGATTTAAGCCTTTCCATACGTACCAACGGAAACCAGCTTCTACACCCAGGGCATTTTCGGCTTTGTAATCTCGTGACATACCTCTTAAATAAGATAATCCACCATAAAATGACGAAGGGATTTCCTTTTTGCCAACAGGAACAAACCAATAAGTTGCACCAGCTTTCAAAAATTCAGTGGTCACGCCACTTTCAAAGTTGGTTGGATAATACCCTGCGTGAAAAGATACTTGTTTACGTTGGTATTCCAAACCAACTGATGGGTTTCTAAAAGCATTGAGACTAAATGTGTTTTTGGGAAACTTGTCTTGTGCGAAGGCTATGCTTGTTACAGCTATTAATACGGCCAAAAGAATATTTTTTTGCATGTCGTGACTTATTTTGTTTTACAATGCAAAATTAGTTGGGATAGTAGCCAATCTACTGGACAAATGTCTAAAAGTAAGACGCTGTTATATCTTTTTTCTTAATCTGCTTAAATGTCTAGGCGTGATGCCTAACATGGATGCGATGTGTTGCAATGGTACTTTCTGTAAAAGCTCAGGTGATTCTTTCAACACTTTTTCGTAGCGTTGTTCTGCGGATAAAGTGATAAGTTCTAATCTGCTTTTGTCAATACAGCAAATCTGATATTCAATAAGTTTGATGTAAAAGTCTTTAAACTTGGGTATTTTATTTTGTAAATCAACCACATCAGCCTTGTCTATCACCCACACAATAGCGTTTGATAAGGCTTTAATATTTTCTATGGCAGGCACTTCGTTTAGATAGCTCAATAAAGAAGCTACAAAGCTGTTTTCAAGTGAAATATACGTTGTTCGCTCTTCACCTTCGCTACTTATGGAATAATATTGAAATTGCCCTATCTCAATAAAACCAATCCGGGACGATATTTTACCTTCTAAAACGAAAAAATCATCTTTGTCAAATGATAATCGTTTGAAACCACTTGCAATTTTATCACAGTCAATTTCGTCAAAACCTAGGCTCCTAAAATATGTCTCTAATGTTTCCATTGTATATTATAAAAGTTCAACCTAAGTAATGGTTTTCCGTCGTGGTGTTTAGCCCCACAAGTCATTCTGCTGTCTTATTACATTGGCGGGGCGTCACCAACAACTTTCCTTTCACCTAACAAAAATCTGCATTATGAACCAACATTCCAAATGCATCAACCCCTGTTCCATAATAGCAGGCAAAGATAACAAAGCTATGAATTAGTTGTTGGCGACGACCGGTACGCGCAATAGAACTTCAGATTGTAAATATTTTAAAAATTGCATTCATTTAATTGGAAATTTGTTGGGTAATTTTTAGTATTAAAAAGGATGTAGCAGGAGATGCTCCTATCTATAGCTATAATGCCCATATACAACTCCTTTATTTATCCAGTTCTTTGGATATACATAGATAGTATAATCGTTTATTTTGTAGTTATTAGTCCATATATTAATAATAGTTTCGTTCACTAATGTATCCGTTTGTAACTTCAGAATCACCGTATAGACAGTAATTGGAAAACGTTGTTCATAAACTAGTTTGGCAAACGAATTAGGAACAGTATGTAATACCTCTACATACCTGATTGTACTATTTGGACAAACCATTTTTAACTCCATTTTATCAATATCTAAGCTACAACATGTATCAAATTTTGGATACATACAACAACCGCTTAAAAGTACCAATAAGGAAATAATGCCCAAAAAACTTTTCTTTTCCTTTCCCATTATGTCTAATTTGTTGGATTCGTAACTTATTTTACTTCTCTACTTCCGTGGTCTGTGCTACAGACCACGTAGGAGGATGACACACCTGAATTTGGACCAACCAATACAGCCTTGGTTTGCTTAAACACTGTGTTGTTTTTTTAATCTATTCCCAAATCATTTGTAAAAGAACTATTTAGAAAAACTTCGTCTACATCTACACCACATTGATCATATGTAAGACCAATAACGGCAATGTCGATCTCAAACTTACTTGTAATCTTGTCAAAATCTACAAATTTATCATAGTTTAAAGCACCTACACATTCCACTAATCTTTTAAAGTCAGACTCTAAAAAAGCTGGTTTCGGTTTATAAAGTCTTATCCCTAAAATTTTTACATCTCTTATTTCACTATCGCTCAAATCTTGTTTGTTGAGCCTTGGCATTTTAAGTTTGAGTTTTGTAGCAATTTGCTCCCAAGTTTGTTCCAGATTCTCTTTTGGAATTATCTCCTTTACCTTTTGTTCAAAAGATACTTTATCTGACAAGCCTGAATCTTTAAGAGCTTTCTTTATCAAAGTATAAATCTCATTCTCAAGTTGTCTGTCAGGTTGGTGAATGGTAAGGTTTTGATAAAACCAATTAGACATTTCACCAACAGTGCCAATTTTTTCTGCGGCTAAGTAAGGAACATCTTTCTTAAATTCCTTTTCAAAACGCATCAATAGTTCTACACTGTCTAAGCTCATAGTTTCCCCATTTTATAGTAATGAATAACATTTTGCAGCTACCCCAAGGGCTTCTGACCTTGTATTTTTCACTCATGCGTCAAATTTAAAAAAAATTATACCAGTAGATACCGTATTGGATTGCAACTTTCGGAACTAAGTTCCTATATTGTTTTGGGTACGGAAGTGAACTTCCGCACCAGAGGAGTAATTATCCACCGAGACCAAGCTAGGCAGAAAAATAAACTCGCCAAACAGATAAGCCGCAAAATTCATAAATATGATGTTATGTGCCGTTTTTCTTCTCGTTATTGCTTGCTTGCTATTATTGTTGTCAACCTATTTACAATTTGATTGAATTTTATTGTCATCCCATTTCCTTCCAAATGTCCAACTATTTCATTTGTCAAAAGTCTAACTTTTTTATAGGTGCTAACTTTTTGTTTCCAAACATCATCAGTTCTCTCTTGCAAAAGGTCTGTTACATTTACAAATTCGTCTTCATAATCAAGAATGCATGTCAAGATTTTAGTGCTGTCACTTTTTACTGGAATAAATCTATCTATTCCTGTCGATTTATTTGAGTAGTCACGAAATGATAGAATGAGTTTGCCATTTTTGTGTAATGACTTGGCAATGTTTGCAATAAAAGTTTTAACTTCAATTTTATTGTCCAAATGCGATAAAGTGTCTCCACAACAAACAATCAATTCTGGTTTGTCGGCAAATGTTTCTACTTTTTTAATGTCGTCATTGATTAGTGTAACATCTAAATCTTTTGCATTTACTTTAAGTTCGTCCAAAAGCTGTTGGTTAAAGTCAATTGCCAAAACTTTGAAGCCAATCTCTGCAAGTGGAATACTTTGAAGCCCGTGTCCCGCTCCAAGGTCAAGAGCAATTTTGTTTGATGTTGGTTTTACGGAATTCTCGACAATAAAATTTTTGAAATCACTACACTTTGTTTGAAAGTCGCCTGTCATCCAAGAATAAAAGTGTCCAAGGTGATTGTCGTAATGTTCTTTTACAGTCATAGTTTTTTTGTTGGATTATTAAGTATTACTACCAATAATTTTTCATCAAATCTGCCACCCAAATAGGCTGTTTAATATGCCCTTGAGGTTCAAATTCCCTGAAAACAGGTTTGATGTCTATAATTGGTGTACCATCAATAGCGTCTAGAAATTTAACTTTTATCGTTCTGCCTTTATGCTCCAACAGCTCAACCGTTGCAAGTCCAATTGTGTTAGGCCTATCCTTTTTTCGTTGTCCAAAAATGCCAACCAAAGGATAATCTGGATTCCCTCTTGGTCGTCCCGAGAATACAATATCTTCGTTTTTTACTTTGTCAAAAAAGTAAATGATTTCAAGGTGTGAAAACTGGGAAATACTTTCAAATGCTTCAGTTGGAATGTGTTCGGCAAGCTCAATATCAGTAATAATTTCTTTCCAATTGTCGTCAATGGGCGTACTCCGTGAATTTTTTACAAACGCAATTGGTCTTAATGTAATTTCCATTGTTTAACATTTTGAATGCTTTTCCCCCGTGGCAGGTGTCCTCACCTGACACCTCCTTACTTTCTCCATACGGGTCTACCTGATACATATTTTGTAAATTTAGTATTTATTCATATTTCATTACTAGTTTTTACTCCTTAATTAAATAACTTTTAAGCCAATCATGTTAAGC
>JAIYAU010000011.1 GCA_027488865.1 Cytophagaceae bacterium
AAGGACTTTCCTAAATTACTCCGCCACCCGCTGCTCAACTACGGCTTAAGTGGCAAGTTTGGCAATTGGGTATTTCGCCAGCAAAACGGCCGAACTGTTTTTTATGCAAGGTACCAAGGCCCTGTATCCAACACACCCAAGCAGCAAAAAAGCCGCAGCAAATTCCGCGATGCAGTGCATTACGCAAACCAAGCCATGTTGGTGCCTGATATAAAGGCGGAATATGCGGCCATTGCCAAAAAGAAAAAGAAGAAAAATGTACATCTGTTGGCTACCCAGTATTTCCTCAAGGGTATTCACATCCCCTTGCCCGTGCCACCGCGAGTGACCAAATATGCCAGTTGGGAAGAGATTTTGAGGGAAATACAACAGATGCAGCCCTTGGCACCGAGCAAGCGAAGAAAAAGGTCAAGAAATTCATTAGACAGAAAACCAATCGCTTCTTCATTGCCAAGAAAAGTAGTCGTTGGCGATAGACAACAAGGGAAGTGGACCAGCCACCTTGGCTACCACAACACTACCTGATGGGCAAGTGGCAAGCTGTAGCCCTAATTATATGAGTCGAAGCGGTTGGATTTGAGGATAGGGTTGGGTAATATTGGATGTCTGAACTATGATTTTTGTGATTTAGGTGATTGCCATGAATGGGTGTAATGTAATTTTTGTATTTTAGGTGATTGCTTTAAAAATAAAATCAAAAGAATCATAACAATCAAATAAATCATAGTTCAGACAGGTTGAAATTATGGATGCGATTGGGTAGTATTGGATGTCTGAACTATGATTTAAGTGATTTAGTTGATTGCCATGAATGGGTGTAATGTAATTTTTGTATTTTAGGTGATTGCTTTAAAGATTAAAATCAAAATAATCATAACAATCAAATAAATTATAGTTCTGACAGGTTGGATTTGTGGATGGGTTTGGGTACTATTGGGTGCTCTGATTGTAATACCTGACAATAATTAAATATAACCAATCTATTGGTCGGGTGAAGATACCCACCACGGAAATACTCTTGACCATATGACTAACAAAATAGTTGAATACGTACAAAAGTTTGTAACCCTAACGGACGAAGAATGTCAACTTTTTAGTGCTTGTTTCAAAGAAGTAAAAATTAAAAAACGACAATTCATCGTTCAACCAAACTTTGTAGCCAAACATAGACATTATGTTTTGAAAGGAGCATTTAGGGCTTATGTGGTGGCAGACGAAGGACAAGACCACACGATTACCTTTGCCATCGACGACTGGTGGATAACAGACTATAACAGTTATATTTTTCAACAACCTGCCACCATGTTTGTGGTGGCTTTGGAAGACAGTATCATTCTTCAACTCGACTTTGAAAAAGAGCAAGAACTAAAACAACAAAATCACAAATTTGAAACCTTTTTTAGAATTGTAGCCGAACGTGGTCTTGCTTTTCAACAACGCAGAATCATATCTAATCTTACACAAACAGCCGAAGAACGCTACGAAAACTTCATCAGCAAATATCCCCAAATAATTCAACGCGTTCCTCAATATGCTTTGGCTTCGTATTTAGGCATGACCACTGAATTCTTGTCTAGAATAAGAAACAAAAAGACTAAAAAATAATGATTGAAAATTTACTTTCAGACATTCGTAGTTGCACTATTTGCAAAGCTCATTTACCTAATTACCCCAAACCCATTATAAGAGCAAGTCCTAATTCCAAAATTTTAGTTATTGGACAAGCTCCTGGGCAGAAAGTGCAAAATAGTGGAGTACCTTGGGATGATGCAAGTGGCCAGGCTCTAAGAGAATGGCTGCATGTAAGCAGTGAACAATTTTACAATACTAGCTTATTTGCAATTATGCCAATGGGTTTTTGCTATCCTGGTACAGGAAAAAGTGGTGACCTCCCTCCAAGGAAAGAGTGTGCTAAAGAGTGGCATAAAAAAGTGTTGGATCAAATGCCAGATATCCAACTTACTTTATTAATTGGTAAGTATGCTCAAGATTACTATTTATCACGAAACGCTAAAGAAAGTCTAACTGAAACCGTAAAAAATCATGCAGCTTATTTGCCTCATTATATTCCATTGCCTCATCCATCTCCCAGAAATAACATTTGGCTTAAAAAAAATGATTGGTTCAGAATGAATGTAATTCCTGTTTTGCAATCCACGGTAAAAGCCATTTTAGAAAGTTGAACTACATCAACCGAATTTCCTAAACTAGTTCATTTTTAAACCTTGTCGGTTGTCGCACCTTTGTATTGTCAATAAGGACATAAAACATTAAAAACAAAACAAAATGACAACGACAGAAAAAAGAACTTATACAGTTCCAACAAGAGCAGAAGTTTCCGCAAACAATCAAGGTATGTTTGACAACCTACAAAAAAGTTTAGGTTTTGTTCCTAACCTTTACGCATATTTTGCCAAAAACGAAACAGCTTTGGGCGACTATTTGACTTTGCAAAACCGCAAAAGCACCTTAAGAGCCAAAGAAAGAGAAGTAATTAACTTGGTAACGAGTCAAATTAATGGTTGTCGCTACTGCCAATCTGCACACACAGCATTGGGCAAAATGAATGGCTTTTCTGAGGAACAAATTTTGGAAATCCGTAAAGGTTCAGCAGGCTTTGACAGCAAGCTAGACGCTTTGGCAAAATTCACAGCATCGGCTGTTGAAAATCGTGGACGTGCCACAGAAGAAAGCAAAGACGCATTTTTTGCAGCCGGTTACGATGAGGCCAATATGATAGACGTTATCATCGTAGTTGGTGACAAAATCATCAGCAATTACTTACATAATTTAACCGAATTTGATATTGACTTTCCTGTAGCTGAAAAAATATAAATTAACATTTAGAGGTGGTACGTTTCTAAGACTTATCACCTCTTTAAAATTTATAAATAATGGAACTCTTTTTAAAGTATTACACCCTAGATTGGCTGGCCATGGCTTTGAGTTTATTGGCAGTTTATTTACTGGGCAATAAAAACAATTACGGATTTATAAGCTTTTCAATCGCCAATATATTATGGATTATTCTAGGCTTTTTATTCATGAATAGCCTAGGAATTGGCATCGGAAACATCGTATTTCTAATTATGAATATTCGAGGTTATATTTCTTGGAACAAAAAAAACAACTAAAATGAAAGACATCGGATTTCACATATCGCTAGTGGGTGTAGCAGTAATCTTAATATGGATTGGCTTATTCAAATTTACGCCTACAGAAGCAAAAGCTATTGAACCATTGGTTTCTAACTCTCCATTTATGAAATGGATGTATAACATCGTTTCTATACATGGTGTGAGTAAAATTATAGGGACAATTGAAGTGATTACTGGATTGCTTTTGCTTTTAAATTATTTCACCCCTTACGGTGGACTTGTTGGTGGTTTTTTGGCATCTGCAACTTTTATTATGACCTTAAGTTTCATATTTACTACACCGAACGCCATTGAAAAGATTGACGGTTTTATCTTACCAGATGCTTTTATACTTAAAGATATAATGGCTTTGGGTATTTCACTAACAATTTTCACTAAGTCATTCAACGAAATATATAATCAGTAATTAAGAAAGATTTTTTAAGAAATGGGATTGGAAACATCCTTTTTCTTATTCAAACCATTCGAGCATATTTTCTAGGATTAAAAACAACACACACTATGAATAATTTGTTTACACCGCTTAAAATAAGAGGAATAGAACTTAAAAATAGAATTGTACTATCGCCAATGCAACAATACAGTTCAGAAGATGGCTTCGCAACTGACTGGCATTTGGTGCATTTAGGTAGCAGAGCCGTTGGCGGAGCAGGTTTGATTATTAGCGAAAGTGCATCCATAAACCCAATGGCAAGAAGCACTAACAATGATATTGGAATGTGGAAGGATGAACACATTGAAAAGTGGAAACAAATCAATTCGTTTATCCATCAACAAGGCTCAAAAACAGCAATGCAATTGGGACATTTTGGAAGCAAGGCTAGTCGTTCTCATCCCAACGAAGGATTTAACTATTTGGAACAGGAAAATGGAGGTTGGGAAACAGTTAGTTCAAGTTCAGTAGCACCTTTTGCAGGGATGAGTGTTCCAAAAGAATTATCAATTGAAGAAGTTAATAAGATAAAGAATGATTTTGCAGATGCAGCTTTAAGGGCTGTTAAAGCAGGTTTTGATATCATTGAATTACATTTTGCTCATGGATATTTAGTACATCAATTTCTTTCAAAACTGATTAACCATCGTGAAGACACGTATGGAGGTAGTTTTGAAAATCGTATCCGATTAGGACTTGAAATAGTAGAAGCCATTCGACAAGTTACTCCTAAGAATATGCCTTTATTTGTAAGAATTTCAGCGGTTGACTATGTAGATGAAGAGAATGCTTGGACAATTCAAGATAGTATTGCCTTTTCTAAATTATTAAAATTAGCGGGAGTAGATTTAATAACAGCATCCGCTGGTGGTTTTTCA
The DNA here is from genome assembly GCA_027488865.1 of Cytophagaceae bacterium. Lineage (GTDB taxonomy): Bacteria > Bacteroidota > Bacteroidia > Cytophagales > UBA9547 > JAIYAU01. Next base: position 4,470 of record JAIYAU010000011.1, read on the forward strand.
TGGGTGGATAAAAGTAAACTATCAGAAGGTTATCAAGTTTCTTTTGCGAAAGAAATAAAAGAAAATGCAGATATCCTTACAGGTTCAGTCGGACTAATTACGAAACCTAAAACCGCAAATGAAATTGTAGAAAATAGCAATGCAGACTTAGTAATAATAGCAAGAGAACATTTGAGAAACCCATATTTTGCAACGAATGCAAGTTTAGAATTGGGATTGCAAACCGAATTGCCTTGGCAGTATAAAAGAGCTTATTAACTGTTTATTTACCTACTAAAAAAGACCTCAAGATGACCTATTCGTGTCACCAACAATCGGTTTAGAAAGATTTGATAATTTAATGCCTGAGTGGTATTATTGCATCAAACACTAAACTTGCAAGTAGTTTTAATGAAACAATATTTAAAATATTTTTACCAACTAATTCCTTTTAAACAATTCGTATTTACGTTTCCCTCCGTGGCAGGTGTCCCACCTGACATTTTGCTATATTAACCAACGTGTTGTGAAGATTAAAATCAAAAGAATCATAACAATCAAATGTCTGAACTATGATTTTTGTGATTTAGGTGATTGCCATGATTGACCAAACCGTGATTTTTTATGATTTCGGTAATTACTATTGAGAGTAAATTATGATTAAAGAACAATACAAATATTCCGAGCTAACGTCTAATATTATCAGATGCGCTATGACATAGTACTTTGGGTAATGGATTTCAGGAGGTAATATATCAAAGGGCATTAGAAATTGAAATGTCACAAAGTGGCTTAACGTTTAGTCGGGAATTTGAAATGCCTATTTTTTACAAAAATCAACAAATTGGTACTGGGCGAGTTGATTTGTTAATAGAAGGTGTTATTTTGGTTGAGTTAAAGGCCATAACGAAATCAGAAGATATTCATTTGGCACAAGCAATTAATTATTTGGAAGCTTATAACCTTGAAATGAGGTATTTAAACTAAATACTTAGTTTAAATACCTCACTTTCATTTTTTCGGACAAAAACCTTCAAAGGCTTCTAAGTTAAACATTTGAATTCTTATTTTCTAAACACAGGCTATTTTGTTTACACGATTTTGATGTCTCCCTCCTTCAAAACTTGTATTAATAAATAGCTCAACAAATTTGAAGGCTTCATCTAGCGTAATAAATCTAGCTGGCATGCATAATATATTGGCGTCGTTGTGGCTTCTAGCAAGTACTACAATTTCTTCATTCCAACAAAGTGCTGCTCTTATACCTTGATGTTTGTTAGCGGTGATTGCTATTCCATTTCCACTCCCACATAATAAAATTCCGTAATCATAATCACCTTGTTCAACTGCTAAGGCTACAGGGTGTACGTAATCAGGGTAGTCGCATGAAGCGTCACTAAATGGGCCAAAATCTTTCACCTCATGACCTAAAGATTGTACGTAGGTGATTATTTGTTGTTTGTAGGTAAAACCTGCGTGATCTCCTCCAAATGCTATTTTCATTTTTGTCTAATTTTAATTTACATTTTGGCCAAAAGGGCCTCAATTGCCAATGGTTTTTGAATACTTTCTTGTCTAATTTTATCTTGTAACTTTAAAAAGCCTCCAATTAACGCTTCTGGCCTAGGCGGACAGCCAGGCACATACACATCTACTGGAATAATTCTATCTACGCCTTTTACCACATGATACCCATGCTCCCAGTAAGGACCACCACAATTAGAGCAAGAACCCATGGAAATTACATACCTTGGTTCAGCCATTTGTTCATAAAGCCTTCTTACCCGATCAGCCATTTTAAAAGTGACGGTACCTGCAACAATCATTACATCACTTTGACGAGGCGACCCTCTCGGAATTACTCCAAATCTATCCAAATCGTAACCTGAGGCATAGGTAGCCATCATTTCTATTGCACAACAAGCTAACCCAAAGCCCATTGGCCACAATGATGAAAGTCGAGCCCAATTGATCAGATCATCAAGTTTGGTTACCACAATTCCCCCTTCTCCCGTTTTTATTTCGTTGTTGATTTCCAATTACTGGCATTTTTTACAAATATAAATCAAAATCATGTGTGAGAATGGCTTTTTTCATAGTATATTCATTATTTTTACTTGCTTAAAAAATTGTCCATATGTTAAAAAGAAAACTGGTACAGGTTTTCAGTTATTTTCCATTAAAACTTAACTTTTTTATCCTGATTTTTGCTTCGTTTTTGGTCTTCTACTGGTCAAAGCAAAATTATTTTCTGGTAGAGGAGAAAAGCGTTTTTTATCTATTACTCAAAGCGCTGGCTACCATTCTACTATTTTTTTCTGGATTAATATTTTGTATTTCTTTGGTCACTGTTTTACTAGCTTGGATTCATTTTGTAATAATCAAAAAAAATACAAATCGGCCCTTGTTAAAAATAAAATTTGGAGAGGGTAATTATTCACAGGCCGGAAAAGTACCATTGGAAGTTGTCTTGTTTTCAGTCATTAGGCCACTCTTAGGAATTGTAAAAGTTAAGTTGGCTTTTGATAATCATATTCTTACAGAAGATATTGTGCTTAATGAGGACTACAGACAACAAAAAAAACTTATAAGAATAGGTATATCGGCCAATAGTTGGATTACGCTTCATGATCGTAAAGAATATAACTTGTTAAAAACATTTATTTTTTATGAAGACATTTTCAGGTTATTTTCTATTCCATATATAGAAAAAAGTGAAAAAGTAATGTACACGGTTCCTCTTCAAGGGCCTGCCCAAGTATTGGAGGTATTGCCAAACAAAACTGAGGAGCAAGATCAAAGAATTCAATTGCCTAAAAAGATTCAGGGAGAATATGTGAATTATAAGAATTTTGAAGCAGGAGACGATATTCGAAGAATTGTGTGGGAAATTTATGCAAAGAGCAAAGAATTGGTGATCCGCATTCCTGAAACTACCGATCCTTATGCCTCACATATTTATATTTACCCCAGCTTTTATAATGCCATGGGCGATAAATTGTCGTCTTCTTTTGATCATGAATTTTTAAATTACTACAAAGACAAAATTCGAAATGTTTATGAATCCATTGCCAACAATGGATATGAATTGAGGTATCATTCTGATCAAGAACTTAACTCCAATTTTGGAGTAGCTACACAAGAAGCTGTGTTATTTAAAATCACCTCTTCTATGTGGCATAAGGATAATAGTGTTTATGACTTTTTTGGTAAGTTGACAGATGGAGTACTGGTTGTTTCTTCTTTGACGTCTCCAGAAGACCTTAACAATGCATTACAAAACAAAAAATCAGGCACTTACGTTATTTTGGTGAAACTTTCTGAGATATTTAATAATAGACTTCCTTTTAGTATCAAACGTATTTTTTTTAGACAACCTGAAAGCTTGATTACAGTTTTAAAGCGCAACTGGTTATTGTCGGGTTATAGAATTAAAATTCTAAAAAATGAGAAAAAGTTAACTTCAATTATTAATAACCAAATTTTCAATTAATACGATTTTGAAAGTTTGATATGATAAACAATGGTAGCTTTGGAAGTCTTATTACTTCCACTAATTCTAGTTTTAGATTAATACTAACCTAACATTCTTAAATCTATGTTAAGAATGTATTCACCCAAAGGATTTAATTGTTAGGCCCTATAACCTATGTGCGATTATTAAATTTAAAATTTGGCTATGACAAATATTTAATGAAATCGTCAAATAAATATCTAGAATCATGAGGTCCAGGAGATGACTCTGGATGATATTGAACAGAAAAAGCTCTTTTATCTTTTATTCTTATTCCCTCAATAGTGTCGTCGTTCAAATTGATGTGAGTTACTTCTACATTACTCGCCTCTTTTACCTCATCTGCACTCACGGCAAATCCATGATTTTGTGAGGTGATTTCTCCTTTGCCAGTAATCAAGTTTTTAACAGGATGGTTTAAGCCACGATGGCCGTGGTGCATTTTATAAGTAGAAATTCCAGCAGCTTGAGCAAGAATTTGATGTCCTAAACAAATGCCAAATAGTGGTTTATCTGCCGATAATATTTGTTTTACTGTATCAATAGCATAAGGCATTGACGAAGGATCACCAGGGCCGTTGGAAATAAAATATCCATTTGGACTCCATTCAGCCATTTCTGCAAAGGTGGTTTTGGCTGGAAAAACCTTACAATAAGCACCTCTTTCTACCATATTGTTTAATATGGATGTTTTTATGCCTAAGTCTAAGACCGCTACACGAAGTTTGGCGTTTTCGTCACCTACAAAATAAGATGTTTTGGTACTTACTACAGAGGAAAGTTCTAAACCACCCATAGGAGGCACCTCTGAAAGTTTTTTACGTAAAAATTCTAGATCTCCAGATTCTGAAGAAATGATACAGTTTTGTGCACCATTTACACGTACATGGCGTACCAACTCCCGTGTATCCACACCATGGATGGCCACAATGTTATATTTTTCAAAATATGATTGTAAAGAACTTTCTGCGGTTTTTCTTGAATACACCTCCGCAAAATCTTTACAAATAAGGCCACTAAATTTGGGCTTGTCCGACTCTTGTTCTTCATGAGCTACGCCATAGTTACCAATATGTGAGTTGGTATTAATTATGATTTGGCCATAATAAGATGGATCTGTATATATTTCTTGATATCCAGTCATACCAGTATTAAAACAAATTTCTCCACCAGTGGTACCTTTAACTCCCGCGGAGAGACCTTGTAAGAATGTGCCGTCTTCAAGTAACAAATAGGCCTTATTAGGATTGC
>JAIYAU010000026.1 GCA_027488865.1 Cytophagaceae bacterium
AATTGTTGGTGAAATGGAAAAACCCGTAGCACATCTGACAATGTGTTGGTGCTGTCGGTGGAAAGTATCAGATGCAAATGGTTGCTCATGATGCACCAGGCATGCACCTGAAGCCCTTTTTTCTCTTGGCAGTACCGAAGGCTGTCAAGCACAATATCTACATATTCTTTCCGTGTGAATACATCGACCCACTCGACCACAGCAAAAGTGATGAAATGGATAACATGTTGATCCATAATCTGATAACCACCTGTTGGCATGAGGTAAAGTTAGGGAATTGTTGGTGAAATGGAAAAACCACTGGCAGGAATCCGAGTCGGAGACTCTATAGTCATTGTATAATCCGTAGACACCCTTCGGAAGTCTACGGATAGGGGGGGATCATCCACAAATATAGTTTTTATTCAAATACAAGCGGACGCTTGATACATATGAGGCACAAGCGAGACGCTTGCGCCATGGGGTGTTGACGCCAGTAAACGTTATGAAATACAGCTTGTATTTTTCACTCATGCAACAAATTTATAAAAAAATACACCATTGTTCACGTTATTGGACTGCAACTTTTGAAACTAAGTTCCTAATACGTTTTATGTCACGGAAGTAAACATCCGCAACAGGATGAGTATATATAAGTAGGTATTTTGGCATCGTTTAAAAGCTTCAATTTGCCATCTGCATATTGAATGAGTTACAGCCACGCATCATCCTCATTTTTTCTACCAAAGATTCTTGGTTCAAATGGATACCAATATTTTTGCCACCAATTGCGTTTTTTATAAAATGGGTGAGGGCCATCGATAGTATCTTTTGGGTAATAAACCTTATCATTAAAAGCACTTTCTTTATCAGTTTTGCCTGTCCATGCAGTATGCCCATGACCTGTTTTAGGATCTATAGGTGGCTCTAATGGCCGTCGGGTGGCTGTAGCTTCTTCAAGGATTTTGTCTATCTCCGCCTGAGATTTTCTTTTGGCATTGTTCTCATATACTTTGGCTAGGAAAAGTGAATCGTTTTGTTCTTTTGTGGTACAATGGTAACAACCATAGGTGTCTGAATTTAGAATGTACTTGTTTATCCTCTCATCATCCCCCTCAAAGCTACCATCTGATTTTTTGATCAGGTAGTTCTGTATAAAATTTACATGTGCCACATAGCTCAGTTCTTTGAAAGTCATAGGCGCATACATACTGTCTTGGTAAAAAACCCTCGGAATGTGCAAGCCCCCACCCGTAAGAAAATACCAACGACTGTTAATTTTGGCTCCGTAAAATTCTTCGGCATAGTCACCAACAGAATAGAAACTTCCTCTAAAAATTATTGCACCATATAATCTAGTTGTATCATGATTAAAAACAATAGCACTATCCAATAAATATTCGTCCTTATTATGAAGACTTAATTTTGAATGTCCATTTTCGTTCCAATTATCTAATGCATCATATGCTACATCATAAACATTTTTGTATTTGTGAAAATTTTGAGTCTGATATTCTGAAGCATAATCCATTGAATTTGCTCTTTGCTTAACCTCTTTACTGCAAGAAATAAGAATCATAGCAGTAAATAAAATATTACCTTCTTTGAGGTATTGCTCCTTTTTCATTTTTTTCTGCATCTAACTTAAATATCCATTTTTCAAAATTAATTACTTTATGGCTTTCCACAAAGCCACGAGGTACTTCTGGGTCATCCTTAGGGATGTAGGCTCTGTTGTTCCCGATTCCTTTAACCGCACACTGTGGTGCTACACCATCTTTGTGCCAAACTTTCTCTTGTGTATCCGCTTCGTTTGTACCATATTGCCAAACCACCTCAAAGTCACCCATATTTACACTGCCACTACACCCGTTCTCAGGTGCCAATATATAAAAACGGCCAAAATGTTTGCCATCTTCTTCGGCCATAAAGTCTTTTAGGTAGTCTATCATGCCTTGAGCATGTGCATAACCCATACTGTGGCAAACGATGTCTAGTCGGTCCTCTATCTTGTTTTTGGAATTGCGTTGCACTGGTATAATTTTTTTATCTATTAATTTCATCAAGTTTTTTGCGGCCTCTTTGCCCATTTTATACCTGTCACTATATCCTTTTACGTTTGGTGAATCATCTAATTTTAAATCCTTGCAGGGTATTATTGATTCTTGCGAGCACTCTTCTTTATTTTTCAATAAATTGTATGCAGATGATGTAGGAATCGGAAAATCTAAGTCAGGGTTGCACACATCTGATGACCAGTTTTGTCTCATAAAATGGCACTGGCTGGCCCGTATATCTGATAGCAATGTTGTATTATTTTTATAATCTACATAATGGTTGGAGGTGGTTATGTAGTTATGGCCGTTGGCAAATAGAACTATGGAAGGCAATAACCTTTCCACAAAAGGCTGGGTAATATTTCCCCAATATGCCTCACCCCTATCTACTGTAGTATTTTGGGGTGATGATAGATAAATAGATGCGTCTGGGTCATATTCCATAAATGAAGGATCTACTTTGGTTTGATAACCATTTACAAACAAGAGTAATCTATGATTATTGCGGCTCAAATAGTTTTTCATGTAGTTAATTCTATTTGCGGGAACACTAATTTGAAAATTACCTGTTTCAAGATATCCAGTCGTCCCACTTGTAGATTTGATTATTTTCCCAATTCCGTTAGGTGATTTATCTATGATGTTATCCTTGAGCGTTATATTAATAAAATCATAGTGGACACCATTAAAATATGCATCAGTTACATCTATTCCCGTTCTCCAACGTGCAATCTCCTCAGGATAAACAATCTTTTCAACTGTCGATATATCATTAACATTTTTTCTTCCATAAACTTTTGGAAGTAAACCATTTTCTACTTGATTATTAACTTTTATGTTGTATAGTAGATTGAAAACATAATTGCAAGATGAGATTCGTTGTCTAGCCTCCGCATCCTTATCTCTCTCAAATATCCCCAATACCACTCCAGGATCGTGCATGATATCCCACTGGCACTTAATGAGGTCGCCGCCAGCACCATAGCTCATTAGATTTTCGACGTCTGTTTCATAACTTTTGCCTATCCAGTCGCTATTAACTAAGTGGTGCAAAGTATGAGGGCCATGGCCTAGTTCGTGCAAGACGGTCTTAGCCAAAACGGGTATGGAGGTGGTATTTCCTGCAAAAATAAATCCACCCTTCCTCCCTCTTGGCATTTTGCCATTGAGGTCGCCACCTGCTCCTTTGCCATCTGGAGTTACAAACAAGAAAATATTATTGGTGTCTAAGCTACCTGCTTTTGTTTGATATACCTTTGCTAAAGCTTTTTCTTCCCCTGTAAAGTCGTTATCTAAAAAGCCGCTTCCTTGCACTTGTACAAATCCATCTTTGTTGGCATCCCAACTACTTTCATTGGCGATGCTCTCGTCGATGGTGATATTGTAGTTGATGCCGATCTTGTTGTAGGTTGTACGTAGTAAATTCTCCGTAGCTGTTTTAATATCATTCATCCTGGTAGAGGAAAGCAGTCGTTTATGATCCACCTTCACCAGCACCAAATTTTTAGTCACACTAGGGTATTGGGCCACCAACAATCGTCCAACAATACTGTCCTTATTTTGAGGATTGGTATAAATCACATACAAATCTTGGCCATCACCTGCTGGTCCACCCGCTAAGGTTAGCGTGTTACTAGGACTCAAGTTATATACTACGCCCTTTTTGGTCTTGAACTTTATCTTTTCTTTAACATACCCCTTGAGATCTACACTCACAACGTCCACTTGCCCAGCAACCATTGCCTTTGCTGGAACAAAATAGGTTTTGGTGCTGTTGATGACAATTTCTCGGTACTCGCGTCTTACCTTTCTAGCGTCTTTATAAATTTGCTGATACTCGTCAAAGTCGTACTTGGCGCTACTCGGATTGCTAAACGTCACTTGATTGGGACATTTCTTACAGAAGACTGTGTCACTAGCTGCTATGTCGTTTTCAAGGGTGGCGATGGTTTGCCCTCCAGCGGTAACGTTATTACCACTCACACTATAGGCAGCACCTGCGGGTGGGGTACGGATGTCACCAGTTTTTACATTACCCATCTTGGTACCACCGTCCAAGTAATTTTCAGCTTGTCCCACAGCATCTTGTCCCGCAGCAATTACATTTTTCAGATCGCCAATGGCACCTTTGGTTTGCTCCATGGCTTTGTTAAACTGATCCACCGCTGCTTGTGCCTTTGCTTGTTGATTTGGGTCTAATAAGCTTACGTTTATACTTGTTACGTTCACTTGTCCTTCTATTAGACAACGGTCACTGTTAATTTTAATATTTTTAAAAGCTACATTGGTGCGGACATGGTCGGTAACCTCGCCAGCAGATATACCTGGAATCTCAAGATCCATTTCGGCCACACCTACGCCTGTAAATGATCCTGATGCATCACTTGTCAAAGGTTCTAGCACTACGATGGAAATATCACCACTTTGAAATTTATTATTATCTACAGCAGAAGAATAATTCGTACCTCCAGCTAAGGCCACAAGGTTGCTTGGGGCTAAGAGTGTTTTTACTGAGGAGTTACACAAATTAGGAGCTTTGCAACCGCCTGTAACAGCATCATCGGGTAGGGTGGTCACCGAGAGTGGCGCTGTTTTCTTACCTTGTTCGGTACCACATACGGGTTGCATGGTAAACTGGTAGGTAGTACCAGGGCTTAAATTATTAACAGTATATTGTATACTATCCCCCGATAGTAAGCCCCTTTGGGTAATGCTATCATTCGTGATTTGCTTGGTGTAAAAACTATTAATCGATTGTGATTCTTCTTTGTAGGTAATCACATAGGTTCGACCTTCGGTATGCTTCCATGCCAAGCGCACATTAGTTTTAGTCCTTACTTTGCTTTTAAGTGGGTAGTCGTAGGTACAGTCACCTGTATAACGTTGGTTCAAGTTTACTGTGGCCGTATCCGTAAAGAGACTGTATTTGCCATCAGCACATAAACAGCGTATTTTGTATTTGTAAATGGTTTGTCCATTGGGTCCCAAATCTTGTATGGTGGCTTTTCTTTGGGTGGTTGTAAAGGCTTCAAAATCTTTGGTGCCTTTGGGCGCGTAAAACAACTGGTATTTGTCTGCATTATCACTTTTGTCCCATTCAAAATTTGCAGAGGTAGATGACTTGCCTTCGGCAGTGTACACCGCTGGGGGAAAACAATTTCCTGTGCCTTCATTAATATATTGCTTCGGGTCGTTGGGTGATTGTTTAAAGTATCCTACGGGCGTAGTTCGCTGTTGGTCGTTTTGACAGATATAGGTAATACGGTAGGCATACAACACATCGTTGGTCAAATTGGCCAAAACTTGTTGTGGAAAGCTGGAGGTGTATTCCCTCCAAGTTGCGCTCGCACCTCGCGAGTCAAGTTCGCTTTTTAGTACAATTTCTAGCTTGTAACTTTTATGCAGGCTGCTAGAGCTCCATTTAAGGGTGGTTTGAAGGCCGTTATCACTCAATTCATTGATTAAATTAAATGGTGTAGGAATGGGACATCCCCCCGCATAACCTGTACTATTAGCTGCAATGCTGTATAGTTTACCTAAGGCTAGACCACCACCAACCTTACAAAAAGCATCAAGTTTAATACTATATTTTTGGTTTCCAGTGATTGGCCTTAAGGTGTAGGTAGTTGCAGTGGCCAAATCAATAATTGTTTCTGTATCGTCGGCTGTAGGTCCGCCACGGTAACGCAATTTATAACCCGACACATTAGGCGCTGCGTCCCAGTTAAGCACCACTCCACTTGGAGTATTATCAATTCGTATAGGTTCTGGGGCATCACAGCCACTGTCAGGTATTCTAAAAGAACCACCGTATACTTCCGGCTGCCAAGCCCTGCATTTTGCACGTACTTTAAACTCATACTCCATCCCTCTTTGTAGATTGGATAAGGGAATCGTATATAGTTGTTCCGTACTTTGCTGCGTACCATTAGGAATGATCTCAATGGGTGTAAAGGCATATAAACTCCCTAACTCCCTGTAGCTAAACTCGTATGCAGTATGGGAGGTATGTCTTTTCCATGAAAATTCCAAGTCTTCACCATTCACACTTGAAGTAATATCGGTGGGAACCAATATTTCACAATTTTCTTTGATGGTAAAAACATATACTTCCGAACGGCCATTCTGGGTAAATCGCTGAGTACTTATTTCTCCATCTTTTATCTCATAAGCTGATATTTGCCAAGCGTAAGTATTGCCCGCAACAAAGGTGATGCTGGGCAAATCCTCAGGACTAAGTTGGTAACTTGGAAAATCAAGGTTAGATACCTCAACTTGGTTGGTTGGGTATGTTGAACCCGCAGAATTCATGGCATTATACGGGTCTACTCCAGGACTTACTTCTATCAATTTAAACTTATATTTAACTTCAATGGCTGGGTTGGCGACCACACTTCTTGGCATCCAAGAGAAAAATAAATTTTGCGCAGGAAATCCATCTTCCACGAAGATGTTATTGGCTGGCATATTCAGCAAAGGTGGTTGCAAACGCTGTGCAAAGACCGTGGCCGCAATGGTATTTAAGTTACTTACGTTAATAGTCGGGAAGTTGGCGTCATAGATTTCCAACTTCATGGTGTAGATGCCCTCGGGCAAAGTCTTGGTACTAAGGAGACTTCCTGATGTTTTTTCAAACAAAATATTGATGTTGTTTAAATCAATCAATTTGGCTGGAGAGGCGGGTTGGCTCGTAGGTAATGTAAAATCTAAGTCAAAAGGCTGACCGTTTTTAAGCGTGATGGCAATAGGTGTACGAGTTTCAAACACAACATCTTGGCCAGTAACTACCAGTTTAACAAGTACATTGTAATCGTCCTTTACAGGATCTAGCAGAGAAACAGAAGCTGACATGTTTCCATCTTTGGTATATTCATCCAAAAAAACAGATGGGTATTGCACCTGAAGTGTTGAACGCACAGGAAAAACCTTTTGACCAAAAACACCAAAAGAAAAAATCAGTAACAAATAAAAACAAACAAATCTCATATCATTTTCTAGGGTTAAGCATTAGCAACACTTAACAAGTTAACAAATATTTTAAGCACCTAAAATGAATAACTATACCCAAGCGAGGTAATAAATTCACTAAATGCCTTATTATAAACACTGTATGTTGACTCCGCACGTTTGTTTCTTAACATGTATCTCAAGGATAAGTTAAGACTTTGGTGTTTGCCAATTCTAACAGAATAAGCGTTAGATAAGGTGACAATTGTAGACACCCAATTGCTATTTTCATAGTTGTTATTAGCATTGGCCGTGATATTTGTTTTAAGCTTTTTCTTGTAAAGCGGAATAGTAGAATTAACGCCCAAACCCAAAAATACTGACTTTCCTGTAGCAAAACTGGCTTGCGAACCATTAAGATTGACACCTAAGCTTAGTCCAGATTTTTTCCAAGCATGTTGATACGCTGAGGCAGCATTAACATTTCCTGTGGACTGGGTATTTTTATTTTGTGTATTGGCTGAACGTTGAAATGAAGATGAAAAATTGATATTTCGTTGGGCATAATCGGATTCGCTAATTTTATAGCCGAATCCACCGTTAAGTGAATGACTAATTTGAACAAAATTTAGACTGTCAAATTGTTGAATTCCTGCCACTTGCAAAAATCTGGCATCAATAGGTTGAACGGTGGTAAATGCGCTAAAATTAGAGTAAGCCAAATTAAGATTTAATCGCTTAGACGGAACGTAATTGGCGTTAACAGCGCTCACCCAACGTTTCATTTCACTGGTTTTGGTTTTATTAAGATTATCTTGTTGCAAACCTACATTGCCCGAAAGGGTCAATTTCTTTTTTAACAATGAATTAGAAGACAAGTTAACCGTAACATTTTGTAAATCATTAGAAACATAATATGCCCCTAGGGTGCGATACTCTGGATCCACGCGCTCAATGCCTACTCCAGCTGTAAGAAAATCAAATTTGTATGAAATATTGGCTTTGTATGCTCCAAAATATTTGGTGGATTGACGTTGCTGAATTAAAAACGGTGCGTTAATGGTTTTAGATTCTGGGCTATTGATAATATCTGTGAGCAGGTCACGTGTCCATGCAGAGCGCGTCGCCTCTGCTTGAAGACTTATCTTTTTGGCCAAAACCTTAGTGAACCCAAGCCCCAACACCATGTTCTCTTGAGGTGTAACACCAGCCCTAGCAGGAGGTGTAGCAATTGAGCTAATTTTATCTCTTGCACCAAAAACGATAAGGTGTAAATTGTCACCCACCTTATTGGCCAATCCTACTTTAGCACCAGCACCCCATCGCTCGTAGGCGGGTAGGTTACCTTGATTAGTGCTGTCGTAGGCCACTCCCTTGAGTAGTCTTCCACCCATGGCAGCCAAACTGAACTTTTTAGCCTTCCATTCTATACCTCCACCTAAAAAATTATGTCCAGCCAACGTATGTGGAGAAAAAGACATATTCCGAAACCCAGCATGAAGCGTTAAATTTTTGTAGGTTGGGCTAATTCCTACAATGTTAAAAGGCTGTCGTGAAACACTAAAATTTTGGTTACTATAATTAAACGTAACGGGAAAGGAAATACCTGCATAACTCGCAGTAAGATTACCACTTGCAATAAACGAATAAGGCGCCACCCTTGATACCCCATTAGAAAGGTAAAAGTTTTGATTGATACTGGCCCCACCTGAAATCTTAAACGCGCCCTTTTTGCCAACTTGATCAAGTTGCTGCGCGAAAAGAACATTTATAGTACCTAAGAAAAATAAAAAATAAAAAAATCTCATTGAACTAATTTTTAACCTATTGTATTAAAATACGATTTTTAGAAACGAAACCACTTTTATAATGAACTTCCACCACCACTAGACCAAAAAAGGATGAAGAAAAAGAAGAAGCATAAAAGATCTCTTGTTGACCTAATGAATTTGTTACTATTACCTGATTAATAATTTCTTTAGTGTCAATATTAATGGTTCCATTTGAAGGATTAGGAAAAATAGAATTCATATTAACCGTATTTGCATCCTCAATGGAAGTGATTTTAGGTTGGAGGCAAAGATTTAATGTAAGATCCCCATTTGTTACATAGTTTAATACTTTTATGAAGTATTTACTTCCTTTGGTTAAGGAAGTCAAATTGACTACGGCTTTTGCACTTGGTTCTGCTTTTGTACCAAACAGCCCATTTTCACATGCGACCTGACTTCCTGAAAGACTGTCAATTACGGCAATGGAAAATGTTGGACTTGTTGCTTTGGTAGCAGTAAGGGTGTAGTTAGTTGCACTTGCTACAAACTTATACCAAATATCTCGATAATCTGTATCAAAACTTTTACAACTAAAAGTTCCAGCTGATTTTGTTGAATTGCTAAATACAAAGCGTTTTTCAACACAATAATTACCATCCGTTACTAATTCGGCTGTCACCTGTTCGTCATTACCTGCACTAGTGTATAAACAGAAATTATAAATATCTGCATCTTGGTTGGTAAAGGTAATGTAGTAAGGAATATTAAGTTTATTTACCTCGTATGCAATCCCGTAAGTACTTACAACACGAGAGGTGATCACTGCAGAAGGATCATCACAGGTAACCTCTACTTTAACTTGAGAGCCTTGACGATTTATTTCGAAACCTCTAGAGGTAGGTGTAAACCTATACCAAACACCACTTTTACGTTCATCCAGGGTAGTTTTGGTAAGATTGTACGTATATGGACTTGTTAAAGAGCCCCAAATACAATCATCAGTAATAGTTATAACGATAGCTTTAGATTTGCTATTGTTGGCATGAGGAATAGCAAATAAAAAATGGGTTACACCGACCAACAAAGCGAACGCAGCGTATTTTAATTTCATGTTTGTTTTTATTTATTTATAACAATTTTTTTAGTAATGTTAGTGTATTTAGTACTTAACTGTATCATATAAACAGAAGATGGTAAGTCGACCTCCAAGTCGGATCTATATTTAGTTTTGCCACTTAATTTAAATGATTTAAGAATTACCCCTTGTACATTATAAATAGTTAGTTCAACAGGGTCTGTATCCGCTATCTCTGCTTGAAAACGAATTTGACCATCTATAACAGGATTGGTTAAAATGTCTAAAGTTTCTGGTTTTGGAAATAATAATGACACCACATCATCTCTTTGTATCTTTTTATCAACCACGTTCACAGATTTTGCCAAGCTGAAAAAACAACCATCCGCAAGCGACGTTTGCTTCACTTCATAAACACCCTTTTGTGGAAAAACAAGTTCTATGAATCGGCCTCTAGGATAGGTCTTACCGTCTGGCCCCACTATTGTATCCGGACTGGTTTTTATTACTGTTGTTCCCGAAGAAGTACTCCAAGTAAAAGGATTATTATTTCTATCTTGAGAAACATCTACCACCACTAAAGTATCGCCGGTCTTAACAGAGTCTCTTAAAATAAAATCGGGCTTAAATGGCAAAGCCTTAAACATCAGCAATGCAGTATCTTGTAGGATACATGTACCTGCTAAATTGGAAACCTCTAGGTCGATATGATACGTTGTATCTTTTATAACAATAGATGGGGTAGTAAAATTAAGAACTTTAGGGGTAGCCAAATATTTACTGGTAAGCGTCCAGTTGTATCTTAAGTTTTTACCCAAATTAGGTGTAATCACAAATCCTATAGCCGGACAAGGGTTGTAAACATCATCAATAATACTATTGTCTTCCAAGTTGGTAAGATCACAGAAAGCGTCTTTTTCCACGGAGCGACTTAACTCTGACGATCTAAAGTTTTGACTTAATTGCGCCACGAAATAATTAGTTCTATCAAATGTAAATGAGTTTCTATATAATGTATATTTCCATGATTTAGCATTATCAGAAGTAACTGAACCAATATATTTTAGAGATTGCTCTTTGCCATTCCCTACAAACAAATCAATAATAGCGTTGGCATATTCGGCTGTACCTTTAATCTCCATGCTAGAAGTATCGATTACTGTAATTAGCGCATCAATAGCTGGTTCTTCTATAACCAATGTTGCGTCCACCTTATTAGATGCATCCGCCGTTCCCTTGTTTAAGTCTATTGCTTTATTTGTCGAGATACTATAAACCGAGTTTCTGGCGATTGTGATAAAATCAGAACGCTTTACATCCACACCGTTTTCAGAAAAAGCAGTCAGTAGGTTGTTTTCTATGGTTTCATTCAATCCATCAGCAATTTCAATATTAACTACTGGTTGACTTGGGGTAGCTCCTTCCACTGTATCACCCAAGACGTTGTTTGAAATAACATTGGAATTTCCCCATTTCGAACTAATAAACGCCTCTGAGGCACCACCAATTAAATTCTCACTTAGGTTATTATTTATAGCTTTGGCATCAATATCACCTTTTATCTCTATTCCATATCCTGAGAAAGGTATTTCCGTGAGGTCGTTAAAGCCCAATTGGTTTTGAAAAATAACATTAAATTCAGCATCACCCTTAATTTTGATTAGGCTAGAGCTAGTTTGATTGTCATACGGACTAATCGCGTACATTTTGTTCTTAATTAAAACTTGTCCCGAAGCGCTATCAATCAACACCCCTATGCCCTTCAGGTTACTCAATCTAGACTCTTTAAGGAGGTTACCAGAACCAGCCTTTCTGCTAAATTTGACTGCGATTGAATCTAAATTAGTCATTTCGGCTTCAGTAATTTCATTGTCCGAGCTCGTGTCATCAATAATCACCCCAAAATAACTATTATCAACTTTTAACTTATTCAAAACATTCTTTTCACCACCATTGGTAACAATTGTAGCATATTTATAGCCATTTATTTCGTTGGTATGGATGGTATTACTACTTCCACCAATAAAAATGGCTGTGTCTAATTTAGCTGCATTATCGTTTACCAACTTTAGATTATTAATGGTATTGCTGCCATTAGCCAATCGCAAGCCCGATCTTGCATTCTCTAAAGTCAAATTAAGAATTTTACTAGAATCACTACTAGGAACTAAGTCAAAGCCAAAACCCAAAGGAGCGTTCGTAAAATCAACATAAATTTGTTTATCAGGACAAAGCCCTCCAAAAATTTCTTGTGTTTTGCCGTCCATGGTGAAACCATTGTAGCTGTTAATTGGCTCTAGTGGTTCGTCCAGCACGATGCGATAAGGATCGGCCAGTCCAATATTAAAAATAACCTCCGATCTTAAATCACACAAATTCACTTGCTCTAAAGCATCCCTTAAAGAGTTAGGTCCATCGTTATTACGATTAAGAACAAAGAATTTTTCTGTCACTGGTGGAATATGATAAACTGTATCAGTTTCAGAGGTAGATCGGGAGGACTTGGCGGCAGTAGCAACAAAATGATACCATTTTTTGGTATCCGTATAAAGCTTTTCACGAGGAATCACGAACTCCCATACTCCGTCGCTTCCTGCCTGAACAGTACCCCAATATTCGTTCATACTAGGTTGTAAGGAGTCACTTAAAAACACCTCAATGGTGTCGTTGGCCACGGCTGTTCCCCGAAGTGCCAGCCCTCTACGAGTATTCACAATTGTAACGGCGTGACTAACAGGGAAAAACTTAGGAGGAAGCTTGCCTTCGTTCGCAACAGTTGAGGTATTATAATTAAGATTGATGCATTTCACCAGTTTGGATGTACCAACCACAACATTCTTAGAAATTCGATTTGAATCAGATGATTCGAGATTAAATGCGTGTTTATTTGCAACTTGAACAGAATTGCCTCTGATAAAATTGGCACGTCCATTCTTAATAAATACTGCATGGCCGTTTTTCATACTAAAGTTATTGTCATCTATTGTGGACCCAACAGAAGTCAATAACGATATACCATTCGCGTCGCTTTCTGACAGGAAGGTGTTTTGAATAACGGCTGCATTTGACATGTCAAGTAAAAGCGCATCAGAGCCAACAAAACGAGCCGAAAAAATATTGTTCGATACCTGAATGGTATCTTTACAATTAGTCAACTTTAAACCAATCAATTGTGACTCTGATGAACTACCAAATTGGTTTTTATTGATTTGTACATTTTTGTGATTTGCCACATTAACTGCTTCCTTTCTTAAATTTCTAAAAGTGTTATTTTCAATCACCAATTTTCTGCTTACTCCATTGGCAAATAATGCATGGTTAAAGTTATCAACTGAATTGTTAACAAATTCAAACTCCTTAGCACCATTAGACAATACAGCAACATTTCCGCCAAAGAATATTGATTTATTGATTTTAACGTTGTTGGCATCAGCATTAAGGATTATCGCATGGCCCGTTAAATCTTTCGTAATCATCGTATTAATTAATAAACTATCACATTCCACTTTCAAGGCAGATTTCCAATCTTTAATGCTAATGTTATTAATAGTGGATGACCCTAGTTTTGTATCCAAACGCCAAGCAAGTGTGTCAGGGTTTGTGGTTTCTGTAGAAATAAAGGTTGCTTCACCGTCCCCAATTTGGTTTAACCCGTTATAGGTAAATCCAAAAGGATTAACCAAAGGTTGGAGAGATCTTTGAAGCTTAATTTCCCTGCTTCCCTCGTTAATCCTATAGTTGATTGCTACTTTAGCACTTTGTCCATTTACACATTTTACGGCCATTCTCAAGGAATTAGGATAAGGATAATCATTGTCGCTGGTATCAGGCAAGGCGGTCACATAACAATCTCCCAAAATGTACATATCACTCAAAGGAGAGGTGTTAAGGCTTGGGCTAGTGGCTGTTGCAACTACATAAAAAGTGTTGGTTTCTAATAAATTAAGCACATTACCATTTTTTGTGGTATTGGTTATCGTAATTTCATAATCTCCATTTGTATTTGCAAAAGCTGTACCTAACCAACGTCTCGCTTCTTCATATCCCCCAAAACCTGTATAGAGATGGACAGAATCTGAAGCCTCTGCTTTACCAGTTAATTTTAGTGAACTCTTATTTGCTGAAAGTTCATGGCTAAGAATAGATGGTTTTTTCTTATTACTATTACCGTTGTTAATAAGTGAAATTGCAAAATGCTGAGGTCTTGTTCTGGTAACATCGTTTTCATAAAAAATATTATAGGCAATCAAATTATTCGCACCTTCATCAATTACCACCCCACCATTTCGATTTCTAAAGAAGGTGTTTTCATTATTTAATTTACCAATAATGTTATTACTTGATTTTATAAGCTTAAGAGCATTGCCAAGCCCTACTACTTTTTGTAAAAATCCAGAACCCCCTATAGAATTGGAATACAGTGTATCATTTCCAGATTCATTTAATAGGATGCCACTTATTCTGTTTGAGGTGATGGAATTTGAAATTAACTTACTATTTAATAGCTGGTTAGCATCTATACCAACATCTACCTTGTTCATTCTGTTCGAATTGACATTCAAGCTTGTACATGTATCAATTCTAAAGGCTTTAGCTGTTGTATCAACAGTGTTAGCAGAAAAACTCGACTTTTGAGAATTCGACACTTTAATCCCGATTAACTCCGAACGGATTGTATTTACATCAACTTGGCTTGAAATACTATTATATATATTTATCCCAACCTTTATATTGGTTCTTTCTTTGACGCCAATTTGGTTTGCGAAAATTTTCGTTTTCTCAGTGCCAATTACATGAATACCTGTATTAGCCTCGACAATATTATTGTCAATTATTGTTGTTTTCTTAGTTGCTTTACTAAGTACCCCGACAGTATTTTGAGTATGAGGCAAATTAATTTTGTTTAAATTAATCACCTGACTATCTGCAGCTGACACTATACCTACTTTTAAACTTCCATTAATTTCATTACTAGAAATAGCAAGTCCTGGTGAGTTACAAATAATACCACTAGCTAAAAGGTTATTGCCCAAAATGGTAGTTTTGCTCAATTCGCCGAACACCGTGGTGTTGTTATATGTATGTAAGCCAACTGAACCGAACGAAGATGCTTTATTGTTGTCTACGATGAAACTTGGCACCTGAGAAAGCGTGAATACAGTATCATAACCCGTAGCAGCCATGCTATGAATGTTAAACTCTTTACTGTTAAAGACTTTAAATCCATAGTTTTGCCCACCTGTTATATTTACAATAGGTGCGACTGAAAAACCGGGTTGCGAAGTGCCATCAATTGTTAACTTGCTTGCCGTTATGGTTGGCAATTTAGTCGCTGTTGGAATGGATACAGCACCAGTACCAATTTCAAAACCAATATAGTTACAAACACCAGCATTGGCATCAACAATAGATTTGCGAAGAGAAAAATCCCCATCATCGGCAGTGTTTTTAACCAAACAAACGCGCAGATCATAGTTAATAAGGTCAGAAGCTTCGGATGTAGTACCTGTATATGTTGCTGTTCCTCTATAACTTGCGTCCCTTACTTTGTCTACAGGCATTTTTTCTTTATACTCCCATACTCCTAGTCCATCCGTACTAACTGTAGTCACAAAAGAACTCAAATCAATCCCATTCAAAGTTCTGTAAATTTCGATCTGGTCAAAAGGATTAGCTCTTCCTCTAACATATAATTCTCCATTGCGATAGGTGCTCCCTACTACATAAGGTTTCATTTTTCCGTCATTTGATTCATTGATTGAAGCGTAGTTGAGTTTAATGGGTTGCCCTGAGCCTGGCAATCCTGTAATAATGTTTTTACTTATTAGTACCTTCTTTGAACCTAACAAATTGACGCCCAAATTACCAATGCCAGAGAAGTAGTTGTTCGCAACGGTACCATTAGTTACATTCTGAAGCAACAGACCAGTTTCATAACCGATAATTGAATCATTTTCAATTGAGATATTATTTGAATTATTGGCCACAATTCCCTTGTGCGTGGTATTGCTTATAGCTCTTAGGGTAGTATTCTTAATTTCTAGTCCATTAGAATTTAGTATTAGAATTGCAGAATCAGCTACTTGTGCAATTCTATTGTTTAAGATTTTAGAGTTGTTTCCGTTGGTTACACTAATAGCTACACCCTGAATATTAGCGATAGAATTATCTTTATTTGTGCCAATAAAATTTTTATTAATTTCTAAAGTTGCATTGACCGATTTGATTGGATATTTGCCATTTCCAAAATAATTATCCAAAATTCGGTGCGTGCCATTAGTTACATTTACAGCCGTATTATATGCAGAAAACTGGTTATTTCTAATGACGGCCGCATTTCCAGCGTTAGATAACGGATTAGAAAACCCATCAAAAGTCAAGTTTGCCAAAGTTAAAAAATTGGTATTCCAGCCAAACGCGGTATTGGTATTGTTTGTAGAAGCCAAGGTGACAGGGATAAGCTCTGCATCAATAGTTACTCCAAAGTTGTTGGTTATGGTAAGCCCAGATTCTAAGCCAATCACGTTTGGGGTGGTAGGTAATTGAAACACAACAGAAGCACTGGATCCATTGGCTCCGGCACCCGCCCTATTGGCACAATCTACAGCCGTACGCAGTGAACCTTTACCTTGGTTAAGGGTATTAGTAACGTAACAGATTTGCGGGAAATTACCTACTCTTACCACATCAGAAAGTTCTGAAGTATTACCTGAAGTGCTGGTAGCTGTTACAACCAAGTAAGCATTTGCAGAAAACACAAAACTAGTTGGTAAATTGATAAACCAATTACCATTGGCATCCGCAGTGGTCTCTACTACATAAGGTGTAGCCAATTGAGTATCTATTATGTCACTTCTAAAGAGTTGAATTCTATCGTTAGCGCCTGCTTTGCCTGCAACAGTAGCAACAGTACCTGCAAAGGAGCTTGATAAATCAAAAGGTTTAGTTTTTAGAAAATTACCTTGGTTTAGAAGTTTAATGGCATAAACGGAACTTTCAAAGGTATTGTACAAAAGACTGTTTGATACGCCTTTGTTTACAGCCAAACCAATTGTTCTTGCATTAACAATTCTATTACCAGCATTCACAAGACCTATAGTATTGTTCGACCCTGTGACCACCATGGCAGTATCTACAAAAAACGTATTGGTACCTACCTCATTGCAATTAATACAATTTCCTGAAACGGTATTACGGCTACCAATTACATTGATTGGTTTTATGGCCTTAACCAAATTATTGTTTTGAATAGAAGTATAATTACCATCTACTTGTAAAGCTGTCTTAAAATTAACCAAAGACAAATTGCCAATACTCACCCCGTTTGACTTCACAGTAAATCCTGTAAATAAATTAGATCCTTTTACCCAAATTATAGGGTCTAGGCCAGTATTTGGACCATTAATTTTAACAGGTACATTCAAATCTCTAATTTGTGACAATAACCTGATAGTATCTGGTGTGGTAATGTTAAAATTTACTACTAAACATCTTCCAGTGTGAGCAGAATCTACCGCTGCGCGAAGAGAGTTTTGCCCTGCATCATTGGTGTTGGTTACTGTACAAATACAATTAAAACAGCCAATCATTTGAGGTGAGGATAATTCCGAGGTGTTGGGTGACATGGTAGTAGCCGTGTTTACATAATAATTTTTGGTGGCTGGGTTGAAATAGGTTCCCTCACTTACAGACAATTCCCATAAACCAGAGGCATCTGCTTTAGCTGACCCCAAAAACGCAATAGCTTGTTGACCAGAATTATTGTTATAAAACACTTCTACACTATCATTTGGTACACTTTGCCCAGTAAGTACTACGCCTCCAGCAGTTCGGCGATAAGTGGTAACATTAGCAGGAAGTTTTGAAAGGTTTCCCGGTTGGCTTGTACCCAAATTCAGTTGAATGGCCTTAACAGCCAAATTGCTGTTGGTTATTATATTCCTAGAAATCTTATTTCCATTTCTTAATACATTAATACCACCTTGCAAATTGTTTATAATAGTATTACCCCGAACTGTACTCAATCCCCTTATAGCAACTCCATAAGCAAGATTATTATTTATTGTATTTCTTAAAATAGTGGCTGTGTCTGCTTCAATGGTAACTCCCCCAAGCTGGTTTGGAACGCTTGAATTGGTCTTGGTTACCCCAATAAAATTGTCAATTACCGAGGTAAACGCTGCCGAACTGTATACACCATGTAATGTAGAATTCCCAACTGTATTTCTTTTAATCAAGCTACCAACCGCATTACCCGAAACAAAAATCCCGTTTTGCGAATTGCTCTGATTATTACCTAGCTTATCTACGCCAACAAAATTAGAATCTATTATATTAGACTTACTACGTAAATCAATTCTAATCGCATTCTTCTGCGATTTTCCTATTGAATTACCTTTTACTTCATTATTAGAAGATGAAGTAAGAATTAACAAACCTTCTTCTAAAGTATTTAAGATTTGATTGTTATAAATCTTATTTTGACTAGAATTACTGTAAACACCTATCCCGACTTGAGCCGAGGAAATAATGTTATTTCTAATTTCACCACTACGGCTGTTTGATTCTAATGTTATTGCATTACCTGTAGAAGAAATGGTGTTATTGATAACTTTATTGTTGGTAGTATTTTGTTTTATTGTAATGGCACTTTGCTCATTTTCTTCTATGATGTTATTATCAATGAGTGTGTTATCTACAAGGTCATTTAGCAAGATACTGTTTTCAAACTTTTTAAAAGTTAAACCAGTTACAAGACTGGCATCCACATTATTTGCAAAAACCAACGCGTTTTTCTTATATAATGTTCCGTCCAAAACAATTGCAAAATTTCCCTTGCCGCTTTGCGAAAATCCGTCAATCTCAACTGTTTCATTTATTAACGGCAACGCTGTTATTGGACTTATTATAAAGGGTGCAGTTGGTATAGCGAATTTGATTTTATCAAATCCAGGCTTCCTATTAGCACAATTAATTGCTTCACGTAAAGAACCATCGCCAATATCATTGGTATTTGTTACAAAACAAGGACAATCCAAAGAAGTAATCCTCATTGTATCAGAATTGCCTACACAACCCTTATCGGTAGTAACCGATAAATTGTATTTCCCTGTTTCCCTTGGATACAACAAGGTATTGGCAGCTCCATAAGGTTTGCCATTCAATTTCCACTGATAAAATGGGTAATTTTTTAAAGCTTCAAAGTCAACCTTCTCATTTCCACATCTTTCATAAACACCATAGGTAAAAAAGCTCAGATCTGGGGAAGGATTTTCAACCACAGTTTTAGTTGCAGAGGCGGTACAACCATTCGCAGTATTAGTTGCAGTTACCGTATAACTTCCCCCTAGAGAAATGGTTATTGACGCGCTTGTTTGTTGTGTATTCCATTTAATGTTAGTGCCAACACTACTTGTGAGGATGATATTATTGCCTGAACAAAACTGATCTGCTCCAGAAATAGTAGGTTTCGTTGGAGCTGCTTTAACGTCAAGTACATAAGCTGCTGATTTAGCTGTACATCCTAATAAATTATTTGTTCCCTTGCTTATGGCTGTAAGCACATAACTTCCGGCATCTGCTAACAATACGTTAGCCAGAGAAATATTTGGACCAGTATTGCTAATTGCCTGATTGTTTTTGGTCCAAGAAAATGTAAAATCATTAGCGGATAAGGTGGAACCTACAGACGTTGCTGTTCCTTCACATATATTATTGATACCACTGAGCGTGACCACAATATTATTTGCCACATTTGGCCTAATATTATCTGAGGTAATGGTACATCCTGAAGAAACATCTTTAATAGTTAACTTGTAATCTGCACTGGAGGTTAAATTAACCAATTGATATTTTGGCCTAGTAGAATCTGGTAACAATTGGTTATCTCTTGACCATATAAATCTTCTACCACCCGTTATACTCACGTTACTGTTGATGGTCACACTATCATTAAAACAAATAGCTGATTTAGTGAGCGTTAAACTTGGCTTTTCCGGTTTCGAATTTACCAAAAGGCTGTAGGTTGGCAAATTGACCACACAACCATCATCCTTCTTTTTAACAGTTACTATGTAATTCCCAGCATCAAGGCTACTTAATGAAGAAATAGATAATTCAGGATTTGTATTGGCTAAAGTGGTGCTATTTTGTTTCCAAGTAAGGCTGTATATACTGGGATCTATTCCTGTTCTTAATGTTATCGGGTCTCCTTCACATAATTTGGCATTGGCTACAACTGTATTTGATAGGGCAAACTCTTTCACTTCAACCTCCTTGGTAGTTATGGCACATATCGGATTTTGATAGGTAACCTTATAAACCCCAGCCGTTGTTACTGTAAGCGTCTGAGAGGCATCGGACAATAATACATTATTTTTTCTCCATTGATAGGTGGTTCCTGAAGGGGAGGTTAAAACAACATTTTTACCATTACACAAGAGTGTACTTCCTGCTACATTTAATTCACCCAAGGCGATTGGAGTAAATGTTTGGACTTGCTTTGAAACACTAGCCTGACAGTTGTACAAATCAGTAATTTGCAAACTCACGTTTTGAAATCCAGCGGTTTTATATTGTTGGCTTGGGTCCTTTAAAGCAGAGGTATTTCCATTTCCAAAGTTCCAAAGGTACTTGGCGTCGGTAGTAGCAACAATAGAACTATTATTAAAGGAATACACATCATTGGTACAAGCAGGATTTACTACTGCAAAATTCACATTAGGTCTTGCTGTAATATTGACCACGTTTACTGCCTCACTTTCACATATTTGTTTTGAAATATTATCTTCTGAAACAATTTTCAACTTTACGTTGTAACTGCCAATATTTGTAAAAATGTGGGAAGCATCACGTAGGCTGGAAGTACCTGATTTTTTGTTTCCATCACCAAAATCCCACTCCCAAGATTTAATGGTGTAGCCAGGAATGTTTACAGAGTAGTCTTTAAAAACGGCATTGTTGTTAGTACATGATGGCGATTCAAGTTTAAAAATTGCAATGGCAGGAACATTTACCTTTGTAGCAACAACTTGACAGCCTCTAATAAGGGTAATTTGATAAGGGCCAACGTCAGAATAAACCTTTGAACCAGGTTCTGTTTCTGAAGAAGTAGTGCCATCTCCAAAACTCCAAGTAAATCCACTTGTTGAAGCAGAAGTATTATCTATTACAAAAGGCTGACAACCTGTATTAGATACACTAAAACTTACTGGCGGGTCAAGGCAAGGATTTCCACCGCCACCACCGCCGCCGCCACCAGTACAGCTTTGTACAAAAACTGAAAAATCATTTGAAGTTTCTTCACAACCTTGGTTGGTGGTTTTAATTTTAAACCTTGTTGTAGCGATTACGCTTGCATCAACACTTACTGCTGCTACAGACTGGGTCTCATTTAACGGTACATCATTTTTGTACCATTGATAAGTATAACCATTTCCTTCAAAAGTCTTTAAAGTTAGGTTAACTGTACCTGCTCCAACACAATACCCGTTGGCATCGTCTGTTAATACTTTTACTTTTGGTAGAGGTATTTGTTTGATATACTTTGATCCCAAAGCTTGGCAACCATTTTGGTCGGTTACTTTTACTTTATACAAGCCTTCAGTATTTATTACAGGGCTCGAGCTAGTAGAAAAAATTGAATTATTCCCCTCAATTGTCCATTCATAAGCATTAAATGGAGTTGAAGTACCCAACGTATAGTTTCTTGTGCCACATATAGTACCATCGTTTACTTGAGGATTAGGAAGTGGATTTACCAAAACAGGAATATTAATGACCTGATTGCCATATCGTTGATAAGCCACTGAAACCGTGTAATTACCTGCTATACCTCCCCATTCTACAATAATACCGTTAGCTACTTCTCCCACCTTGGTACCGCCGCCCGAAATAGACCAAACCACATTTTTTGTTAATTGATCAGTATCATAGGTATAGGTTACTCGTGTATTCAAACAAGGGCTACCATTGCTAGTTATGCTAGTGGCTAGGCTAGGGGCCTTTTTTGCTTCCAAAACCACAGGGACACCCAAACAAGGATTACCAGCAGCTTTAGCATTTACAGTAATGGTAAAAGGGCCAGTTCCATTCCATGTTATCGAGATAGTGTTACCAGTTTTACTTGATGTGCTTGCTCCGGTTGTCGTAAATGTATAATTAAGATTGAGCGGATTGGTAACAGTATAAGTATATGTGCCCGTACCAGTAGGATCTATTGTAGTTTCTCCAGTTATACTCAAACTCGTAACCGAGGCCTCCACTAAAATATTTTTTTGTACAGTTACAATTTTACCCTTTCGTTCAATATTAGCAGTAACTGTTTGTATACCTGGGGTGTTAAATGAAACCGTATAGACATTATTAACTGCACTACCTTGTGTGTTACTTACCCAGCTATAATTAGTGGAATTGTTAGGATCAATATTTCCAGTAATCGTAATTGGCTCTGTAATACAAATTGTATCCAAACCGCTCAATTTAAAGACATAAGCTGTATCTATAGTTTTTTCAAATAATGCGGAACTACAGTTATTTGAGGTAGCTGTAAGTCGAATTTTGTAAGGATAATTATTAAAAATAATCGTTGCCTGATTACTTTGAGCCGCGTTCACAAAACCACCTTCCACATTCCAAGAAAGATTGGCTGTGCTTGGAGTTACAGATGCGGTATAGGTGTAGGGTGTATTTTTAAGCACCTCCTGTTCACCAGAAATAGCTGTTATGGTGGGCAATTTTATCACCTCTACTTTAAAAGTATCGGCCAAATTACAAAAGTTGTTGACATCAAGTGCCAAAGCAGAAACATTGTATTTTCCAGCTATATTTCCCCATTTTACTTGAGGAAAGGTTAAAGTATCTACGGTATTTGGCGACTGTACATTCCAAAAGAACCTACCTGACAAGCTGGTACTAAAACTACTATTGGCTGATTCACAAACAGTGGAATTTCCAGAAACTGTAAATTTAGGGCGCAAGAATACCTTAAAGGAATCTGTTCTTCCGCAATCCAATACTTCGTTATAGGTAGTTAAATATACCTTGCCTACGGTATCATTACTATTATTTGACCAGTTAATGGCTACCTCAAATAAGTTGTAACCCCTATTGGTAGAAGAAATTATACCATTTTTTACCCTCCATGTATAGATAGTACCAGGGGTTTCATTTTCAACCTGTGTTTTGTATACCGCTGTTGCGCCTAAACATACCTTGGCAGGACCCTTTAATGAAAAATTTACTGGCACAATTGGAATTTCTATTTCCACAGGCTGTTCACAGAAGCTGCCTCCACAGGCCGTAGCCAATAGGGTAACCTTTCCATTTCCTAATTTACCATCTCCCCAAAGAACACTAATAGTTTTTGTATTTAACCCACTTGTTATAGTACCCCCTTGTACCTGCCAGGCCAAATTGGTACAAGCTGCATCAGTAGTAAAAGTAGATGTTTGCCCTGGACAAACTACTGTTGGGTAGGTTATGCTAGGAGAAAAAGAGGGTTTGATAGTAATAGTTTTGGTGGTAGTTGCCGAAGCTCCACAAATATTGGTGGCTTTTAAAGTTATCGTATAAATTCCTGCTACTGGATACTTATAAGTTGGTGCTATTTCATTGGAAGTATTTCCATCTCCAAAATTCCATTCAAATTTTGTGTTTTCAAACGGGGTCGTATTGTTTACAAAAGTAATGACCTCATTTTTACAAGCTTCAAGCGGTGATGCAAAACTTACCGTAGGTGGTGAACTAGCGGCCGCTGGATCTTGTGGAAACTCATAAGCACCCATATCTACTGTACCTGCGAAAATGCGTTGTTTACCATCTAAGTCAATTAAGGATTCTACCGATTGATTAGAACCTTTATTGATTAAGGGTGAACTACACGATAGGCGTAAGTTTCCATTTTCTTCATCTATAAACTGAGGGTCAAGGTCTAGATTGCCTTTGCCAGGATAGCCCCCTTGGATGTTGGAATATGTGAGGTCATGATCATTTGGTGTAAATAAGTTACCTGTATTATTCCATAAAATACAGTTGGAGGCCTTTATTGAGTTATAACCAAATGGCCCCCCATTACTTATAAGAAATGAATTTTCAGATATTTTATGGTTAACCATAGTACACGAATTGAGACTAACTGTACTAAAACCATACGAGGCTATAGGAAAATTACCCTCATTTGCTTCAAATAAACAATTGGTAAATTGACGAACTCCTCCTTGTCCAGAAAAAACACCACCGTTATTTATTGCCTTATTATGGCTAAAAACAGTATTAATTATATTATGGTTGCTACCATTACCGTAAATCGCTCCCCCATCCACCCCTGCAAAAGAATTTTTAAAAACTGATCCATTAATATTAATATCACCAAAGCCATGAATAGATCCTCCATATCGAATAGACATGTTATTTTCAAAATTACAATTTGATATATTAATTGGATTTAAGTAAAAAATTGCTCCACCTCCACTACCAGTATTAATGCCACTACTATCTACATTATTAACAAATTTTGAATTATTTAAAATTGTGGTTATTGGTGGCTGTGTTTGGGAGTTAGCGTAAATAGCACCACCTCCAACATATGAAATATTACGATCAAAAGAACAATTTTCAACCTCCATCCCTCCTAAAGAGGTAATCACACCACCACCAGTATTAAAAAAAATTGCTTTATAAACATTGCCAACAAAACTGCTTTCTTTAATTCTAAATTTAGAAGGGGAATAATTAAACAAACAAGAGGAATATCTGTCGCTTTTATTATTTTCAAACTTACAATCAGTTATTTCTGACAAATCACTAGCCCCACCAAAAATGGTAGAGCCATCTGAAATTACGTTATTTAAGAAACTACTACCAATTATTTGCAAAGACTTGGTTGTACTAGGACTGGTTTGAATGAAATAACCTGCTCTATTATCCGCAACCTCCACATTTTTAATAAGTGCACTTTCTTTAGCATTATTCAAAACAATTTGAGAACCAACAATATTCCCTTTAAACTCACAATCAATAATTTCTAAGTTATTACAATTCAAAATTAAAAGATATCCTGCCTCATTTTCCATAAATTGGCAATTCTTAAAACTAGCCATCTCATATTCCCCTTGTAAAACTAAATATCCCTTATTTCTTAAAAAATTACATGAACTAAAGTAACAACTTGTATTACCTCCTGGTAATAAAGTACCACCTGTATTATCCCTGAAAGTCACATTAGTAAAAGTACCCTTTGATTCTCCATCATTTATATCAGAATCATAAAGATTACTTACCCCTGAAGTATTGTAAATTGCTGTATTGCTTACCGATACTTCAAAATTATTTCCAGCAGGGTAAATAGGATTTTGGCCATCATAAATTTTACAATTGTTTATAATCCACTTAAAATTAGCTGACGGCCTTTGCTCAATAGAATCATAAGCGTATAAGCCATTTGCAAAGTTGGTTAGCTCTAGTCCATCGATTTCAAAGGTTAAATTGTCGAAAGTGGTAAATATTGGGATATTATTTCCGTTAACAACAGTATTATTTAATTCCAAATCCCTGCTAAAAACACTGTTTTCGTTGCCGGCAAATCCACCATATATTTTAAGACTATGTTTTATGTTCATCACCATGAGTCCAGCGCTAGGACTATTTGCTGTGAAATATGTTCCCTTAGCAACCCATAGCTCATCATTGGCGCTAGACATTTTAATAGCAGTGTAGAGCTCCTTGTATGGTGTACTCCATGAGGTTCCATCGCCATTTGTTCCTGTAAACGAATTGTTCACATAAATCACCTTCCCAAACAAAAACGTGGGCAGGAGAAAGAGCAATAAATATTTTATGGTTTTCATAAATGTATTTTTAACCTAGTATTTTACATTAATTTTTTCACTCAAGTAAGATCTCCTATCGTCAAAATAGGTAGCTTGTACTTGGTAAGTATATTCTGTTTTGGGCGTAAGTGTTTTGTCGTAAAACTCGCGCATCTCACCTCCCACAAAGTCGTAGCTTTCCAATACAGCGTTGTTTTTGGAGCGCATAATCCTAAAGCTTTTAGCACGGCCATTAAACTCCCACGTGAGCTTAATCATTTGGTTGGGTCTACTAGATATCACTTGTAGGTTTTTTACCGCTTCTGGCACGAACTTGTCCATTTGCTGTACTGCCAGTACTTTGTCCGAATATTTCCTCAAGCCTGTGGAATCAATGGCTAATAGTCTATACTGATAGTTCAAGCCCGTTTTGGTGAGGGTATCTCGGTAGGTTTCGATTTTCAAGCTATCACCACTATAATTGGCTATCAATTGAAAGTCAAAGTCCAAAGGCGATTTTCGTTGTAACTGTACTTGATAAAGGTCTTGGTCTTTGCCATGTTTCCATTCCAAATTAATGCCCTTTTTATCTACTGTGTAGTCGGTAAAATAAGGTGCAATGGGTGCAAGTTTGTCTGGAATTTTTACACATAAATAAGGCGGAAATTGAGAAGGGTTAAAATGCATGTCTATGGAGGATGCCGTATAATAAACCTTCTTGTCACTTAAATTTTTGGGAATGGTATCAATAAATATGGTGTCCTGTATATGCCCAGGGGTCATCCTCACCGGCTCATGGCGTACATTGTACGTTTTAAAAACCCGATAACCCAAAAAATCATCCTCTTTATTCAATTTCCACTTGATTTTAACAATGCCGTTGGTATCACAAACACCAGAAATAAAAACTGGCATGGCCGGAGGAACTGAATCAATAAGGTAGACTCCTTTCATAATTGAAAACAATGAATCTCCCCCTTGGCCAATAGCACATATGCGGTAATAATTGCTGGTACCAATATTTTTTTTGTCCTTATAGATAAAAGTATTTTTTGATAATAAGGTTGGTGTAATGTTTCTGTATTCTCCTTCGGCGGTTCTCGATTTGTATATGGCATAGCCTTGTACATAAGGTTGATCTCTAAAATCCATCTCCCACTTTATTTCTATCTCGGTTTTATTTATGGCCATGCCTTGAACGATCTTTGGCAAGGATTCTAAGTACCTCGTAGATTTGACTGGGTAAATTTTACTAGGTTCACTTTCCTTCTCAAACATATTTACAGAAGTGACCTTGTAATAGTAGATTTTATTATACTCTGGTACCGAATCTTGGTAAAACACGGTATTTTTATCTTTGCTGGAAGTAAAATTTGATATTGGTTTTTGGTTTAGCTTCTGATAATTTCCATTTTGTGCGTTTGCGCGATAGATATTGTAATAAATTGAGCCCACGTGCGTATCAGAAAACCACCTTAAGGTCACTGCCTTTTGTTTTTGTGTATGGTCAAGATTATAAGGTTTAAAAATGGCTGGTTTCTTCTTTAGGTTGATGGCATTTACCCCAATCTCTTCCATATTACTAATTTGTTGTAAGCTATAATAATAGGTTTTGGTAATATCTGCACTCTTATCTTCCCAATAATAACCAAGAGCCTCTGCTAATTTATTGTTGGTCAACAAACCAAAAACCGTAATGGCGAAAATATAGTCATCATTATCTGATTTATTATAATTTCTTTCTTTGCCTTTTTTCTCTAATTGTTCTTTGGTAGCATAGCCAAATAAAGTTGCATTTCTGAAGGTTGAATCTAGCGCAGCCAATTCGCCTTTAGATCTTGGCTTTATTGGCAATTGATTCAATTTGATTTTCTCTTTCAGAAGGGCTTTTCCGCTTGCGTCAACCCCAACTTCGCTTCTGTATAAATTAAAGCCTGCTGTAAAGTTGACTAAAAAGCTCTTTGCCGTAGTTGGCAGCCATTTCACCATCACCTTGCCATTATTGGGAAACACCACCAAAGCAGTGCTGTCTTTTGCTTTTTGGGCAAAGGCATTAAAAAATAAAAAACATGTTAAAAAAGCAACCCAATATTTCATTTTTGTATATAACAAATTAATCTAAAACAAAACTTACACTTGATGTTGGCACACTTTCCCCTGGTATAAAATATCCCAATCTATAGTTGATATCGTGTCTTTCCGTTCTCTGATCGACAAGCATTTGTAGGTATTCTGCCACTGGAATGTTGTTACCTAGTAACATTTTTGCGTCCACAATTACACCATCTGCGGTAGGTACCAGTTTAAAGTCATTTTCTTGAACAGTTTTGATTGTTCCGTCAATAGTATAATTAACAGGTCGAACTAACGGATCAAATTCCGCACCATTGGTAACGTATTTTTTAACCTCCCCGTCCATAAAGCCTTCTTTGGTCAATACTTCCTTTTTAAAACTTAGGGTTTGTGTAACTACTGGAGGGTTAAAAGTTTCTAAAACGTTATTCATCAAAGAAATCTTTTGAGCAAAAGTGGCAAACTTACTCGTAGCAAATTCAAATTCCACCATTTTTGAAGTAAGATTTAGATTTTGATAACCAATTACGGTATTTTCAGTCTTATTTTCTATTGAGTCGGTTCTGCTTTGTATTGGCACGCGCACGATTCTAAAGGTATAGTTTTTACCCAATGCTAACTTGGTGTTTGGTATTTCATAGGTAATATTTTTAGCCCCTAAGCTAGCATTTATTACAACACTTCTATTAGCAGCAATCACCTTGCCTCCTTCTACTATCTGAAGCTCAAATTGCTCTGTAGAAAGTTTTTGTAATGCCTTTTGTGGAATCGTTCCTAATTTAATAAAACCACGGCTACTTTCTCCTTTATAATAATTTTGCATACTTACCAAAGGATATGATAGTTGAATATTACTTTTTTCAATAAAGGTAGGTTCATAATTAGTCGTATACACTAAGTTCACTTTTTCAAACTTAGTCGGATCGCCTACAACCGCATTATTTGTTACATTGCGAATTTCTATCGTAAATTCTACACTAATCTCGGTGTTCTCTGGTAAAACCTGTTTAGGAGATAAAGTAAGTACGGTGTTACCCGCAGACCAAAGTGGTGTGTACTGTATGTTTGTTGGTGTACCAGCTTTCAGGTAAGTCAACTTTAGCTTGGATAGGTCAATTGTTGGCTTACACTCCAAATTACCACCACCAGATTCGTTTGGCATCTTAAATATGTAAGTATTAATCCCTTTAAGAAAATAAAGTGAAATTGGTTTAGTTACCTGCACTTTTGTCTCTTGATTGGCTGGGATGGAATAATTAAACATTTTAATAACCTTATCATCTTCGTTACTTTCACATTGGTCCCCAAAAGTAACTGACAGATTAAAATCGAAACTTTTACTTACCGAAGTTATTCCTAGGTCAACAGAAACTGATCCACTAAAGCCAACCGACCCTTTTAGATAAGTTGGTTTGGGGAGTTGTGCAAAAACCACCGCATCTAATTGAAGTGACAAACTCACCCCAATGCCAAATACACTTGCGCCCCCATCTAAATATCCCAATAAAAAGGCCTGACCTGTGGCATACCAATTTTCAAAGCCACGCACACCTACACCACTACAATATACTGGAATTTTAGTTTTTGACATTAGAATATCAAAACCTGCTTCTACTCCTGCATCCAACCATGCTCGTCCAATGCCAAAATCTTTCTCAAAACGTTTGCCAATAGCTAACCGCACGCCAAATGACATTCCAAAACCTCCATCTAATAAACTTTCGTCTACATCAAACCCGGGTCGGTTTTGGAGTCTTGCAGGCAATGGCCTAAAGCTAGGAGAAGGTAAAGCACCAACGCATAAATAAGATTCTATCCTTGCCAAACTGAAAATCTCGATGGCATTGGGGCTCATTGGCTTACCCATATAGATATACCATTTTGACGGAGAAAAATACACATTTATATCTCCCGCTTTATGCGTTCTTTTGTCCTTTACTCCTTCGGCTATAGGTGGGAAATTTATGTAAACTCCAAAGTCACCAATGAATATTTTCTCATCTACTCGGTACATAATGAACCATGTGAGTCCTACTTTGTACTTTGCTAATTCACTTAGGCCTTGTGATGAACCAGTAGCCTTTTCTGGCTCAGTGCCTGTTTGGTCTGCTGGGAGTTTATCAGCAGCAGTAGTTTTAAAACCGGGTGGTTTAAATACTCCAACATATCCCCAACAAGCCACCATGGCTATTCCTCCACCTTTGTTGAACTCAATGGAAAAAGTAACGTTGCCAGTAAAAACGGCATCGTTTGGCATAGAAGATATGGACAATCCGGCCATAATACCCAAACTGATGTTTGGATTTGGCATATACACGTTACCTGATGCGGTTTTACATTCCACCTTAGATTTACAAACATTGGTATCAGATGGTGAGGCCCCATATACAAGTTTCATTTGTTGGTAAATTCCTCCATTAAAGCCTGTTAACCCTACCCCAGTAAAAAATGGTATTCCTGGAGCAAAATTAACCGCTGCATCTACAAACCAGTACCTATACGCGGCCTGTGTATCGGCTGAATCAGCATTTGGTGGAGGGGTGGTAGGCAGCGCGTCTGGTGCATTCCCGGGGTTTTTTGTTAAAATGGATTCGTAGGGCGTGTTACTAACTTTATAACAATTTGTTCCACCAGTTTTACCAAAAATAGCTGCTGCTTTTATGGTTATTTTATCTAATATGGAAATGGAAAGATTACCACAATAGCCTTTACCCCAAAGTGGATCATCTTTAAATATTGATAATGAACCTTCTAGGCTAAATGATCCATTTTTAAGACTTATATCTATGCGATTGATTTCGGCATAACTTAGCTTCCATCTATTATCTTTAACATCTTTATCGGCCCATACTGTAAAAACAGTGCTCCCTGTAAATCCATTTCCTGCGCTACTGCCACTGGACTTGCTTAGTTTTACCCGAACACCAATGGTAACACCAACTTTGGCAGGATCTTTTAAGTCTAAATCTACTTGGAAAATACTAATGGGTAGCTTGGCCAAACTACCACCAGATTGACTAAGGCCAAAGGCATCACAAGAAAGCATTTGTCCTCTTGTAGCAAACTTTAGGTTAGTAAAATTAAACACAAATGTTCCGAATCCTCCTTCACTACCCACAGATCCCTTTTCCGCTTTTTGTGCATCGTCACTTTGAGGTACAGAAGATGGGGTTCCTGTGGTACTGGCTGACGCATTATCAGTTTTGGCTTCGCTCTTAGATTTGGTAGAAGCTGCTAGGGTAAATTGCCCAGAGAGTGTTACAGCCGGGTAAAATGCCTTATTTTCGTAGACAAAATCAAACCCAGCATGGCTTAATTCTAGATAACTTGGTCCAAATGATACTGCTTTAAACCCCTTCTTAAATTTTAGATTTATTCCGCCTTGTAACGTTGAAACATCTGTATTGGAATTATAGCTATAAACAACGCGATACTTTAAAGCATCTACCGTTTTGGCCACTGGAAAAGACACCATACCTGCCAAACCTGCCTTGGTAATTGAACTACATTCCAAATTGAGTATTAACGTGTCAATGGACATTTTAATACCCTTGTTGTTGCTTTTGTTTATATCTAAAACGTTGGTGGTGGTGGAGTTAAAGGTAAGTCCGTTTTGATCTACAATTAATTCTTTCATCGACACCATGATGGTATCTGAGGCCTTGTCACCTTTTATCCCTTGAGGAATAATAACCTTAGTACTTGGCACATATAATCCTTGCCAACTGGCGGCTGAGGAGTAGGTTCCCTTATAAGAATCTAGGTTTGTATACCAAGCAGGAAGTTTTACATTAGGCGCCTCCCTTATTTCGCTCATGTCAAGGGTAAGACTTGGTATAATTACCTTGACACCTTTGATGGCTGTAAACTCCAAAGTAGGAATGTTGTTAAAGTTTACAATAAAGTTAGATATCCTGTCTGCTTGTACATAAAATTTAAGATCTAATGAGTCTCCTTTAGATGTAGTGGCGGCCGTTGGTGAATCATCCTTTGATACTTTTGCAACTTTGGGAGAAAGTGTTAAGTTACCATTAAGCATCAAATCTTTAAATCCCTTACAGTCAAAGGTAACAAACGTGGAATCTGTGGCCTTAGAACCTAGACCATTAAATTTTACATTATATCCATTTCCAAATTTAGCATTGAAATCCTTTAATAAGTAGAGTCTATTATCACCACTAAACCCATTACCAGAAAAAGGAACTTTATCAGCATAAAAATAGAGTGCCTGATTATTATCCACTGCAATTTTCATTGAAACTTGGGCTGTGACGCCTTGTGGGGTGAGTGCAATACCGTGAATATAGATGGCATACTTTCTGTCTTGGCCGGCTGGCAAAAGTCCTATCGGAAACGTCAATGATTTACCATCCAACAAGGTTTTAAAGCCTCCATCCTTTGCCTGTACCGCCTGAGAAACGGCATCAATTTCAGCCACTTTTTGCTCTGCTTGATTAACAATTGTGCTAATATTTGAAAGAACTTTGTTGGCATCATTCAATACCCTTTGTTGCGCAAAACAAGTCGAAGCATACAAAGAGAATATTAAAAAAATTCTAAAAATCACAAAAATAAATTTTAAGAGTAAGAGGTTTAAAAATCAAATCTATAAATGTTTGGTATAATTAAAAAATATTTGGTTAATTAAAAATTATTGCAAAGTGCTGATAATAGCACCACTTATATTCTTTAACCGTTCATATTGAAATCAACAAACCCCAATGGTTTAGCGCAAATGAAGAATAATTAATCTCCTGTTACAATGACAACCATGTGAAATACGTATCATATAAATAACAAAACCAATTTTATTCAATACTTTGATAAAGGTCGAACTACTTAATTCGTTTATCCATTTAATAGTTTCATTTTTTCAAATAGACTAATCTTCTTCCAAGTTATTTCTACTTACGTTGTAAGATGCTAATAACGAATGGTTCAGGTTTGCCCCGTAAAAAAAATTATAGAATATTTAATAATATAAAAGCCTCCTATTGCTGAAGTTTTTGGATAGCAATTTTTAATTTGTCAACACTGCAAACGCCCCCTGAACAATAAATGCAGGGGTAGCTTTTTTGGGAGTTCTCGAAAAGTTCAATATAACGAATTTATGTTTTTGCGGAAATAGCTATTTATTTACAATGTACTTTACTCGAGTTCAGGATATTTCAATCAATAAACAATTGCTATTTTGGTCAATGATCTAAATCCTGAGCTTAACATTCATAATTACTGATAAGGGTTGCAAACGCCATTCGCACTAGGCATAATTGTAAAATGCGCCAGTATATGAGTTTTAATAAGGAAATAGTATATAAGAGTCTATGGCAAAGTAATTGAGTCCAATTTTTAAAGCACCTTTACTTTACTAAAAATATGGTATTCGCCAAGGCTGCATTACCATGAGCATCATATCCATATACAAATAACCGATATGGACCAGGGGCATCAGGCACTTCAAACTCTAGTGTATTGCCTTTTTGGCTTAACAATAGATCAGGCATAGGAAGCGGTGCTTCTTCAAAATCTCCGCCTGCTTTTTTGTTGGTACTTTCTGGCATAATTTGCCATTCATATCGTATTGCCTCGTTTTCTAGGTCTGCTATGTCAGAAGTAGCTTTGGCCGTGGTACCTGCTAATAATTCAATATTTTGGTACGCCGTTTTGCCATTAATCAAAATATTTTTAAGCGTTGGTGCTCTATTGGTAGGATATTTACCTGACCATGAATACTGTAATTCGTCAATCACCTCTGTTTCAGTGCCATCCTCAAGAAATAATCCGTACCAAGTAGGCGTTGTTTCTTGTTTATAGCCCCATAAAAATGTATAAGAACCAATACATCTAGAAGAATCATTTTTTATAATTTGGTATCTTTCTTTATATATTTTGGCCTTCTCTGCGCTAGTTTGTTCTATCGGCACGTCAAACGAGGTTTTAGCTATTTCCCAATGGCCAGTAGGACCCCACTCGGTGACAATATAGGGTTTTAGCCAATTGCGTGCAGTGAAACCAGCAGCTACTTTGTCCACATCACCATATGTATTAACGCCATAAATATCTATATCTGGACATCTTTCTTGTATAAGTCGTATTTCGGCAGTGTCCAAGCCTGCTGTTACTGTGCTTGTTGGGTGATTAGGGTCAATTTCATGAATCATTTTGGCAATATCTTGAATGGCAAACCAAACGTTGGTATTGGTGTAAAACAGATCTACCTCATTGCCAATTCCCCACAATAATAAAGCTGGATGATCTTTATATTTTTGTACAATTTTTTTAAACTTCAAGAGCTGTGACTTTACCATTTCTGGATTATTATAATTAAAGCCATGGCGCTCATGTTGCGCCCATAGTCCAAACATAACCGTCAACCCATTGGCATAGGCACTATCCAATACTTGTTGGGCATTCTCGTCACTCCATGTTCGTATTGAATTTGCGCCATATTCTTTGGCTCGTTTCATATAAACCTGCCCACCTACTCCTTTAATAAAGTAAGGCTTGTTTTCTCTAAAAATTGCTTGCTTGCCATTATATATCCCAACAGTTGTTTTAATTGGTTGCAGGGTTATTGTTTGTTTTGGGCTTTCTTGAATCTCCTTTGTTTTAGATTTTCTTATTTTTCTTTCAAAATAAATTTCATCTAGATAAATGGTAGTAGCTTTAGTAAAATTAACATAAAAAAGGCTGTTAACAGATTCAAGCTGCACATCGCCAACATAAAAAGTGTATTTTTTCCATTCAGGAGTTAGTTGTAGTTCGCGTTCGGCATATCCATCTTCGCCTCCTTCGCCAAAACCTATTTCGGCAGTTGTAAATTTATCAGCTCTAGCGTAAAAACTATATTTGACGTACCCCTTCAATTGAGCAAAAGCGGACTCATCTCTTTCTGTACATTGCGCTCTCCATTTACCAGCAGCTAAAAGGTGCATACCAGCCCATTGCTCTGTGCCATCCGCCGAAAATTTAAGACAGTATTCTCCTTCAAATGGATTTAAATTACACAACTCCACCGTTTGAATACTTTTTCCGTCGTTACTACCCATGTAGCCAGAAGGCACGCCATTTACAAATTGGTCGTTATAAATATAAAAACGACTTTCTTCTTGGGCGGTAAGTTGCTGTGCAAAAAGCAAACAAAAACATAGGAGAGATGCAATTTTTGGCATATAATAACTTAAGATGGATGATTTTAAGGAAAGAAAATAACACCAGGCATAAATGTTTATGCCTGGTGGGTTCAAATTTTATTTGTTCACGATCAAAGGTTGCACTTTTACATTTTTGCCATCCACTACAAGGGAAACAAAATAGATACCTTCGTTTAATTGTGAAACATCAAGCTGGCCTTTGTACATGCCTGACATAACTTTGTTATCAAAGAAAGCCACCACTTTTCCAGTTGCATCTATTAACGTAGCCTTAGCCGTACCAACTACTGGCATGTTAAGCGTTACCAATCCATTTGCCGGATTTGGTGTCATGGCATTAATAAATGTGTTGTTGTCATTTTCAATGCTTGAAACCGTTTCGATTCTCAGGTCATCAAAAAAGAATTCATTTGAACTTCCAAATCCTTCAATTGCAAAAAAGATAGTAAGAACATTCACAGAACCATTTGCTAAACTTCCAATGTTAACGTTTGGTGCAAATGTTAGTTCTTCCCATTGGAAGCTAGAACCTCCTTTTGTGGTTCTTACATCATATTCGCTGTTATATTCTGTAGTACCAGTAGCATTAAGTTTAATTAAAACACGTATCCCAGCATCAGCATTAGTCGCAAGGTTCATTTTAAGCTTTTTGGTACCGTTTTTTAACCCAGCCACATCCTCTGACGAAAGATTGTTTGTTAAGGTATATTGAATATTATCATATGCATCGTTAGGAAATCTTTTAGAATAACCACATTTAGCCGAGCTACTACCTTCAGGTGGTGTGGCAGCTGTATTAAAAGCTGAAGCGTCTCCCCCTTGATAGGTAAAGCTACCTGTTGAAACTCCATCGAAATTTTCGATTTGGGCGTTCAAACTAAGTGCCATAAATGCTGTTGCAATTGTTAGTAATACTTTTTTCATGATTGTGAAATTTAGTTGTGGATAAAGGATTTAGAATTAATAAAATCTTACGGTTGAAAAGGTTTCCCGGTTGTAAATATCATATAGTCAAATGCATAAGCTGCCTTTCCCTTTACAGCCGTTGTTAAATGAATAAAACTAACGATACCAATTTTGTCTGGTTCTTGCTTTTTATTGCCGGTTGCAGAGGCATTGTCAATGGTTGTTTCACTGTACTTAATGCTAACCACCTTCCAACCTACCCAGTCTACTGTTACACTTTTAGCATAAACATCCTCTGTTTTATTATCTGTTATTTTGTTGTTATTTTCGTCCTCACCAAATTGAATTTTCAAAATTGAAGGTTTGTTAAATCCGTAAACAAGTAGATTAAAATACAATTCTGATGGAGCCTTAGTCGATGTTTTAAACACAGTATCGCTGGATATGACATCTTTAGCTTCTATTCCCAACTGTCCAAGGTATGTATCTCCGTTTTTGTCATAGCCTTGCATAAGAAAATATTGTTTGCCATAAGGAGCTTTTAAAGGAGCACTTTCTACCCTGATCGTGTCACCATCTGAGGAATAGTCTATAAAAAACCCGGGATTGTTGGTTTCGAAATCGGCAATTACAAGCCCTTGGTCTACTGGTTTCACTGTTTTAATAAAAACGGTATCTTTAATGAGTACTCCCTCATCCTCTACTGTAAAGGTGGCCTCACAATTCTCAGATTTAAAAACTGGAATAAATGTAGTGGAGCCGTTCCAAACACTATTATTAAAATCAATAACTTTAGAGCTACCAACTATTTCTTTTACCGCGCCAGATTGTAAGCCTTTGATTGTGATTTTCCAATCTGCACTACGATTAAATTTTGCAGTAAAATGGTTTGCTTGGGTGTTATTAAAACTAAATGTATCTGCACTTGCCTTAAATCCTTCAACCAAGTTAAAAGGACCATAGAATTCTGTTACCAATGGGCCATCCACCTCTTTTGGTTTTTTACAAGCCCAAAAGCCCAAAATGATTGCTATTAACCAAATATTTTTCATAAGTCTCATTTTAATATAACCTGTTAATAAATTAAATTGAAAAGAATAAACGATTGATTGATTTTATAATCCTTTCCAAAATCATCCACTTTGACGTAGTGATGCTGTAAAGCCACAAATATGTTTTTGGTGAATTTATATTTCAATCCAATGGCCAATATAGTCTCTTTATGGTCGTCCTTAAGTAAGGTAAAGTTTTCTATTTGGTTATATCCACTTCTTACTGGAATGTACTCTTTGCCCTTTGCTTTAATAGTTTTAATACCCAATAAAATCTCGGTATTTTTGAGTATTTCGGCATCTACCCCTGCATCTATAATATTGGATAAATAATCCACAGAAGTGATGGTGTCGCCATTACGGCTTGCCTTGTCCATTCCAAAACCAAGACTTAACTTAAAAACTCTTGTAGATTCTAATATCTTATCTATGTTTACATTTGCACCTGTTTTTATAAGCTGGTAGTTTTTAGCTTCTAATGCACCTTCACCTTTAATATTACTTAGAAAATTAGCTTGTAAAAAAGCATCAACTATTTCACTTTTGTGTTTGTAGTTTATATTGAATACTGCACCTTGTCTATTTGGTGTAGCATCTCCATATGCTAAAGTATTGGCATATCTTGGATTATAGTTCATTAAACGTTGACTAAGATTTCTATTATAGAGTCTGGTATCTCTAGATAAATCCCACAAGTTTGTTTCTCTGGTAGCAAAGTCATTGCCAATAGTAGGGAAAAGACTTGCAGATTGGTTAAAATTAATTCGTTTAGATTGTGCACCAGCACTAAAAAAGTCACTTGAAACAGACCTAAATGAGGCGGAAGCGACCAAGCCAATTTTTTTGAGGTCAATACTTGCACCTACCTCCATCATTCCACCTTGTTTTAAATTTACTGGTACGGTGGTATTTATATATTCCAAAGTTGATTGGCCAAATTCCGTAAATAACTTTGCTTCAATTTTATCAGTTTGCAACTTTGTACTACCAGTAACTGTAAAAACAGGATTTCTAAAAGTACTAGGTTCGCTAGAAGTTTTGGCCACTTCAAATGTGTTGGCATAGTTAAGCCCTAGGGTCAAAAATTTACTTTGGTCAATAGTAGTCGAAACTCCATTAATGAGCATTTCTGGTGCAGATGATGCTACTTTAATTCTAGCAATGTAGGCTTGAGAATTCCATTTTTGAATGATATTTTTAATGCTAAATGCAAAATCTGTTTGTGCGCCTTGTACACGCCACTCATTGTTTTTGTTATAAAAATTCTCATAATAGACCACATCTCTTAACATGGACAGCGCAGTGGACTCATTTACTCTACCTTCTTCATCATAGTTCCAAAGGGTATACCGAGATTGTTTTAGGTCAATATCACCGATTTTATAGTTAATTTTTTTAGCAATAGCCCCTTTTACAAATAGCTGCCTTACGTTAACGGTTGCTCCAGAACCATAAAAACCACCAAATTCATTTTTTGCCCTAAAAATCAGGTTGATTTGAGTGTTGGCGTTAGGCTTAACATTAAGGCCAACATCTATTAATGTATTGCCAGAATTTGCCTGTTTGGCATTAGAAGTGTCAGAATCTAGAGCTTTGCCAGAAAGCTGTGTTTGCTGAAGTACTGCTCTACCAAGCCCAAAAAAGGCCACCTTATTATTGCCTTGTTGCGCAAATAATTTTGAGTTAATTACAAACGCCGCAGCCAATAACAATATTAGATACTTGGATTTGGTACTTTTTACCAAAAACTTGAGTAAACTCTTCAATGAATAACAGTTTTTATGCATGAGTATACAATTCATTAAGTTAATTTCTTTTGATTTTTAATAATTTCTTTCAACAAAACAGCTAATACTAGTCAAAGAATATCTTTAACTCAATTGTAGCTTCGTGACCATCATAATTATCATTTCTAAAATATTTATCGTCATGATAAAACCAACGTTGTCTTAGATATAGACCTATATTATTACCAAGATCAATATCCAGTCCAAGGCCAACTCCCTGCCCTCGTTGTCGTCTGGGTTTATAAGAAGAAGAAGGATTGCTAGATTCTAAAGTATTAACATCTCCTTTAGTTGTGAGGTCTCCACCATAAATTCGCTCTAAACCGTAGTATAAACACATCGTTAATTTGGGCATTACCTGATAATAAGCCTCAAACTCATTATAAAATGCCCTCACATAAGCTGAATTGTCAAATACTGCAATAGGAGAAAACTTATTCTGTACAGAGTTAAAAGAACCCAAGTAATATACGTGTAAACTTTTTCCTAACA
This sequence comes from Cytophagaceae bacterium, assembly GCA_027488865.1. Lineage (GTDB taxonomy): Bacteria > Bacteroidota > Bacteroidia > Cytophagales > UBA9547 > JAIYAU01. The sequence goes on from JAIYAU010000026.1 coordinate 39,101, forward strand.
ACTCGGTCCTATATTTTGCCTGAAGATCCATATTGTTAAAATACTTGATATTGGCAGCTTCTCCATTGGCAAGTGTATCACTAATTGTTTCTTGTTCATAATATCCTCTAAATAATGACGAAACGTTATTATATGCTCCAAAAGTAGGTGGCATCCAAGAAAAATTATAGTATCTCGAAAACGCCAATCCGTTTATTCTATGTGAGAAAGACACCTTTTTTCCAGAACGCTGAAGCTCTGATGCAAAACTGTTTCCCAAGGCTATTTTTAAATCACCCACTTTAAATTCTGTATTCAATTCTAACCCTTGTCTGTTGTTGGCATATTGACCCATATCGAGCATAGGACTTGCCGAAGGGAATAATGATCCTCCAGCATTACCCTTATAGCCTTGATTCAACTCTTGTATGGTGGTATTAATGAACGATGAGTTGATATTAGCAACGGTGGCACCTATATGATACACACTCAACTCAATGGGTATTAAGGTATAAGCAGCTGGTGTTTTTACCTTAAAGTTAATGGCTGGACTTATTCCTTTATTATAAGTAGGACTATTATATTGTCCTATGGCAAATTCTCCCCAAAATTTAACCTGATTAAATTCTAAGTTGTATTCAAACGAATGGATTTGGTTTTTGCCAGTTGACCTTGTATTAAGGCTATCTATTAATGTGTAGGTATTAAATGTATTCAAACTAATTTGACCATATTTGGTATTTTTGATTAATCTTGCTCCATAAGAAATGTTGGGGTTATTTACAGTTCTAAAACTTGCAGCACCTCCATTATTTATTGTTTTGCCATACACAGTTGAGAAAGACCAATTTTTGGGTAAGTTAAACCCTTCTAGAATAAGGCCCTGGAAAGCTTGTCGACCCCATCTTATATCTTGTAAGATTTGACCATCAGCATAAAATTTGCGATACTTTCCGTTGCCTCTTTTGGTTGGCTCCCAAGGGTTTCTGTCAAACACACTAAATCTACCATAAGGGTTTTGAAAAACCGCCAAGGTAAATGGGGTCATACTGTGCCAAATAATTCCTCCGGATTGTAAGGAAAAATCACCCTTGTTTGTCTTGATAGTGGCGGCCACAGAAGCACCTAAGTTTAGGGATATAGAATCTCCATCAACTGGTGTTTGTCCAACTCCTTTATAACTTGTAAAAACGTAAAGGTTGGTACCAAAAAATACTCTCTCATGAGGGTTGCCAGACAAATTTAGTAGAACCGTTGGTTCTCTGTAATTCTCACCTACAGAAATCAACCGGTCTGGCTGTCCTACAGTCTTAATATATGGTCTATTCCAATAGTTGTGATAACCAATAAATCGATAATAACCACCTATTTTAAAATTAGCCTTTGAAGGCAATTGCAAATTGGGTATATTAAAAAACGAGATAAACGGCCTTCTTGTAGTATCACTGTCCAGATTTTGCGCATGAGACAAAATGGAATTCAGGCAAACCAAACAAAGGAGGGTTTGGAATAATAATTTTTTAATGTTTTGAATTAAATTTCTCAAGTTCTTAAACAGGATTATTCACAGATTACTTTGCAAATTTCTGATAAATAATAATACAATCCAAACTATTCTGTAAAATAATTTTTTGTATATTATTGAATATCAATTATTTAACGCATTTCTTTTACATGTAACTGGCACTCCAATATTTAGTGATAAATATGGATATAATTGAAATTTAGGTGGTTTTGATTTAATGCCACATAAACGTATTTTCGTTTAAGAAACATTTAAATTTTTTTTAAATACTACGTTGAACATTTTAAAATGGTTAAAAAAGAGAAGAGCAAATTGTGCCTTGAGAATGGTAAATTTTAAATGGTTAATAGTGAAAGGGGATAATAAATGGAACCATTATTAGAATTATAGTTCTTTATGTGAATTGGAGCATTATCACATTATCAGGCTTTACCTGTATGGATGGATCTCTTGGAATTACTTTTATCAAAATTTAAAATGATGTTTTAAATTGCGAATTTCAAAAATGTAAATCCTGTTTAAGGGACTAAAATAAAATTTTGAAACATTAAAAAAATTCCTTTTACCTTTGTGTTGCATTTTGGTTCTTTTATCCATTTACATTGGAATAAAGATTAAAAGGGAATCGTGTTAGAATCACGAGCTGTTCCCGCAACTGTAAGCTCTTCCGTTTTTTACGGAAAGTGCAATCATCAAACCACTCAATTTATTGGGGAAGGTAGCACGTGAGTAAGTCAGGAGACCTGCCTTTATGTATAAATTAAATGCTTCGGGAAGAAAGCCATTTAAAATGAAGAAGGTTTGTTTGTCCTTTTAGTTTTACCTGTTTCCTGTTGGCATTAAACCGCCCTGTTAGGGTTTTGTTTATGCTAATGAATGTTACGTTTTGGTTAAGAGCATTTTTATGCTTAGAAATTTCTATTGTCTTTGCACAAAGAACTGAAGGAGGCGCTACCCATCTTCTGAAGGAGGTGACGGTGTCTAGTCGTTTAGATAATTTTGCCACTGGGACCAAAATTATTGAAATTGACTCGTTGCTTATTTTGCAACATGGCAATAATTCTTTAGCAGATTTATTGAGCGCACAAAGCCAAGTCTTTGTAAAAAGTTATGGTATTGCAGGGCTTTCAACTCCTTCTATTAGAGGTACTAATTCAAGCCAAACTGCCATATTGTGGAACGGCTTTAATTTAAGCAGTCCTATGAATGGTGGTTCGGACTTAGCATTGATTCCAACAAATTTTGTAAATAATATCAAACTTCAATTTGGCGGAGCTGGTGCGCTGTGGGGTAGTGGTGCCGTAGGTGGAGCCATCCACCTAAATAATACACCTCAATTTGACAAGGGTTTTTGGATACAAACATCCAGCAGTGTCGGTAGTTTTGCAGATAGACAATTTAATGCGGACGTAGGGTTAAGTAAAAAAAGAGCAGTATCGATTACAAAACTTTTTTTTCATGAAGCCCAAAATGATTTTCCATTTATCAATTCATCAAAAAAGGGTAAGCCAGTAGAATATTTGCAAAATGCGGCATTGTCTCAAAAGGGATTTTTACAAGAAGTTTATTTTCAGTTAGGTAACTATCAAAAACTGAATATAAGGCTTTGGCTTCAAAAAAATGATAGAAATATTCCAGCAAGTATGAGTGCCTCCACAAGCAAGGCCATGCAAATAGATGAGGTTTTACGAGGTACCGCAGAATGGCAACATAATCAAGGTAAATTTTCGTGTTTTGTACGAAGTGCTTATTTTGAGGAACTACTAAAATTTGATGATCCTCAAATAAGCTTAGTGTCTCAAAGTAAAACAAAGGCGGTAATTAACGAGGCAGAGGTTAAAATGCAATTAACCCCTCATATGTTTTTTAACTTAGGCGTTAATAATACTTATAATCAAGCAGTTACCAAAAATTACCATTATAATCCTACTCAAAACCGAACAGCATTCTTTAGCTCTTGGAGCATAAAAAACCGAACATCCCGATTTAAGACGGTGGTTTCAGTACGCAAAGAGTTTGTTTCTAATAATGAAAGTCCGTTTACTGCATCGGTAGGCATAGAGGCTGCGCTATATAAGTCAATAAAATTAAGAGGATCTGCCTCAAAAAATTACCGACTTCCAACATTTAATGACCTTTACTGGACTCAGGGAGGAAATCCAAATTTGAAAGCAGAAAATGGTTATAATCAAGAGATTGGGATCAATTATGTCTATTGCAAAAATAAGTTGGGTCTCGAAGCAAGCCTTACATACTTCCAAAGCAATATTAACAATTGGATTATGTGGACACCTGACAATAAAGGTATATGGTCGCCAGAAAATCTTTTAAGGGTATGGTCAAGGGGTGTAGAAACCGATTACAAAATTTATGGACAAGTGAAAAACATTAAAATTGATTTTGTTGCCCATTATCAATTTATAAGAACCACAAACATTGCCACAGACACCAAAGAAAAGTCAATAATTGGCAAACAGTTAATGTATACCCCACTTCATAAAACCAATACCAACCTAGGATTAGAATATAGAAGAGTTCGAATATCAGGAAGTTATAATCATGTTGGTGAAAGATATACTTCTAGCGACAATAGTAGCTCGTTATGGCCGTACTATTTTGTAAATCTAGAAATTAGTAAATCAATCACTTTGGCATGTTATACCCTAAAAATGTACTTACAGGCCAATAACATCACTAATCAAAATTATCAAATCATTCAGAACTATCCCATCGCAGGGAGAAGCATTCAAATAGGACTAATTATAAATTTTAATAAACCAAATAAAAAGTAAAATGAAAAATAGGCAAAAGAACTTTGTTTTGATAGTTGGGATGGTAGTATTATCCTTTTTGTACTCTTGTACAAAAAACAAAGGAGCAGAACCAGTTAAAGGATACTACCCTGATGGAGCTTTTATTATAAATGAGGGCCCCTATGGTACAGGTGTAGGAACAATAAGCCATTTTGATAAAATTACGAAGGTAACTACCAATAACATTTTTGAAAAAGAAAATGGCTTCTCTTTGGGAAACATTGTACAGTCCATGTATATCCACAATGGCAAGGCTTACATTGTAGTAAATAATGCAAACAAAATAGAAGTTGCAAAAGATACAACTTTTAAATCTTTAACTACGGTTTCGGGTTTAAACCAGCCTCGCTATTTTCTTCCGGTATCAAGTAATAAAGCTTATATTACAGAATGGGGTGCCGACGGATTGACAGGCGCAATAAAGGTATTTGACTTAAATTCCAACACCATTACTTCTTCCATTGCCACTGGCAAAGGAGCAGAAAATATGCTAAAAGTTGGTGATTATGTTTATGTAACATGCAAAGGAGGACTGGGTAATGATGAGGTAATTAATGTAATTGACATTGTTACGAATTCGGTAGTGAAAACCATAACTGTAGGGGCTAACCCTGCCAATATTGTACAAGATGTAAATGGTAAAATATGGGTATTATGTAGTGGAAAATACAAAAGCGACTATAGTGAGCTAGAAAAAACAGGAAGTTTGATTAAAATAGATCCAGTAACGAACACCATTGAGTTGACACTAGCTTTCACTTCGAAATTTTCACAACCAGCGGGTCTATCTATTAACAAAGCCAAAGACAAGTTATTTTATAATTATGACGGTAAAGTTTATTCACATGAAATTTCAGCTAACTCATTAAGCGCAACAGGCGTCATCAATAGAAGTTTTTACGGTTTGGGAATAGATCCAGGCTCAGATATAATTTATGGAGCAGATGCAGGAAATTTTTCAAGTTCGGGAAAAGTAATTCGTTATCAATCCAACGGCACAGTAATAGATAGCATGAACGTGGGGATAATCCCAAATGGGTTCTTTTTTAAATAAGTAAGGATACCAAGAGGTAAATTAAATATTAGGTAAACATTTCTAAGTCTAAAAAATTGGAATTAAAATGATATACTACATCACAGGTGGCGAACGCTCAGGCAAAAGTACGTATGCCCAACAATTGGCTTTAACACTTGCGACAAATCCTATATACATAGCCACTGCCAGAAATTGGGATAAAGATTTTGAAAAGAGAATTCTTCGGCATCAACAACAAAGGGACGACCAATGGACTAACTATGAGGAAGAAAAAGATATTGATACCTTGGACATCACAAACCGAGTGGCTGTGATTGACTGTGTTACCCTTTGGCTCACCAATTTTTATGTTGATACTAATTACAACATCGATGAATCATTACGCCAAGCTAAGAATGTTTTTGATAGACTTTGTGGTATCGATGCTACGCTTATAATAATCTCAAATGAGATCGGAATGGGTGTACATGCCAACACCGAATCAGCAAGAAAATTTGTGGAGTTACAAGGATGGATGAATCAATATATTGCCGCAAAATCAAACAAAGCAATTTTGATGATTTCGGGAATTCCAGTGCACATAAAAGTTTAATTTATGACATTATTAAAACAAGCAGCAATACAGCATAAAATTAATCTTAAAACCAAGCCATTAGGTGCATTAGGTAAGCTAGAAGGGTTAGCACTACAAATTTGCAAAATACAAAATTCGCTTGAGCCAGTTTTGAGTTCGCCTACAATCTTTGTGTTAGCTGGAGATCACGGAATAGCCAAAAGCGGTGTAAGTGCCTACCCTCAAGAGGTTACATGGCAAATGGTATATAACTTTTTAGGTAATGGCGCTGCCATAAATGTGTTTGCAAAACAACATGGTATTTCACTTCATATTGTGGATACTGGTGTAAACAAGGATTTTGATAACCACCCGGCTTTGATACATTTAAAAGTTGGATTTGGCACAAAAAACTTTTTGAATGAAGAAGCTATGACCAAGCAAGAGCTTGAAATGTGTTTTGCAAATGGCAAGAAGATTGTTCAAGACCTTAAAAAATCCAGTGACTGTAATGTTGTAGGTTTTGGAGAAATGGGAATCGGAAATACATCATCCGCTGCACTAATTATGCATTGTATTACCAAAATCCCACTTGACCGCTGCATAGGTAAAGGTACAGGATTAGACGATGCCCAGCTCGAATCTAAAAAAGGTATTTTGTTAGAAGCCATACAACTTCACAAAAAAAGATATGAGTTCACCCTTGATGGTTTTACAAACATTCGGCGGCTTTGAGATAGCCACCATGACCGCTGCCATGATAGAAAGTTTTACACAAAACATGATAATTTTAGTAGATGGATTTATAGCTACTACGGCTTTGCTTGTTGCGTCAAAAATAGAACCTAATATTGTCGAGAATGCTATTTTTTGTCATCGATCCGACGAGAAAGGTCATCCACTGCTATTGGATTACCTCGGAGCAAATCCAATATTAGACTTGGGAATGAGATTGGGAGAAGGTACAGGATGTGCTATAGCTTACCCAATAATACAAAGTGCTGTAAATTTTATTAATCAAATGGCCAGTTTTGCAAGTGCTGGTATTACCAATAAATAGGCTTTCTAATCATACACAATGAATCGAGAAATAAGAATATTTTTTACTGCCTTAATGTTCTATACGCGTATTCCCTGCCCTTCATTCACTGATCACAATCCTGATTATATCAATAAAGCCACTCGGTATTTTACCTTAATTGGTTGGATTGTTGGTATGATTTGTTTTGGTACATATTGGCTAAGTACATACTTATTTGATAATATGACTTCTGTAATCCTATCTGTTTTGGCTGGGGTAATTACCACAGGGGCGTTTCATGAAGATGGATTAGCAGATGTATATGACGGATTCGGCGGAGGTTGGACCAAAGAAAAAATTTTACTCATCATGAAAGATAGTCGTGTGGGAGTTTATGGTGTAATCGCATTAATTTTCTCATTTGCCCTCAAGATTTATTGTTTAAACAGTCTGCTTATTCTCACCAATGGGTTGCCTTGGTATGTGTTAGGATTATTTTTTATAAACTATCATTCTTTGGCAAGGCTTTCAGCAGCATCTATTATTTTTACCTCTCAATATGCACGTGAAGATGAGAGCAGTAAAGCAAAACCTCTCGCAAAATCTCATAGTTATAAGGAAATAGTGGGTGCTTGCTTCTTTGGACTATTCCCCTTGGCTCTGTTATATTATAATAAATGGCAGTTTGTATTCGTAAGCCTTCCGCTCTTAGTACTTTGTATTTATATATAATCGGAAATTTCAAACGTACATTTTTTGAAAATTCAAATGTACATTTTTTTAGTAAATGTTAAGAGGTTTTAATCAATCTTTAAAACCTCTTTAAACATGCTACAAATCGTAATTATATGTAAACACTTCTGTCTTGTCTTTGCCTCTGGTTTTGCTTGCAGATATCTTAAGTGTAACTGATTCTGTTTTCCAATTATTCTTAAGTGTATATTCTTGCAATGCTTCTGAAGGATAAGAACTTAAAAGAAACTTTCCCTCAATCTTGCTTAACAATTCTAACAACTCAATAAAATCATTTAATGTATATCCACCATAATGACCCATGTCAGAGTTATAATATGGAGGGTCTACATAAAAAAAAGCATCTTTACAATCTCTGCTTTTGATTACTTGTAAGGCTTCATTGCATTCAATGTCGGTCAAATCAAGCCTTTTGGTTAGGTTTTTGCAAAACTGAATCTTTTTATTGTGTATTTTTTTAGTACAAGAGCTTCCTGCTTTCTCGTAACCATACCCTGCAAACATTTTACTAGCAAAGCTCATATTGCATTGTACCCAGACTGCCCATGCTACCTTAACATCGTTAAAATGTTCGCTGTTTTTTAGCACAAATTGTGATTCTCTGTGTATCCTCCTGCTTGATGGAGTTTGTAAAATCAAATGCCTTAAAATTGGAAAATCGGTTTTTAAAACTTTATAAAAAGTAACAATGTGACCGTTTAAATCATTGATTACCTCAAGCTCGCTCTTAGGCTTTGAGAAAAATACAGCTGCTCCACCTATAAACGGTTCGCAGTATAATCTATGTGCTGGTATCATCTTTATGACACGTGAGGCAAGCGTTTGCTTGCCTCCATAGTAAGAAATGGGAGTTTTAATTGTTTTTTTCATTATTATTAGGTTGTATTATTTATAATTTAAGTTAAACAAAGTTTATAGCAAAAGTACAAGTTACTTTTTCGTTAGTTACAAAAGTAGGCTCCCATCCATTGTTATTTAATATGACAACTACAGTGTTGGTTTCTAAATACACTTCAGGTAAGGTCAATGTATTAAGTGCGCCTCCTCCTCCTGGTACAACTCTATAATTTTGACCAACCCCGAATTGAAAGCCAAAATTATCATCTTTTGGACGATACTTAGGTTTTAAAAGCATGTTTAAAGTGATTGAGTTAGGAGTTGTTATTCCTCCTGCATCTGAGTCTACATTAACTGTTACTTTACCAGAGATTTGTATTACTCCATTTTTTTTAACCGCGGATAATCTAAGTAAGTCTATTGAAACTCCTGCTACTAAATTTATATCACAAATATTATTAGAGGCTTCATTTGATTGCTCAATATAGTCACGTTGTAAATCATACACCACATCATTCCATACTCCAATTTCATTGCCAGTAGCATCGTCAGGCATCAAGACAATGGTTTTATCCCTCAGCCAAGACTTAACTGCATTGTCCGTAAAAGTCTTTAGTCCTGGTGATGTTATTATATAGAAACAACCTCGGTTTGCAGTGTTAAAGACAGCAGCAGTAATTTGATAAATTTCTCCATTATAAAAAATAGAGCCAGAAGTACAGGTATAATCATTACCATCCTTTGTGGTAACGCATCCATGCAGCGCATAGATGGTATCCTCTACATATCCCTCGATCAATGACTTAGCCAAAGAAGAGCCAATCTCCTTCGACATGTTATTGAGATGCTCAAAAGTAGCTTTATCTCCCAAAGCAGCCGAATTGGCTGCAATCGAACTAGTGTTTAAATCTTTCATATGTATGCTTGTATTTTATATTTAGTTCCGTACAATCTGTGTTGGTTTATTAGCGATCTTAATTGATCTCTCTTGGCACTTGTATCTATCTGAGACAATTTATATTTTACTACAAAATCTGCGTCTTCAGCAAACCAGCTTTCGCCTATGTATGACTTTTGCTCTAGTTCCAATTCAGCTATCTCGCTGCTTTCCGATTCGTTTTCTCCAATTCGGAAAAAATAATCTTGGGTGTCAAGTTCCTCTATGTAAATGTCCGATTTGCCGTCTACTGGCTGCCTGAAGCTAGTGCCAAACCACCTGTTTAAAAGGTATTCAAAGATTAAAATCTGACTTGAATAATGTACACGCTCCTTTGCTCCTCTCCAATCGTTTAAAACCAAGAAGTATTTTTCAGGATTTGTAAAGGGAGTTTCATTCTCTAAGGTATCAGCCAATGTTTCATAAATTTTATTATCAAATCTTACCTTCACACCCCTTAAGATTGCATCACCATTATATACTGGGATACTGGCATCCCCAGCTACATAAATCATGAGAACATCATTAAGCCATTGCAGTGGCTTTAACAAACTTGTAAGCCAAGCAATTCTTTTAGGCTTCCGCTTAAGTGGAGGCAAAAGCCTTTTAAGTTGTATAATGAAATCTATGTTATAATTCATTCGGCTCGTAGGTTATTGAAGATTCAATCGTTTGTCCAACTGTGTCTTCAAGTATAAAATAACCTGAGAAAGCAGGATAATTAAAATTATTGACACCTGTGGCCAAATTGTAGAATTTGGTGCGACTTGCGAATGCCGTGGAGCTTGAACGCCCGGCCATCTCAGTGCAATTAAAATCAATCACACCTTCAGTATTTTTTATGACTGCGATAATGTCGGTGTAGGTAGCCTTTCCTCCAAAATTTTGCTGTTGGCTTAAAGTAGCGCAGTAGTTTTGCAATGCTAATTTTACTGAAGCTTTTATATTTATAAATTGCCCATCATATTTTAGTAGACCTGCAACAAACAATCTATCAGGGTCATAAGAGTAGGCTATGATTTTTGTGCCTGCAAAGTGCATCCCCAAGTCTAAATAACTTTGCAGTGCAGCAAGCTCCTGACTTGTCAGCTTCTCAGGAACGGTTAAGCCTTTGGCAGTTTTTAACTCTACCAGTTTAGTAGCCCTCTCGACCAAGGCACATCTGGTAATGATTTTGTAATCTTTGTTTTCTGACTCATACAACACGGTGAAATTATCAGTTGATAAGTAAAACACCTGCAAAACATCTGCATTGTATTGAAAATTGAAAACTTGAGCGATCAGCCAATTGGGAGAACCAACACCAGCTTTGGCAATTTTACCATCAATTTCGGTGGTGAAAAAATCAAACATTTTTTCATGCATCCAAATGCAAGTGGCCGTGATTCTTGCCCACAATATGTATATACTTACAGATATTGGGCTGTTAAGCTGCGCAAGAACAGTTTGATTGTTCTTTTCCTCTATTATCTGAGCGTATATTTGTGATATTGATCTAGCCACTTGATTTAAAATTTAATGTGTGTTAATTAATTAAAGCCTTTGTTGTCGTCAACAAATTTGATCAACTCCTCAATCACTTGGTCACGAGGTTGGGTTGCAAACTTGTCATCCCATTGCTTAAAATCCAGCGCAGCGGTTTGATTAGGATTAGCTTGGCCTAATGGCAAACGAACCATTTGACCGAAACCTTTGATTTGGTTGCCTTCTTTGTCATGGCCTGTTACAGCCAGTAAAACAGTTGCACGTTTTTGCGTTACTGAGTACTCTTGGAAACCTGCGAATGTCACATTACGAGTGACTCCCGTAACGTTTGGTATGTTTGAAATTGTTGTCATGTTTATTTATTTAAGTTTACTCGTTTATAGAGATTTTATTTTTTCGTAAAGAGGTACAATTGAATTTATAATTTTATTTTCTTTTGATAGATAGTCCATTAACATGTTCATATATATACATTCATTTAAATTGAAATTTAATTCAATTTGGTCGTTGGGTGAATTTGTCTTGGCCTTAATTATTTTTTGTGTTATTGCCATTTTGCTTTTTATGTTACCATATGAGTCTGGCACAGAATCTATACTTTTAATAATAATATCAATTTGTTGTAGCTCCTCATTGGTAAAAACTATTTCTATTGTTTTCATGACTCTAATTTTATTGTATAAACTGTATCGTTGTTTTTAAATTTTAGACCAGTCTGCGAATTGTCTTGTCTCCACAAACATCCATTGGGAATTAAACTTGTATTACCAGGGTTGCTAGTTAAGTCAAACCAAATTGGTATAACGTTATTACTTCCTCCAAGTGGCTGACCAAAATGTACAGAAGCATATCCTAAAACTCCTGTATTATCATATCCAAAATACACGTCTTGTACTACTGATAATCTGTTAATGCTTGTTCTTGATTTAGATAAAAAAAGCGTTCCGCCTCCAGAAATTGAAAAATTACCTGTACTTGAAACAGATGGTGATCCTGATGTATTTAATCTCAAGAAATCACTAGCATCTGCTTTTGCATTTAAAGCAGTTTGAAGTCCAGAAATATTGCTAATACTATGAGAATGTGAGCTATTTGCTTTTGCATCTAAAGCAGATTGAAGTCCAGAAATGTCGCCAATACTATGAGTATGTGCGCTATTTGCTTTGGAGTCTAAAGCAGATTGAAGACCAGTAATATTACTAATGCTATGTGAATGTGAGCTATTTGCTTTACCATCTAAAGCAGATTGCAAATCACTTAACCCTACGGCCACATAATCCTCAACCCATGACTTATTTATAAGGCTAAACTCAGTAAAATTTGCACTTAAATCTTGATTATATTTTAGACCTTCAAAACTAGAAGATTGTGAATAAATAGATATGTCATCAGGACTAATTTGAAAGCCCGTGTACTGAAACCCCTCCCTTATTGATAAACCTTCATCAGCCCTGATATAAGCAACGCTCTCATAGACATTGTCCCAAAACGTGACACCAACTCCTGTTTCAAATTCAATATTACCTGTCACACGCTGACCAGAATCGACACTAGTCCCTCTTCTAGAGACAACATATCTTGCAGGCACTAAAGAAGCTCCATCTGGTTCATCTGCAATTGCATCGTCCCAATTTGCATCAAACATTGTAATGCCTCTAAAATTATTATTATTGCTTCTTAATTGAACATAATTACCATATATTTCAAAACCTGAATCGTAAACACCTTCCTTTAGATGAAATCCATCAAAACCGTGCAAATAATTATATACTCCATTAGGACTGTCATAAAAGAAAAGTCTCACAAAATCATCTCCATCGTTTTCTTTAAATAAAAGAGAGCCACTAATAGCGCGAGGATCAATATCATTAGGGTCAACATTAACAACGTTTCCAGTATATTTTATATAGCTATTCTCTATCTCATTTAATAATGAAGACAAATCTATGTATTCTATAATAGATGCTAATTCTACCTTTCTTGTGCCTGCTGCTTGCTCAATTATAAACAAGTCATTGTCTTGCAATGCAGATGCAACTGGTAATTCTGGTATTTTTTTCTTAGCCATTTATTTCTAGATTTTCTTCTAAGTTTGTTACTATAAAATCTCCTAATTCAGTTAATAAGAAGGAATCAATTTGTTCTTTCTCATTATGCGTATTAACCCTCTTTTTATTCTTTTTAAAGTAGGTTTTAAAAGGGTTTAAAACACTGTTTTGATTTATGTTCAATTCCTGACCAGCTTTTAAAAACCCATTTACATCAACTATTTCATTGTTAATAAGCAAATCAAAAAAGGCTTCTACATCACCATACTCCTGAATGGTAACATCAAACAAGCTTTGGCCATCTGCCACAATCAACTTAGTATTGTCGATTACCTGTACAGCAGCTATCTCAGTTTTAAATTTACTTACTACCTTTTTTGATGAATCAATCAAAAACGATTGACTTCCATCAATGTCAGCGTTGATATCATTTATGCCATTGTCTACCAATAAATCAAAAAAAGCCTCCATGTCACCGTATTGAGAAACGGTGACATCAATCAAAGATTGACCAGGACTATTTTTAAAATTATTCAACATCAAATGTTAAGTTTTTTATACCTTGATTTAAATCAAGGTTACTAATTTTCATGCCTTCCATTTCTTCAATCTGTGTTCGCAGTTCGCGCTCAAACTGGTCTTCCAATCCTGCATCAGGAGCATTTAAATACCTTACAACTCCAAGCCCAGTCAAAGGACTATGTTTGTAATCCCCAGGCATTGCTTCCATAATGTCTTGGCAATGCTGCTGGGTTGATTCTCCAAATTGAAAATCACCGTTTTCAATTAGGTCATCTCCTTCATCATCTTGCAAAATGTCGTTACGAATTGCCATGCTTTACACTTGTGTTTTCAATTTGTGCTCTTGCAGTATTTGCGCCAAACGCACCAACAACAAAAGAAGGTGGTGAAGTTTGAGTTCCTGTCTCTGAGTGTGTATGTAGGTTGTAAAATTGTACCAAGTCTCTTAATTTTTCTTCAATCAAATTCAATTGATTGGTTAACTCTGGCACCTTTACCAACCCTCCAAACCCATCTCCATTTAATTTTATTAAGCTCCCATTTACCAGCACATCCCCTTGAGCTTTTACCACCACCTTGGCAACCTCACTTACTGAAGCAATAAAACATTGATCTTTAAGATCATTGATAAAACCTAATAGGACAACACTTTCAAGCTTTGGCACAAATAAACTTTTAGTATTTTTATTGGCTATGGTAGCTGTTAATCTTGCTATTAACATCATTTTGTTATCATTAAGCTCTACCTCACAAGTTTCCTTTTCTTCATCAACACTTTTGACAGTGGCAGTCTTAAAGGCTGTTACGAGGTGTTTTTTTACAAGCTCCCAAACCAGTTCCTCTATCATAGTTTTCTACCAATGGTACAAATACGCCTAAAGCCTTGTTTTCCAAATACCACCTCAATGGCATCAATTAAGTACTTGCCTTTGCGCTCAGGGAACAGATTGTCACGCAGGGTTACAGAATCCCCTTCGTGTAGAAATGGCTGCCCAAAGCCTGTAACTGTTCCTGCGTACCCATGATAATTAAATCGCTTTAATTCTTGTTGAGCATACACCTTTAGTTCACTTTCGTTTAACTCAGAGAAATTGAGCGTTCTTATATCACCTTCAGCATCTTGGCTAGGAATCCAAACGGTCAAAACTTTGCCATCAGGCAAATGGGAGATGGCTTTAACTTTTAACTTATTGTCATCAGCAGTTTTGTATTCCAGTTGATTTTCAGCTACGTTTTTCTGAAAGTCATATACATAATTAGTAGTGGATGGTACAAGATCAAACGGAAAGCCACTATAAAGAACTTTCCCTTTAAAAAAGAAAGTAAGGCCATAAGACCTTTTTATTTCTGCGAGTACTTGCGCTGCACTTACATCGTTGCCAATTTGAAAGCTGCCAAGGTTAATATTTTCATCTGTATAGATTACTTCATAACCTGAACACACATAACTTACCACATCTTTTAAGGTAGCTTTTGCCCAGCTTTTTGGATTTAGTACCCTTTTTTTAAGTTGGTACATTTCATCCTCACACTGCAATACAATCGGTATACTCAAATCTAAGCTTCTTACATAGCCTGTAAATTCGGTTTGGTTGTCACCATCATAACCAAGTTGAATCGCTACCCGATCGCCTCGCTTTAACCTGTCAGACACATTAGTAGTCTGATCTGGAAACTTGAGTGATTTAGGTAGCTCAATCGTAGCTGTAGAAGTCATCTCATTGATCGACCGCCTTACAACCACCTCTGAAACAGCATCCTTAAAAATGATGTTGGCAATACTTATATATGAGCTTAATACAAACATCCAGATCATTGATTTTCTAAAATTATGAGTTCAATAGCCTTATGACTTCTTAATGTAAGTGTAAATGGTTGTGTGTCTTCATATCCCTCTAGTTTTGGAACTGAAAGCCCTTTTACAACTACTTCTTTAATGCCATATAAATTGCATAGTCTGCTGTCAATTTTTAGCCTTGCATTTTCCTTAAAAGCCCTGTATAGTTCTTTAAGCTGCTCTTCAGGATAAATGCCCGTTCCATCAAAAAGCAAACCCACTAGATTTAATTCAACAGGACTGCTACCAATGTACTCAACAACTTCGTCACCTCCCTGAAGAGGCGTTTCTAAAATGTTCTTACCAAAATCAAAGTTTAGCAAAGGGTCATTTGGAAACGTGTAATTAACCCCATCTTCAAATCCTGAAAGGGTGATAGTGTCAAAGTAAAATCCGCCATAAGGATTTCTGCGTTTCTTTTTTGGGTCAGTTTTAAAAGCTTCACCTTTGTACTTTCTTAAAGGTGAATTGTTGATAGCTTGGTTTATGACCTCAGCAGTAAGAGCCTTACCAGCTTTTTGGCCTGCTTCTTTTACAACATTAATACCACCAAATTTACTATTAGATGCCCCATTGCTTAACAAGGCATCTAACCGTTTATTTAGTTCTATTTTATACTTGTCCGCCAATCTTAATGAATCCTTTATCCGCTAGAAATTGTACTTGTCTCCACTTTAAACACCACTCTTCTAATGGTAAATTTTCTGGAAACGGAATGTGCAAGAAATGAGTAATTAAAGCGTTGTGTTCGTTTATCCAACCTATATCAGTTGGATACTCCGCTAAAAATTTACTAACTCGGCCTCCACCCCTGAAATCCAGATTTCAACAATTTTGCTACCAGCAGCAAGCGTTAAAGCTGAGTCTTCTTTTATTTCATTGTCACCATCCACCCAGCAATGTTTTACCAATATATCGCATAGCTTATGCATGTTTTTTTCTAAGAATGGCATAGCCAGACTCAATACTTTCGGGGAAGGTTTTTCAAAGATTCCTACAAACACTCTGTCTTTTACCTTCTCGTGTTTTACAGAGATTGCTTCAGCATTTGGCAATCCTAGTACATCCCTACCTTTTGCTTCTATCACCCTTTTCATGTCATCCAATGACATGTTTTTAGGGGTTTTAATATCTTTTGACATATCTTTTAACCTTTTAAAAGGCTTTTAAACATTTACAACATTGTATTTAATCCCAAGTACTAATAATTCTAGATCACTGGCTAAGTCCATCCCTTCAACGTTTCTTCTTAATCCTGTAAACTTGCAGGTTATGACATCGTTGAGAATTCCATTGTCTTCGTTGAGGAAAGTGACGATAATGTTAAATGGCTTGATTTTTTTAATATCACCATCAATAC
This sequence comes from Cytophagaceae bacterium, assembly GCA_027488865.1. GTDB lineage: Bacteria > Bacteroidota > Bacteroidia > Cytophagales > UBA9547 > JAIYAU01. The sequence continues at coordinate 55,807 of JAIYAU010000026.1, forward strand.
CTTCAATAGATTGAAGGTTTTTAATCTCATCCATCCCTAATGTATAGGTGCCAAAGTAAGTTTTCTTACCTTCTGAATAGCCAATGACCTCATTAGAACCTCCATGATTAACTTGGTTTTCTTGCGTGTCACCATATTCTATTTTTTTCCAGTTAGTGACTATAGCTCCGAGCATGGTTATCTCAGCGTCACCCTGGTCATACATTTTTCTATTTGCATTTACAACGCTCATTACTATGCTATTTTAGTGGTTAAACCAAAGTTTACTTTTATTATATCTGCAATGCCATAAGGCACGATTCGAAGCGCACAATTAAGAGCTTGTGGAGAATTGAACAAATCACTGTCAGGATCAACATACAGATTTTGGCCACTTACCTCATCGCTCATTGCTTCAGTAATAGCACTTTCGCCAAGTGTCTTAAAGGCTATCAATGTTCCTTGTGGTAGCTTGCCAGTGGTTGGGTTAACTACTTGCGGAGATTTTACCTTTGGTATCAACTTAGCATACACAAGCCTTATAGACTTATCCGCTGTGCGACCTAGATAAATTCTGCTTTCAATCACAAATGTTTCACCACCTTCAGAGAATGTTAATATTTTGTTGCCTTCTCCATTTCTTGACAACTTGGCACATGTCCAATCGTTATTCCAAAAAATGCCATCTACATTAGCATATCTTTGAGGGAATACATAGCCGTTTTGGTCAAGTATTTCCCAATCTTCTTTAACAGAATCAATGGTTTGGTGATTGCTTAAGCCTGCATTGAGCCAAGCCCCTTCAGCTACACTTTGAAGCTGTCCAATCTCTACCCATGCGACTGATTCGTTTACCTTCCTTGCTGCCACATCACCTAGTAATGTACCTATGGCTGCGTGTTTATAATATAGTGGCAACTCTTCAGCTTTGTTCCAATCTTGGCCAATGCACAAAGTGACATTTTTAGCGTCTACATTGCCCGGGAGATTGTGTAAGTCTTGTGAAGTACTTACTGGATTTGTAAAGGCTTTGCCCTCACATATGATTTGGCATGGCATCGCCTGAGCAAAAGCCCAATCATACAATGCCTGTGCTTTCGCAATAGCATTAAAGCTATCAGCAGCCATTTGATTTACCAAAGCAGGAGAATAGCCTACGCCATTTTCAAACTGAGTAATATTGTAATCAATGTCACCTGTGGTATCAACTGAAAGTCCTTGATCATTTAGTTGATCTCCATATCCCCTTGGTGCAGATAGCAAAACATTAGAGGTAGCTCCAGCAGCTGTAAAACCGTGTAAAGAGGTGCCTTCGTTTATAATAGCTCTTAGTGCACCAGCCATTAAAGCAGGAGTTGTAACATCTGCTGTTTTGATTAAGCTAGCCAAAAGTAAAGTCGTTGCACCAGTTGCAATACTTATAGTGATCTTGTCTCCATCTTCACCGATTTCAATGATTTCTATATTTCCTCCTGTTGCTGTTTCTTCATCAGGATTAAAACCAAAAGAAATTTGCTTGATTTCGCTTTTTGCGTCAATCAAGGTTTTCTTGGAATATACAAGGTCTACATCCTCAATCATTTGTACCAAGGTTACACCCATTGGCACAATCATAAGGAATAACTTTGTACCTGGTCTATTTCTTGTTTTTCTGTAAAACTCTTTAATGTGATAAAATACCAGTACCGCGTTGCTTTTGTCATACTCGGCAGTAATACCAAGAGCTTTTGCATCACGCTCGCTGCGCAGGGTATACACCTGCCCTGTGTTCAATTTGCCTGATACGGCAAAACCATTCAAAATAAGCGCACTAGTGCTATCAGCACTTGTGCTTACTCCGCTTGGAGGGGTGTTTTTTTGGAAAAGTATGCCTTTAGTTGACATTGAGACCTTTTTTAAGTTTTTAAAGTATGTAAATAAAGCGTTTTATAGCCCCCTTTTTATGTTAATTAAGTGAGGCTATTTGGTTTATTCTTGAGCGTTTCCGCTTGCATTTTCAGTACTGGCAGCTGTGTTTTCAGATGCCGTTTCAGTCTTATCCGTTTCTGTGGCTTTACCTTTTTTGGTGGTTTTTGCCTTATCTCCTTCGGTTTCGGTTTTACCTTTGCCCTGAGGATCATTCTCAACAGGTTCAGCAAGCTCTTCGCTGGTGACTTCCCTGTATCTATCCTTGTTTTGGTTTACCGACAACCTTACAAGGTTTTCAGAGGTAAACAATTCTTTCAAATCATTTACAAATACCTTGGTATCGTTGTAGGTCTTTTTTAGCTCGATTGCTGCTTCTTTAAGTTCTTTTGAAAGTGTAAGTGCGTCCATGTTTTTTAAAACAGTTTTAAACGTGTTGATACTAATAGTAAAATAATGAATACTGCCTCCGCAATCGCAACTGTAATGAGCCATTGCGGTGTTTTCTCCACGACCTCCCTTGTATTGGAGAGCCGTTCAATTTCTTTTTGCTGTGTGGTGATCAATTGATCCTGCGTTAGACAAAGCGTGTTAAGGTTTCCAGTGCTATCTAGCTGATAAATCAGCCTTGTTTCACCTTTTCTATAAATCACCTTAGGTGAATGCCCCATAGCTTTTAAAGCTCTTAAAGCCACTAAAAGACTATCCATATTTAATTGAGTCTTTACTGTGTCTCCTTTAACAAAAACAGGCACTTCCTTAATGGTTATAGTCTCTTTAACAGAAACAGGAGGCTTAGTACAAAACGTCATTAGTAAGAAGCAAAACAGAAACCCAATACAAGCAGCCATGCCCCCTTTACTGTCTGGAGGATTTGGCGATACAAGCAAAATCGATGCAATGATTAAAGCAGGATAAGCCCTTTCCCAGTCCCAGTTAATTGCAGGATGATAAACACAAACAAATGTGGCTATTGCTATGATTGAACCTATGAGGGTTGTTATCCAACCATGTTTAATGTTTTTAAGAAGCTGAAGCAAAGTTTCCATTTTATTCAATTTTTATGGCTTTGGCTTTTTCATAAGCCAAAGCAAGTTTAGTGTCGTAATCATTTTTCTTGTAACCAGGACCATTATACAATCTTGCGAAAGTTGCCCAGTCTTTTGTTTTTAGGGCATTGATCATCTTAGGTTGTTTCTTAATGAAAGAAACCATTCCTTGAAGTTGCCAATACTCACTAAGTTCAAAAGCATTCACCATGTCGGTAACGGTTTTGTACCCAGCCAATTCATGGTTAAATCCCATGATCTGACCAAGTCCCCAGCTCGTAGCCTCTAAAGCCTCTACCTTGTTTATGGCAGCAGCTTCTTTAAAGGCAGCCCACTCTTTAGATTGAGATTCAACCCCGTTTATGATTCTCTTGCCAGTTGCTTTTTGGAAGACATGCGGTTCGAACTGTAAAAGAATAAGCCCCGTTTTTCTGTCAAACCCTGTTCCAGAGGTCTCTATTAAGATCACCGCTTTAAGTAGCGCAAACTCAATAAATGAATCTTTGGCAACTTGTGCTATGTCGGAGTTACTCAGGTATTTGTTCATCTGGTTTGATTAGTTTAATTATCCATTTACAAACTAGCGCACCAAAGAACCCAGCCATACCCGTTAGAAAGGCTATCACAATTGCATGAAGATCGTCTTGCACGTCAATCTTGTGAGTAATCATTGCATAAAAACCGCTTGCAATACCCGAGGCAGTGCCAGCAGCCTCCCCAGCATGTTTTTTTAAGGCAATTAGTATGTAAATCAAATATGTAATTAGCGTATGCATCGATTTTTCAGTTTAGCCCCCTACGGCTTACAAAGCTTTCAGGGGCTTGGGAGGGAGTTGTATTTTTAATTAGGCAGCAGCAGCTGAATAAACCGCTCCAATACATTTGTCACGCATTGAGAGTGCAGTGTAGAATTGTTCAAATCCTAACTCCTCTGCGCGATTTTCAGTATTGATATCTTTCTCTTTGTAAAACATATCCAATGTACCTGTTGCGTGCATTACCTCGCCTTGGCAATAGAATAGCGAACTTACCGTGTCAGTTGTTGGGGCAGCAGCTGCGCCAAATGACTTCTTAGCGCCAGTCGACTTGTTATAAGTAGCAGTACCAGAGTACACGTAAATATCCCAGCCATACAAGTTCAATGGTACACCATTTTGTATGTTCATAAATGCTTTGAAGAGGCTGATATCTTGAACTGCCAAGTCTGCTACATGGTTAGGGTGTAAAACACAAACACGGCCTTCTTTACTCCATTTTTTAGTATCAAAAGCGTTTTGCATCCCTATAAGAATTTCAATGGTAAAACGTTTGAAAGGAGTTGCTCCACCATCACTCGCCCCAGTTGTGGGTATCACAATTTTATTAGTACCATCTGCTGAAGGTGCCCAAGCGTGAGCTGTCACATCAGTTTGCTTTTCTCTTAAGCTGTTTCTATGTTCCTGAACGATTGCATTCACTGCCGAGAATGAATATTGTTTTTGTTTAAAACCTCTTACTCTTGTATTTTCAGTTTCAAACTTCTTTAATGGTAAGGTCAAGGCTTGTGGATCAAACTCAACCGTTGTAATTGGATAAGTGTTGTTATCAATTAGTACGTTTGGAGCTGCCCCATATTCAGCAAGGTTAATGACGTTATTATTTACCTCGCTAGACAAATCGACCGACCGAGTAATAAAATCAGATGATCGCCAAAAATTTGTAAGTAATACATCAAGCCATACTTCTTTAAGTACTCCTGCCATTGCTAGATTATTTCGATAGCCAATAGGAGTAGACCATTTGTATAAAATAATGGGTACAAAAACAAAGAAAGCAAAAACGGTTATTGATACATTTACGCTGATAAGAGCAAATGCGCTAGAAAACAACATACCTGAAGCGGTGTTGAATAAAAGGGCGGAGAAATTAAAACGTTTTGCCGCTATTTCCTGCTTTTCAAAAGCAAAGAAACAGGTGAAAAACAGGAGCAAACTTTGAATTATTTTTTTCATTTTAAAACGATTTTATAGTGTGTTAAAGTGTGTGCTTATTACTTGCTTTATGTTATTTAAAATACTTTGAACTAGCCTTTCATGTCAGGCTCAACGCCAAATTGGCTTTTATACAAGGCTATGAATTGCGCAGGATTCTCTTTTTCCATTTTCTCCAAACCTTTAGGGTCTTTTTTGGACATCTCCATAAATGACATAGTCACTGGAGCTGTAAGGGTTGCACCTGCTTGAGCGATAATCTGCGTTGGAGTAAGAGTGGTTACTGCAACCTTGCCTTGAATCTTAGCAATAGCTGCTCTGCCATTTTCCAAGTCGTTTTCCAACAAGGCGGTAAAAACTGGTCTTTCAGCTTCAGTAAATTTCTCTGCTTTGATAGCAGCTGTGATTTCGCTTTCAATAGCTGCTTTGCGCTCTGCTTTGATACTTGACTCCGCTTGTATTAGCTTTGCTTGTAATTGCGCATTTTCATTTTTTAAACTTTGTAATGCAGCTGTAATTTCTGCATCAGTTGCATCCGCTTTTAATCCAAGCAGCGCAATCAAGAGGTCTTTATTCATTTTGTTTTTATTTTGGTGAGAAAGTTGCTTTTCAAATCTTGACACAATTTCGGCTGTGGCCACACCGTTAAGGTCATTATCATTAATAGCTGCTATGGCAGCCTGAATCTCATCGCATAGGCCAGCAGCTTTAGCTTCTACAGCAGTAAACCAAGTGTCTTTTTTATCTGCCATCCAAGCGTCGATTACCTTGTCTGGCTGGTTGGTTTTGGCTTTGTAGATCGCTTTCATGTCCGCAGTAAGCTTGTCCATTTGTTCAGCTGTGGCACGTAAGTCATTTGCAGTACCAGCCACACGACCTTGAGGCGCATGAATCATAATTCTTGCGTTGGTAGCCATTACACACTTTTTACCACCAAGCGCAAGGATGCTTGCCATGCTTGCTGCTATTCCATCCACATAAGTAGTGATGTATCTATCGCTGCGCTTCATGGCATCGTACATAGCCAGCCCTTCAAACACATCTCCTCCATCGCTATTAATGCGAACCTCTATGTTTTTAATCATAGGAGATAGATTATTGAGATCACTGATAAACTTGGCTGCGTTGATCGCTTCCTTATCGCTTGAGATGATGCCATAACATTGTATGACCGCTGTGGTGGCATTGAGGGCGAATATGGTGTACCAAGGTTTTATCATGTGTGTTTTCTGTGCGATTACATGACAAATGTGGGGGGCTTTTTAAAGGTTTAAAAATGGTTATTACGCTTATTCCGTGATTTCAAGGGCTTATTACGCCAATAGCGGAATAGGTGCAAACACGATTATTTAAAGGTTTAAAAACACCCGTTTTTTGTAAGAAAAAAGGAATGTCTAACAACAAGAGGGAGCTGAAAAATTTAGCAGAGGGATTGTACCTGTACTCTGACATGTCACAAAAAGACATTGCAGCTATGTTGAATGTCACCGAAAAAACCATCACCGATTGGAAACAGGAAGGCGAATGGGAGGAGATCAAAGCTGCGTATGGAATTACCCGTGACAAGATCATAGCCAACTACTACAGGCAGACCTTTGAAATCCAAGAAAAAGCAAGGGACGAAAAGAGAACCTTGACAAGTGGCGAAACTGATCAGTTGGTTAAAATTGCCAATTGTATTGAGAAGCTTGACAAGAGCATAACAATGCATGACCGTGTGCAAGTGTTTATGGACTTTAATAACTGGCTGGTTACCATTGATACCGAACTTGCTAAAACACTTAGCTTAAAGCAACAATCCTATTTAAAGTTTCTGGTTAAACTACGAGGTAAATAATGAAGCTAAGCGATATCAAAGAGCTGAAGGATTTTGATTTGCACGTACAACAGGTGCAAGAGGCTACTTCTGTAGTTAGCAATGAAAGCCCTGTTGATAAAGAAAAGCGCATAGCTGAGCTTAAAAAGGATTATGCAAAATTCTTTACCTATTACCTGCCTCATTATTGCACCAATGAGCGCACGAAAGAATTGACACCACCTGCAAAGTTTCATGTAAAGGCTGCACATCAGTTAGCAAGTAGCAATATCATTGAAATAATCCTTAACTGGTTTAGAGGGGCAGCAAAGTCAACACATGCTGATATAGGATTCCCGCTGTTCCTTTGGGTATTGGGAGAATTGAGGTGTATGGTCCTAGTTGGGCAAAATGCTACAAAAGCAAAATTGCTATTGAGCGCACTCAAAGCAGAATTTCAAGGAAACCAAAGGCTGAAAGCAGATTTTGGAGACCAAGTAAATTTTGGCAATTGGGGAGAAGGTGAATTTGTTCTACGTGACAATACAGCCTTTTTTTCGCTTGGCTTAGGCGAATCTCCACGGGGGATTAGAAACAGGCAAAACAGGCCTGACTATATAGTTTGTGATGACATTGACACCAAGGAAATGTCTAAGAACCCATCACGCACAAAAGAAACAGCTGATTGGGTACTTGAGGACTTAATGGGTTGTTATGGAACATTTGCAGAAAGGTTTGTTTTGGCCAATAACCGCATCGCCAAAACGACCATATTAGGCCATTTAAAAACTAAGCTAAAGAATTGCATTTACTCTCGGGTTGTTGCTTTCACTGGCAATTTTAAAAGCTCTTGGCCTGAACGTTTCTCAAGCGATTATTGGAGGAGGAAGTACAACAAGTCTACAAAGAGAGCCTTTCACCGTGAGTACTTGGATGACATTATTGAGGAAGGTACCATATTCCAAGAGAAATGGATAAAGTATGACAAAGTACCAAAGCTTCAAGAAATGGACGCCATTGTTACTTATTGTGATCCATCGTGGAAAGATAAGAAAAGCAATGACTTTAAGGCCATTCGTATGTGGGGCAAAAAGGGCAAGATGCTTTATTTGCTTAAAAGCTTTGTGCGCCAATGCTCTATTAAACTTATGGTGCAATGGTGGTATGACCTCTATGATGAATTACCCGAAGATGTAGTAGTAGAGCATAAAATGGAAGCTTCTTTCATGCAGGATACCATCTTGGATGAGTTTACTGAAGAGGGAGAGTCTAGAGGCTATCAATTACCTATTACGGGTGACTTTCGCAAAAAGCCTGACAAAGAGCAGCGTATTGAGGGTATGTCCCCATTTTATGAACGGGGTTTTGCAGTCTGGGATGAACGCTTAAAGAATGACCCAGATACTGAAGAGGGCAAAGAGCAATTGATTGCTTTCGAAAAAGGCTCAAATGCTCCTGATGATGCTCCAGATGCTGACGAGGGGGCAATAAACATTCTACAAAAAAGGGGACGTGCATTAAAAACACAACCATCCCTAGGATTTAAGAAAAAAACTAAACGCTGGTAACATGTACTTAGTAGAAACAGATTATAAGAAAGCCATTAAAGGTGAAATTTTGGCCATTATCTTAGGTGGTGATACATCCATACGCTTAGATGCCGAGTTGGCAGCTGAGCAAGAAATGGAAAGCTACCTATCAAGTAGGTTTGATCTGCCTTTGGTATTCCTACAATATGATGACTTTAATGCTTCCAACACTTACATGACAGGCACTAGGGTAAAAAATGCCAATGTAGTATATGAAGCCAAGCAGGACAATATTACTGGAGCGTTCAATTCTGCTTTGTGGGATAAGAAGTTTGAACGCTCCGCTCTCATCACCATGTATTTAGTGGATTTGGCATTATACCATGTGCATAGCCGAATCATGCCCCAACAGATTCCTGCGCTTAGAGAGAATAGATACAATGCTGCTATTGACTATTTGGAGAAAGCAGCCAAAGGCACAATCAACCCACAATTACCACGTGTATTAGATTCTGAAGGTGTAGAAGAGGAAAAGTCATTGACATGGGGAAGTGGTAAAAAATTCTCAACAAAGAACAATAGGTATTTCTAAAATAACGGTAAGGGTATTTTAAATACTTTAAAACGGCATTAAATCAATTATCATGGGTCTATTCAATAACATATTCAATAAAAGCAAGGCAACGCAAGTGCAGGCCGTAAATGAGCCTCAATCAAAAGAGGTAGTTTTGACACAGAGCATGCGCACAGAGCAAGGCAATATGCAACAGCTTGTCAAGTCTATCATGTATAAGATGCAACGATTACCATATTCTACCTTTAGGAAGGATTTGGATACTTGGGCATCTGCACGGGCAATGGGTATGAACATGCAAAATCCTAGGCGTTGGAAGTTGGTAGAGCTTTATATTGATAGCATGCTCGACCTACATCTTAGTTCTGTTGTTGAAAAAAAGATCTTGAAGATCACAAACAAAAAATACAAGATAGTAGATGCATCAGGAGAAATGAATGTAGATGCAACTAATGCTATAAAAAAGAAATGGTTCAGGAAAATTATCCGCCATGCAATGGAAGCTCGGATTCATGGCTTTTCTTTAATCGAGATACCAGGAGAAAAAGAAATTACAACTGTAAACCTCGTGGATAGACGTTTTGTGATTCCTGAACGGTCTATATTTATTTTAAATATGGGCGAAAACATGGGCTTTGATTACACCAACCCATATTTTCAAAACACTTGTCTACCTGTTGGAGAATCTGACGACTTGGGAATGCTATTGTCGTTATCTATTTATGCCATTTTAAAAAAGAATGCCATTGGTAACTGGGCAGAGTTTGTCGAGATATTTGGCATTCCAATGAGAACAGCAGAAACCCCAAGCTTTGACGCAAACACAAAAAAGCAAATTGAAGACATGTTGGAAAACATGGGTTCCGCTGCTTGGGGGCTTTTCCCTGAAGGTACTAAGATAAATGTAGTTGAAACTGGTAAAACTGATTCTTACAAGGTTTTTGATATGTTCATTGAACGAATGAACAGTGAAATATCAAAGCGAGTTTTGGGTAATACCATGACGACTGACAACGGGTCTTCACGATCTCAAGGTGAAGTACACGAGCGAACGGAGCAAGAAATAGAGCTTGATGACAAAGCTTTTATTGCGGATATGGTCAATGATCAGCTCATTCCATTGTTAATTAGGCGTGGTTATAGGCTTGAAAACATGCGTTTCGAGTGGGACGATGCGGAGAATATGGAGCTTGATGTTAGGTCAGAAGTGGACTTACGTATTTCACAAATGGGCTTCAAGCTTTCGAAAGAGTACATTGAAAACACCTACTCGGTTGAGCTTGACGAAAACCAGCCAGAAGAAAAGCCAGAGCCTGAAGACAAGGCGAAAAAAAAGGAACAGCAAGTAGAGGCCATTACATACAAAGATATTCAAGGGCGAATTAACCAACTGTACAATGTGTAAGCGTTGTGAAATAGAAATACCATTTTCAATTGAAAGCAAATACGATGGCATTTTGTCAATCATTGAAAAGGTATTTAAAAAGGTTTTAAAGGCTGGTGATGTTGTTGAAAGTCTATACTTGTCAACCGCAAAAACGCTTTTTGAGGGTGTTGAGAAGGGATATGGTAAGAAGCTAATTAACATAGCTTATAATAGCCCAGACTACTTGATGCTAAACAACCTTCGCACTAACGTCTATGTCTTCTCAGCTTTTAAAACCTATCAGGAATTACGTGCAATGACAGACTTGCTCATAGACGGCAATGGGGCAGTTAAAGACTTTGACACTTTTAAAAAAGAGGCTTTGGCTCTTCACGCCGATTATGATATTAGGTTCTTACAAGCAGAGTATGATCACGCTGTGGCAGGTAGTCAAATGGCTTCCAAATGGCAACGCATTCAAGAAGACAAGGAAGCTTTGCCATATCTGAGGTATGACACGGCTGGTGATGACAGGGTAAGGCCTGCCCATCAGGAGTTGGACAACATCATACTTCCTGTAGATCACCCGTTTTGGAATACTTATTACCCTCCACTCGGGTGGCGTTGTAGATGTGATGTGACACAAGTAGACAGGGGCAGAATTACAACCAATATCCCTTTGCCTGAGATACAGCCAATGTTTAGAAACAATATTGGAAAGTCGGGTGTGCTGTTTCCAGAATCACACCCTTATTTTACTGTCAATAGAGCAGATAGAGAAAGGGCTAGCAGGTTGTTTGATCTGCCTTTGCCTGAAAGTGAAATGCAGCCAAATAGATTTTTGTATAAAAAATATGAAAAGGACAAGAGTTTTAATAATGTATTGCCTCTTCAAAAAAATGGGGGCTTTGTATTTGCTCACGTGAGAGCCGATAAAAATGATTTGACATACAACATCGGCAAAACCAAAATTTTGGCAAAAACTAGGGGTGATGCTATTTTGATAAATGAGCATTCAGATAGTGATGGAGTTTCAAACCCTGAACTAACAATAAACGGGTTGCTAGGTGATATAAAAACGCCTAAGCATACTGGAAAAGATGCTTACAAGACTATCGAGAACGCAATTTACAACAGAACAAAAAAATGTGTAAAAGACCAAAAAGGAACGCATGTGGTATTTGTAATAGAAAAACGATACACAATTGATGGCTTGATTAAAGGAATTTTTCAGGCTTTTAAAATAAAAGAATTGGAAGAAATGACTATTATGTTTCACAATGATAACTCGGTGAGGATAAATAGGGATCAGTTTGAAAGTGGCCTTTATGTAAAAGTGGTAAAAGGGGGCTTTGTATTCCCTAAAAAATAAAATGGGAGACCACCGTAGCAATCTCCCGTGTTCGTGACCCTTTCGAACCTTGAACAATACAAATATACGAATATTTTTAATATTGGTTTAAAAATTGAAAAAAAATGAAAGGAATACAGTTTTTAATAGACTTAAAACAACGCATGATGAAGCCTGTGGCAGGCTTAAAACTTGGTGTTGATAAACTTAAAAGCTCTGTAAAAAGCTTGAACAATACTACTATCAAGCCTAAGGTTGATAGTTCGGGCTTAGATGGTTTTGGTAAAAAACTAGGAAGCCTTAAATCAATGCTTACTGGTGCATTGCTTGGAGGGGCAGTATTGGGGGCTGGCTCTCAGATACTCGACACTACTGCCGAAATGCAAAGCCTTCGCCAAGCGATTAATGTCACAAGTGGTAGCGCACAGGAAGGAGCTGCCAACTTCAAGTTTATTGCTGATACATCAGATAGATTGGGCTTGTCTCTTAAGTCCAGTACTGAAGGTTTTAAAACGCTGTCAGGTGCAACCATGGGTACTGCCTTAGCTGGGCAGGCAACCCGTGATATTTTTGAAGGTGTGGCCACTGGTGCAAGTGCCTTGGGTATTTCTGCGGAAAATACTGAAGGGGCTTTGTTGGCTCTTGGACAAATGATGTCCAAAGGAAAAGTATCAGCTGAAGAGTTGAACGGGCAATTAGGAGAACGAATACCAGGAGCATTGGGCATCGCTGCACGGGCAATGGGTAAAACCAAGGCGGAACTTTTAGATATGATGCAGAAAGGACAAATTATGTCTGAAGACTTCTTGCCTAAGTTTGCTGCTGAAATGAAAAAGACATTTCAGGGAGCAGCTACAGACAAGCTATCTAATAACCTTTCAAGACTTAGTAATGACTTTCTACTTATAAAAGAACGGATTGGAAATGCCTTGCCATTGAACAATATGCTTAAGCTGTTAAGGCAGGGGTTACAGTTTTTTGATGAGTTATTGACCAAGTCAAAAGCATTAGAGCCAGTTTTTAACAGTATAAATGATGCCATAAAACCAGTGTATGACTCCCTTGTTGGGCTGTTTGATACCCTTGGTTTGGTTGGTGAACAAAGCGCAGTAATTGATAACCTTGTTAACAGGTTTGGGGCATTAATGACATTCTTAACCCCAATGATTCAGGGAGTAGCTGAATTTTCAGCCGAGATTGTCAACATCGTAAAAAACCTTTATAACATGATCATGAATGTTGAACATGTTAATAAAGGCATTGGCGCAATGGTAAATATATTTAGACAGGCATTTGTAAGCATTGCTACCATTGCAAAGAATACCCTTGGGGGTGTGGCTGATCTCATTATTGGTATTATCTCTGCTGACGGCTCTTTAATAAAATCAGGCTTTAGAAAAATAGGCATGGCAGCGGTGGAAACTGCAAAAGCCCCCATCTCAATTATTAGAAGTGGAATAGCAGGATACGGAGAGGGCTTTATGAAAAACGTTGATAACCTCACCGCTGATCAACAAAAAAAGAACTTTAATGACTACTGGGCAAAGCAAGATGAACAGAGCCTATTAGATAAGGCCTCTGGTACCAGAACAAAGCCTACAACTTTAAACAGCTTAAATAAAGACAGGGCTAAGGTATCGGACGGACTTAACAAAGTAATGGGTGATGCAAAGGCCTCTCGAAACATTACCATAAATATTGGCACAATCAAAGCAGCTGAAAAAATTGAGGCAATCATTCAAAACGGAAAAGTTAATTTGTCAGATATTGAGAGGCAGTTTACAGAAGTATTATTGATGGCTGTTCGCAATTCGGAGACAACAATCTAACTAATGAGCGATCAAAACGAGTTTATTCGTATCGAAGCTGACTTGCAAAAGTACTTCAAGCTCCTGCCCAAAAAAGTGGGTGGTTGGGCGGTGGAGTTCTTTAAAGGTAGTTTTGATAGGCAAGGGTTTATTGATACGCATTATGAGCGTTGGGCAATGCGAAATAAAAATGCTAAACGCAATGATGGACGAAAGCTCTTGATTGATTCAGGACGTTTAAGGCGTTCTATCAAGGTGATTTCTACCACCAGTGACACTGTAACCATAGGTTCAGATGTGGTATATGCTGAAACGCACAATGAAGGGCTTACTATAAATTACCCTCCTAAGCAGCGAGTAATAAACTTTAGGAGGCGAAAAGACAACCAAGTGCGGTTTGCTCAAGCTAAGAAAGCCACTTTTTCACAAAAAGTAAGTGGTAGAGGGCATTCGGTTAAAATGCCAAAACGGCAATTTATCGGGCAAAGCGATTTGCTAGAGAAACGGATTGCCATGAGGATAGAAAAGGACATTTTAAACATATTTAACAAATGAAAAAGATTTACTTAGCCATCATGGCGCATTTAAAAACGCTAGATGCTTTCTTTGAGGAGTTCTCATATTCTAAAATTAAGTACTATGATTTGTTTAGGGGGCAATATATTTACCCTGAGTCACATCCTGCATATGACAGGCCAGCTGTGTTTATTGAGATGGCTATTGATTGGAGTGACAATCAAGCAAACTTATCACAACAAGGCACAGCAACCATTCGTGTGCATGTTGTACAAGATCAATACAGTGATAGCTTTGATTATGATGCTGGGGCTTCAGCGGACAAAAGCACAGCATTGCGAGTGTTGGACTTTGCAGACCTAGTACATGAGGCAATCCATGGTTTTGAATCGCAAAGTATAGGCAAGCTTTACAGGACCCGTTCACTTCCTGACACAGGAGCAGACAATGAGGATGTAACTATATTAGAGTACACCTGCCAGATTATTGACGACAGTACCAGCAGGCTAAACGAGTATGTGCATAACGACCCAACGGACGTTGCTTTAAATATCACAAATGCACTTGTCAAAAAAATAAAAGGGGCTGATACTGAAAGTAAGTATCAAGCCCCTTAGTTAAAATGCTAAATAATTTTAGTAACAAAAGCTGTGATCTACATAAACCTTCCTTTTTCGGCTATTTATGTAGTAGCAGCCTCCTTCACTTCCTGTATAATAAACTCTTTCTTTATTTATAATAGCTCCCTGTTTAGCTTGCTTTTCAATATATTGCCTTTGTAAATATGTTCTTTGATAATCGTATCTAACGATGTTTTTTTCCTCTACAAATCCACACTTGCCACTAAAAACGTATTTAAAGTTTAATGAGTCCTTTAAGTAATAAACCGTACTTGTATGGTCAAAAGTAAAAGAAGCTTTTTTTGTTTTGTCAATCGATAAATAAAAGGGAACATGATCGTTGTCAATAAACCATAATGACAATTTTGAAAGAACGATTGTTTTATGGGAGTTACTTAAATTTCCTTTACACAAAGAATCTAGCTGCATTTTGTACCTTATGATCTCTTGATTTTTTGTAACAGTTGCAATAGAATCCTGTCTTTTTTTGTTAAGTAAGGCAATCAATTCTAGTTTTTTGTTAATTCTTTTCTCAATGATACGATTATAGCAAGCCTGTTCATCTAAAAAATATCGTGCTTTTTCTGTAGGTATTTTTTGTAATAGATTGTCAATTTTTGGAAGCTTCTCAATGTAATTTTCATCAGTTAATAATACTTGACAACTATCCAATATGTGTTGAGTATTAATAATACTCCTTCTTTGAGATTGAAAAATACTAGTTTTAAATCTTGTTACTTCACAGTCTTGAAAATTTGTGGTGGTAACATTAATTCTTTTCTTCATCATTGCTAAAGCAATAATCCCACTAGTCAAGTAGTTGATTTGAGCAAATGAAAATGTAGTAGTTAATATTATTAAAAGTAAAGTTTTCATACTCATTTATTTATAAATACCTTTTCTTTTCTCCCAGACTCAAACACCCTGATATAAACCCCGTTTATAGGTTCATTTACTTGCATTCCTTGCAGGTTATAGGTGGCAATTACAGCATCTTTTTTGCTTTCAATCATCTCTTCTATGGCTGTAATTCGTTGTTTTATTTGAAAAAATGAAGGCTGGTATCTGACGCCTTGTACCCTAATATCGTAAATGCCAGAAGCCATTGGGTTTGGTAGGAAGTAATAATAGTATCCATCCGCTCTTTTATCGCTTACTTTTAAGGTATCATTAAAATACTCTGGAGGGTTTGCGATTTGCTGAAAAATAGAAAGTATGATGATGTCAGTTGGTTTTGGAGTAACAGTAAACTTTAGCTCTATTCTCAAACTATCCCCCGGCACAAGGTTCTCGGCATTTTGCTCAATTCCAATTCTTGGAAATCGAACGGACTGAATAAATGCTGCATCTTGCGCTTGCGCAAATACAGCTGTTGAAAATAACAATAGTAGAATCTTTTTCATGTGAATGGGTTTTAAATGCTGTTTAAAGTACGAATATTAGGTATTAATTACAAACTAAGCAAATTTACTTTGAGCTCTTTTTCAAAGGCTTGGTTTAGTTTTATTGTTTCATTGCCTTTAATCGCGACTAAGAATACCTCAGTTGTAAAGCGGTTTTGATATCCTGCAACGATTTCTTTTTGCTCTTTTACCTGCCATCCTTTACGTGTGAGGTAGGTTATCATTTCGGTTTCAGAGAAGTTTATCATAGCCTAATCTTTCCAAGTTTCTTTTGATAGGTAAGTATCAGGATAGCGCATGGCAACATTGTCGTTTTTGGTGCGAGCTTTATATTTATTGATAAATACAAATGCCTCATATCGGTTCTTTGCACTCATCTTATCCCATACCTCTTTGGCTCTTTTTGCATTACGCTTAAGTGCGTATGCATCATAGAAGGCATCAAATGTGATTTCAACTGGCAGCTCTTCTATTTTTAGACTTTCGCTTTTGCTTCCCATATATTTTAGGTTTGCAAGGCCAATAGGCATATTCTCTAAGAAATGGGTAAATTGAACGGTTGTCATTTTAGCTCTGTAGTGGTAAAAAATCAAAAATCCTTCTGTATTGTACATTAGTTCAATTTCTCCCTCAAACTTGCTGCTGGTCAGTAGATATTTCTTCATCTTGTTTAAATAAAAGTCTGTTAATAGTATCTGTTTTTAAGTAAAATTCATTGCTCAATTGATCTAATGCCATATCATGTTTGCTCGTAACTGATCCAAACGAATAGCTCTTGTAAAGCTCGTTATATCGCTCCAACATTCGTTCTTTCCTCAACCGCATTAAATCTGAGTCTCTCCTAGGCATTCTTTCGGATTTTTTTAAGTTCACTTACATATATTGCCTCAATCTGACTTACCAGTTTTGGCAGTTCCTCATACGTATATTCATTCAAGCCTTTTGGCTTTTTAAACCCCTTGCTTTTGATAAGGGTGTAAATACGCTGCATGTCAGCAACAATCTTGTTATTGTATTTCGTTTCATACCCAATCTCCCTGAGCATACTAATGATCTTCTTGCGCATGGTGTCAGCCTGTAAGTCGGTTTCGTTCGGTTGCTGATTGTTGCCATTTAAGTCAACTTTTAACTCCTGCGCATCCTTCACTATCAACTTCCATACATGTTCAAACTCAATTGGATGAAGGTTTTTAACACTGCCATTGACACGCCCAGCCCCTTGGCTTACCACCCTGAATTTATACTCTTCTGGAGTAAGTTTCATTCTGGGTGCGATCAGGTTTGACGCTGCCCATATTCTTTTGATATAAGAGTCCATAACTAAAATGATAAGGTTAATTGTGTGTCTTCAGCTTTATCCTTTTCTGAAAGTATAGCAATTGCTTCTGTCAAAGCATCTATTCGATGTTTTGCTACTGTTTCAGATATTTTTTGTTCACGTATCCAGTAAGGATAGAGCTTTTCTCTCGTTTTAAGTTCTCGCTCTAGTTCTTCAATTATTTGTGATGTTCTCATTGTTATTAATTTTACTAGTAATACAGTAATACAGGCTCATAAAATACCCAACCAGCAAGCTTGTGTTTGTAGCTTGCGTACTCTTCTAGTGGGGTAATCGTACCAACACTAATTCGATATCCATTAACCTCATTTACGTTAGTAGATACATATCCAAACTTTGCAATCAAGGCAAAGTAAAGTATTCGCCAAAAGCCACGAATAAAAAGCCATTTGTATTGAAATCTTTCTCCTAGTTTAAAAAAGCATTTATTCATTTGTATTTATTTTTGATTGATATGTGATGTACTCATTTTTATCTTGATGCGCAGCAGCAGCATTAAATAGGTTTGCTAGTGTATAGATGTGTTTTAGCAATACATCATCTTGCCTTGCTTTGTAGGCAAGTATTACCAAGTCTATTTCTATTTGTAGCTGCTGCATATTAATATCTAAAGTCAGTCCAATGAATTAATTTACCTGAATAACATTGCTCGGGGTTTGATTTTATGAGAGGATAAAACCACTCAAAAAAATCGTCCCATTTTTCAAAGCCGTCATTTATTGCAAACTTTTCACGCTCATAACCACCAAAAAGATATTTATCACCCACTGTAATTTCAATAATATCACCCCAAGCATAGGTCATAAATATTCTTTGAGTGCTTATACAAGTAGTCTCTTTGAAGCAATTAAATTTAGTTGACCTTATGCCAGTGGCCATGTGAATTAGCTTGCCAGCTTGCCACCTATTGTTAGGGTCTTCACGAATGGTGTGTATCTTAGTACCATCCAGTATCTTTTCTTTGAATTGTTGTTTAAATCCTAGTAGCATAATTTATCTCGTTTTCGGTTTCATTTTTTATTAAGTCGTTTGTTCCACAAAAACCATTGCACTCAAACAATGGCTTTACTTCCTTTCCTTTCAAATGTGATATGTCTTTTATTTGTGGATAATTGGGGTGAGGTAATAAAAAGATTAACCCACCACCCTTACTCTGATCTTTTAGCATGGTAACTGGCTCTCCTTTTAAGTCTGTTAGTTCATGCTCAACCTTTGCCATCCTATTAAATTTCTCAATATCTTCAGCTTGGATTTTTTGCCAATACCCAACACCTCCTTGAACACACCCTGTTTTGAAGCAATTGTTATTGTGATAGCCAAGCTTATAAGTACGAGGCAATTGCAGGCTTATGAATAGATCATTTGCTGACTTAATTAAGTTAATGCAATCTTTTTTAGTGAGTAAATTCGAAATCAAAGGGAATATTGGCTTTGATTTTGCATGATTAACTTGCATAGCTTTCGCCCTATTTATCTCATCAATATCAAACCCAAATGCTTGACAGGAGTAGTTGTTGATTCTTTCAAACCTTTCCCTAACTTTCCTTTTTAGCTCACTTGAGCATTTTGCTCCATTTGCCACATTTAAAGAAAGACTCTTATACCAAACCTCTTGAATGTTTTTATAATCTTCATTTGTCAATGTTTCTATGGTTTTTCCATACCATATTTCACAATCAGATTTAAATCTGTATGTGTCATTATCTTCGTTTTTTGTGTCAATGAAAACAACTCTTGTATTGTCAACGCCAAACCAATCTATGCATAGTTTACAAGCAACGGCAGATGTTACCCCGCCACTCCACCAAGCAATACAAGGATTTTGGGCATTTGGCCTCATGGTGTGGTTAATCATTAAATGGTGCATAATAAAACTCTCCTTTGGTTATCAAATGCTCAATCTGTTCTCCCGAATCAAAACGATCAATCGGATGTAGCTCCCAGCAATGATCTAGCTTTTCTGTTCTCTTTAGTTCGGTATTGTAACAGGCTCTGAACTCCTCAAACTTGCGCATGATTACCTCGGTACTATCGTCCTCAAGTACTTTTCTTTGTGCGTTTTCTAGTACTAAAAAACGGTTATACACCCAGCCATAACCACACTTGATTGAGTTGTTTAAAAGCTTGCTTTCCGCAAGTGAAAGGTGTTTTGATACGTTTACTAGTGTTTTGCTCATATTCTTTGTAATTGTTTTACTGCTTTGTCCATTGTGATTGCCCACTCTTTCACTACATTGGATTCAACCGAATTACCAATAAATCTCGTTTGGTCTTTTTTGCTCCCTACCATTTTATAGTTGGCAGGAAACCCTTGTATTGTTAGCAGCTCGCTTACTTTCAACATCCTCATTTTTATGTCTGTGATGTTATTTTCAGTCATAAAAGCCTTTACCAAATAGAGTGGAGCTTTGTCCTGCCTTGCTATTATAGTAGGGCATGGGTGCTCTGTAGTAATCGTATGCCCACGATATTGAGGATTAAATATGTATGACAACAGATAAGCCTTTGGCACGGTAGGTACTGTGCCAAGTGGGCTTTCTACAGAAGTGGTAAACCCACTTTTATAATTCCTGAAAATCTGCTTCAGACAAACCTTTGCAAACCTATCCTTTGTAGTCAAAGTACCTGCTGGCACATTTATAGAATTAAGGTTGTCACCATTGCCATAGTACTTGAACATAAATTGTTCGTTGCCTTCCTTCAGAGCCTTAGCAGCCCCTTTGTAGATCACTTTGAGGGTATTGTCGCAAAGTGGTTTTTTGCGTGTGAATATACTCTCCCCTTCATCCTCTAAGTCTAGTACCTCTTTACAAGCTTTCCATTTATACAATCCATTATCCCCGTTTTTTGAATGTGTAGGTGTTGGCCATTGGATGGGTAAACCATCTTTTGCGAAGCATCCAAACAAGCGATTGCGAGAGGTATAAGACCCAAAATTAGCCGAGTTCAACTCAGTCCATTCGTTCCTGTAGCCCAATGCATCAATCGTTTTGCACCAGCGGTTAAAATCTTCTCCTAACTTTAAATTATCAGGCACCCAAACAGGGTATACTTTGCCTTTTTTTATTTCTATTGCACAGCTTTCTCCCCCAAATTCATTCTTGATCATTTTCATCTTGAGCGGTCCCCATATCTTGAACTCTACCACATTTTCTATTTGTACATAGTCAGGATTGAGGGCTTCAATGTACCTAATCAGGTGTTCAGCAAGCGTTCTACTATCAGCATCACGGCTCATACCTCCTTTTGCCCTTGAATGATTAGTACATTCTAACGAAGCCCATAGTATCAATTTAGCGTTAGGATAAAGGCTTTGCATCAATTGCACGTGAGCAATAAGCTCTGTTAGGTCAAGTGTTCTGATGTCTTCTTCAAAGTGTTTAACATCTGGGTGATTAAGCCAATGTGACTTGATTGCCTTTCGGTCATGGTTAATAGCTGCGATAGCTTTGGCTATTTTAGACTTCTCAAAGCCAAGCGTTGTACCGCCAAATCCACAGAAGAGGTCAACTACCAAGAAGGTAATTTCATCTTTTAATATGTGTTTAATTTGCTTTACCATGTTTTCTTTTTTTGCTCCCTGCAAGCGATTCGAACGCTTGCGAGCACCATGCAGGGAGTTTTTAAGCTACTTTTAAAGGAGAGATAGTTATCTCTTCAGTTGATTTTAAGGTTAAATCCCATTGCGCTAAGTCAATATTTGTCATTTTACTATGCACAATTTCTGCCTTAACAGCATTAGGGTAAGCTTTGTAAAACTCAGCCAAGTTAAATGCGCTACCAAACTCGTATACATTGTTAGGCTTCTTGATTATTTCAATACCAGCAATCTTGCAGCTCTTTGCACCATTTTTAAAAAATGCCTCAGGGTCTGTCTTAACAGATTCAAGAATCATTAACTTAAGCTCTTTGATGCGAGCTTCATGGTTTTTTTTGATTGAAAACTCGGTACTAAGCTCCTCAGCCAGCTCCTTGGCTACCTCTAAGGCAGATGGGGCTTTTTTTATGGTTTTTGCCATGTTGTTTATTTAAAGTTTAAATTGTTTACAGGATTATTTTAGTGATGATCTGTACTAGCCTCTGAAGTGCGGCTGATTCAGACATGATTCTTACTGTTTTATTGTATCTTAAAGTAGCCTGTTCGACATGGTGCAAGGTTAGTTTAACTTCTATATATTCATTGTTGATCATGTATGCTCCAATTCTCCAATTACCTCCACTATAATGAAGTTCTATTTGGTTTTGGCCATCATTTCTTGCACCAACTTCTTTAAGTTCTTTCCAAATGGCATTCATTACTTTTTGCCATTCTTGTTCCATTTCTTCTTGTGTTCTTTTCATTTTAAACAAGGTTTAAAGGTCTAAGGGTAATTGTGAACTTTTAGGCGTCTCCTTCTTATGGAACTTCTCATAGACTCCAGGTATCAAAAACGGCTCAGTTGCACCAAACCTGCTCTTTATAACCGCCTTGCCTTGTTTCACATGTATCTTAATATCACACATGAACTCAATAGCTTGACAAGCCTTACCTTTTGGTTTGCCAGCTTCCTCCCAAGAAATGATGATAAAGGCTTTGTTTTTGTAAGTCTCTGTCATTTTCTTGTATTGTTCTACTGTCAAATTCATGTACTGTGCGCTATCTATCACCACAAATCTTGCACGGTTTCTTAGGAGCTTATCCATCATTTCGTCATAGTCATCACGATCACCAATGGTAAAGTTGGCACCTGCGTCAAGCATGCCTACATGTTTACACAAGTCCTGAAGGCTCTTGCTTTTGCCTTGTTCTACACTATCAAAATATACTTTGCCATATAAGGAAAGTAGCTTTGCTAGTATCATAGCAAATGTGCTTTTGCCATTACCTGATGCACCGTAGATGAGGCAGGAGAAACCAACCTCCGCCTCTCCAATGATGTCTATCAGCTCTTGTTGAAATCCATATATCTTGAATTTCTTTTTCATCAGCGTGTCTACACTTACCGTTTCACCCATTGTTCACCTCCTTGTCAATTACTCTGCTTATCATTTTATCAAAAGTATCCCTCAGTATCACTGTATGAGGTCGTATATTAAGCCTTAAAGGGTCATGCCAGCTTTTATATATGCCTGCATTGATCTCATAAGTCTGGGAGGTTGGTAACTCAATGATTTGATCACGACGTTCCCATTGGTTCAACCACCAGTCCCAAAACAAACGGCTTTTGGTGATGTTACCTGTAGCCCACTCATCGCATCCCATCACCTCTTTTAAATAGATAATGGCATTCTCTGTCTTGAGCCAAAACAAATCCTCCTCACTAATCCCCGTTAACTGCTGTAGGTTTTTCATACCAGTTTACTTATCAGTTCTTTGTAAATAGTGTTTAAAATAGGCCTCACAATCACGTGTACGCCTCGATATTCCACATGCTCAAGGACAGGGTTTAGCACAAGCCAAAACAAAGCAGCTTCATTAGGCTTCAGTACCAAAACGAACCTGTCGGGCATGTTTTGAAGCTTGATGTTAATGCTAGATATTACTCGCTGTAGTGACATGGCATTTACCTTCTCCTGTATGCTCTTTTTATCTGAATGAACCAATACAGTATTTAGCAAATTGCCAATGGTCATCAATTCATTCACATCCCGAAGTGGAAACCTTAGGTTTTTCATAACTTTGTGTTGTAAAATTCCCTATACAATTCCTGCTCTTGGTTCACAAGCTTTAATATGTCAGCCTTTGGCGCAAGATTTTCCCTATAATGCTCTGGCATGTTTAGCGTGTTTTCCCAATAGCGTATGTCGTTATTTATTAGTGCCTGCGTATTTGGGTGCAAGTTTTCGTCAGTAAGCTTCATCTTAAGCTCTGCTATTTTGTTTAGTATTTCTAAGTCATTCATAATTACAGTTCGTTAAATAGTGCGTGAAGGAATTGAGGAGTAAATATTTCGTCAATAGACTTTTCTGTATTATCCTCTCTGTTGATCTTAGAGGCCACAGCAGGTAAATCCTTGAGGTATTCACTCAACATCTGATAATCGCTTACATTCTTGATAAACCAGTTCACAGAATCGGTATTGGTAATACCTGATTCTTTAAGGATATACACCATATCCTTTTTGCTAATGGCATGGATTTTAACAATGTTAGTAAACAGCCTGCGCTTAGTCTGTTTGTATCCTGCCCTGCCTTTTTTAGCCCTTCTCTCAATCTCTTCAATGATATTGAGACCTGACACGATCAAACCACAACGGCCATAGCAGAAATCAACAATATCCCAAATGACTTTGAGCATAGATGAACGTGTAATAACCTTTTCGGTCTCATCAATTATAAGTAGCCATCCCGGTGCGCTTGTAACCTTCGTGCGAATAGCCAATAGCTTGTTATAGTTGCCTTTTATACCCTCTTCTTTAATGTGAAGAGCTGCCATAATAAGGCTTAATAGCTCCTTTACACCCATAGTGTTGGTGCATTTGATATAAATAGTCTGTGGCTCATTATTACTTAAGTATTCAAGTCCATGAGTTTTACCAAGGCCACTTTCATCGCTATCCATTGTTACAATCTTGCGCTTAAGCCTTGCGCTTCCACCCACAGTTTGAATCTTATTGAAGTTCTCTGTCAACCAATGAAGCTCTACTAACTCGGCATTGTCATCATTCACAATGCTAAAGCCAATAGCATCAGCAATTTTTCTAAAAACTTCATCAGAGGGTATTTCAAGCTTACCATTTTTTAAATGACTGATGTAAGCCGTGCTTATGCTTGCTTTTTCCGATAGCTTGTTGCCCGATCTTTCAGGGCTTTCTACTGCGAGCCATTTTGTCATGGCATTGGCAATTTCCGTTTTGTTTTTGTTCGTCAGTTTCATAACTTTGAGTTCTAATTATTGCTTATTACTGTTTTAAAGGCCTCCCCCCATAGGAGGCTTTTTCTTTATCACCACCTAGAATATTTCCTAGCTGGCTCTTCAGGTATTTCTACCAATTCCTTTTCTTGTATTATGTCTGTTTTATTGACCTCAAAACGTGCCTGCTTAAGCTCTTTAGATAGCTGTTTTTGCTCCTTATTGACCCTCTTTTCTGCTATTCGTTCAGGTTTTAGTTCGCTGTTTGTCATTGCGATTCTACTCTCGGCCTCTTGCATCAAGTCTTTTTCAGTATAGCCAGCAGATATGATGCTTTCAGCCTCCTCGATAGTCATGGTAACTACAGGCCTGATCTCTTCACCCATTTTCTGCACAAAGGCATCAAAGGCAGATACCCTTTTTTGCTGATGTCCTAGCTTGTGTCCGTCTAATTCTGTTTGTTCAGCCTTGGCAGCTTGTGGCCTCACCTGATCCACATTAATGCACTCACATAAGAAGCTGTCAAGAGCAGTGTTATTTATCTCTTTGAAGTTGTAAATGAAAATACTGTTGATGGTATGAGAGGGAAGGAAATAAGCCCTTATGCGCCAACCATTTTCCAAATGGCTCACTATCTGTTCATAGGCTGGCACCTCAAACTGATACTTTACCCCCTCATATTCCATATTTACAAATCCTCTATCAATGCTTTCTAGTCTGTATTCACCTGCTATCTTGGCAAGTTCACGAGGACTTAGTTGCACACATTCTGGGTTCACATTGCCGTTAAGCATTTCTAACCTAGTCCTGCCTTTGCTCCATTTTGGGGCAGTGTTATTCCACTTGGCAATTTTCTCCTCGTATAGAGAAACCATCTGGCTAAATGTATAGCCCACTTCAATAACATCTGGGTTCTTTTTGCCTGATTGCTTTTTGCTCTGGTTGTTTGTACCTTGATAGCCTCTTACCTCTCTTAAGCACTCTTTTTCAAATTCGCCAATCAATCTTTCAGCGTACTTGCTTTGTGGATTATAAGGTTGGCAAAAGGAAACGTACTTATATAGCTGCTTTAGATCACTTTCAAAGCTTCTACCAAAGTTATCCAACTGGTTTTCCATTGGGATAAGCCCGTTGGTTTGCAACAAAAGGTTGTTAAATGCCTCTTGCATTACACTTTTATTCTCTTCTTTATCGTAAGCCACACCCACAATAGCTTCACTGTTTACATCAAATATGAGGTAAGCTACAGCCCTTTTATAGGTCAATTTATTGTTGATAATCAACCTAAAAGGCATCGTTTGACCATCTGACGAGGTCATTGAGTAGCTAAAGCGAGGCTTTAAACGGCTTATGTAAGGCCTGTATCGGTCATTATGGTACTTGCTGCCGTCCCTAAACTTGCTGGTAATTATTTTTATTTCAGGTTCATTAAAGAAGTTTGTAACCGTCCTTGGGTGTACTTGAGGCAGTAAAGAGATGTTTATTTCACCTTCAGTAAGCACTTCGCCTGTTTCAGGGTCTACCATTCTTTTAATACCAGTCCTGATGGCTTCATACTCATTATACACCTGTTCATAAAGCAGCTTTATACCTGTGTATTTATTCACGTAAAGGATCAGCAATGTCTTTTCAAAATCCTCGTTTGTCTTTTTAGCATTCTGCTTACCAAACTTGTCAGATATCACGCTCTCAAGTGCATGATCTCTGCTTTCCTTTCCTTTTAGAGCTTCGTTAAATGGTTTTAAAAGCCTTTTAAACACTTGTAAATTTTTAACTTTCCAAGTTCTAAAGCCATATTCGACTGCTTCCTTATTGATTAGGTTTATGGCAGTCTCGTAGAAATCATCTGTGCCAGCAAACCCCTTTGCCCTTGCCTCGCTTGGGCGCATCTTAGCGCAGTACGTCAGCCAACAGGCTATCCGTGCATATTCGTGCGCAAGGTCAAGGGCTTTGGGGTTTGTGTTGTACCAGTTCAATGTTTTAATGTCTGTTTGTACCTCTCTTTTTATGCTTTCAAGCCCTAACCGAGCTATCAATTCTTGTTTTGTTGGTATCCCATACTTCTTTATAGTCGCATCTGGGATGGTGTCGTAGTTTATAAGTCTAAGACTTTTATTTTTAGGGTCTATTATGTGACTCCAGCTGTTAGAAATACCTTCTCTGTTCCTCTGTAAAGATGTCCACACAGTAAATTGAGGGACACCGTAGTTATAAAGGTCAGAGGCCTCTAGGTATAGTATGTTAGGAATGTACTCCAAGCTATTTTAAACCTTTGCAGTGTTCTATAAATGCTTTATTTTGTTCGCTTCTGTAGGTTAAAGCCTTCTTTATTGCCTCGCATAAAGCAGTTTGCCTTTTACCAAGTTTGTTTCTTTGAACCAAGCGAACCGTAATGTCACTACATCCTATTTCTTTTGCTATCAAATAGCTATCGCTATTCATTAGTAGTAAATCATCTGTTATACTTTCGACTTTCATTATTTTTGTTTTACTTTGTAATACAAATGTACAGTAATACTTACATATTTGTCAAGTAGATTTAACATTATTTTATAAAATTGTTTAGTAAAACTAACATTGGCCAAAGGATAAAGGATTTAAGAGTGGCTAAAAAGCTCACTCAGGAGGCTTTTTGCCAATTTCTTGACATTACCAGAAGTGGTTTATCTCAAATAGAGAGTGGACAAATTGGTCCTTCGTTAGAATTACTTAACAAGATTGTAGATGAGTTTAATGTTAGTTTTGACTGGATTATAGCAGGAATTAATGTACAGGCCGATGTACAGGCCAATGTACAGGCATTGACCTTAAATGAGCCTCAAGCTCAGTATGGTCTTAAAGTATTTGACCCAATCATAATTACAGTAGATACTAAAGGAAATGAGCTAATCCCATTTGTAAATATAAAATCAAGGGCAGGCTACCTTCTTGGGTATTCACAACCCGAATATATAGCCACATTGCCACATTATAGCCTACCTGGGCTGCAATATGGCAGGTTTTGTGCGTTCCAAATAGACGGTTTTAGTATGTTTAAAGAGGATATAAGCGAAGGTTTAAGGCCTGATGACTGGATTATTTGTCAAAGCGTTGATAATATCACAGATGTAAAGGATAACCGAGTTTATACCATCGTATCACACGATGAGGGAATCATTACTAAAAGGGTTTTAAATCGTTTTAAAAACACAGAAGACCCCAAACTAATCTGCATGTCCGACAACAAAAACGGCAATTATGAACACATAATATTGAAACCAGAGCAAATACAGCAGGTTTGGGAGTTTAAACTACATTTAAATAGGTACCTACCAAACCCAGGAGACCTATATGATAAGATCACTCAAATTCAAGGAGACTATATAATGATGAACGAGCATTTGAGGTACCTACAGGCCGAATTTGACCAAATTAAGAGTCAACTGAATAAATAAACCTAAAATGGTAAATTAGTGATGCTATTAACGTTTAAACCAACCCTTTTAAATAAAAAATGTACATTTGAATTTTCCTGTACTTATGGTTTAAAAACCCTTAAAAGTGCCTTGTTGTGCAAATTTTGCGCTTTTTTCTCTCTTACTACTCTTTTAATAATATATACCTTTCATTATTCCCCCCTTATATAGCAGGACTTATTTCAAAAAATGGATAGACGGATATACTGGCGATTGTCTAGGAGCAGTAGAGCAATTTGGTGAGTTGATTACTATTTTAACCTTCCTGATATTATGGAAATTTATCTCATAAGGCATACACCCACGCTGGCTTCAAAAGGGCTTTGTTATGGTCACACAGATGTGGAACTAGCGGAACCTTTTATTCCAAAATTTGAAAGTATTCAAAAAACCCTAAACCACACTAATTTTGAAATTTATTCAAGTCCTTTAGTTCGCTGCAAAAAATTGGCTGATTATCTTTCAAATGGAAATAATGTAATTGTATCTAACAGTTTAATGGAAATCAATTTTGGGGATTGGGAAAACCAATTGTGGAATACTATTCCTTATGAAGTTACCCAATCATGGATGAATGATTTTGTAAATATCGCTCCTCCTAACGGCGAAAGTTTGACCGACTTGTATGAACGTATTAATGATTTTATAGAATATGAGTTGATAAATAAAGAACACCCTAACCCAATATATGTGGTTACTCATGCTGGGGTAATTCGATGTTTTATTTGTTATATACTGAATATTCCTTTGGCAAATGCTTTTAAGATACAAATCGATTTTTCCTCCATTTCTAAAATTAATTTGTTTAAAAACAAGGATTATAACCTCTTGAGCTACTTGAACAAGGAGGCTCAACTAACTAAGACAACAACTGATAGATTATAGTGGACGAAACGTAGGCTAAGCCCGTCATATACACAAGCTGTAATAGGGGCCACGTTACATTTTTAGTTTCGCGGTAAGTAACGGCTAACGTGCTCATGCACTGCATCGCAAAGGTATAAAAGACCAGAAGAGATAAAGACAAAGGCAAATCATACATTGGTTTATTCGTTCCTGATCGTATTTCAGCCTTCATTTTTTTTATAATTGTATCATTGTTTTCCTCACCTTGGCCTATACTATAGATAGTTGACATGGTGCCAACAAATACCTCTCTCGCGGCAAAAGAGGTAATTAATGCTATCCCTATTTTCCAGTCAAAACCCATTGGCCTAATGGAAGGCTCAATAAATTTACCAAATTGTCCCGCGTAAGAGGCTTCTAGTTTTTTAGATTCTATTAAAAGTTGTAAATCTGTGTATGTTATTTGGCTGCTTTGTGCTTGATTAATGGCCTCTAATTCAGCTTTTTGTAAAGCATCTCCTGGGCCGTAGGAGGCAAGTACCCATAAAACTACCGAAATGGCAATAATTACTTTTCCAGCATCTAACACAAATGTTTTTACTTTTTCTACAATAGTATACCAAATGTTTTTTACACGAGGGAGTTTGTAAGACGGCAACTCCATTATAAAATAAGAGGTCTCACTTGTTTTCAAGATTTTTTTCAAAACAAAAGCAGTAAAGAGGGCAGCCAAAAAACCCATCGTATAGCATCCCATCAATGCCAATCCTTGTAAATTAAAAATACCAAAAATCAGTTTTGAGGGTACAATCATCGCAATGAGCACCGTAAAAACTGGTATTCTTGCGGAACAACTAATGAGCGGAGTTACAAAAATGGTAATTAAACGATCTTTTGTACTATCAATATTTCTAGTAGCCATGATTGCTGGAACTGCACAAGCCACACCTGACACCAATGGAACTATACTTCTGCCACTCATTCCAAATTGACGCATGATTTTATCCATAATAAACATGACACGTGCCATGTAGCCCGACTCTTCAAGTACAGCAATAAATAAAAATAATAGTGCGATTTGAGGTACAAAAATCAATACTCCACCAAGCCCAGAAATTAAGCCTTCAGTAACCAACCGAACCAATGGTCCAGAACCAAACGTTTGATTAATTAAGCCAGTTAAAAGTCCTATGGCCTTATCAATAAGATCCATTGGATAACTAGCCCAAGAAAAAATAGCCTGAAATACTAAAAATAGAATGATTAAAAAACTTAGATAGCCTCCAATTTTGTGTGTAAATATTTTGTCCAAAAGGTCTGTGTAATTTTGGGCCTTAGTTTTATTAAGGCTTATAATTACTTCATCTACTATCGTGTTAATAGCTTCATACCTTTTAATGGTTTCTCTGGCTTGTTTGGTTTTAGAGTTAAATTCTACCTTATCAAGTAGTTGTTGTATTTCGCTTTTTTGAAGGGATGACAACGTACTCATACTTTCAAAGTGGTGGGCTAAAAGTAAAGCCTTATAGCCGTTTGCATTAGGTACTATTTGTGGGATAGATTCTACAATTTCTGGAGCCACAAACTTATAGTCATAAAGTTTATTAGGAACTTTAAATTCTTTGTGCTGTATGCTGGTTTTTAGTTGGTCGATACCCTCATTTGTTCTAGAGTTTATTTTAATGACCCTTACCCCTAGCAATTGGCCTAGCTTTTCCTCGTTAACCGATTGCCCATTAGCAAGAGCTACGTCGTTCATAGTTAAGACTAGCAAAATTGGAAACTCTAAATCTGCTAATTGGCTAAAAAGCAGCAAATTTCTGCGTAAGTTTGATGCATCGGCTACCACCAGTAGATAATCGGGGTAATCAATGTTTTTTGTATCAGTTAATACATCAAAAACTACTTTCTCGTCAAAAGATTTTGGGTAAATACTATATGTGCCAGGGAGGTCTAGAATCTCAAATTCCTCTTGTGTGGTAGCTTTAAAGGTTCCCACCTTTTTGTCAACAGTTACGCCAGCGAAATTGCCAATTTTTTGGCTTAAACCTGTAAGGAGATTAAATAGAGAAGATTTTCCAGCATTTGGGTTGCCTAACAGTGCAATTTTGGGGAAACTCTCAGACATTATAAGGCAAAAAAGTTAAGGGTGCAAAGTTGCAACCAAATCAATAAAATTAAGATATTTTTTTATTTTTCAATTGTATTACCGCAGCCTCGTCTAATCTTAACGAAAGATCATAGCCGCATACACATACACAAACAGGATCACCCAAGGGCGCTTTATACTTCATTCTAACCTCACATCCTGGCAAACATCCCATTTCTAAAAGCTTTAATGATAACTTTTCATTATTAAATCCTTCAATGGTGCCAGTTTCACCTTCTTTTAATTGGGCCAAACTTTTATTTGAATTGCTCATGCCTTATTTAGAACTAGATTAAACAAAGGTACAATCTTATTTTCTGTTAGGCAAATACAATGTTCAAATTGACGGGTAAAAATGATAAATATCACCGAAAAAGCTCATTCGATGATATTTATTAACTACAACTATTACTTATTATTGCGCTTTGGAGACTTAGGTTGATGTCTATTTTATTATCAATTTATAATCCTCAACTTTGTCAAGCGAATTGATACGTAAATTATAAAATCCTGCTGCTAGGTCGCTTAATTGAAATTGATTGACCCCTTCCTGTATTATAAAAGTACCAACTATTTTGCCTAGTCCATTATATATATTTGCCTCTGCTGCTAAATTAGACTCAATTTTTATAAAGTCTTTAGCTGGATTAGGATAAACAACCCAATTTTTTTCCTTCGTGGAAGAAATTGAAACAATTTTAGAATAAGAATAAGAGCCATCAAAATCTTCTTGTTTAATTCTGTAATAAAGATGTGTATTGAACTCGTCATAATCGGTATAATTATAACTTACGGCTGATGTTGAGTTACTTACCGGTTGTACTTCTCCAATTTTATAAAATGAAATTCCATCCAAACTTTTTTCTATCTCAAATATCTTGTTATTCTTTTCGAATGAGGTTCCCCAACGTAATAAATTTTTATTTTCAGCAATGTTTTGCAAATTGACAAATGAGAATTCTACTGGTGCAGGGCAAGTAAGAATCACCGAAGATCGAATACAAGGAGCACCTTGTTTAATTTGCCAATCGAAAAACCCACCGCTTCCAAAGACATTCCCTGTTAGGGTTACTGGCCCGTAAGTTGTGCTTGAGAAGCTATTTCTTATAGATAACCAAGAACCTGTAACTGCCACAAGTTTGTAATTTGTACCAGTAGGAATGTTAAAATTGAGATTTGCAGTTGTCCACACACCCTGATTACAAGCTAATGTTGTGGATGCCCCTACCACATCAACACCGTTTTGTTGAAGTTTAATTTGAATGCTCCCACTACAAAAATCTGGTCTAAACTGAACAGAGCTTAGCGTAATATCTGAAGTTGTGCTAAATGTATTATCTGCCCTAGATGAAGGTCCGCCAGTATTATCATTTGCTTGCGCTATAGGTAATCCTGCAGTAATGGTTGAGAAATTTTCTAAGTACAAGGTATAAGGTAAAGATGCAGCTGCTACTGACATAGTAAACGGGGTGCCAGTTCCCACTTGAGCGCCACCCGTTGGAGCTGACCACCAAGCATAACTAGTGCCTGATCCTCCACTCGCTGTCAAGTTAAAAGTTCTTGGGCTTGCTGTACAATTAGCCCCAGTTAATGTAGGTGTAGCCAAGTTAGTTGTTACTACTGCTCCATCACTTTTAGAAGCACATGAAGGGATCGTAGAAGAAACTGTAACTGAATAATTTCCTGTAACACTTGTAGAAAATGTTTTTACGTTCCCAGGATTAGAAACGCCAGAAGGTACCGTCCAATTATAAGACAAGGTAGGCCCTGAAACACCTGCATCCAATAACACATCAGTGCTTGCACAAATTGTTTGATCATTTAAAACAACGTTTGGTAGTTGATTTACAACTTTTACAGTAGAAGATGCAGAGCAACTTCCAGGAAAAGATGCGTTTTGAATGCAAACACGGTATGTTCCAGTGTCTGATACGGTGTAGTTAGCCACTGTACTACTTGCAGTTACATATTCAACCGTAGGCGTTCCAGAATCTTTGTACCACCAAAATTGTGTTGTCCCTCCCGTAGCAACATTGGAATTTAATGTAACGGTGCCGCTGGTTAAACATATGTTTTTTTCCGCCCCCAGATTAGGAATGAGAGACGCTGGCAAGGAATTTATATTTTGGCATCCGTTTATAAAAGAGATATCATCTATTGCCAAATCATTCATATTGGTGCCAGTGGCTTGTTCTACCTCTATGTATATATAAGCTCTTGAATAATTATTTAATGGTATCCATTCTCCATAAAATTGTTGCCACTGCATAACTCCAGTGGATGTAGCAGTACCTACTACAACTCTTTCAGAAGTTACCAAAGTACCACTGCCGTTTACTGGTACAACTACAAAATTTAAATCAGGATTGTTATATAACCCTGAGTTGGCATTTCTGTTATAGTTGGCAAACCAAGCAGAAAAATAATATTTTTGATTAGGAGTAATATCTACTAGCTGTTTCCAAGCTGCAGGTCTTCCTGAGCCTGATGTACCAGTTCCTGTGAAACCCTCAAAATCGGCTAGCAGTGCAAATCCATCTCCAGCTTTTCCAGGAGTATGATCCCGATATGCTCCGGGTAGAACATAACCGTTTCCAAATTGAGCATTTCTTCCACCACAGGCTGGCTTGTCTTCATTACGAGCAACAGCATAGGTATTTCCCATAGTAGTATTGCAAGGACTGGCGATAGAATAGTTTCCAGAAAAATTTAAATCACTTTGAAAATCGAATGCAGATCCAGTTGTGAAAGTGTGAGAAGCACCTGTACCTGTTAAATAACCAGCTTCAAAATCACCATTTCTTACGGCCTCTTTTATTGGTTTATCACTACATTGTGCATATACCTCAACTAAGAACAAATTAAGCAACCCCACGAATAAAACACGATATAACATCATATAGAATCTATTAATTAAACCTAAGTCGAATTTCGCTATAGTATATTATAAATGCGAGATAGGTGTAAGATTTAAAAATGGATAATACCCATAATTTCTTAGATTTTTGACTAAATTATTGCATATTAAAACTTGAATAGTATTATATTCTATAATTTAACGAACAAATATCGTATTTAAATATCGCCTTATTACCGATTATAATTTAGATCATAAGCAACAAAAAAGGGAACACATTACTGCGCTCCCTTTTTATATAACTAGTGGTAAAATAGTTTTATTTAATCAATAACATATGGATAGTTATAATAAAATTGATTATTTGCAAATTATATCGCATTGTAACCTAATTTGACGGGCTTTAGCTTGCGATACCCAAAATGTCAAAGAGAATACTCATAATAAATTGATAAACTTGGATTATACTTAATTTCCAGAAATTTAATATGTACAAAAAGCATGAATTGGAAGGGTTTAAAATGATTAATTTTAGCCATTAAATTCTAAACTTACCATTATAATACTACTGAATTAACTCATGATGTTGATTTACATAAATTACCTAATATTGTCTCCGCCTATCACTTTAGACAATGTAAGTTTATCTAATAATTCTTCCATCCATTCATCTGGTATTTTGTCTATAGAATTGGAAAGCATTTTTTGCCATACTTCGCTTATTTTTTGAACGTCTCCACGATAATATCTCTGCTCGATCATGTTGTGGCTATTTTTAGTGTATAATACCACATCTAAAGGGAAATCAACATCATTAGCACTCACACGGGTAGAGTCGAAGGAGAGAAATCCTGTTTTTAGGGCAAATTTCATGGTGGAATCATAGTTAAGTGCCCTGTTTAAGATAGGTTTGCCATAGCCTGAGTTGCCTATAATAACAAACGGCGCTCCTGATTCTTCACCAATCTCTATCCAATTGCCTTCAGGATATAATAGAAACAATTTGTGTTCATCATCTTCTTCAAGTTGACCACCAATAATGGTGTTTAAGTTAAACTTAAGACCTGATTCTTCTAGAAATTTTTTGTCTTCACGGGCTACCAGCCGCAATTGTTCAGCAAAGGCATTAACCACTTGGTACAGTTTACCATATTTGTTTGCGTCTTTGTCAAGAATTTCTTTAAAATAAGTAAGGGTTTTGTCTCGAACAGAACGCAGGCCTGATGTCATTAAAAAGATGCTTCTACCATCTTTTTGGTGAATAAAAAGCTTTTTACCAGTGGAACATTCGCTGCCCGAGGTTAGCCTTGTATCTGCCAAACCTACTAATCCTGATTTAATTTTAATACCTAAGCAATACGTCATTTTATAATATTTTAATCAATTTAGATAATCTATCTACCATTTGAAGGAATTTTAAAACCTATAGGAACTGGCTTACCTTTGGTATCACCTATTTTAAATTCTTCCAAATCGACAAAGGTAAGGGTTTTTAACGCATCCTCGGTTCTATCTTCTTTAGATAATTCAGCCATTCGTAAATTTTGATTTTTGATGGCATCTTCAATAAGTTTACGGACGGTTCGTGCATTTCCAAAATATTTATCCTTTGTGTCATACATCCATTCGATGTATTTAATGAGGTATTCACTGGCTTCCTTATTAGGATGTAGATTTTCTTTAGCTAAAATATCTTTTGCTATTTCATAAAGTTCTGGTGCTAAATAATCTTCGAAAATGAGGTCGTTGTCAAACCTTGATTTTAACCCAGGGTTGGCTTCTAAGAAATAATTCATTTTATCAGTATATCCTGCTACAATAACAATAAATTGACCCCTGTCATCCTCCATCCTTTTGAGTAGTGTTTCCACTGCTTCTCTACCAAAGTCATTTTCGCCACCACTGGTAAGTGCGTAGGCCTCGTCTATAAATAGGACACCACCCATGGCTCTATCAATAAGATCATTAGTTTTAATGGCGGTTTGTCCGATATACCCTGCTACCATACTTTGTCGGTCACATTCTACCAAATGCCCTCTTTCAATGATTCCTAAACCTTTATAAATTTTAGCAATAATTCTAGCGACGGTAGTTTTACCCGTGCCAGGATTACCCATAAAAACAGTATGCAATGAAAATCTATTAAGTACACCTTTACCTGATTCGTGATAAAACTTAACCAATTTGACAAGCTCAGAAACTTCTTTTTTTACTGCGGTAAGGCCTTTTAATGCTCTAAGTTCTTCCAGCCCCTCCTTAAGTAAAGCCTCATCTACTTTTATATCAGGTATTTTGCCTGATTTTACTTTTATTATTTGGTTTATATCTTCTACTATTACTTGTGACAAGGTATCGTTGTCGGCATCTTTAAACTGACCCGTTTTAACCAGCCTTAGGCCCATATTCATTTTAGCTTCGTTCACAATTGAATTTACCAATCGTGCATTACCAAAAGATTCGTCCCTATTTCTATATGCCTCTTGTAAGTGCCCATAAAGAGCATGGCGTGCATCATCCGTAAAAGATACAGCTCTTCGTCTTGCGGCATGGTCAGCTATTAAAATTAAATCTTGTGGTGCATAGTCAGGAAATTCAAAATGGTGGTTAAATCTTGATTTTAAGCCAGGGTTAGACTCCAAAAACGTAGCCATTTTATTGGGATACCCAGCAACTATAACCGTGAGTTCGGCCTTAGGGTTACTCATCTCTTTTAACAAAACTTCTATGACCTCTTGACCAAAATCGTTACTATCTTCTTCCCCGCGGGCCAGTGCGTAGGCCTCATCTATAAAAAGGATAGCGCCTTTTGCCTTTTTTAATATTTCTTTGGTTTTAGGAGCAGTTTGCCCAATAAATGGCCCCACAAGATCCGACCTATCTACTTCAATCACCTCTTCGCGAGAAATTAAACCTAGGTGTTTATATATTTTACCAAGTTTATTTGCAATTGTGGTTTTGCCTGTACCAGGATTACCCGTAAAAATAGCACTAAGTCCTATTTTCTCATTTGTTTCTAAACCCTTTTCTTGCCTAATTTTCATAAACTGCAAGAATTGAGAAAATTCTCTTAATTTATCTTTAATAGATTCTAAGCCAATAAGTTCATCTAGTTCTGCCAATAGCTCTTCCACAGTGGCAGGCGCAGTTACTGTAACTTTTGAGGCATTATTTCCAATTACATTTGAAGTAATAATGTTGGGAGTGGTATAAAAATTTTCTTGTCCTTCTTCAAATGAATCAGTTACTTCAAAAGGCAAGGTGGCAATTAACTGATCCATAAAAATAACTTCGGCTGTATATTTATCTTTGGTCCAAGAACCTCCTGTCTCGCTACCCCATCCAGACTCAATTATAAATTTATCACCGATTTTAGGATCGATATATTTAAGTTCTCTATTGGTTCCAAATAGCTGATTAGAGTCGTTGTAGTAATTAAAAATGAGTTCACAATACCAAGATTCGGGTTGTTTGTTTTCTATCTCAAATTCAACCCATAAAAATCGAGTATCGGCAGCAGAGGTTTTTTTATAATATACTCTATCAGAAATATTTACGTTAGCCCCTGGGCCTTCATATAACTTTATTTGGCTTATATTAAAATAAGGATTGTTATCTTCACTTACCAAACCACCATTTTCCACATAAAAAAGTACTTTGCCTACAAGCTCTCCATCTATCCAAGCCTCCCAGCGATAATCTCCTCGTTTCCAAAACTCTCCAAAATTATCAATTCCCCAGCCGTCTCTTATATAGACGACATTGTCGTACATAGATACTTTACAGCTTTTATCAAGATCACATAGCAGTTCGTCTCCTGTAGTTTTTATATGATACGCCTTAAGGCGAATATTTGCATCCCAATCTTCCTCATCAAATAGCTTATTGAAGAAAGACAATTCGGAATAGATAAATTTGGTTTCTGCGTTTTCAAAAACTCTTCGGTACTTTTTTTGAGCATCATTTAACCAATCGTTCGAACCGTAAGCCTTGATTTCTTTAAATTTATAGTTTTTCATTATTCTTTTCTTCTTTCTTAAAAATTGAAATTTAATTATTAGTAGGGTAATATTCAAAAAAAGACGGTATTAATTTGTATCTATGAGAGATAATCGACAGTTAAGAAACAATCAAGGACATAAATAAATATAATTAAACAATTAAAAAATTGACTTTTCTTGTTTTATGTTAAAGATAATTATACTTTAGACCACTAAATAGCATGTATATTTCTTTGAAGGATATCGTGCTAATAGCTAAAATATGGAGCAAGGTTAGTTATTTTGGTATTGTAATTGCTGATATCTGTTATTTACTAACATTATGACAAAGGTTATACTAAGTTTTGTATTATTTTATCTACCACTGGTTGGATTTGGGCAAAGTTTTAAAATAGACAAGTGCCGATTATTTGGAGGAATATATTTTATAGATGATAAAAGCAAAGCTGATGTGGTTATTTACATGGAAGAATCAGAAGGTTCTGCTGATCTCTTGGTGTATAAACAGAATAACATATTGTATGCAGATCATTCAGGGCAATGGTTTGTTACCAACACCAAGGCACAAGCAAAATATTATGTATACATTGAGGAGAACAAAAGGATGGCTGATTATAGTGTCACTTTCATAAATTCAGAATCATTTGCAGGTTGCCAATAAATATATTTAAAACTATTTTTACCGTTATGTACATTAGTGCCCAGATTACCGTTAATACCGAATTTGCTGAAATATTGATAGCAGAATTAGCTGAAATAGGATTTGATACTTTTACCGAAAATCCCGAAGGAATAGAAGCATTTGCTTTAGAAAAGGATTTTGAGCAATCACAACTTGATGAAGTTATAAACCGCTACACCTTGCTTACGGAAATAGAGTATAAAATATACAAAATTGAGAAACAAAATTGGAATGAGGAGTGGGAAAAAAATTATGATCCCATAAGGGTTAAAGAAAAAATATTGGTACGTGCTACATTTCACAAGCTCGATGAAAATTATCCTTACGAAATAATTATTGACCCGAAGATGTCATTTGGCACTGGCCATCATGCAACCACTTCATTAATGCTTGAAAATCAACTAGAGGTAAACCACCAAGGTAAAAACGTACTAGACGCGGGTACTGGTACAGGAATCTTGGCCATTATGGCCGAAAAACTTGGTGCCAAATCAATTATTGCTAATGATATAGACGAATGGCCCGTTGCAAACACCAAAGAAAACATTGGTCTTAATGGATGTAAAAATATTGATGTATACCAAGGCACCTCTATCCAATTACAAGATAAGAATCAAAAATTTGATATAGTACTCGCAAATATTAACAGAAATGTTTTAATCGATGAGATTCCTGTTTATTCAAGATTATTAGTAAATGATGGGATTTTAGTGCTTAGTGGTTTTTATAAAGATGATTTGGATGATATAGACCAAATTTCAAAGGAATACCACCTCACAAGGGTAAAATTAAAAATAAGGGACAATTGGGTATCTCCTATATTTGTCAAAAACAACGAACAGTAAGGATTTAATTTAAGATTTTGAAAATGAAAAACGTAGTATTTAGTTTATTCGTACTTATAGGCCTTTTAATTGGATCTGCACCTTCTTTTGCGCAAGTTAAGTTATCTGACGACCCCGCACAATTTGTTACAGACATTAAAACGGCTTTTATAAGCTCCAAGAATCCCCAGATTATGCAAACTGGTTCCTCTTTTGAGGCAATTTGGACATCAGGTGGCATAACAGAAGCCCAAAAAAAGAAAATTATTAAAATAACTCAAACATTACAAAGAAAGAAATACAAAATTAATCCACATTTTAACCATTTTATTGGAAGTATAAACGCAGGAGTAAGCAACCAACTAGCTACTGGCCAACAGCTAGATAGTTTACTTTATGTATCAGAAAGGGTTATCGATAACCACACTCAAAAACAGGTAGAAATTTATCTAAATACTATTTTAGATTTTTTAAGCAAAAAGGCTCTTTTTTACTCAAGTTATAATCATGTAAAACTTGTGTCAGGCTCTTTTGGTTTTGGATATGGAGAGTCATTTGAAGATACACCAGTAGAGGTGGTGAAAGCAGATACGGCTAAAAATAATCCAGCTACTACAGATCCTTTTAGCGATTGGGATACACCAGCAGAAACAGCCGTTGAAAACTGGGACACAGGTTTCGAAACCGAACCAAGCGCTAACATAACTCCCCAAGCACCTGTTCAGCCTGTCCCTGATGTAGAAATTCCTACTATTCAAGGACCATATATTAAATTAAAAAATGCAGAAATTTTAATAGGTACTAAATTCGATTCAACCAATGTAAGTCAAACTAATGGATATCTTTTAATAATTCCAAGGGTATTTTCTGGTGAAAACGGTAAAACCAATTGGAATAGTACGGGATTGTTAAATGTGAGCTGTAGTTTAAAAAAGTATGTTTTTAATGTAACAAAACCAGAATTAATCGCAATTGGAGCTTCACTTAACTACCCTGCTAAGATAGACAAAGCAGTTGAAGGTGTGTATCAATACAAAAGCGTAAAAAGAAAAGATTCATTGGACTATTTGTTTCCTCGATTTGCCTCCTTTTATGGTGGCGTATCAGTAAAAGAAATTGGAGAGGATCTAATATATACCGGTGGTTTTTCATTAATCGGTAAGAAAATTTATAGTACGTCATTGGACGACAGTCGGGCTAAAATTGAGGTAATAAGTGGGGGTATCAAAAAATTTATGGCAATTTCAAATCAGTTCGAACTGGGTAATAAGGACATAAATTCACCTTTGGTTGCAATTGTGATTTATCAAAATCAGGATTCTATTATCCATCCTGGTATTAGCCTAAACTATCATAAATCAGAAAAGCGCCTTAAGCTTATCACTCAAAACACAGGATTTAAACAAACTCCATTTGTTGACACTTATCACAAAATGGAGATTCTGGCAGAAATGTTGCGTTGGGATCTTAATTCGGCCAATATCGATTTTACCATGATTTCAGGTCGGTCGGAGTCTCCAGCAAAATTTTCTTCTAATGAATATTTTGATGAAGCTTTCTTTGATAGATTAAAAGGCATTTATAACTTTCATCCGTTGCAAATGGCCATTATCTATTCCAAAAATTCAAAAAAGAAAGAATTTTTTGCTGATGACATGTCTCGCGAAAACAAACTTAATCCTGCCACAGTAAGGTCGGCCATGAGGGAAATTGGCAAACTTGGATTTATAGATTATGATAAGGACAAAGGCAGCGTGAAAATAAGCCCTAAAGGATGGCACTATTTCGTTTCTAAAAGTGGCAAAAAGGATTACGACCAAATCAATATCCTTTCTAAAGAAACCAACTTAGCCAATGGCACCCTCAATACTACCACCAATGAACTTACCATCAGAGGTGTTGATCAGTTTCCTTTGAGTGAAAAATTAGATATCTACATAAAACCAAAAAACAAAGAAATTAAAATTTTAAAGAATAGAGATTTCATTTTTGATGGAGTGCTAGTAGCTTGTAATATGCTTGTTTTCCATGGTAGAAATCTCAGATTTGATTATGACAGTTTTTTTGTAAATATGCAAAATATTGACTCTTTAAAACTAAGAGTAAGAACCAACGAAAAAGATAAAAATGGTAAAAGAATAATTCGTGATTTGAGCAGCCAAATTGAAAGCGCCGCAGGATTATTT
Source organism: Cytophagaceae bacterium (assembly GCA_027488865.1). GTDB lineage: Bacteria > Bacteroidota > Bacteroidia > Cytophagales > UBA9547 > JAIYAU01. The sequence goes on from JAIYAU010000026.1 coordinate 96,840, forward strand.
TACATCAATAAAACATTTAACAAATCAGCCAAGAAATATTATCCAGAATATCCTATCTTTAAATCTTACCAAGGATCATATGTGTATTATGACGATCCAAAGATATTTAATGGTGTTTACGGAAAACGGGCGTATTTTGAAATTCCTCCTTTTACAATCGATAGCCTAACGGTTTACGACGAACCAGAGTTTGATGGCACTTTTAGATCCGATGGCATATTTCCAGATATAAAAGAACGTCTAAAAGTAATGGAGGATTTGTCTCTTGGATTTGAACACAAAATACCAGTTGCAGGCTATCCAGTTTACAAAAACAAAGGAAGATTTTTTAAATCCTTTAAACTTAGCAACGACGGAATTCGAGGAACCGGCCAACTAGAATACCTCACAGGAAAGTACAAGGGAGAGGATTTTGTATTTTATCCAGATTCTTTACAGGCCGTTGGTACATTTGCTGAAGTAAAAGAGAGTAACCTTAATAAAGCGTTTTTTCCTGACGCTGTGGTGGGTCAATATGATATGCGTTGGCTAGTTCGAAACGATAGTATGATCGTTCATAACGTAAGTGAGCCTTTTCAAATGTATTCTGGCACTGTTCAGTTTAGTGGTAAAGCGCTCATTACTCCAGGTGGTATGCATGGAGAGGGAACTATAGATACCAGAGGATCAGAGTCATCTTCCTTGGAAATATCCTTTAAACAACAGGAGTACCAAGCACGTGGTTCATATTTTAAGGTATTATCACAAGATCCTAAAAAACCGGCTGTAGAATGTAAAAACGTTCAACTAGATTTTAATTTCAAATTAGGCCATGCATATTTTAATCCAGAGCTTATTGGAACCGCATCTAATGAATTTCCATATTTGCAGTACAAATCTTCTATGGAAGGAGGAGACTGGGATTTGACGAAAAAAATAATTTCGTTCAAAAAACCAGAATCAGACGCATTAAGTTCATCTTACTTCTTATCCGTTCATCCAGAACAAGATTCACTATCCATTAACGCCACTAGTGCTATATATGAAATTGACAAACAGATTCTTACCGTGTCTGGTGTTCCCTATGTATTTAGTGCAGATAGCAAAATAATACCGGACAAAAATGCCGTAATTATACGTGAAAATGCAGATATGGACGAACTAAAAAATTCAAAATTGCAAATTGATAGTACTAATAAACGTTATAATTTGTACAACGGATCCATCAAAGTATTTTCAAGAAAAGAGTTTAAAGGTGAGGCACTTTACAATTACTATAATTCTGATAGCACAAAGTTCGTATTTAAGTTTAAAAACTTCAGGTTTATAGATGTAACCGACCCTCTTGCACTAAAAGGTGAAACAGATACACAAGAAAGCCAAGAAACTGAGAAGAAATCTAAAAAACGAGAAAAGGCTAAAGATGCTAAAAACTATCATACCGTTGCCAATACAATGATTATGGAAAGCGATACCGTAAGACTGGCACCAAAAATAATATATAGAGGTGATTGCCAATTAAGGGCTGACAAAAATGCATTAGTGTTTGAAGGGGATGTTAAACTCGATTTAAAAGCATACAAAGGAGCCGAGCAATGGCTAAAGTATGTTAATAACGGAGATACCGACGACATTGGGATTAACATAAAAGATGCTAAGTCCCAAGAAGGAGATCCTTTAACTACTGGTTTATATATTGATGCTAACACTTATAAAATGTACAGTACATTCTTGTCAAGGAATAATAATGTAAATGACAAAAAGGTATTTGTGGCAGCAGATAACTTTAACTTTGATAATTCCGCTGCGGTTTTTAGAATAGGCGATCCTGAAAAAATGGCAAACAAAAAACGCGAAGGAAATGTGTTTTCTTATAACGACAAAAAGGAGCAAGCCACATATACTGGCAAAATCAATCTCTTTGATAACATGAAAGATTTTGAAGTTAATAGTGCAGTAAATGGTGAAGCCCAAATTGATAGTGGATCTTATAAATTTAATACTTTCCTTTCTATCAAAATGAATTTGCCTCCAGCAGCATTAGATGCCATGACTGAAAACATTAAATTCATAGCCTCTTCTTTTAGTAATGAAGTATCTTTTGAAGGCAAAGATTCTTTAATAGCACTTAAACTTGCCGATGTATCGGGTAATAAAGCGGCTGAAAGCTTCATTAAATCCAATGCTATGGAAAACAAACCACTTTTTGAATTTGGTAAAAACCTAGCAGAGTGTGTAAACTTTTCCGAAGTCAATTTTAAATGGAGTCAGAAATATAGTTCTTGGTTTAGTTATGGCAAAATTGGGCTTGCCTCAGTGTTAAAAAAGGAATGCAACTATAAAATTGATGGCTTTGTTGAAATAAAGAAAACACCTAATGGAGATATCTTCTATGCTTATCTTGAACCATCACCTGGCAATTGGTACTTCTTTACATTTGAACAAAATAAATTAGCAGTTGTGTCTACCGATACGAAGTTTAATGATTTAATAAATGCTAAATCTAAAGGTGAACAAACAAAAGGAAGGTTTTACTTCATAGTGGCCGATCAACTTGAAAAAAGTCTATTTTTAAAGGATTTTTATAAAAACTATTTGGGTCAAGAGTATAAAGAAGAAATTATTCAAGAAGCACCACCTGAGGAGGCTCCCGCAGAGGAAGAACCAAAAAAGAAATCAGAGGAAGGTTTTTAGATTGTTAATTAATAGGATGGTATTTATAAAACTAAATACCATCCTTTATCGTAAAAGAATTTATATATTTTTGGGTTTAATGTTAGCTTTTAAAGATTCGTTTTGAATTTTAATAAACAATTACCTTTATAACTTTAATGACTGGTTTTCATTGAATTAACTTTGAAAAGTACCAATACATCTATAGTTAAAATTTAATTTATATCGAAAAGGTTAAAAAAACCAAGAAATAATAACTATAATTGCAGTTATTTCGTAAAATAGTACAATTTTAACAATTACTTAATGTTGATTTGGCTTTTGTTTGTTGGAGTTATTGTCTCTTATTTGATTGGTTCAATACCTTCTGCTGTTTGGTACGGTAAAGCGTTTTATGGGGTTGATGTAAGAAACTACGGCAGTGGGAATGCTGGAGCAACCAATACATTTAGAGTGTTGGGTAAAAAAGCAGGTTCAATCGTAATGGCTGTTGATGTACTTAAAGGTTGGGTTGCAACTTCAATGGCCTATATTCTAGAATATTCAAAACTACTTCAACTTGAGCATATTATTTATTATCAATTGATTTTCGGTGTATTCGCTGTCGTGGGTCATATTTTTCCTGTATATGCTGGTTTTAGAGGTGGAAAAGGTGTAGCAACATTGTTAGGCATGGTTTTGTCAATTCACATTTATGCTGCACTTATATGCTTGGCAGTATTTCTTGTTGTATTTTTAGCATCCAAATATGTTTCTTTAGGGTCGATGATGGCATCATTAGCTTATCCAATTATAATGTTAATCCCTGCATTTAGTCCAGATGAGCCTATAGTAATTGTCTTCGGCTTTTTAATTTTTGCATTAGTCGTTCTCACACACCGTAAAAATGTGAGAAGACTCATAAATGGTGAAGAAAGCAAATTGCAGCTTAAACTATTAAACCGAAAGAACTAAATTTATTTAGTCAGAGCCTACAACAAGAATCCTTTTTTGGCGTTTCTATTAGAATAGGTAAAAACAGTACCAAACAATCTTAGATTATAATATCTCTAAATTATACCACTATTAATAAAAGTTTGCAAATCTTTATCACCCCTACCTGATAGATTAATAACCACCACATCACTTTCTTGGAGTTCTAAATAGTCTAGAGCTGCCACAGCATGGGCAGTTTCAAGTGCTGGAATAATTCCTTCCATCCTACTAAGCATTACCGCTGCATCTAATGCCTGTTGGTCAGTAATAGCGATAAATTGAGCACGACTTGTTTCAAAAAGATGTGCATGAATAGGGCCAATACCTGGATAGTCCAATCCTGCTGAGATAGAATATGGTTCGGTGATTTGACCATCATCCGTTTGCATAAGTAAGGTTTTACTCCCATGCAATACTCCAGTTTTACCTAAAAAAGTAGTAGCTGCTGAGTGTCCAGTGGAAATCCCTTGGCCAGCTGCCTCCGCTGCAACTAGCTTTACTTTTGGTTTATTTAAATAATGATAAAAAGCTCCTGCGGCATTACTGCCACCACCTACACAAGCGATGATATGCGTAGGATCTTCATTACCAGTTTTTTCTTTCAATTGCCATTTCATTTCTTCGCTTATAACAGACTGAAATCTAGCTACCATGTCTGGAAAAGGATGTGGCCCAACTACAGACCCAATAATATAATGGGTATCAACAGGGTTACTTATCCAATCGCGCATGGCCTCATTGGTGGCATCTTTTAATGTTTTGCTGCCACAAGTGGCTGGCCTCACCTCTGCACCCATTAATTTCATTCTGTAAACATTAGGAGCTTGGCGCTTAATATCTATCTCTCCCATGTACACAATACACTGCATGCCCATCAATGCACATGCGGTAGCAGTAGCCACACCATGTTGACCAGCGCCTGTCTCTGCTATTATTCTAGTTTTGCCAAGTCTTTTAGCTAGAATAATTTGCCCTAAAGTATTATTAATTTTGTGAGCTCCAGTATGATTAAGATCCTCACGCTTTAAATAAATGTTGGTTTTATAATGTGCTGATAATCTTTGAGCTAAAAACAACGGAGTCGGCCTTCCCACATAATCCTTAAGTAATTGATCAAGTTCCTCTTTAAACGATGGATCGTTAATAATTTCTAAGTATTTTTGCCTAAGCTCTTCTACATTAGGATAAAGCATTTCTGGAATATAGGCACCTCCAAAACTACCATAATAACCGCGTTCGTCAACAGAATATTGTGTCATCAATTGCAAAAATTAGAATGTAAAGTTAAAAAGAAATAGATTGTAGATTAAAATAGTTTTAATAAATAATAAGAAGACGGATAAAAGTAATTATAAAGTTTTGTTTAACCTAATGTAAAAATAAATTAAACAAAATATTGCAATTATAGTATTAATGTTTAACTTTGTATCACAAACATTAAACAAAAAGGAAATGACTGCGCTAGAATTTAATTACTCGTTAAATCAAGCATCCAAATCACTCAAGCCTTTTGCGATAAGACTTACTAAAGATGGTGATGATGCTAACGATCTTATTCAAGATACCTTGATGAAGGCGTTTCTTAATCGTGATAAATTTTCAGAAGGTACCAATCTTAAGGCTTGGTTATATACCATCATGAAAAATACTTTTATCACAAACTATCAAAGAATGATAAGAAAGAATACTTTTATCGATACCACTGATAACTTATTTCACATTAATTCTTCTGATAGTTTAACCGAAAATCAGGCAATTTCAGAATTTGCCCAAAAAGATATTCAAGACGCAATTTTTAAACTAGAAGACGTATACAAAATACCTTTTGTGATGCATTTTAGAGGTTTTAAATACGAAGAGATAGCTGCAAAATTGAAAATACCCATTGGTACAGTAAAAAATAGAATTCACTTGGCAAGAAAGGAATTGAAAGACATGCTTTATATGTATGCACCTTCTTACAATTAGGGTTAAATTTGGGTTTAGTTTAATAGAAATAGGACGCTGATATCAGTGTCCTCTTTCTTTTTGTTTAGCCGTCGTTAGACATAGGTACTACGAAAAGTTTGTAATAAAATATAAATACTACTTTTGGTTAAAAGTGGTTTGGTTACTCTCCTATCTTTATTGGTAATAAATTCGTCCGTACAGAAACTATAAAAAATGTTTCAAGAATATCAATCTGCCTTGATTTAGATTTGCAAATTCCCACAAAATATTAAGTAGTTTGCCTAAAACGTAAGTGTTGTTTGAACTTTACATTTGAAATCAACCCCAAAGTTAAATCATTTTCGAAATAAGCTGTCGACAGCAGAAGAATTAAATATATATGTATGAAATAACTTATTCACTAATAAATCCTTATACCTTAACAAAGACATGGCCATAAACCACGTCTTTGAGTATTAATTCAGGCAAAAACTTAATTGCAATTTGACAAGTTACTATTTCGAAGTTCTCCAATTGTGAAGTTTTAATCTCGTATTGCAATCCTGATCCTGTAAATAAATGCAATTGATATTGCTTAAGGTGTCTAATTGATAGCCATCTAAAAAACCTAATTCATCTACTTTTTGGATTTTTATATAAGTATCATCAATACCTGCTATGAACCCAGTGCTTGAGTATTCATCTAGTTCTATTGATACCAGCGTATTAGATAAGTCGTTTTGTTTAACAAACTTAAACACCCACGAAGCATAATAAGCTTCTTCATCAAAATCGTCCTCATCAAAATCTTCACTATCAAAATCGAACTCGTTGGTGTCGGGTAGGCTATAGGGATTGTTGATTTGATATTTATTTAAATCAAACAAATATTGGATGCTTTTTACGTCGTCATCGTCTTGATCGATACTGCTAATGTGCATAGTGGGTAAAGCTATGGTGCCATCTTGATTACCATGTTCATCAATATTTAAAAAAAGAGTGATTTCTTCATTAAAGTCAAGTATTACTCCGTTCCAAACTTGCTCGTCACTTACGCGAATGGTAATTACTCTCTTATGGTTTAGAGAATCATACAAAAAATCTTCCAATAGACTTAAAGGTTCCATGATTATAGTTATTAATGATTAAAAATTAATTATTTAAAAGATTATACAAGCTAAGTCCATTCTTTTTAAACTGCAAGAACAATATCGATTATTCTCAAATACCACCCAAAAGCAAAAATTGTGTATAATTATTCGAAACAAAACCTCCTAACCAAAAGGCCCCTAAATTTATCAGATTCATAGTAAAATAAATCATTGTATATTCCTCCCTCAAGTATTAAACCGATATTAATCAATTAAATAATTAAAATTACCATCTCTCCAAAAGTTTTAATTATTATCTAAAAAACAAATTTTCTTCATGTTTATCACTATTCTGGATTGCGGGTTAAAATAGTGTATGAATTAAAATGCTTAAATTTGTGTCTACATGTATCTCAAAAAACTACAATTAGTAAACTTTAAAAATCACGAAGAGGCCACCTTGATGTTTTCATCGGCCATTAACTGCTTAGTAGGAGAAAACGGAAGTGGTAAAACCAATTTGCTTGATGCAATCTACTATCTTTCAATGACCAAAAGTGCTTTTGGTAACACCGACTTGATGGCGATTAAACATGAAGCACAATATTTTTCAATCATTGGTCATTTTGAAGATACGGATGAATATAAGGTTGTTTGTAGTCTTAAACAGGGGGAAAAAAAGCAACTAAAAGTTAACTCCTCATTAATCACCAAGACGAGCGTTCATATTGGAAGGTTTCCTGTGGTATTAATTGCCCCAGATGACATTGCCGTAATAAAAGAAGGAAGTGAAGAAAGAAGAAGATTTTTTGACACTACCATGTCGCAAATTGATGCGGAATATCTAGAAGAACTCATTAAATACAATCGATATTTAAAACAAAGAAATAGCCTTTTAAAGCAGTTTTACGAAAAGAACTATCGCGATTTAGACCTACTTGCCACATATTCAGAGCCTTTGGTACAATGTGCCCTTAGTATATCTCAAAAAAGGAAAGAATTCATTCTTAATTTTAAACCTTTATTTAATTCCCTCTACAACGAGCTTTGTAACGATAAAGAGCAGGTAACCATGGCATATGTATCATATGTAGATCAACCAGATTTTGAAGCAATATTTAAAAAACAGCAAGCTGAAGATCTAAGGCTTCAACGTACCACTGTTGGTATACATACGGACGATTATGATTTTTTGATTGGTTCACATCCACTGCGCAAAATAGGTTCACAAGGTCAACAAAAGTCATTTTTGGTAGCACTTAAGCTAGCTCAATTTGAAATAATCAAGGATTATAAAAACAGCAAACCAATACTATTGCTAGACGACATTTTTGACAAACTTGACGACGCTAGAATAAAACAGCTTTTGACTATGATAGCCAATGAACGTTTTGGGCAACTATTTATTACCGACGCCCGACCAGAGCGTACAAAAGCCCTCCTTAAAAATTTAAAGGCTGAGATTGCGACTTTTAAGTTAGAATTTGGCCAAACACTCCAAGATACTTCATTTGATAACAAAGTATAAAACACATTGTGGAAATTCATTTGCTCAAAAACAAAAAAGGTACTTGTACAGCACCTTCAAATATTCTTTAAACTGGCGATATTAATTTCCTTGTCCTTCTTTTAACTTTTCGGCATTTACAGCTATTCTTAGTTGCTCCATAAACTCACCCACATCACCGTCCATCACAGCTGGTAAATTATAAACAGTGTAACCAATTCTGTGGTCTGTTACACGACCCTGTGGATAATTGTATGTTCTTATTTTTTCAGATCTATCACCACTTCCTACAATGTCCTTTCTAGTGGTACCAATTTCCTTTTCTTGCTTTTCAAGCTCTCGTTCGTAGAGTTTTGTGCGCAACATTTGCATTGCTCTTTCTCTATTTGCTAACTGTGAGCGTTCAACTTGGCACACTACTACTATACCAGAGGGTTTGTGAGTAAGTTGCACTTTAGTTTCCACTTTGTTCACATTTTGTCCTCCTGCCCCACCCGATCTCGAGGTTTGTAGTTCTATATCTGCAGGATTAATTTCCACATCCAATTCTTCGGCTTCGGGCATTACGACTACTGTAGCCGCAGATGTATGCACTCTCCCTTGTGTTTCGGTGGCTGGCACGCGTTGAACACGATGTATACCAGACTCAAACTTAAGTTTGCCATAAACGTCTTCGCCCGTCACCTGTACAATTACTTCTTTATAGCCACCAGAGCTACCTTCAGTTACGTCCATCACCTCCATTTTCCAGTTTTGTTTTTCTGCAAAACGCGTGTACATTCTATATAAATCACCTGCAAAAATGGCTGCTTCGTCTCCTCCAGTTCCTCCCCTTACTTCTAGGATTACATTTTTACTATCATTCGGATCTTTAGGAATAAGCATTTCCTTTAACTTTGCTTCCAATTCTTCAATTTTAGGCTCAAGTTCATCTATCTCTCCTTTGGCCATTTCTCTAAATTCTTCATCCTTTTCGGTGGCCAATACCTGCTTAGCAGAATCTAAATTAGCGAGCAATAAAGTATAATCGTCATATTCTTTAACGATTTTCCCAAGATCCTTAAATTCTTTATTAAGTGATTTATAGCGTTTTAAATCCGAAGTGGCATCAGGTTGTGCTATCAGCTCACTTACTTCTACAAACCGTCTTTTGATGTCTTCTAACTTGTCAATCATGTGGGCAATTTTAATTTTGCGGCTGCAAAGATAAGGATTAATTGCAAAAATCTGGATGATAATGATTGGGTTATTTCATATCTTTTTTATTATCAAATGGATACATGAAGAACTCTGTACTAATAAAGTATCGAATCAAACTATAAAGATTACATTTGGAAAATTCTATAATGATTAGTTTTCAAAATTTGTAATTTATACAATGGTTATTGTATATTTGCTTCATTTGAACTTTCAATCTCTTAGAACATACAATGCGCCAACAATACAAAAGAATACTTTTAAAACTTAGTGGAGAAGCACTTCAAGGCAAACAAAATTATGGTATAGATCCTGATCAGCTTAAAAGTTATGCTCAAGAAATTAAATTAGTTGCTGCACTTGGTGTGGAAGTGGCCATTGTGATTGGAGGAGGTAACATATATAGAGGTTCTCAAGCCGACAAAATGGGAATCGACAGAGTACAAGGAGATTATATGGGTATGCTTGCCACTGTTATTAATGCTATGGCCATTCAAAGTTCTCTTGAAAGCATTGGTGTAACCACCCGTATGATGTCTGGCCTTAGGATTGATCAAGTATGTGAACCATTTATTAGAAGACGCGCATTGAGGCATTTAGAAAAAGGAAGGGTAGTGATATTTGGTGCAGGTACGGGCAATCCATATTTTACAACAGATTCAGCCGCAAGTTTAAGGGCAATCGAAATCGAAGCTGATGTTGTTTTAAAAGGCACAAGAGTAGATGGTATATATACTGCGGATCCAGAAAAGGACCCATCCGCAACTAGATTTACAAGCGTTTCGTTTGAAGAGGTCTTTGAAAAAGGTTTAAACGTAATGGACATGACGGCATTTACGTTATGTAAAGAAAATAATCTCCCAATCATCGTTTTTGACATGAATAAGCCAGGTAACTTATCAAATTTAGTAAAAGGAGAGGCCGTAGGCACGTTAGTAACTATGCAATAAAATAGGTTAAATTTACATATTTCAATGGAAGAGATTCAGTTATACTTAGAAGATGCCCAAGCATCTATGGATAAGGCAGTTAATCACTTAAATAGTGAGTTTTTAAAAATAAGAGCTGGTAAAGCCATGCCAACTATGTTGGATGGGTTATTTGTTCAATACTATGGTGCTCCTACTCCTCTTAGCCAAGTTGCTTCTGTTACGACCCCCGATGCTAGAACATTGCTCATTAAACCATGGGAAAAAAGTAGCATTGGCGAAATAGAAAAAGCAATCAGGAATAGTAACTTAGGTTTTAATCCTCAAAATGACGGAGAAACTGTAAGAATAAATATTCCTGCGCTTACGGAAGAAAGAAGAAAAGATTTGGTAAAACAATCTAAAAACGAATCGGAAAACAGCAAGGTTCGGGTGAGAACAATAAGAAAAGAAACCAACGAAGAATTAAAAAAGCTATTAAAAGATGGCGCTGCTGAAGATGCCATAAAAGATGCTGAAGTTAAAGTTCAAAAACTAACTGATGCCTTTATCGTAAAAATAGAAGAGTTACTTGCAAAAAAGGAAGTAGAAATAATGACCGTTTAATAATTGGCAAGAATTTTGTAGAATTTCTAAAAAAAGATAAATGAAAAAAATATTATTAGTGCTTTTAACGTCTTTCAGCATGTTGGCAATGGCTCAATCCACCAACGGCGCACAAATTGTGTTTGAAGAAGCTATTCATGACTTTGGAGACATTACCCAAGGCCAAGTTGTAACTTACAGTTTTAAATTTAAAAATGCCGGCTCTGAGCCATTAATTATTTCTAATGTACTTACTACCTGTGGCTGCACTGTGCCGACCTGGCCAAAAGAACCAATTGCCCCTGGTAAAAAAGGTGAAATCGCTGCGTCATTTAATAGTACAGGAAAAATGGGTATTCAGAACAAAGTTATTACCATCATGTCTAATGGCACTAATCCTCAAAGTACCGTAACCATTAAGGCTAATATTTTACCTAAACCAGGTGATAACATGAAAGTAGGGCAATAACCGAATTTTTATAAAAAATAAAAGGCTGAAAATCTATCAATTTTCGGCCTTTTTTATTTGCTACCTGCTTGTTAAACAATTTACAATTTCAAATAAACTCAAAGATATACTTTAAGATAAATCAAATTGTAAAGATTTTATTATTGAAATATCTGTCCAAGAACAAATTTCTAAAACCTATTGAACTAACTTTTGATACCTTTTATAAAATCGGCAATATCACTTTTTAGATTCGTGCTTCCAGAGAGCATTTTAATAAAAGCACTTCCAATTATTGCACCATTTGCATTCAAACATGCCTTTTCATAACCATTTTTATCACTAATCCCAAATCCTACAATTGTGGGATTTTTTAAGTTCAATTTTTGAATTTTTTCAAAATAAGAACTTTGTTCATCGCTTACTCCAGCTCTTGCGCCTGTAGTGCCAGCACTAGAAACCATATAAATAAACCCATTGCTATTTTCATCTATCCACTGAATGCGTTCGGTGGAACTTACCGGAGTAATCAAGAATATATTACAAATTCCATACTTGTCAAATGTTGATTTATATGATTCAAGGTATTCTTGCATAGGCAAGTCAGGCAGAATAACCCCATCGATTCCTATTTGGTGACATGTTTGGCAAAATTTTTCTAAGCCAAATTGAATAATAGGATTGATGTAGCCCATTATCAGTAATGGTGTTGAAACCGTTTTTCTGATATCTTTTATCTGATCAAAAAGCAAGGTGGTGTGCATTCCATTTTCAAGGGCAATTTCACTGCTCTGTTGAATTGTAGGTCCATCGGCAATTGGGTCTGAAAAAGGTAAACCAATTTCTATAAAATCCACCCCTGAATCTTGTAAAGCCTCTATAATAGTTGCGGTATCGTTCAGACTAGGGTAGCCAGCGGTAAAATAAATAGAAAGCAAATTAGATTTTTTTTCAGAAAAAAGTTTTTGTAATCGATTCATAAATAGATAAATATTGAAAAAGATTGTTTTCTTTAACAGAAATACTGCAAATATATATTTAATTTATAAATCTATTAGGTGCAAATGAACTTAAAAACTAATTGAAGATTTGTAGGTTAATATAAAAACAACTAAAAATGAACGAAAGGATTTTAATAACTGGCGGCACTGGCCTTGTAGGTAAACGTTTGTCAGAAATTTTAACCAACAAGGGTTATCATGTTTCATTTTTAACACGATCCGCCCACGGTAAAGCCCACTATTTTGAATGGGATATTGAAAAAGGAATTATAGATGACAATGCTATCGTAAACGCCGACCATATTGTACACCTAGCTGGAGCTAGCGTGGCTGAGGGTAAATGGTCGCCAGCAAGGAAAAAGGAAATAATAGATAGCAGGGTGAAATCGGCTGCACTATTATTACAAAGCTTACAACGAACTGGCCATAAGCTAAAATCATTTATATCCGCCTCTGGGACAGGTATATATGGACTAGATACTGCCGATGCTATTTTAACCGAAACATCTCCATTTGGTAAAGACTTTTTAGCTGATGTTTGTGTACAATGGGAGCAAGGTGCAGACAATATTGCCCCTTATGCCCAAAATATAGTGAAACTTAGGATTGGAGTGGTTCTTGCAAAAAATGGTGGAGCATTAAAAAAAATGATAGCACCCTTCAAATTTGGAATCGCTTCGGCACTTGGTTCCGGAAAACAATATTTGTCTTGGATTCATATCGACGACCTTTGCAATGGGATAGAATTTATGATTTCCAACCAAACTAATGGTGTCGTAAATATGGTAGCTGGAGAACCTGTTACTAATCTTGAGTTTACTAAAACCATTGCAAAAGTATTGAGAATTCCAATAATGTTACCCAATGTGCCAAGTGTATTATTAAAATTGCTATTAGGAGAAATGTCAGGAATTGTACTTGGTGGCAACCGCGTTTCTAACAAAAAACTTACATCTATTGGATATAAATTTACCTTTAATAAATTGGAGGAAGCAATAAAGAACTTTTACCAAAATTAACAATTTGTTAATATTAAATTAATATTTATATAACATTAGGCAACTTTTCGTTAAATTTTTGCGTATACAAGTCAATTAAAATATTATGTACTTAAAACCAATTAAATTAATGAAAAAAACCTTTTTCTATTTTGTTGCGTGCTTTTTCTCCTTTTGTTATATTTCTGCACAAAACACAGAAATTTCTTACGTAGATTTAGACATTGAAGATTTAATGAAAGTAAGAATACACGAAGTTATAAAAACCAAAACTACGATTTCTGAAATGAATTTTACCAACCAAGAAATTCATGAAAGGAGAATTCAAAATTTATATGAAGTAATTGCAATTTACTTGCGTACACACAACTTACCACAAGATCATTCTTCTATAAAATTGAGTATTTATAACAACCACGTATTGGCTGACAAAGAATTTAAAAATTATTTATATTATTGCATTGATGATGTTGATAATATTAAAGTAGATTGGCTGGCCTCGAATAATACTGCGACAATTTACGTCACCCACTAGTATCTTCGACAAAAAACGCTACAATTATAATCCCAAATAGACTGCCAAAATTAACGTCCCTTCAAAAGTTTAATTAAGTTCCTATAAATTATAAACTTTTGGAGGGATAACTTCATTTGTTGGTAGTTGAGAATTCAAGAAACAAATTTTAATCCCATCTTTTTAATATTTTTCAACCTATTAATTCCAATATTTTGTGAAGGAGAAATCCTAAAGGATACAAATACTTAGAATAGTATATTTTAACCTTAAAACTTACCAACAAGCTTAACAAAACTCCATTTTCAATTTAAACTCTATAAAAATAATAGGCAAACTCTACGTAAAAGTCCGATTTATCATTTTATTAACACCAAAATTTACCTAAAACTTTAGAATTTGTCAATTTTGATTAAAACACGACTTAGAATCATTATAAATTAACTTTATTTTTATGTGCTAAAACTTATCGTTTAATCTAATAATATTAAAAATCAACACATTAATTGTATTTTTCCAATAAAGAGATAATATACAGTTAATAATTTCATTTTTCAATTATTTAATTTTAAATTTATATTAATTAATTTTGTAAGCTTCTGGCGGTTCAAACAATGTGCTTATTCAAAAAGTAGTTTTAAAACTAGGAATATGTGAGCATAATCCACCACAGTAGTTAATAATTCAATTTGAACTTTTACAGGAACGTTGAACATGGAGAGAAAAGCGACAGGATTGTATGATCCAAGTTTTGAGCACGATGCTTGTGGTATCGGATTTGTGGCAAATTTGAAAAATATCAAATCGCACAAAGTTATTCGAGATGCCCTACACATGCTTGAAAGAATGGAGCATCGCGGCGCATGTGGTTGTGAGCCAAACACAGGTGATGGTGCGGGAATTCTTATTCAGTTACCACATGAGTTTTTTGTGGATGAATGTGTGAAGTTGGGTATAAAGTTGCCTGCCTTTGGAAAATACGGTGTAGGTATGGTATTTTTCCCTAAGGATGAAAAAGTAAGAGAAGAATGTAAAACCATTCTTAAACGTAGTATTGAAAAGTTAGGAATGACCCTGCTTGGTTATAGAATTGTGCCATCTGATAATAGCCCGATTGGACCAACTGCATTAAATTCAGAACCTCAGGTAGAGCAAGTGTTCATACAAGCCCCTGACAACATTTTGGAGGCAGATATTTTTGAACGTAAGCTTTATGTGCTACGTAATTATGCCACTAGGATTATCAATGAAACAGTAGCTAAACTTAATAATAGCTTTTATTTCACCTCATTATCTTATAAAACTATAAGTTATAAAGGGCAGCTTACTACCTCACAAGTAAGCATGTACTACGGCGATTTAAGTAATCCAAACATGGTATCTGCCATTGCAGTAGTCCATTCTAGGTTTTCCACCAACACCTTCCCATCTTGGAAATTAGCCCAACCTTTCAGATATATTGCCCATAATGGTGAAATAAACACTGTTAAAGGTAACGTAAACTGGATAAAGGCCGCAGAATCGTCTTTAAGCTCCAAACTCTTTAGTAAAGAGGAAATGGAGTTATTAAAACCAATTTGTGATATTTCGCAATCTGATTCAGCCAATTTGGATAACGTGGTTGAACTTTTAACTCTTTCCGGTCGCTCCCTTCCGCATGTAATGATGATGTTAATACCTGAGGCATGGGACGGAAACGAATTGATGGAAGAAAAGCGTAAGGCTTTCTATGAATTTCATGCTTCTTTAATGGAGCCTTGGGATGGCCCAGCATCTATCTCTTTCACCGACGGAAAGTTTGTAGGAGCCACTCTAGATAGAAATGGACTTCGCCCATCTAGATATTTAGTAACAGACGATGATATTGTTATCATGGCTTCTGAGTCTGGTGTAATAGAAGTTGATCCAGCTAAGGTTGTTATGAAAGGTCGTCTACAACCAGGACGTATGTTTATTTGCGACTTAGAAAAAGGTCGAATTTTGACAGATGAAGAGGTAAAGGAAGAAATTTGTACTCGACAGCCTTATCAAGAATGGTTGAAAAAATATAAAATCAATCTAGAGGATGTGCCAGAGGCCAACAGTGAATACAAGCCTTATGAAAGCGAAGCACTGTTGAAACGCCAATTATCTTTTGGTTTTACTACAGAAGATTTGAAGGTGATATTAGCACCAATGGCTGAATCAGGTGAAGAACCAATAGGGTCAATGGGTCAAGATACTCCTTTGGCCATATTGTCAGACCAAGCCCAACACCTTACTAGTTATTTCAAACAGTTGTTTGCACAAGTTACCAACCCACCGATTGACCCAATTCGTGAAAGAATGGTAATGTCTTTGGTATCTTTTATAGGTGGCGGTCTAAATCTGTTGGAAGAATCTGATAAACACTGCCATACGGTGGCTATCAAGCAGCCTATATTGACTAACAAAGAATTAGCCAAAATCAGGTACATAGATCACTCACATTTTCAAACTAAAACTATCTCGACTGTTTTTCGTGCTGACAAAGGCGAAAATGCCTTAGAGCGTGCTTTGGAGAAAATTTGTAATTATGCTGCAGACGCTGTAGAAGATGGTTACGAAATTGTGTTACTTTCAGATAGAGGGGCAGATACGGATCATGCACCCGTTCCGTCTTTGTTAGCTGTAGCGGCAGTGCACCATCATCTTATACGTAAAGGACTTCGAGGAAATGTTGGTTTAGTTGTAGAGGCTGGTGACGTATGGGAAACACACCATTTTGCAACATTGATTGGCTATGGAGCATCTGCCATTAATCCTTATATGGCTTTTGAATCAATCCGTCAAATGAAAAAAGACGGACTTATTGAATCCAATTTAACCGAAGATCAATTAAATTATAATTTTATAAAGGCTGTTGGCAAAGGTCTTTTAAAAATATTCTCTAAAATGGGAATATCCACCCTGCAGTCGTATCAAGGTGCACAAATATTTGAAGCATTAGGTATACATAAAGAGGTGGTGGATAAGTATTTCACAGGAACTGTATCCCGAATAGGTGGTCTTACAATTGAAGGAATTCAAAAAGAGGCAGCTATTAAACATAGACTGGGTTTTCCTGTAGTAGCAAACACTACCTTGAAAATGCAAACTGGTGGTGTTTATCAGTGGAAAAGACGTGGAGAATTTCACTTATTCAATCCCGAATCCATTCACTTGCTACAGCTCTCTACAAGAACTAATAACTACGATACATATAAAAAATATGCAAAAGTTATTAACGATCAGTCCAAAAGGGCTTGCACATTACGTGGTTTGTTAAAGTTTAAAACTGGAAACCCTATTCCTTTGTCGGAAGTGGAATCAGTAGAAAACATCACCAAGCGTTTTGCTACTGGAGCAATGTCTTTTGGATCTATTTCTCACGAAGCTCATGCTACTTTAGCAGTGGCTATGAATAGAATAGGTGGAAAAAGCAACACTGGCGAAGGAGGAGAAGACGAAGTAAGGTTTGAAAGAAAGGCCAATGGCGATTGGGAAAGATCGGCCATAAAACAAGTAGCCTCAGGGAGATTTGGGGTAACAGCCAATTATCTGACCAATGCTGATGAGCTACAAATAAAAATGGCTCAAGGTGCTAAGCCAGGAGAAGGAGGACAATTACCTGGTCATAAAGTAGATGAATGGATAGGTCGTGTGAGACATTCAACCCCTGGCGTAGGGTTGATATCACCACCTCCTCATCATGATATCTATTCCATTGAGGATTTAGCTCAATTGATTTTCGATTTGAAAAATGCAAACCGTGCTGCTCGAATTAATGTGAAACTGGTATCTGAAGCAGGAGTTGGAACAGTAGCTACAGGTGTTTGTAAAGCAAAAGCAGATGTAGTACTCATCGCAGGACACGACGGTGGTACTGGTGCATCACCTATAAGTTCTATAAGACACGCTGGTTTGCCTTGGGAACTTGGCTTGGCTGAAACACACCAAACTTTAGTAAAAAACAAACTACGTAGTAGAATCACTGTTCAAACTGACGGTCAGCTTCGTACAGGTCGTGATTTAGCTATTGCAACATTGCTAGGTGCTGAAGAATGGGGAATTGCAACTGCTGCATTAGTGGTTGAAGGGTGTATTATGATGAGAAAATGTCATCTTAACACGTGCCCTGTAGGTGTAGCCACCCAAAATGAAGAATTACGTAAACGTTTTACTGGTGATGCAGATTATGTGGTTAATTTCTTTAGATTTTTAGCACAAGACTTAAGAGAGGTAATGGCAGAACTTGGTTTCCGTACCATTGACGAAATGGTAGGCCGTGTTGATATGCTAGACAAAAGAGAAGATGTAGAAAACTGGAAATATAAATCACTTGATCTTGCTGGCTTGCTATATAAGGAACCAGCTGACGAATCTACTGGAATTTACAAACAAGAGGCTCAAGATCATGGCATGGCAGATATCTTAGATTGGCAACTTTGGGAAAAGGCAAAATCTGCTATCGCTACGAAACAAAAGGTTCAAGCTTCGTTTGAAGTGAATAATTTAAATAGGGCAATTGGAACCGTACTTTCAAATGAACTAACCAAAGTACATAAAGGTGATGGTTTGCCAGAAGATACTATTCATTTTAAATTAAAAGGCACTGCTGGACAAAGTCTAGGCGCCTTTACAGCCAAAGGAATTACCCTAGAACTTGAAGGAGACGCAAACGATTATTGTGGTAAAGGTCTTTCTGGTGGTAAAATAATTCTTTATCCAGATAAAACTGCAAAATTTGATGCTAGCAAAAATATCGTGTTAGGAAATGTTGCCTTATATGGAGCTACCTCTGGTGAGTTGTATGCCAACGGAATGGCCGGTGAACGTTTTTGTGTTAGAAATTCTGGTGCAAAAGCAGTGGTAGAAGGTGTTGGTGATCACGGCTGTGAATACATGACCGGCGGTTTGGCCATTATTCTTGGCGAAACTGGTAGAAATTTTGCAGCTGGTATGAGCGGTGGTGTGGCTTATGTTTATAATGTTGCAGGCAACTTTGCTGAAAGATGTAACATGGAAATGATTGCTTTTGATCCTTTAGAAAAGGAGGATTTAGATTTATTAAAAAGTAACATAGAGACCCATTTGAAATATACGGGTAGCCCAATTGCGAAATTTATTTTAGGAGATTGGGAAACACAGATGAAACATTTTATCAAAGTAATGCCAAGAGACTATAAAGCAGTATTGGCTAAAAGAAAACAAAAAGCACAAGACAAGAAAGAGGAGGTGATACATGGGTAAACCAACAGGATTTTTAGAATACACGCGAGCGTTACCTAAAAAGCGCGATCCAAAAGAACGTATAAATGACTACAGGGAGTTGTATGTATATGACACTTTTGGTAAAGAGAAAGTAGAAGAGCAAGCAGCACGTTGTATGAACTGCGGTATTCCATTTTGCCATAATGGCTGTCCGTTGGGAAATATTATTCCTGAATTTAACGACGCTGTATATGACAAAAATTGGGAAGAAGCTTATACCATACTTACCTCTACTAACAATTTTCCTGAATTTACAGGCCGCATTTGTCCAGCACCGTGTGAGGCATCATGTGTGCTAGGTATAAACCAACCGCCTGTTGCCATTGAGGAGATAGAGAAAAATATCATTGAAACTGCTTTTCGTAATGGTTATGTTAAACCTAAGGCTCCCACCACCAGAACGGATAAGAAGATAGCTGTTGTAGGTTCAGGTCCAGCAGGTTTGGCAGCTGCGGCACAGCTTAACAAAGCGGGTCACAATGTTACTGTTTTTGAACGTGCTGATGAAATTGGCGGTCTCCTACGTTATGGGATCCCTGATTTCAAGCTAGAAAAATGGGTGGTAGAGCGTAGGGTAGCACTCATGAAGGAGGAAGGCGTAGTATTTAAAACAAACGCTAATGTGGGAGTAAATATATCGGTTGAGCAATTAAACAATGAATTTGATGCCATAATTTTATGCGGAGGCTCCACAGTACCTAGAGATTTGCCTATTCCAGGAAGGGAATTAAAGGGGGTATATTTTGCGATGGAGTTTTTAAGTCAACAAAATAAACGTATTGGCGGAAAATCTGTTGAAGTCGACCATACGGGCAATCCATACATTGATGGTGAACTTTGGGCGAAAGATAAAAATGTATTTGTAATTGGCGGGGGTGATACTGGATCGGATTGTGTGGGAACTTCTAATAGACATGGTGCGAAATCAGTTACACAAATTGAGCTTCTTTCTAAACCACCAGAAGGTAAAAATGAAAATACCCCTTGGCCTAATTGGCCAATGATTCTTCGTACCTCCACCTCACATGAAGAAGGTGTAGAACGCCAATGGTCTATTTTGACCAAAGAATTTGTAGGTGATGCAAAAGGCAATCTTACAGGTATTAAACTAGTAGATATTAAATGGGGTGCTGGTAAATTTGAAGAAATAGTAGGTTCAGAGAGAATAATACCTTGTGAATTGGCTTTATTAGCTGCTGGGTTTTTACATCCACAACCAAAAGGTGCCATAGAGCAGCTTGGAGTAGAGCTTGATGAACGAGGAAACGTAAAATCAAAAAATTATCAAACCAACGTGAGTAAGATTTTTGCGGCAGGTGATATGAGGCGGGGTCAATCTCTGGTGGTTTGGGCAATTTCTGAAGGTAGAGAAGCCGCAAGAGCAGTAGATGTGTACCTGATGGGAGAGTCATCGTTAGAAGCTAAAGATGATTCTTTAATAAGTGTATTAGCGTAATATTAACTTTTACTTAAATTCTTAAAATAGCCGCTCAATTCGAGTGGCTATTTTTTTGTAAGTACAATTAGATTTATTGCAAAATATTCAATTTGCCAAATCCTTTAGTTTGATCATTTTTGTCAAAAATGATGACAGTATAAACAGTATTTGTAGTTAACAAATGAAGAAATGGAGTTACATTCCAAACAATTTTTTCATCTGTTTGCCAATAAGCCTGAAATATTTGTTTACCATGGTTATCCACAATTCTAAAACTACCGTTTTCAGAATTATTAATAGGAAATTCTATTTCAGTATCTCGATTAATATTTAAGGCTACATCAAATAAAATTCGATTTGTAAACTTAGGTTTTTCGGTTTCTATTTCCTTTTTATGTTCTATCTCTGATAAATTATTTATTAAACCATTGGTTTTATTTTCACTTGGATTAACAGAAACAAATTGTTTTTCATCAATCACATTTAAATCTTTATTAATAATTTGTGGATTAGTACCATCTATTCCTGATATTTTCAATTGAATGCTATCTGTTTCTTCCTTAGGCACTTGATATTCCGGTAGGGTTGGCTTGGTTGCTATTTGATTTAATTGCCGTAAAGGTATGTTGGTACTCTTTGCCGAGGACTCTTTCGGCAATAATTTTTCTTTGGCTGAAGATATTTTTGGTGTTGTAAGTATCTCATTCCTTGAATTTTTAGCTACTGCCTTAATACTAGAGGTACTGTTAGACTGGTTAAAATAAACCAACGTACCTCCAATAATTAATATTGAGAATATAAAAATCTTAAATCCTAATTTAATGGCTTTTTGATTTTTTATATGTTTGGCAACTTTATTACCAATATTCAAACATTGGGCATCAAGAACTAAATCATGAATGTGTTTTTGAAAATCAACTTCACTTTTAATGTTCTTGTTTGTTGATATCAAAAATTCAATTTCTTCTAACTCTTGCTTAGAAAGGTCATTCCTTAGGTAAGAATCAATTTTTTTAAATATTTCTTGGTTAGATTTCATGTTCTAGTGATATTTTAAAACCTTTGTTTTTGCCCACCAATTCCATCAGCTTTTGCTTGCATTTATAGTGTTGGGTTTTAGCTGAATCTTCCGTACTGTATCCTAAAATCTTAACCAAATCTTTCATAGATGCCTGATAATAAATTACTTGTACTAAAATGTCTTTACATTTTGCTCCTAATTGTCCAAAAGTATTGTAAATAAACTCCTTACGCTCGGCGTCAATAATATCGCGTTCCGCCATCGCTGGTTCAAAATCCTTTACTTCAACTATTTCTTCCTGAAACGCTACCTTTCTACTCCTTTTTACTCGATTAATCCAAAGATTTCTAGCAATGGTGTAAACAATGGCATCTACATCATTAGATTCATCAAATTTTTTTGATTTTACATACTTGTAAAAAATAATAATTGTGTCTTGAAAAACATCCTCGGCATCCTGCAAGTTTCCTGAGTTGCCAGCAATATAACTTTTGATTTTAGGAAAAGAATACTTGTATAACAATGCAATTGCCTTGTTGTCTTGCCCTGAGTGAATCAAACTAGGTACTAAATTAGTTGTATTGATTTGATACATACGATTACTACAAATATCGATTTGGAAAAGTAACCTAAAATAAAGTAGCTTTACAAAAAAAATTATTTTTGGCCTAATAAAAATATTATCCCTATTATTTGCCATTAACGCAATTACACTATTGGCTCAACCTAAAAGTGTATTATATCCTATAAATCAATCTCAAAACGGTGTATTGGTGCAATTTAATCCTGCATACCAAAATCTAAATTCCAACATTGAGGCTATTGCCTTTTCAAAAGTATATGTTGGAGCTTTTTCGAACAACAACCTTTCTTTATTCAGTTTTACTTCTAGGCTAGGATCTAAAAAGGCTAAAAATTATCATAATTTAGGAATTTCTGCATATTTTGACAAAGAAGGGAATTATTTTAACCGCAACCGTATTTACGGACATTACGGATATGTAGTAAACCTTAATAAAGTTTGGAATGCTAGCTTAGGTATAAGCTTGGGTATGTGCAACTATAAAATCGGAAATTCTGATTATTTTGACGGAGGTTCGGACAATGCCTTTGACACTAATATTGGGTTTGTTGTAAATTCTGATAAAACAGTTTTGGGTATTTCTCTTATGCAAATTACCCAAAGGCAATTACAACCAATTAATGAGATCAGCAATTTAAGGAGATATCTAAATTTAATAGCTAGCCATAAAAATACCCTAAATAAAAAAACCATATTAAATAGTTTTGCTTCAGCCTCAATTTACCAAGACAGACTTCCCTTGCTTGTCCTTTCAAGCAGTTTAGTATATCAAGATTTGGTAAGTATTGGTCTTATTACTAAACCATTGAAATCTGCTGGGTTGATATTTGGACTGGAAAATATCAAAATAGATAAACATTCGTTTAAGCTATTATTCAGCTATGAAACTAATCTCAGCAATTCATACAAGAACAATTCGGCTGAATTATGTTTAAAATATTATTTGCCTAAGAAAAAGTTACCTTTTAGAAAGGCAAACAGTAGTAAAGGATACAAGAAATAAATTTGAGAGGATTATTCTATATATTGATTGTTTGGAGTCAACTGCTGCTAGGGCAGGCAGCTTGGCCATGGAATTTTGATGTAGGTGGGGATATGCATCGTTTCAGAATAAATTTTAATAATACGACGATTAACGGACAACCATTTGCACCATCCAATTCAGACGCGATCGGTGTATTTGAAGTGATAAATGGTAATTATGAGTGTCGAGGCTTTGAAAAAGCCTTTAGCATATTTAATGACACTTTATCCCTTGTGGCTAGCACTGACACAGGAACTACTTTTCAGGCAAATTCAAAATGGGTGTTGGTATATTGGGATAGCACTAGTTTATGCACACGAATTATAAATGAAACAGTGAGCGATAAACAGCTTATCAATGGGTCGTTTACCAATTTGGAAAATCTTACGATGAGCGATTGGACGTTTCATTATACCGATTCATCAGTTTTATCTACCTCGCCAGACCTTCTTCCCATTAAGTCCGACTCTAACACAACATACAGAATATACTCGTCCAGCAGCTCGTTAAAATTGGATTCTGTGAGTGGAAGAATTTTTGTAAGCCAATCACAACCTGGCAACTATCAGCTTGCTTTGGTTACAACAGCTTGCTTGACTGTACCAAAAAACTTAACTTTTAAAATTAATGCCGTTGCTGATACCACAATTAATTTAGATACTGTTCCGATTCGCATTGTTAATCAAATATGCAAAAATCTAGGAAGCTTGGAAATTATGAATATTCCAAATGGATTTTTAATAGACCTTTTAAGGATAAGTAGTAATGATACCATTACTATTCTAAATAATAAATTTGACAGTTTATCAGCAGGAAGCTACCAGTTAAGATTTTACAATTTGATTAAACAGACTTACTCCACCAAGTTTGTAGTGGTAGAAGATGATTGTAAAAATCCGATATTAAGTTTTATTAAAAACGAAAACCCACCACCTATATTTATTCCAGATATTGGCACTTGTAAAATATTTAATCGCGAAGGAAGATTAGTGCAGCAATCGCAAGCTCCATTTGAATGGAATGGCACAGCACAAGATAATACCATTCTTCCAACAGGCGATTATGTGGTTTTTCTAAATGATAAAAAGTACCAAACAATTACCATTGTAAGATAATTTTTTAACCAAAAGGTTACCTTTTTTATAACTCACTTGTAGCAGAAGTATAAACTTTTATAAAACACTATGCTACAAAAATCAAAAATTCTAATCGTACTTGTCTTAACGACGTACATTGCTAACGCCCAAGTAAAAGATTCGTTGTTTACTTTTGAAAATCAATATGTTAAGGTTGGTTTTTATGGATTGTCTTATGAGGATAATCAATTAAAACAAGAACTGTTAAAACCTAATATGGATTTCAGTAAAGATTATTTATTGAGAATAAATGACAACAACACCGTGGATTTTCAATACAATGCCAAAAATCCAAAATTCAGAAGGTTTATCAATAAAGTAATTTTTAAAGATACTACATTGACATATTCCGTTAATGGAATTACCTACGTTGATACCTTACCAAGTTTAATTCATTCAATTGATCTTGGTAATAACAATATTTTTAAAGTTAATTACTTTCAAGATAGCGCAGAAGTAAAATATTTTTATCAAGACAAACAAATCAATAAATACAATCTAAGTACTAATCAATATGTTGTAACGTCTTGCCAGAATAGTTTATTTTTTAAGGACTTTTATTTAGAAATAACAAGTGTAAAAAAGGCATTCGGCCAATTGACTAGCCTTCCTTTGGTGGAAAGGTTAAATATAAACGAATCAACTATACACCAAGATAACTATTTTTTGGGACGAGCCAACCAGTTAGATTCGGTTAATTTGATAAAAGATATCACTATCTATCCAAATATATACAATTATGGATATTATAATTCAATACCAATAATTAGTGTAAAATCTAATTCAAGTCAAAACTATATAATAAAATCTGATAGTTGTATTAATAATCAATCTGTTACACTGAGTAGTGTGAATGGTGATAAAGTAAATTGGTTTTTTAATAATGATTCTATTCAAACCAACACAAATTTTATTGTTACCGATAAATCTGGTATATACTATTATAAAAAGCCAGCGATTAATAACGATAACTGCTCAACCCAATCCATGTCTTTATATTTGCGAATCTGTTCCAAAGATTCGATTATAACAAAAGATGATTCAGTAACGACTGTTCGTGATACCGTGTACACGTTTGAAAATGAGTATGTAAAGGTTGGTTTTTATGGAAAATATTATGATAACACTTCCCATATTGGTTATTCTACAGATTTGCTCCAACCAAACCTGGATTTTAATATGGAGTATTTGTTAAGAATAAATCAGGACAATTCCATTGATTTTCAATTGAATAATCACCTCCCTAGAAAATATTTTGGATATAAACAAATAGTGGTTTTTAAAAAACAAGGTTCTTATTCGGTCAATGGAAAAAATTATAACTCAGTTGAAAAAGCACGATTTGACTCTTTAAAAACCATACAATTTGAAAACCAAACCGTGTTTAAAGCAAATTATTTTGTTTTAAATCCCACGGTGAAATACTTATATAAAGGCAAAATTATAAACCAATCAGCTGAGAAAAATAAAAGTTATCAATTAGACTTATGTCAAAATTATATAATTCCTAACAATTTTGACATGGAAATTCGTTATAATGAGTACCTGTTTGGTATACCGTCAGTTCCTGTTGTTAAAAACTACAATATGGCTGGAGGTTGGTTTGGCAATAAATATATCAGTGATTCTACCTTAACAGATACTATTTGGATTATAGATAAGCTATACATAAATGCCCCTACGTGGAATTATGGAGTTTTGGGAAACGTGCCATTATGGGTAAATAATCTAACCCCCGAAATTTTAAGCAATGACATTTGCTTTAAAAAGACATCGGTTAAACTTAATACAGAAAATGGGAAAATTGCTGATTGGTATCTTAATGGCAAACTCATATTCTCAAATAAAAGTGAAATAGATGTAACTCAAGAAGGCAAGTATCAATACAAAATCCCAAGTATTGATTCGATGGTTTGCGGTTCACAATCAAAATTTATAGAATTAAAAAAATGTGATTCGAAATTAATTAAAGCTTTTATTGACCTTAATGAGAACTTTGTTAAAGATTCTAATGAAACCTATATAAATAACTTTAACGTAGTTATAAATGGAATAGAAAATAATTCAAAAGAAGCTTACGAATATTCGTTAGATTTAGATAAACAGTTTTATTCCGACACCATTATCAAAATATCTAAAAGCAATTATTTTACTACGAGTTGTAATTTATTAGGACACAGTTATTTCTTTAATACTGTTTATGGTTCATGGTATATTTATGATTCGCTAAGTCTAGATGTACCTCTGAAACCTCTGCCTGTTCAAGAAGGATTCATAAATGCAGTTAATTCAAGGTTTAGGCCCGGTTTTCCAGCTAAAATATATCCAACCATTGATATCAAAGAAAATGCTCAACTTAGCGGTACAATAGAAGTATACGGAAACTATCCTTTTATTTTAAAAGAGTCTGCTGATATAAAAATAGATAGTACTTTCAAACCATTAGTTACAATTCCTTTTAATACACAAAAATCCGTAGGATTAGAAGTAAACGATTTTTATATAACTCGCTTTGCCAGACCAAATAGTTATGCTTGTTACAAGGTTATTGTTAAGGCCTATAATGAAAAAAATCTTTTTATTACAGACACTGTTTCTGTATGCCAAATCATAACAGCTTCTTACGATCCTAATGATATTTCTGTATCTCCTCAAGGGCCATTTGTAAATGGTAACACTCTTGCCAATACTGATCTAGATTATACCGTCAGATTTCAAAATACAGGTAATGACACTGCCTTTACCGTGGTTGTAATTGATACCCTCGATGAGAATCTTGTTCCAAGTAGTTTAACTATGCTTTCGGCAAGTCATCATTATTATGTAGAGGTAGATCAAAATATTGTTACTTGGACTTTCCCAAATATTCTTCTTCCAGATAGCATTGTTGATAGTAAAGGAAGCAATGGTTATTTTAAATTTAGAATAAAACAAAAAAAGGATGTTGCTCTTGATACAAAGATTAGCAACCGAGTTGGAATTTACTTTGACTTTAATGAAGTAGTTTTAACAAACACCTCAATTGTTAAAATCGCAGATTTAAATACAAGAATTACCTCAATCGCAGACGTAACAGATTCTGAAATTTTTATTTATCCTAATCCTGCACATGAGTACATAACAGTAGAAATAAAGCACGCTATTGATTTTACATTGTTTGATTTACAAGGTAAAAAACTAATTCAAAAGCGATTAACTGATTCAGGAAAAATAGATATCTCTGAGCTTGAGGCAGGAATATACTTTTGCAAATTGGGAGATGAACGAATTCAAAAATTAATTATTCAATAGAAAAATGCCAAAAAGGGGTGGTTTGAATTATCCTTAACCACCCCTTTTTTTTTATGATCAATAAATAACTATTAAAAAAAATCAAATAAAGTAATTTTGGTAAGCGCGAATTTCAAATTATAGCAATTCAAAATTTGTATTGGGTAGCAAACAACTCCTAATCAAAAATTAGGTTGCAATAGATATTTTGCATAAAAATCATCAATAATGGCTACTGCTTCCTGCGCAGAATCCACCATGCTAATGAGTAACAAATCTTCTGGATGGATGTTTTTTTCTGTTATCATCACATCTTTTATCCATTCAATTAGTCCAGTCCAATACGATTTGCCAACTAGAATAATGGGGAAACGGCCAATTTTTTTAGTTTGAATTAATGTCATCGCTTCAAATAACTCATCTAGCGTGCCAAAGCCCCCTGGCATAACAATAAAACCTTGAGAATATTTCATAAACATTACCTTTCTCACAAAAAAGTAATCAAAACTTATCAATTTGTCGGGGTCAATGTAGATATTACTCTCTGATTCAAAGGGAAGGTATATTTTAAGCCCAACTGACTTGCCTCCTTCTAGCCTTGCCCCTTTGTTGCCAGCCTCCATAATGCCCGGTCCGCCACCTGTAATAACGCCGTAACCTTGCCTTACCAGTCGCGACGCTATTTCCACAGCTATTTGATAATAAGGGTTTTCTTCTTTGGTGCGTGCAGAACCGTAAATGGTGACACAAGGGCCAATTTTGGCTAGTTTTTCAAAACCTTGCACAAACTCGCTCATTACCTTAAAAATAACCCAAGAATCTTCACTTTTGATATCACTCCAGTTTTTGTCCTTGAAGGCCTGTCTTATTCTGTGTTCTTCTTCAATATTGATATTTTCACTCATTTTTTAATAAATATGATGGTAAATATGGTGACCCAAGTTGTATTTTTAATTTCTAAGTTTTATAAAATACAAGTTAATTTATTGTTAACAATTGATAGTTACGTGTTCAAACTTAGAAATTGGTAATAAATGGGATCTAATCTTTAACGTCTATTATTAAACAAACCAATCTCTTTTGTGAGTTGGATTACAAGAAATGAAACAGGATTTTTTTTGATATGTAAGATTTATGTATTAAGTTTGTGTATTATTAATACTCCCCGCTTATAGAATAAAACTTTTACCTTTCGTTTTATTTAGTTTTACCAAACCATTACGCTATGTAGCACTTCTACGCATAAATATTTCGCGTAGCATGAATACTCTTGAATTATTAGATGCCGAATTAGTGGCACGTTTTAGAAATGGTGAAGAAAAGGCTTTTGAGATGCTGGTGCATCGTTACAAGTCTAAGATTTACACTTCTATCTATTTCATTTTGAAAGATCGAGAACTAGCTCATGATCTTTTGCAGGATACTTTTGTAAAAGCCGTAGATAAATTACGAAGTGGCAAGTACCATGAGGAGGGAAAGTTCTTGCCTTGGATTCAGCGTTTGGCTCATAACATTTGTATTGATTTTTTGCGAAAAAACAATCGCCTACCTACCGTCGATATAGAAGAACGAGCCTACCAAAAGCAGTGCTCCAATTTTATAATAGATGGTGAAGAAAAAAAAATTGCCCAGTCAGATACTAAAACAATTTTAAGGCAGTTAATACATCAGTTGCCATTTGAGCAGCGTCAGGTATTGCTTATGAGGCATTTTGCCGATATGAGTTTCAAGGAAATTGCTGAAACTACTGATGCGAGCCTAAATACGACGCTAGGAAGAATGCGATATGCACTTAAAAATTTACGCAAAAAACTAGAAGAGAACAATATTGCCTATGATCAAGAACTTTACCGAAAATGACATCCTTTTATATATTTATGGGGAAGTTGACGCTTTAGAAGCTGAACACATTGAAATCGCATTGCTAGTTGACAATGAGCTTAACAATTTCTTTTTAGAAACAACTTACCTCAAATCAGCTATTGACACAATAAAAATCGCCCCTTGTGAGCAAATAATTGAAAAAATAATAAAAGAAATTAGCCTTTAACTATGATTTTGAGCATTTAAGTATTGGTGTTACAAGTATCCAAATGGTAGTTTTATACTCTTTGTTAAAACAATACCACCACTTAAAACAAAATCATTACTTCATAGCAGGATGGCTAATTAGACAGACTTGGGTATTTCATATCCAGTTGCTCTAAGGTTTCTACAATTTTTTTGGCAATAATATATTCTTTATACCAATTTTGGTCACTTGGAACAATTATCCAAGGGATGTCATTGCAATTTTTAAAAACATCTTCGTAAGCCTCTTGGTATTCTTGCCATTTCTCGTTTACCAGCATATCGTTAGGATTAGATTTCCAATTTTTGGTAGGGTTGGTTACCCTTTCTTCTAATCGTTCTTTCTGTTCCTTTTTTGAGATATGTAGGTAAAATTTGAGAATGATGGTATTGTTCTCTTCTGATACCATTTTTTCAAATTGGTTAATAAAGGCAAACCTCCTATTGGCAGTGTCAGTATCAATCCATTTTTCAACACGTGTTATAAGCACGTCCTCATAGTGAGATCGATTGAATATTTTTATTGTACCTCTTTCAGGCATTTCTTTATGAATTCTCCATAAAAAATCATGTTCCATTTCTTCTGAGCTAGGTGCTTTCCACGATTTTACACTGCAGCCCAGCGGATTAACACCTGTAAATACTGCCTTTACTACCCCATCTTTACCTGAAGCATCTACACCTTGCAGGATAACCAATAAGCTATACTTGTCTTGTGCATACATTACATTTTGCAGTTCTGGCAGCTTTTGAAGGAGTTTTTGTGTTTCTTTTTTAGTAGCCTCTTTATCTAAGCTTTTGGGTGCTTCTGTGGATATGCCGTTCAGATTCATATATTTACGTTTAATACAAAGATAATAACTAGTTGTTAAAAAACTTACGGCCCACCAGTTCAAACAGTTCGCCTACTTGCTCGTTTTCAGTGTCCCAATTGTACTTGAGAGCATAGGTTTCGAGCAGCATATTAATAGCGGCATCATAGTTAGTAAATCCATTAAGAAGCGTCATTGCTTGGTCAAACTCCCAAGATTCTCCCTTAAAGAGCTCATTAATGAACATGAAACGCTGGTTTACAGTAAGCGCCGACTTAATATCCACAATTTTGTTTTTGATGCCATCGTGCACGGTGTGGGTTGAAGGGGTTTTGAGCATATCGTTGAGAGTAAGTTGCTCTTTGCTAAATCGCTCATTAATGGTTTTGTCTTCTGTTACCAACTTTTGTTTTTTGTCATCAGGTGCCACCTTTTCATCTGGTACCACTAGTTTTTCTGGGGTATCGTTGATGACAAATCCATCTATTTCAATGGGTATTACTCTTGAAAAACTTCTTAATATTTCTTCATAAGGCACCATGAGTTCTTTACTTTCATCAATGGCAGGTGCAAGCGCTTTAAGCACATCGTTTTTATTTAGCTCTTTTGTATGGATAGAATCTAATCTTTTGATAATATCCGTTAAAACAGCTTTGTTATATCTAAAATATTTTTCTGATTCTTTAAGTCGCTTAATATCAAACTTATCCGGCAGCAAATTAATAAAGCTTCGGTAAAAATTGGTGGGTACAATGGCCAAATACAATGCCCCCAACACCGACTTATGAATTAATGGCTCAAGATTGATACGTTCAACATTAATATGCATGGACAGGGTATTCATAAAAGCCAACAATGCTTCATTTACCTCAGGTTTGTTATAATCAAAATATGGACTTTCCAGTTGGGTGACTTCGTTTTTCCACGCTTCGTATAAATTATAAATGGTGAAATAGTTTACTTGTTCTACAGGGGTAATTTTTAAAATTTCACTACCTGTGGCGTTATTTTTGAACATTGTAAAGAATCCATCGCATACTTTGGTGGTAAACTTGCGTGCATAGTCTTCTAAAGCAACAGGATTAATTTTTAATGGCTCCATGTAATAATTAAATCAAAGGCACAATTTACAAAAAATGATTGAAGAGGCATGTACTTTTTAACAGTTTGACCAACTAAGGCACAATAATTTACAAAATGGTATAACCACCCATTCGTAAAATAAGCTTAACTTGCGGATTCAAAATTGCTCTTTCGGTATTACTAATGTATTTTTTTAATGTCTGGCGATAAAAAATCCTATTGGCTTAGTTCTGGTTTCTATTCCATTTTACAACGGTTTTCTACATTGGTATTTAACTTTGGCAGCACGGCCATGTTATTTCGATTATTCAGCCTTGACGAATTTGGAACTTGGGGGCTATTTTTAACTATTTCTAGTATTGTAGAAGTAGCACGTTCTGGTCTCATACAAAATGCAATCATTCGTTTTTTGTCAATATCGGATAAAAGTGAACATCCAAAAATAATTAGTGCCTCTTTTACACTCAATGTAATCTTGAGTCTATCTACCATCTTGTTGTTGGTGTCGTTTAGCGGGTTGTTGGCAAATGTAGTTTTGAAAGCACCGGCGCTAGAATACATGTTTTATTATTATGTGATTACTACCTTGATTTTATTGCCCTTTTTTCAATTTCAATATATTCAACAAGCAAATTTAGACTTTAAAGGTGTTTTTTGGGGTATGTTTTGCCGACAGGGTTTGTTTTTTGTGGTAATAAGTATATTTTTTATAACTGGTTACAAACCTGATTTGATTAACCTAGTACACCTACAAACTGCAGCTGCACTAATGGGTGCTATTGTTGGATATAAATTTGCACATAAGTTCACCTCTTTCTCGGCCAAAATAGACCAAGAATGGTTAAAAAAGTTATTTGATTTTGGAAAATTTGGGTTTATTACCAATTTGAGTAGCATTGTATCGGGAAGTATCGACCAAGGGATGTTAAGCAATATGGTGGGTACCTCGGCAGTGGCCTTACAAAGAGCAGCTCTGCAGGTGACTAACGCAGTAGAAGTACCTACGAATGCTATGGCTGATATCGTTTTTCCTCAAAGCGCTAGAAGGATGCATCAGGACGGCAAAGAAGCTGTTAAGTATTTATATGAAAAATCAGTTGGCGTAGTGTTTGCAATTATTGTGCCTTTTTTAGCAGCAGTAATGTTATTTCCTACATTAATTTTAACCATCGTAACGGGAGGAAACGAATATTTAAAATCTATTCAGATACTGCAAGTGACACTGGTTTACACCGCCATAATTCCTTTCGACCGACAGGCAGGAACCATATTTGACTCAACAGGAAGACAAAAGCTTAATTTTGTTTTGCAGATATGTGCCGTGATAATCAATTTTATTACTAATTATTTTTTCATCAGTTATTACGGCATAATTGGTGCTGCCTATGGGTCACTTACCACCTATTTGATATCTTTTATAGTAAAACAAATTTTATTAAGAAAGATTTACAACATCAACTATTTAGGAGTGTTAAAACACGCTATTTCATTTTATGGCGAAGCCTTTAAGTTAATAAAGCGCAAACTGGCACGTTAACCAACGCAATAAAGTCATTAACAAATTGATCCTAATAGGTTCATTCCCAGACTACACCATATAAACACCAAATTCGTCTACCTCGTCTAGCACCACATTAATGGTCTCTTTTAAAGTGGTAGATAAAGAATAACCAACATAATCTGCAGAAATAGGGAAAGTTTTATGATCTCTATCAACCACCACAGCGGTTTGCAATTTTTTTATTTCAATATTGAGAAAGGGTTTCATGCTATAGGCCATGGTGCGGCCTGAGTTCATAACATCATCTACCAAGATGATTGTTTTCTTTTTAAGCAACTTAATATCTATATCTAGCTCTATTTCTGATTGTTGTGGAGAAAATTTGTCAAGGGTTACTTTAACCAAAATGATTTTAATGGCACAAATTTTTTCTAAGTCGCTTTTAAGAAATTGTGCAAAGAGATATCCTTTGTCAAATATTCCAGCAATGTATATTTCCTTCTCTTGAAAATTGTTTTCATAAATTTCAAAAGCTATGCGCTTGATTTTGTCGAGCGTTTGTTTCTTGTTTAAGATTGGTAATTGTTCCATGTGCCCTAATTAATAATTCGTTTGATGGTTACAAATCGTTCTTTAAAATATTGGTTATCAAAAGTATCGTATCTCACGCCATGTGAAGTAGAGGCGTGTATCCAAGTGATTTTATTTAGATTAGAGACTACAATGCCAACATGACCTACACCACTTGTTATATCATGTCCTTTAAAAAAGATCAAATCTCCTTGTTTTGCATCCTTTATTGAAACCACGTTTCCTACTTCAGACATTTGTAGTGAACTTGATGGCAAAGATACCCCAAATTGGTTAAAAATAAACCCTACAAAACCAGAGCAATCAAATCCACTTGGATCTTTACCAGCGTACTTATAACTTACTTTTAAATATTTGTTTGCCGTTTTTACTAACGAATCTGGGCTAACTGGTGGCATTTCCTCCTGGGCTTGCACTTGCACCACTATTAGAATGAAAAGTATATAAATTAATTTTGACATGATTCTTTAACTATTTAAGGTTTTGGATATAAATTCAAAAGTCATTTCAGAAGATTTTTGCCATGTGTACTCCTTACTACGTCTTATAGAATTTAAGGATAGCTCGTGTCGCAAAGTTGGATTATTTATTAATTTTATCAATTGTGTTTTAAGGCTGGTATGGTCTAATGCATTAAAATATAGACCGTTGTCCTCTAATGTTTCTTCAAGTGTTGGATTGTAGGCGCAAAGTATTGGCAAGCCAGAGCACATTGCCTCTAGTAAAATAATTCCGAAGGTTTCGCAGGTGGAGGCCAATACAAATATGTCTGCCTGAGCATAAATGGTGGGTAATTCATTAAAGGACACTTGAGTGAGAATATGTACATGATTTTCCCATCCCCTAAAAACATTTAGTGTGGCCAAAAGTTTGTTGTAACTTGCTGGATATTTGCCTCCTACCAACGTGAGTTCTAACGAATATCCTTCATTTATTAGCTCTAATACAGCTTTGGCTACGGTATCCTGATGTTTGTACACATCAATGGTAGATACATATAATATCTTTAACTTTTGTTTAGGTTGGTTATCTTCCGCATTAGGTCTAAACATTTCGCTGTCAGCCGCATGAGGAATAATAATTGATTTATTGGAAATATTAGGGATTAACTGTTCAGTAAGGTTTAGGCTATGTTGTGATAAAAAAATCATCCCTTTGGCCCTAGCATAACACGCTTTTTGTATTTGCTGTAACAACTTAAGACGAATTCGCATCAATGAAAATCCATATCTTGCTCTTTCTATGGCATCAAAAGGAAGTAAATTTTGACAAATAGAAACATAAGGATAAAAATCAATGTTGTTACCAGCTGGTAAAAAAAGCACATCACATACTTCTTTGGCTTCTTTTGGAAAAACAAATTTTTGCCAAATAGTGCGGTGAAATATGGATCGATTAAGGTACGGGTGTTGGCGTTTTTCCAACCAAGATTTATTTTGGATTTGCTCAAGAAGTTGATCCGATGCCCATAAAATTACTTTCTCAAAACCATATTGGGTAGGATTGGCACATTTGAGAATTTCTCTCAAGTGCGTGATACCACCTCCTGACCCTATATTAGATGCCTCAATGCCAAGTATTGCCATTTTAATAACCTACCATAAATTTTTTAATAATCCTACTTCCTCCCTCTAATTCTGCCTTCATGATATATAAGCCGTAGGTCAATTGTGTTTTAACGGTAGCTTGACCACCATCAAAAGAAGCATATTCATCACTTGAAATCTGTTTACCCATCATATCGTAAATGGAGATTTTTACTTTTTGATTTTTAACAAAATCAATTTCAAAAGACACTTGCTTGCTTTCAGATAAGCTATTGATAGTTACGTCAAATAAGGAATTGCTTACATTATTGATATGTATATTGTCAAAGTAAATATTGTTGCCATTTTTACTTACAAATTTAAACTTGAGTTTTATGATGGTTCCATTTAACTTTTTATCTAGATATAACCTTATGTTCTTCCAGTCACTATTAGTTGGTACAAAATTGTCTTCTTGTCTATTTGCTGTAATAAGCTCATTACCAGTAAAATTTTTGAGTAAATATTGGGTGGTATCACAATATAAGGAGTAGTAGATACGAAGTTCGTCGGTGTTGGAATTAGACAAACTAGCTAAGTAAGCCAGGTC
This sequence comes from Cytophagaceae bacterium, assembly GCA_027488865.1. GTDB lineage: Bacteria > Bacteroidota > Bacteroidia > Cytophagales > UBA9547 > JAIYAU01. The sequence goes on from JAIYAU010000026.1 coordinate 132,602, forward strand.
AAAAGTAATATAATTGGAACTTTCCGCATTGTCGGCCATTGGTATATAAATTGAACTTAACTCTTCAGTGGCTAAAATAGGTGCATTCACAGAAAGAGCGACTGATTGATCACTTGAATTATATGCTCCATATGGCGACAAACGCCATCCAGAAGAATAGGTCCATTTATTTGCATCAATAGAATTGGATTCAAATGTATCACTAAATGGAAAATTTGACACATTCCCATTGGTTAAACATCCTTTGGAATTTAGCAGGCTTTTTCTTCGAGGGCTTACCTCTAAACAAGCCAACATTCTAGTCTTTTGGTCCTCAGTAAACATGTTCATGCAGCCGTCGTCTGTATAATCAAGATAGTTTTCAATCATATTGGTTATAGGCGTGGCACTGCAATAGGTAGAAGTTTTCGATTTGCAACCAGAATTGGAATTATCTTGTTCTGGTGTGTCGTTGCAATAGTCTGTACCACAAGGAGGGCAACTAAAGTCAGTACATTCTCTATCGCCCCAAGTGTGAAAAAGTCCTAGCCAATGTCCAATTTCATGTGTTGCAGTTCTTCCCTTGTTAAATTTAGTGCTGGCGATGTTTATTCGCCCAAAGTATAAATATTTAACTACTACGCCATCCAGTAAGGAATCGGTAGATTCGCTTTCAAGGCCAGAAAGGCCACTTCCTGCAGGAAAACTTGCAAATCCCAAATACCCACTTATGTTACATACCCAAATATTTAAGTATTGATCTGCAGGCCAATAACCGTATGATTTAATTAATCTGTTATCTGACAATGCAAAAGATTTAGAGTTTACTTTGTGTCGTGTAATGCCCGTGGTAGGCAAGCAGCTAGGGTCTACCGAAGCAAGGCAAAATTCTATGCCAACATCTGCAGCCACACTTTTAAATGCTGAACTGGTGTTGATTGTGTCGGCGTTTTTTCTTCTGAAATCTTCATTCAACACTTCAATTTGAGATTTAATTTGCTCGTCTGATAGATTTTTACCAGAACCTACTTTTTCACCATCATGTAAAATATGTACCACCACAGGTATGGTAATTATTCCATTTTTATGTTGTTGTTTTACAGCCCTTTTTTTTCGTAAAAGCGCCTGTAACTGCATTTCATAGAGAGCCTGCTGTTGTTTGTAAACCTTGCCGCCTATTTTGGAATAGTCCCCACATCGCTCATCCTCTTGAGCGTACAATAAGGCAGATATTCCAGAAATTACCAGCAAAAAATAAACAATAAAAAATCTATGTGTCATCTAATTAAATAAATATCTATAATTGGCTATCTAGTTGATACATTAAGAACTGTTTGTAACAATAAACGCATTATTGAAATAAAAATTATAAATCTACTAAAATGTTTTATAGAAGCCAAATGTCAACCGCCTAGTATAACCTTCACAATAAAGCTTTGTACTTTACAGCTTTTAGCAAATAATACCTCTAGAATGGCTTATAATATTCTTCCTTACCTTAAACAAAAACTTCAAATTTTTCCCAAATTCTCCTTTAACAATTACGATACAAAACAATTTTTACTATTTTGCAATCAGTTTGTAAGTTTTTTCAAAGACCTTCTTGCCGTGTCGAAGTAGTAAGGTTGTACTGATCTAATAATTTAAAAAATAATATGAGGAGATTAAGTGTTTTAGTTGTTCTGGGAATGATTTTGACTTTTAAACTGGAAGCCAGAAAGATAGAAGGGAAAATTTTGTTCAAAAATGATACGTTGAATGTGATTTTTAATATTCCTATTAAGTTTTTTACACAACAGCCCAATTATGAGAAATTGCAGAATAAGGTTAAGTATTTTGACTCAAATGGAAAAAAAATTGTAATAAGACCAGAAAACGCGAAAGAAATACAATTTAAATTCCAGAATGAAAATATTCGTATGCTTTCTAGATTAAACTCACTTGGATTAGGATCAATATTTTATACTGGTAGTAATATTTTTCTAAGATTGGAAATTGACGGAGATTTAAAATTGTTCCACTATTACTATACGCAAAGATCAGCAGGCATGTACAACGGAGCTACAGGTGGTTTTACTGGAGGCTACTCTTACACGGTTGATAATTATCTTTTGCAAAAAGGAAATGCTGAATTAAAAAGACCACATGGTTTAACTTTTAAGAAGGATATGGCTGAGTATTTCAGTGAATGTCCAATTATAGTGGAAAAGATTGAAAGTAAAGTATTTCGAAAAAAAGATTTGGAGTCAATTGTAAGATTTTACAATGAATATTGTAAATAATTGTTTAGATGAAAGCATTTTTAAATTTAATATTAGTATCCTTTGTGTTTTTAGGTTTTAGCCAAAATGTAAATACAACTTATAAGGAGGCTCTTGAAATCAAACAAAGGATTTTGTTGCTTGTACTGCCTGAAAATAGTAAAATGGTCATAAGAGACTACGAAGCCGAAGATTCGACTTTTGCAACCAAATATAAGGACGAAATGGATGGCCAAAGAACAGCATTGAAGATGGCGGTATTAAAACATTGGACTTTTACAGATTCGATTCAGGTTGTCAGCGCTAAAGAAGCTAAAGCAATGCAAAGAAAAGAGCCAAACAAGTATGCCATTATTAAAATTGGAAGTAACATACAAGACAGAGTTTACATTCACAGTCAACCGGAACCTCCTCAAGCAGGATGGACGAAATCAGGCAATAATCTTAACTATAATGTTGATAAGCGTTATAATATTAAGATGCTGGGAATCACAACCTTGGTTATTGATTTACCAAAGAGAGCCCTAGAAGTATTTCTTCCGAAGATTTCTCCCTCTGATGGTGATTTTATAAATGCTATTATTCAGATGCAATATATACTTTCATTTGTGATACAATCAGAAAATAACTCTTCGAGTAAGTTGTTCCGTAGCCTAGAACGTAGTGCCCTGCTACCAACTGACAAAACTCTATTGCTAGACAGAGGAGAATTAGCTTGTACCAATAAAGAGGTAAAAGAAGTATATCCGTATCGATTCCAAATAGTGACTCATATTGAAATACTAGGCGCACTTATAAAGAAGGACACAAATGCTTTGGTGATTACGGCAACAAGGATTGATCCGCATAGAACTACGTATACCTTAAGTAATGCGGGAAATGGAACCATTTATAACTACTTCACTGAACCAACATTTAATTATGGAGAAGGCATGGGCTATGCAATAGCTGTTCTTTATCCTTCCTTAAATGCTAATCATTTGCGAAGATTCGGCAAAATTAAGTAAGATTTACTTTATGGAATTTTTGTTCCTTATCGTCCTCCACATTTCCAAACATACATGACTTTTGTTTTCGTAAATAAAATTCCCGGAATGGCCTTTAAAATTACTTTAGAACACAAATGAAGACAAGATTGTACCATAATTAAATATTAACCATCGTGATCCCTGCGCAAGTTTTCTTAATTTTTGTCTTAAACAAAAATTCAAGGCTGTAAATAAATGCTAAATTTCATATTTTTAGGCTGGAACTGTTTGAAACTCGTGCTTCTTCCCTAAAACAAGCTCGTTTTATCTGAATAGTGCGATTATAAGTTATTTGACACAACAAATTGATTTAAAAGTGTTAAATACCTTAGTACATAAAATGGGTTAAACATTACTTCACTCAATATCTCCAAAAATCATAATAGCCTAAAACCTCCACATTAAGTTTTCGCTTTCGTTTATCTTGATACTTCAATAAGTATTTTTCAAACATTGCCCATTGATAGGCTGTCATCATGTCTTTCATGTTATCAAAAAACTTATTATTCACAGACCGTGATTCTTTATAAATCATTTTTTTATCAGGACTTAGCTTTTGCTCGATCTCTTTGATTTGCAAATACCTTGTAGTCAAAAGCTCATGGGCAATTTCTTTTTGTCCTTTTCTGAAATGTGTCACTCTTTTCCATTTTCGAAACGTTTTTTTATATTCTTTCCTTACGGAGTCTGGCAATTGTTTGAAATTGATTGTTTGTGCACTTAATACACTACAAATCAAAACACAAAGCACTAATAAAAAAGTATTGTTCATGGTTGATTAAATTAATTCTATCATGTTAAATTTAACTTGGGTTAATATTGCGTTTTACCACATTTTACAATAAACATCTCACTTATAAGGAACAATCCATGTATCCGCTGGAAAATCTTTGCCTGTTCTACAACTTACCGGATTTTTATCTCCCAATAAATCAATATAATACATGTTTATTTGGTCTGGAAATTGGTCAAATAACACAGTATTTCTTATGTCAAATTTATTATCCTTTTGCAGTTTTACATTTTTACATTCTACCCAAATATGCACCAAGGTGGCATCGATTGAATAACTTTTAAGTGTAAAAGCAATCGCCTTATTATTAATCTTGATGCTAGTGTGTTTGTTAAGATAATCTACTATAAATTGGTCTGTTGGTTTATTTTTCAGCTCAAAATCTACGTTTTGTTTTGATTTGGCATAAGCAACAAAATCATCTTGAAAAAATTTGTAATGCATTGTTAAACAATTGCTTTTGTAAAAAACATCACATACCGATAGCTTAATCGGATGTGCCATGGTATTAAATAAAATAGCAATAATCAATAAAACGACAACCTTTGTTTTCACTTCAAATTCGTTCTAAAATCATGACCAAACTTAAACCAAAACTTGCACCTGAAACAAAAATTGTCCATTCTCTTTTTTGAATTTTAAGCCATTTATCTATCAAATAATAAATGCCAATAAATACCAAAACTATAGATAATTGACCTAGTTCTAATCCCACATTAAATGCCAAAAGTGGCTGAACAATTGACTGACTATCGCCCATCAAAGCTGTAAAAAAATTAGAAAAGCCAAGCCCATGTATAAAACCAAAACAAGTAATGATCACATATTTAAACCAAAAACTATTCGTATTTAACCTAAATAAAATGTTATGAATACTTGAAAGTAAGATAGTTACTGGAATCAACATCTCAATTAATCCATAGTTGGGAACTACAATTTTAGTAGCTGCTAGAGCCAAAGTAACAGAATGCCCAATGGTAAAAGCGGTTACCAACTTTAATAATTCTTTCCAATTTTGCCAAGAATAAATAGCACAAATCGTAATTATAAACAAAATATGATCAAATCCTTTGGGGTCAGTGATATGCTGAAGACCTAGTGTAGCAAAAGTTATAAAATTATTTAACATAACTAATTGATATTGATGGTAATTGAAGTTTTGATGAAAAACGGATTACCAGGGGTATAATGTATTTCTTCCACTGGTTTTGATTCGTTTTTCAACTTACTTTCGGTGGCAAATTGGGCTTCTTTCCATGGTGTATCTAGCAAATTATTAATTGCCACCTGAAATTGCATCCTATTAAATTGATAATTGGCACTAAAATCAACTATTTGATATCCCTTAGCCACTATTGAATTTGATTCATTGGCTGCCCTATCACCCAAATGCCTATAGCGGGCGCTAAAACTTAACTTGTTAAACGGTGCAAAAGTAATACCTCCAATGCTTGTTATTCTCGGAGCTAAAGGAATTAAATTTTCATTGTTTGGTACATTTAATAAGCGTGCGTGACTGTAGTTAACATCAAAGTCTAATTGAAACTTTTGGTTAATCTGATACCGTACTAAGAAATCTAGCCCTTTTCTAGCTGATTTTCCAGCAAGTTCAACGATTGCCTCGTCACCCACGAACACAAACTCCTGTTGTGAATTAAGCTGCCAATAATTAAGTTGTAACAGCATGTTTTTAACGGGTTTGGCCATAAACCCTACGTCGATTCCGTGTGCCGCTGGCAAGGTTTGCAGAGCTGAATTTGATGTAGATACACGGGCATCATTGCTATGAAATCCTTTGCCATATTTAGCAAAAAATTGTAAACGAGCAGTGACATTGTAAAACAACCCTACCTTTGGTTGTAGAATAGAGGCTGTGTGTTCTTTGTTTTGATACAAAGAATCTAATTTATTTTGCCAATTAAATTGGATATTATCATACCTCAAACCCAAAATTAAGATCCATTTTTTATATGTAATCATCTCATTGAGATACGAATAACTATTTAGTTCTTGAACATCTCCGAATGTTTTATAACTCAAAAATCTACGCTGTACTGTATTCGCTAATGCTATATTATGTATTAAGTCATTTCTAAAACCAACTGCAGCACTATGTTCAAATTGAAAATCACCCCAATTAAAATGATGTGATGACATTTTGGATTCGCCACCGAGAATGGTTCTGTTTTCCTTTTGGTTTATTTGATCCCCATTGATGGAATCATTTAAGAAAAAAGTAAAATTTGAGAAGAGGTTAAATCCATAGTTAACAGCGTAGAACTGTGTTTTGAGCTGGACGTTGTCGCTAAATTTTTTGTTATGAATAAAGCTAAGGTTGTACCTAGAGGTATTTCCACCCTCCGATGGGTCGATAGAGCCCCATTTGGTTATAAAACCACTCTCTACTGCCCTTAATGGAATTTGACCAGAAGCATCCCATTTGCTAGTAAATGCAGAGAAAACAAGTTGTAAGGTTTGGTTTTGAGCTATTTGAAACAAATATTTCGAATTCAAATTATAGCGATTGTAATTTTGTGGATGTACAAAAGCGCCATTATTAAAAAACCCTTCCGCAGCCAAGTAGCCAATATTGGCGTTGTTTTTCCTGCTAGACATATCCAATACCATCAAGGCTCTTTTGTGTCCTAGATTACCATATTCCAATTTTGAAAAACTATTTTTAGGTTTATCAATGGTAATAAAATTAGCGGCACCAGCAGTTGCAAAATTTCCGTTTTCAACATTATATGGACCTAGTTGATAATTTACGTTTTTGACCAACTCAGGTATTACAAAATGCAAATCAGCATATCCTTGCCCATGTGCATGAGAAACCATGTTCACAGGTATTCCATCCACCGAAAGTTTAAAGTCCGTGCCATGGTCAATATCAAAACCCCTGATAAACATTTGTTCGGCTTTGCCACCACCTGCGTGTTGTGCTATAAACATGCCAGGAATAATACGGAGTAAATCTTGTGAACTTTGAACAGGTCTGTTTTTTAAATCTACTACCGAAAATTGTGAGGTATTGAACTGATTTTCTGCATTAACTTCAATTTCTTGTAAAGTAAATTGTTTCTCTGTTAAATAAATAGTGAAAAAGCTTTGTAAAGAATCAATATTCAAAAAGTAAATTTCGTAGCCTGATTTGATAATTTTTATGCTGTCAGTAAGTTGGTTTAGTTGAAGTTCGAAAAGTCCATTGTCGTCACTATGAGTATGTGACTGATTTGTCACAATTTTGGATTCAGCAATAGGTTTGCCAGTTTCAGAATCAAGAATTTTGCCTGCTATCTTAATTTGGGCAAAACAAGCTGAACCTAACATAGAAAAAAGTATGAAAACTAAAATCGAATTATTCAAAAATTTCATTTTGAAATTCATTTTTAAAATAAATACCTTGGTTAAGAATAAAAGTCACTCTTTAACCAAGGTATTTAAATTATGCTATCAAATAAAACTATTCTTTAACAATTCGCTTCCAAACTATTCCTTTGGAATTATGAAAACGGATGATATACGTTCCTGATGGTAAGTTATTGGTATTAATAACTGCATTACCTTCATTTACCTGACCTCCAAATAAAACAAGGCCCACTTGGTTGGCCAATTCGTAAGTTATAGTTTCGTCACTACCTTTTAGCTCCACTTGAACAATGTCTTGAGTAGGTACCGGAAATACATTTACGGAAAAATTAGTGGATACTGAATCTGTCAAGACTTCAAATTGAGCCTGCTCTTCACCTTTTCTGGAAGTAGTATTTAATAGTCCATTGATTTCAGTGGCAGATAATGCTCTATTTACAATATACACTTCATCTAAACCTCCATCATGTTTCCAATCTTCGTCTTCATCTTTGTATCTACCCATTGTTAACCAGTGACTTGCAGCATATTTAATTGCACCAGTTTGTGTAGTTGCACTGGCTTTCTGCACACCGTTTACATACAATTTAAGTGTTGTTCCATCATAAGTTCCCGCTACGTGGTACCAAGTGCCTGTAGCAGAAGTTGCAGGGTCTGTTAAGTAATTCAATGCAGTACCTGATGAACGTAATGCAAAACTAAACTTGTTGTTTCTTGAGCCTAACACCCAGCCATTTTCAGTTGAGCCATTGTCTTGCACACAACCTACAAAACCACCCCAAGTATCAAAAGCATCTACTTTTACCCAAGCCATTACAGTAATAGCTGCGGTTGGTAAAATGCTAGCAGCACCAGTTCCAGTTCTGATATCGGCAAATGATGTAGTGCCATTAAAATCAGCAGCTTGTGTAGCATTTCTTGTTACATAAGTTACAGCAGTTGGTGTAGCATGATAATTATTTCCAGAGCTATCAGCAGTATTATTTTTAAATTTGTAATAAGCTACTGTACCAGCTGGTAAAGTAGGCGTAGTACCAGTTACAGTTATTAAACCTGCTTTTAGTTGAGTATTGGTTCCACCAGGGCCATTTGCAGTTAATGAAACATCATATTTACCTACTGTAGAATAAGTTACAGTTGGATTTGCAGCTGTGGAAGTTGAGGGCGTACCACCAGGGAACGACCAAGAATAAGAAGTTGCATTATGTGATTGATTGTTGAAAGTTACTGTTCCTCCAGCTGTAACTGTAGTAGTGGCAGTACTAAATTCTGCAATTGGTAGTGCAATTTGATTGGTATTGCTGTATTCAGCAGCTACTTCAGCATCAGAGAGTGTTCTTTCCCACATTTTTACATCATCTAGCATACCATCATGAGGGAAATTCTCATCATCATCTTTGTATCTACCCAAAGTAAACCAACCATTAGTTTGGTAAGAAATATTGCCTGATTGTGCTGTTGAGGTAGCTTTTAATGCACCATTTACAAATAATTTCAAATTAACTCCATCATAAGTACCTACCACATGGTACCATTGGTTTAAATTAAATGTAGCTGGATCAGACAAATAAGTCATTGCACCTGAACCTGCTCCACGTAATCCAAAACTAAATTGAGAGTTGGTAGTACCTAATACCCAACCTTTTTCAGTTGCGCCGTTATCTTGTACATAACCAAAGAAACCACCCCATTGGTCAGCTGTTTTTACATTTACCCAAGCAGAAACTGTAATGTTTTTAACTGGTAAGCCTGCACTTGTGGTTGCAATATCAGCATACGCAGTATTGTTAAATACCCCAACAGAACTTTTAACCAAAGCATCTTGCGCAAATGTTATTCCTGTATTGGTAGCATTGCGATTGAAACCAGATGTATCTAAGGTGTTGTTGCTAAATTTATACCAAGCAATTGGATTTTGTTGCGCAGGTGCTGTACCATTTCCAACAGTAAACACCACAGAATCAGACCAAGCAGACCAGTTTAAGTTTTGGTCTCTGTATCTTACTCTTATTTTATTTGCGCCAGCTTGTAATACACCAGCAGCTGCAGTATATTTAAAAATATCAATTCCAGCATTTTGATCAATTGGAGAAAAAGCATTTGCATTTGAAGCTAAATAAATGTTTTCAAAATCACGTTTCACATTTACTTTAGGTGAATTAAAGCTACCTGTAGTCTCTACAATTTGAAACTGTGTAGAGTTGTAAGCAACTGTTCCACTGTAAGTTCCACCTTGGAAAGTATAAGGTAAATTTATGGTAGTAGGGGGAGCCACCACTGTAGGTTTTGCAGGAACTGGTTTACCAAGTTTCTTGAAGTAAGTATCAATTACTACATTGTTTAGGTCGTAAGTATCAGTACCATTTGAATAAGTTTGAACAGACATTTCATTGTTTGTCAAATCCATGGTTACAATTTGGAACAAATAATGGTCTAAGCATTTTTGAACATCTGGATAATCTGTTTGAGTAGATGTACCCCAACGCTCAATCCATGAGGCACCACCATTAATTATCTGACTAAGAGACCCTTCTCTTGTAGCTCCTCTTTGGTACAAATGTGAGTGACCAGCATACATAGAAGTTCCTTTTGGAGAATTTCTCATGATTGGTGTTACAGTATTGGCTACATAAGCCGACATATCAGAAGGTAATCTTTCTACTTGCACTGGATGATGACAAGCAGAGAAAATCCATTTTACATTGTTATCAGTATTGGCTGTGTTTACCACATTGTTCATAAAATCGGTTTGACGTTGCCATGTTTCATTTGAATTAAACATCAAAAACAACATATTTGCGTAAGGAAATGCATAATAATGCTCTCCATCTTGACCAGCAATATTGTTATATTTTACGTTTTCATATTTAACGTGAGCAAAATAATTGGTCAAAGATGCATCAGAATAATATTCGTGATTTCCAGGAACAGTCATTAAAGGCAACTTTGGCGATACATATTTAATAGAACCAATAAATCTTTCTTTGTATTGAGGCAAAGAACCTCCATTGTCCACATTATCACCAAGTTTAATCATAAAACGACAAGAGTCTTCCCAGTTAGTACCAAATCTTTGAATTAACTTTTGCTCAATTCTTGGTGCAACTCTAGCAATAGAAGTAGGATCTTGGGTATCACCAAAAACTACGTAATGAATTTTACCAGTACTTGTTCCTAATGCAGGAGCAGAAACAAATCTATAAACTGGCGAGGTATAAGAACCTGTTTTCACTTGATAGTAATAAGCCGTATTTGGCTGTAAACCTGTAATTTGTGCATCGTGCACAATGTGGTCAGCAGCACGAGAATTAGCTGTACCAGTTACAGTGTTGGTAAGTGAAGTAGATGAAGTGCCCCAAGTAAGGATAGTTTCCGTATTACTTGTAGTAACCCAAGAAACCCACATAGAATTGGGTGTAGGCGACTGCAAATACGGTCCGTAAGCGGTTTGTGCAAAAGCTAACATGGTAGCTTGCAACATTAAGATGATGAGTAAAAATTTCTTTTTCATTTGGTAAGATTAATATGAGGTTTAATTATTGGGTAATAAAAAGTTATTGTTAAATTTTGGATTTGAGAATAACTCTTGAGTTAATAAAGTTCCTTGTTGAATAATGTAAATTCTAAATCTGAGTTGTATATAGTATGCCTATAAAAAAAGGCTCAAACCCAATCGTGGGTTTGAGCCTTTTAACAAAGTATTACAGATTTTTAACGATTAACTTGATGTTGGCAGTATTTTTTCCTTCCGACACGCGAACAATGTAAAAACCAGTATTTAAGTTTAGTTCTACAAAAGTATTGCCTACTTCTGTGCTAAGTGCTTTTGAGAAAACCGATTTACCAGTTATGTCATATACACTTATCTCTACTTCAGCAGATTCTTGCATAGCCAATTTAATGGTAGATTTACCCTCTGAAGGATTTGGGAAAACCACTATTTCGCCTTTATCAAAATACTCAGAGGTTATACCAGTTACTGCTGTATAAGAATCGTTTTTCAACAATGCGTTATCCCAATTGGCAGCTAAATTCGCATCAGTTAATAATGGTGAATTAGCTAATGGTTTTACGCTTATAGGGTCATTAACCAATACTGTTGCAGAAGGTGTTAAAATATTAGTGTCCAATACTAGATTGGTCAATTTAAGATCCAAACTATTTTTATATAAGGTATCTATTTTGGCAGCGTTGTTATTTCTAAAAATCCACGTTCTAGTATTAAATGTTGTTCCACTGCCAACAGGAAATTTCACATTAAAAAGAATATTATCAGCATTACCGATGATGCCAAAAAAAAAAAAAAAAACATTGCTTTCAACTGCAATTTTATCAGCTAAAGCCTTATCGTAGCAACTAGGTGTTGGTGGAGTTGCTCCAACCAATGCATGTCTTAATCTAATAGAACCACTAGGAAAGTTGGTTACCACGCTATTGAACAATTTGGCCTCTGAGTTAGTACGAATAATTACCCCGAAATCAAATTTTGCTGATAAACGAAAATTAGCTTTATTAGCACCAGGATAAATTGGCCCTACCAAGGTCATGTTAGCAAAGATAGGTGTAGATTTTGGCATAGGATCAACCTCTTTAGCATAACCAAAATCACTATTTCCGTCCGCTTCAATACCACGAGATCCACCACCTGATTCACAAAACAAAGGATGACGAACACTAAAACAGAACTGTAGTTTTGGTGTAGCACCTAGATCAGTATCGAAATCATCATCATTGGCACCTATTGAAATTAAATGTTTTGCATTTACACATCCACCATACCACTCAAACGAATCGTCATTTATAAAAATACACTCGATAAAATCTAAGGTAGTGCCTTTTCCTACACCAGCCAAAGTAAGGCCGTTTATTTCTTTACCCAATGTTTGATACCAACCACCGAACTCAATACGAACATATTTTAAGGAACCAGAGTTGTCGTTGTTATCGATACCACCAAATCTTAAATCTGCGGCATCTGGGTCAGTTGGAGAAAAAGTTTCATATACAGATGAGAAATAATCAACCCCATCAACAGTTCCTTCTTTAACAGGACTTCTTTCATCTCCATTATCAGCTTGGATAGCTTTACCTAATATTAAAACACCACCCCAATCTCCAATGTTACGCTCACCTTTTGCTTTTGCAGAGGTAAAAATGATTGGATTAGTTGATGTTCCTTCTGCTATTAGTTTTGCTCCTCTTGCTACAATCAACATACCTGCGCGAGTAACACCTAATTTAGACCCACGGATAACAGTACCTGGCTCTATCGTTAAAGTAACTCCAGATTTTACAATTACTCGGTTGCTCATAAAGTAAACTTTATCGCTTGTCCAAGTGGTGTTAGTTTGAATATAAGCTACATTGTCGCTAGGATTCAAATTTACTACTGTTTTACTTGCACCGTTAGGCTCTCCTGGGTATACAAGCAAGTCTGGACGCATGTTTGCCCAACCAGCTGTCCAGTCTTCTGTGCCCATAGCACCTCTAAAATTTACTTGCTCAAAGAATTTTCCATCCTTTTGGGCATTTGCTGTACCTGCCGCTAAAGCTGCAAGAAATGTTAGTTTTAATAATGTTTTTTTCATGATTCTTTAATGTTGAATTTTAGTCAAATTTATTTAGTATTTATCACTTTATGTGATTTTTAATGTTACGTTTTTGTTATTTTATTTACATATAATATAATATATAGATAATATTAGTAATTAATTATACTATTAGTAAACTACTGAAATTTATAGCTCAGAGAAAAACTGTATGATTTAGGCATCACCATTTTTGAAAATTCGATATCTTTACCCGCATCAAATTTCGAATTGGAGTTAATGTCTTGGTAAAAAATAAGATGATTTGCCAACAAATCAGCAAGAATAAATCGTAATGTAAGGCGTTCTTTTAACAACTTTTTGCTCAATTGGAAATCAAATACTGATCTACCCTTTTCAAATACTAGACTTTCGTAATTTTGTCCATCAAAGGCTATTCTATCGCCAAATCGATTGAAGTTTAAAGAAGCATTAAGAGTATATTTTATATTTTCGTAGTTAATGCCCCCATTGATAACGTATGGAGACTGGCCCTGCATTGTTCTACTGTTAATATTGGCACGTTGCACCTTTATTTCTGATTTTATAAGTGTGTAGTTGCCAGCAAGTGTAAAATTTTTGCCCAACTTATACCGCCCTTCTAGTTCTATTCCATATACTTTTGCAGATTTGGAGTTGTTATATTTTACAAAAGGCACCTCAGCTTGTACTACAAATAATTCTATGGGATCTTTAAACTCTTTGTAGAATAAATTAAGAGAGAAAAACTCTCCTGGTTTTAAAAAGTGTTCCCATTTTAAATCATAGTTGCTGATTTTAGAAGTTGGCAAATTAGGATTGCCTTCAAAAATGATGTTGCTGATATAGTCGAAGAATTGTACTGGAGCAATTTCTCTAAACTCCGGTCTACTTACTGACTTGAAATAAGAAATTTTAATGTTGTCGTTATCTGTAAAACCATTAATGGCGGTAATATAAGGTAGAATCACATTTGATTCGTCCGTTTTATCTATTTTGTAAATACTATAGGCATCAAGCTTTTGTATGTATTTTTCTTGTCTTAGTCCACCTACCAACTTTAACCAATTGGTTACTTTAAAATCGGCCATAACAAACTTAGCAAATAAAGAGGATCCGCTGTTGTAATAATTAGACTCTCTTTCTTTCATACTTATTTTACCAGGTGCAAAATTGTTATTAACCAATATTTGATCAATTGGCAACGTACCTGCATTTATAAATACATCATAAGCAAACGTTCTTATTTTTACATTGCGTTCTCTTGTTTGGTAGTAAAATCCAGCTTTAAAGTCCACTTTCATTTTATTAGAAAATTTGACTGGAACGATTAAATCTGCTAATAAATTTTTATTGTTCTCTTGAAGTTTTTGAAAGAACCTACCTGTGTTTTGTGAGAAATTACTATTGGTGTTAGAATAAAAGGTATAAGGCGTGTTAAAATAGCTGCCATCATCTTCATTTTCGCTTTTGTAAGAATAATAAATGTACTTTTTGTAATCTGGAATATCTCTATTAATGAGCGTGTACCCCGCAATAGCTTTAAGTTTAACATCCTTAATAATCGATTGCTCCACAGACAATTGTGTTGTGTATAACCTGTTGGTAGCAAAGAAAAGCGCCTTCTCCAGCGTTTTTGTATTTGCTTGCAAGGAGTCGCTTGGGTCTTCTCTTGCATAAGCCACCGTGGTGGCCACAAACTGGTCACTTGAGATATTGAAAAAGTTTTTAGTAGATATCTTGGTTTTTGGAAACGGTTTATAACTTACATTAAATAATCCTGAGGCTACTGTTTGCAACTTATAAACTTCATTTTTACGATATTTACCTTGGTCAAAATAAGCAGCGGAACTAGATGGATACCTTAGTTGAACGGTGTTGGTTGAAGAATAAGAAGGTGCGTTATTATAACTTAAGGCCACAAAAAACCCCAAAGGTCTCTTAAAAAGGTTTAATCTTCTACCAATGCTGTATTGAAAAGAAAGAGAAGGCCTCATACTGTTCGTAACATCCGATCCATAGTTATGTGACCACTTTTTAGTGTTAGTTGCATTTTGCTCATTTGTTAAATTTTCAATTTCTTTACTGTCAGATGGGATACCATTAGGAATTACCCTGTATTTTTTGTCTATCCCTAGCCAATCCCACTTTCCTCCATTTTGTGTTTCAAATTTCTTAAAAGTTGTTAGGTTATTCGCCCCTAGGCCTACACTCAAGTTTTGGGTATTTACCTCTGGAATATCTTTTGTGGTAACCTGCACAATTCCACCAGCGAAATCTCCTGGCAAATCAGGTGTGCCGGTTTTGTATATGATAATATTATCTAACATAGCGGCCGGCACAAGGTCAAAAGAGAAAGCTTTTCTGTCAGTTTCAGTACTTGCAAGTGGCAGCCCATTCATCATGGCCATGTTGTACCTCTCATTTAACCCTCTAATAATTACATATTTTCCATCTTGAATGGTCGCACCACTTACCCTTCTTACAGCATCACCTGCGGAGCGATCGGGTAGTTTTTTCATCATATCGGCAGAAATTGTACTTATGTTGGCTGTTGTCTTTTTTTGCAACAAAACCATGCTTTCTACATTCTCCTTGGCTACTTCTGTGAGGTCGCTTTTTATTACTACCTCCTCAAGCTGGTTGGCAACTTCAGAAATTACAAAGGATACAGATATTGTTTTGTTATTAGAAACAAGAATGTTGTCAATTTCTTTGGTTTGGTATCCGATATAGGATGCACTTAAAGTATAGGTGCCTGCTGGTAACTCTAAGGAGTAAAAACCGTCAAGATCAGTCGTAGTTACTAAAGCAGAACCTTTAACTTTAATAACCACCCCTATCAATGACTCATTGGTTTGGTTGTCTTTTATTTGTCCAGTTATTTTACCGTTTTGGGCAAATATGAATGAACTATACAAAAGAGCGCTTGCTAACAGTATGAATGTTTTCACAATTATGATTTTTGCAATTCGTTAACCAACTTGTTTTCAATCAAAAAGTCTTTGAACGCTACCAAAGATGGCCATAAGCCATTATTGGCATAGTTAGAAAGTTGCTCTTCTGTATGTGTTCCGTTAGTAACACCAAAAGCATACATACAGCCTGCACTTGTGCCACAACCCAAGTCTGAAGGTGTGTCACCAATACATATTACATTTTTGGCGTCGTCAATTCCCCAGGTTTGCATTGCTTTAACAACTAGATCAGGAAAAGGACGCCCATTCTCCACTTCATCGCTACTGATTGATTGATCAATAATGCTTTGTTCATCACCAATTCTATGTTCATTTAGGTTGTAGTTCCAACCCAATCTTGCCAAAATGATGTCAGTCACTTTTCTATAAAAACCAGTGGTTAAAACGATCTTAACTTTGTTTAACTTTAAGATTTCAAATAATTCTATGGCCCCTTCTGTTGGATGAATAGGCTGAAAGGTGTAATATTCTTCTAAAATATCTTTGAACAACTGAAAAGATCGTTCTACATTTTGTAGATATTGAGGGTGATCTTTACCAATTTGTTCTTCCCAAAGCATCTCAAACACAAAACGTTTTGCCCAACCTTGTATCGCCAATATTCTTTCGTCTGAAACTATCAACCCCGATTCTTTTGCTGCTTTTGCAAAACATGCCTCTACTTCATGGTTATCCACTAGCGTAGTGCCTGCCATATCAAACACAACCATTTTTAATTCTTTATTAAGCATGATTTTATAAATACTATAAATTGTCAATTAACCAATGTGCACTATTTACTTTCACAAAACTCAATAATTTTAACTATATGTAAAATATTAGAATCAATATTTAACAATATGTTAATATTAGTAACAATTTTTACTTTATTTAGTAACAATTAATTAATACTAGAGGCCTTGTAGGAATTTTAATAAACATTACTTTTGTGGCCATTATTTTACATATATGAAACTTATACACACAATACAAAAGAAATTAAACACGAGCCCGTTACTTTTCGCGGTTTGGTGTATTATAGCTTCTTTTGGTGCGTATTTTTCAATGTATGCTTTTAGAAAGCCCTTTAATGCGGGTGTTTATGAAAGTATTTTATTATGGGGAATGGGCATTAAATCAATATTTATTATTAGTCAAGTTATTGGCTATATGTTGTCTAAATTCATTGGCATTAAAATAATCTCTGAATTAAAACAACACCAACGCGTAGTCACTATTGCAGTTATTATAAGCGTCGCCTATTTAGCTTTACTTTTATTTGCCATTGTACCTATACCACTTAAACCATACTGCCTTTTTCTGAATGGGCTTCCTCTTGGCATGGTGTGGGGTATTGTATTTAGTTTTTTAGAAGGACGCAGGGTAACGGAACTTATAGCCACAGGTTTGGCCATTAGTATCATTATTTCATCAGGATTTTTAAAAACCATAAGCAGGTATTTAATTGAAGCCCAAGGATTACCAGAATTTTGGATGCCCTTTGTAGTTGCTACAATGTTTCTTCCTCTGTTTTTTGTTTTTGTATTTATGCTTTCAATAATACCCGCACCAACCCTCGAAGACAATGTCTTGCGTAACAAAAGAGAACCTATGACCAATCAAGACAAAATTTACATCTTAAAAAATTATGGCTTTGGAATAGTTTTACTGGTAGTTACTTATATGATGCTCGTGATTTGTAGAGATTTTAGGGACAACTTTGCAGTCGAAATTTGGAAACAACTTGGCGCTACTGATACGGCCATTTACACCCAAAGTGAGGTTCCTGTAGGTCTAGCAATTATTTTATTACTTACCTTTTTAATAAAAGTAAAAGACAACCTTCAAGCTTTATTTATTACGCACTATTGCATTCTTGCAGGCTTGCTGGTACTGGGTTCTTCTACAGTTCTTTATAATCTTCGTTTAATTGATCCTACTACTTGGATGTTAACCCTTGGCCTAGGCATGTACTTAGCTTACATGCCCTTTCAATGTGTAATGTTTGAAAGATTCTTTGCCACATTTAAAGTAAAAGGTAATGCTGGTTTTTTAATGTATCTATGTGATAGCCTTGGGTATATGGGCAGTGTAAGTATCATTATAATTAAGGAATTTTCCTTTAAGGCTATTAGTTGGGTGTATTTTCTACAAACCATATCATTTTGTATTTGTGCGATTGGAAGTGTAGCCATCGTTATATCTATTATCTACTTTAAAAACAAAAAAGTAATTACCCATGGCTAAATCACTTGTGATAGTTGGAGGAGGAATCTTGGGCGCGGCACATGCCTATGCAGCTCTTAAAAAAGGTAGTACAGTTACGCTTATTGAAAAAGACCTGCAACCCGCAGAGGCCACAGTTCGAAATTTTGGTCAAGTAGTTCCCTCTGGCATGGAAAGAGGAGAATGGTTTGAGTATGGCAGAAAATCACTACAATTATACCAGGAGATACAAGACCAATATGAATTGGGCATTAGAAATAATGGCTCCATCTACATCGCTTCCACTGAGGATGAGATGAATGTAAATATTGAGCTATGCAACTATTATCAATCTATTCAATACCCTTGCCAGCTTATGTCAAAAGCAGAGGTACTGGCAAAATATCCCTCTTTAAAAAGCAGCTATGTGGTGGGTGCCTTGTTTTTTCCACAGGAATATTCAGCAGAACCCGAAACTTTGATTCATAATTTTCATCAGTTTTTACTTCAAAAATATGAAAACTACACATTCATAGTGGGCAAAACGGTGGTTGAGGTAGAGGAAAAAAATGAGCTGTGCACTGTTCGAACCGCTACTAATGAAAAATATAGTTGCGATGAGGTAATAGTGTGTAATGGACGAGATTTTAAAACATTGTTTCCATCTGAATTTAACGACAGCGACTTAATCGTGTCTAAGTTGCACATGTTTGCAACGTCTCCATTGCCACAAGTACATCTGCCAGGCAATATTCTTACGGGCTTAACCATAAGGAGATACGAAAGCTTCGAGTGCTGTAGTTCATATAAACAATTAGACCCAACATTGGTCAATCCACGGCTTAAAGAAAATGGCATACACATTCTCTTTAAACAGCGCGTGGACGGAAGCATTATTATTGGCGACTCTCACGAATACGCAACTTTTGATAAAGCCGATCAATTAGGATTTTATGTGAATAATAAAATAAATGAATTAATGCTCAATGAGGCCAAGAGAATCATTGAATTACCCAACTGGGAAATAGCACAATATTGGGTAGGCTATTATGCGCAATGTAAAGAAAACCCTATTTTTAGAAAAAAAGTGGGTGATAAGATTCACATTATTACAGGCATTGGCGGCAAAGGCATGACCACCAGCCTAGGTTATGCACAGGAGTCAATTTCAGAAATATTGTAGAAGCTTATTTTAATATTAGAAGAGCTATGGCATTAAGTAAAAATACCATCACCATTTTTGTAGAAGAAATCTTTGAACTCTTTGAAAAAAATGGATTTCACGAATATGCAGGTGAAAAAATCTCTCAAGTAGAGCACATGTTGCAAGCTGCTCAACTAGCAGAAAAACAGAACGAGGAGGAGGAAATCGTATTGGCTGCCTTGTTTCATGACATCGGTCATTTAATAATACCCGAAGCTGAAGAAGAAAAAATGGGAAATTATGGCACCATAGATCATGAACTTATAGGATCTAGATATATTCTCGGCAAAGGCTTTTCTTCTAAAATTGCAAGCTTAATAGCTGGCCACGTTAAAACAAAAAGATACTTGGTTTTTAAAGATAATCACTATAAAAACAGCCTAAGTGATGCGTCGATAAGAACTTTAAACTATCAAGGTGGGCCGATGGATGAAACTGAAGCACACGAGTTTGAAAACGATCCATTATATAATTTTCACATCAAAATGCGTCAATGGGACGACCAAGCCAAAGTAGTAGATTTAGAAACAAAATCCTTGGCTCATTATAAAGACATGGCTTTGAAGGTATTATATTCAAGTCAAGTTAAGGACCTTCCACAAACATAGAAATCAACAAAAAATTAAACCCGCTCGCCGATACAAAAAACACTTTTAGCCAAGTCTAACAAATATAGATCAAAAAGCCAAGTTCATTCAAACGCTCCTGATAAAACTTTGCTGAGGACTTCGCTAATTTTTTTGCCTTTCATGTATGGTATAAATAACAAGTTTACACCATATGGTTTATACTCCCTTCTCTGACACGCTCGAAAGGCACTCAGATACTCGTCAAAGACTCTCGGAGACTCCTCAAAGACTCTGAAACACTCGCCAAAGACTCTCTGATACTCTCGAAAGACTCTGAAACACTCGCCAAAGACTCCCCTGCTAGCGCCGACGTCCGTCGGTGCTACTTTATTTATATAAAAGGTCGTCCGCCTGCTGTTTGAATTATGATGTAAAATCAATATTTTGGTATTATTTTTTAGATAAACATGAGTAGTAAATACAGGTTTGGGGACAGCCGTCACGTTCATTTTGTTACCTTCTCGGTTGTGCATTGGATAGATTTTTTTATTCGCGAAGAGTACAAGACAGTGATAGTTGAAAGTATAGTATATTGTCAGAAAGAAAAAGGCTACTGCTTTACGGCTATTGTATAATGACCAGCCACATACATTTGCTGCTGACTTCAGATGGGAAAGTAAGTCCTGATAATATTATCAGAGACATGAAAAGTTTTATCTCTCAAAGTTTCCATAAAATGTTATTGGATGGTAACAACAACTATGAGAGCAGGAAAAATTGGCTTTTGTGGATAATGGAGAGGAGTGGGGATAAAAAGGGAGGCAATAGACAATACCGCTTTTGGCAGGATGGCAGCCATACGGTTGAGATTTGGAGCGATAAAGTGTTTTATGAAAAACTAGAGTACATACATATGAACCCCGTGGTTTCGGGTTTTGTATCAAAACCAGAGGATTGGTTATACAGCAGTGCAAGGAATTATGCCAACTTGCCTTCGGTTCTAGACATACATTTTGATCGGTAACAAAATGAGGCACCGACGGACGTCGGCGCCAGCAGCAATTAATAAAATACTATTTATTTCCACGGCCACATTGGGATGCCAGCTGCAAATTTTACTTCTTTTTGTGTGTTTATTTACTTTTTCCACCGCCGCTGGTGTTTATCCCAACGAGTAATTTTGAGGTCTCAATGCTTTTGGCGTCACGGGTAACTTTCCTTCCCATTAAAAAAATTTGAATAAACTATCATTCCAAATGTGTAAACGGCTATTAAAAACGATATTGGACTAAAAATTCGTTACTAAGTTCCTATTAAGTTTTACGGAAGAGAACTTCAGAACCAGATGAATAGCTAAGTAGAGTTTCAAACGCGGATTATATGGGGGGCAAACACGGACTATATAGGGCTACTATTACTTGCCAGCATTTTGGTAGTTGTTTTTATTTTATTTTCATCATTTAAGATTTATATTCATCGAGTATTGATTAGAATACAAGATTCCAAGTTTTCTTAATTTTTATCGTCGTTGTTAGTGTTTAGCCCACAAGTCACTTTACAGTTTTATTGAACTTGCCGGGTCACCAACAACTAATTCATAGCTTTTTTATCTTTTACTTCTGGTCATCTACCTGCTATTATGCAACAGGTGTTGATATATTTGAAACGTTGGTTCCAGTTAGGTAGAATACCTACTATTGAAAAATTTGTAATAACGCATTTTAACAATTTAAATAGCCTTAGTTATTATTCAATCACAATCTTGTAACTTCGCAGTCCGTTTTGACCAAAAAACATGAGTGAACTTCAAGTAACAATAGAAAATATTAAGGCTGCCCAAGTGCGACTTCAAGGTGTAGCAGTTCATACACCATGTCTTAAAAACATTCGTTTATCCGAAAGATTTAATGCACAAATATTTTTGAAGCGAGAAGATCTACAGGTGGTGAGGTCTTATAAAATACGTGGTGCCTATAATTTTATTACTAGTTGCCAACCAGAGGAGTTGAGTAACGGGGTGGTATGTGCCAGTGCAGGTAATCATGCTCAGGGGGTGGCCTTTGCTTGTGCACATTTGGGTATTCATGGCAAAATATTTATGCCAAGCACAACACCTATGCAAAAGGTGAACCAAGTAAAAATGTTTGGTAAACAATATGTTGAAGTAATTTTAGTGGGTGATACCTTCGACGACTCTTCCAAAGAAGCCATAGCCTATTGTACAGCACATCAAATGAAGTTTGTTCATCCTTTTGATCATCCCCGCACGATAGAAGGACAAGCAACAGTGGCTATAGAAATTTTGGAAGACGTAAAAGAGCCGATTGATTATGTTTTTATAGCAGTGGGGGGCGGAGGACTGGCCTCAGGAGTAAGTACCTGGTTTAAAACCTTTAGCCCACATACAAAGATAATCGGCGTAGAGCCCTTGGGTGCTCCAAGTATGAAAGAAGCACTAAATCAACAGCATGTAGTAACGCTAGATTATATTGATAAATTTGTGGATGGAGCAGCAGTAAAACGTGTTGGAAACTACACTTTTGAAATTTGCAAAGAGACTTTAACTGACATGATTCTGGTGCCAGAAGGCAAGGTTTGTTCAACCATTATAAAACTATATAATGAAGAGGCTATTGTGGTAGAACCTGCTGGTGCACTTTCAATAGCCGCTTTGGATTTTTACAAGGATAAAATTGAAGGTAAGAATGTGGTTTGTATTGTTGGAGGCAGCAATAACGACCTTGGTAGAATGAATGAAATTAAGGAGAGATCGTTGATTTATGAAGGTTTACAACACTATTTTATCATTAATTTTCCACAGAGGGCTGGTGCATTAAGACAATTTTTAGATGAAGTACTCGGCCCCAATGATGATATCGTGCGTTTTGAGTATACCAAAAAATCTCAAAAAGAAAATGGCCCAGCCTTGGTAGGTATAGAACTAAATTCGCCAGATGACTACACCCCATTACTGAAAAGAATGGATCAATTTAATATTAACTATACCATCGTAAATGACGATCCTGTGCTATTTGGATTTGTGATATAATTATCGCCTTGTTTGGTAACTGGTTATATCCATTTCCACAGCCCCTGCCAACAATTTAGCTTTTACTTTGAGTGGTATTCTTCGGTCGTCGTCAGAAAGCCATGCTTGAATAGGATTTTCTGTTCGAAGGAAATCGTTTGAAGGCATAATAGGTGCTAGCACGATGCTATTGAAAATTCCAACCTTGGTTTTGAGTTTTTCTTTTCGAAGATATTTAAATTTGAAATTGTACGATTTGTTTTCCAAAAAAACATCCATAGATAATGAATCATTCACTTTAATATTTGAAAAATCTACATTTCGTAGTAGAAAATAAGCACTTATCATATCTTCCATCTTATTTGAAATGGCAAATTCTTTAATTGAATCTGGTTTGTTTGTTTTGAGCTCATGCACCACTACTTTGAGTTGATCATGATAAAAACTTGATTTTTCTACTTTTTTAAATTTGTTTTCGCGAATATTCCTTATAAATAATACCGGAAGTTTGGTTGAAGTATCTACAAATGAGGTAAATACATCATTGATATTATTGAACCAATTAATCGAACCTATTGCCTTGCCTTCAAAGGTGGTTTTGTAACAAATCTTTTTATTAATGGCATGTAATGCGGTATCTACTTGAATCGTAATGGCTCCAGCTTTCACCAAACCATAATGAGCAACATATTTAATAATCTCATGTTTATTGTAGTAGTTATGTTGATACCCAATTACATCTTTAGAGGGTACAAAATACTCAGTAGAGCCATCTCCATTACTGCAAGCTATTAAACTTAATAAACTTAAAACTATTGAAAACTGAATAGATTTTTTTGCTAAATAATACATAAAACATCTAGAGCCTCATGGCTATGCCTTCTGTTTTTAAAAATGACTTAAGCACCGAGATTTCAATTTCTTTAAAATGAAAAATGCTAGCCGCAAGTGCGGCATCAGCACTGCCCTTAGCAAATACGTCTGCAAAATGCGCCATAGTACCTGCTCCACCTGAGGCAATAACAGGAATATTAGCCCTAGAGGAAATAATATGGGTGAGTTCACAAGCAAAACCTTGTTTGGTACCATCATGGTCCATTGATGTTAATAAAATTTCGCCAGCACCACGCGCTTCTATTTCTTGAGCCCACTGTATGGTGTCGAGCGCAGTGGGCGTTCGTCCGCCATGGGTATGTACTACATTTTTTTCACCAATACATTTAGTATCGATGGCCACCACTACAAACTGGCTTCCAAATTCTTTTGATAGCTCACCAATTAAGGCTGGGTTTTTAACAGCAGAAGAATTAATGGCTACCTTATCGGCGCCAGCATTTAACAAAATACCAGCATCTTCTATAGAAGTAACACCACCTCCTACTGTAAATGGAATATTTATTACCGATGCTATCTTTTTTACAAGTTCTGCTAATGTTTTTCTTTTTTCTACAGTGGCGGTAATGTCTAAAAACACCAATTCATCGGCCCCAGCTTGCGCATACAATGCACCTAGCTCCACAGGATCGCCAGCATCTCTTAGTGCTAGAAAGTTAACACCCTTTACGGTTTTCCCATCTTTGATGTCAAGACAAGGTATAATACGTTTTGTAAACAAAGCAATAAATTTTGACGGCAATTTAGCTAAATTGCTTCATTGTTGCCCAATAAAAAGTGATTGACAAAAATCAAAAAGAATAATTGACCAAATATTTGAGGGTGCACTTCCTTTTTAGTATCTTTAAACAACCACTATACTACATTTAAAAATGCTTTCAGAAAGAATACAAGCACACATTCGAGATATTCAAAATTTTCCATTCGAAGGT
This sequence comes from Cytophagaceae bacterium, assembly GCA_027488865.1. Classification (GTDB taxonomy): domain Bacteria; phylum Bacteroidota; class Bacteroidia; order Cytophagales; family UBA9547; genus JAIYAU01. The sequence goes on from JAIYAU010000026.1 coordinate 157,388, forward strand.
ATAGTTTTCAAAGATCTTACCCCTGTACTTAAATCGCCAAGCCTGTGTAGAGAAATAGCAGAAGCTATCAGCGAGCAATTAAGGCCTTTGAAACCAGATGCATTGGTGTGCATAGAAAGCAGAGGCTTTTGGTTTGGATTGATGGTTGCCTCCAACCTAAACATCCCTATGATTCCTGTTCGCAAAGAAGGGAAACTCCCTTATAAAACCATTAGCGAAAACTATAAACTTGAATACGGGCACGCCAAGCTAGAAATGCATATAGATGCTATTCAGCCTGGTTGGCAGGTTGTAATACATGATGATTTACTAGCCACAGGAGGGACTGCGGAGGCAGTAGCCAAACTCGTGCGCAAACAAGGCTCCGCTGTTATTGGATTTTCCTTTGTGGTAGAACTTTCATATCTAGAAGGAAGAAAAGTGCTTGAGGCCTATTCAAGCCATGTGCAAACCATAACAACCTATTGAAGCGAATAAATGATGCTAAAAGAAGTAAATTCTTTCGTTATGATTATTCTTTTGGTGGTTTTAGTATGTTTATCTATTATTCCTATTACTAGAAAACAGGTTAGATTTTTATTAGAATAAACCAAAGTACTTTATTACATTTTATGCATCAAAGAAATGATATTTTGGGGACTTCTTAGAAATATTCAAAACACCATTTATTTAGTTTGCATTGTTTGTTGTTAAATCCAGATTATTCATCCAGCTCGCAATATCTTCTGGATAAGATATGTCTAAAGGTTTTTTCATAATGTTGGCCTAGAATTAGGTTAATAAAATTACTAATCCTCCTTATTGATTGCGTATGCAACTACAAAAGCCACCAAAAACAAAGAAAACAGAACTGTAGCAATTATTATTAAGTCTACGGTTTTGCTACTACTCTTTCCCTCCAGTGATGCTAAAATGGCTTCATTTTCAAGTACCTTGTAATTGTTAAAAATCCTCGCTTTTGTGGGTAAATAAAGCACTTTTTGTTCGTGTCCTTTATCGTTTATAAAGTATAGAAACACCTTTTGTAAGGAGTCCTTTTCAAACACAACTCTTTTGATTGGCTCCCTGTTTGCAATAAGTGAAGGAATGGTGTAAAGCTTATTATCAAATTTTTTAGTGTTGCTTGGTATATAATAGAAAGTAGAATCAGAAACGAAAACCATGCTTCCGGTTTTGGTGGAACCCACTATCTCTTTTACTGAATTAACGGTTAAGAATGTGTTTTTGGAGATGTGATCCATACGGTCAAAGTCAGATAATTCTCCCTCTGAAGGATGGAAAAAAAGAAACTTGTCGTTTTGATAAGCATAAATTGTTTCTGACAACCATGGCTTGCTAGGCCTAAGGTGTGCATTTTGCAACACTTGATCTACCTGAGCATTGTTGTAGTGAGTAAGGTAGTCTATTTCGGTTTCGAATTTTTTTGTTTGAGAATAATTGTTGGCTTTAACTTCGTGTAAACAATATGCCAAGAGCTTAATCACCAGTGCTGCACTATGTTCAGTAGCCCTAAATGAAAGTCTTAACCCTTTAGTAGTTTTGCCTTCTTTAATGATGCCTGGTACATTGAGGGTGTCAAATGAGGCAAAGACGTATGGAGCGGATACATGTTGAAAATCATGCTGAAATTCAATAAGTATGGGACAAATTTTGGCCGTGTCATCATGATCTGCCAATAAATATTCTAAGGCCATCTGGCCAATGAGTGCAGCTTTTTTGTTTGATTCGGCTTTTTCGAATTGTTCATAGTTGCAGATATGTAATTTACCGTAATTAGTAAATTTACATGTCACATTTTGGCCAAAAAATATTTTGGGTAGAACTAAAATGAGGATAATGAATTTCCAATTTTTCATAAAAAATTATAGTCTGTTTAACCTACCTGATGATAAAATTTGATATTTGATACTTTCCTTTATTAAAAATCGTTTGGATTTATTTATTTCTGTACTATCATAATCCGCTTTTATTATCCATTTGCCCACTTTGTCTACTACACCGTATTTGCCGTTAAGTTTAACCACCGCCAATTTATCGATAAAATTTCCCGCCTCTTCATACAATGGTTTGATGGCCCAATTGCCAGTGACGGTGATATAGCCATATTTTCCATCTTGCTGCACCGCACAAAGTTTTTCGCTAAAACCTTCTGCATCGTCTATTTCCAATGCCAAGGCTTGGCCATCTGGTTTTAAAATTTGTTTTTTATTTTTATTGGTAAGTAGGTACAGTCCTTCTCCGATAAATGTAATAGACCCATTGGTAGAGTATATTTCTTCTCCATTAAAATTAATAAAACCTGTTTTTTTGCCTTTTAAAAAGACCGTTGGGAATGACGGCCAAAGAGGATTTTGATTTTTATTACTTAAAAAGTCATATTCAAAAGGCACATAAGGCTCTCCGTTATTTTTTAAAATTCCATAAAAGTTCTCCTTTTTACATTTTAAAAACCTTTGGTCGCAATTGGAAATTAGGTCATACTCAGTGGCTAGCATTGGTTTTCCGGTATGTGAAATGACGCCGATCTTTTTATTAGTGGTCGTTATAAAAATTAAGTTACCGGCGAGGTTATCATAAGTAATGCTATCATATATTACTTCTACAATTTTGTCGCCCTTGGTATTAACTATTCCAAACTTATTATTTAAAGTAACTGTACTTACGCCGTTGGTAAACGCACTTGCCGATTCATATGCTGATGCAAAAAGGTAAGATTTAGTGTTAAGATTGTAAAACTTAATACCTTCTGTAGTTTTTATTCGCACAAAATCTGTGGAATCGCCATAATATATGCTATCTGCTTCCAACTCATTAAGTTTTTCTCCTTTTAAACCCAAGAAAGAATATTTGCCGTTTTTAAGTCCGCTGTAAAAAGTGTTTTTATAGTCTATGTTGAGTGCATCGTAAGAAAAGGGCACAACTATTTTGTTCAAATAATCCACTAAACCATATTTTCCATTTAATTTGGCTATGGCCAATGATTTTTTAAATCGTGCTAATGATTCATATTGTGGTTCAATAATGATTCTTCCAGTTTGGTGCACTGTACCCCATTTTCCTTTTATAGAAAGCGAAGCCTGTCCTTCATAAAACGCCCTAATTTGGTCATAAGCTATGGGTGTAATTATTTTGCCCTGTGTATTAAGTAATCCATAATGTCCATCCTTCTTTGCCAAAACCACACTTGGTGTCATTAGGGCGATGGAGTCATATTCAATGGGTGTAATTTGTTGGGCGTGTTCATTTAATAAACCCCACTTACCATTAAGTTGTATGGCAAAGTTTTTTGCAGATATCTTCTCGGCATTTGTAATTTTTGGTGGAATAAGAAATGCGCCAGTTTCATGGTCAATTACGCCAAGGGAATCATTTAACTGTACCAAACTTACCTCATTTGAAACCCGCGTATAAGCTTGAAAGATAGGTTTCGCTACAAAATTGAGGGACTTTTCAGAAAAAATTCCCCAGAAATCACCTTTTTTTATCCAAACATAATCTCCTTGTGGTGATATCTTTTTAATTTCATTAAAGGAAGGCTTGATGATGATGCCGCCTTTATCGTTAATAAACCCCCAAAGTCCGTCCTTTTTGGCCCAAACTTTATTGAGGTTAAAAACAGCAAAATCATCATAAATAGCATCAACAATCAAATAGCCATCACAATTGATAACACCCAGTTTGCTTCCTTTCATTACAATGGCTTTGTTTCCTACAAAAGGATATACCTTTGTATAGGCGGCGGGCACTTTCCATTCTCCAAATAAATTTCTATAGCCGTAGGTCCGAGTGGGTTTGTCAAACGACGGAATCATATCTTCTTGGCAGCTTTGGCCAAGTTTTTGGGAATAACATTGAAAAACTATCAAAAAAATAAGCACTCTCAACAGTGTCATTTAATATAGGTTTTAGTAAATGGTGTAGTAAATAACTACAAAAAAATGAAAAAATCAAAAGGTAAAAAGCACAGAAATACAGATTAATAGGTTTTATTCGGTTCTGACTGTTTATTTAAAAATAAAAAAAGTATAAAGCTTAAAATTAGAGAATAACTGCTCCTCTTATCACGTTAAAAATATTTAATGGAGATTAGTTATCACCCTATTTTTCCCAATCGGTTGGTATATCTTTGAGGAGAAAAATTCTAAAGTCAATACTTTTCAGATAAAATTTCTAAAATTAATAACAACATAATCTACACACACCAATTTAAAATGAATGAAATATTAAAACTTAAGGATTTCTTAATAAATCCTAATCCGGAAACAGAATCCTCCGATTTACGATCGAAGATTTCCTCATTTGCATCAGTGTTGGGAATAAACATTGGTTTGGTTACAATTGCCGTTGGCGTTCAGTACGGCTTTAAATATGTAGGTCTTATTGATATTACTTTATTTCCTAGTCTAAACGAGCGAAACATAGCAGCATTACTCGCTTTTCTTGTAACCATTCTTGTTGTTCCAGTGGTAGAAGAAGTAGCATTTAGGCGGCATCTTATACCTACAAAAAGAAACATTACTATTTCAATTAAGGCTTTGTTAATATTTTTGGCTTTCCAACTGATACCAATGAGCAAATCCATTATTTCAATTTCAATAGTAAGTCTAGTTGTAGGAATCCTAGTTTCGGCCTATTTGTATTTTAATAAAGGAATAGAGGAAATATGGAAACATAATTTCAGTAAAATATTTTATTTGACTACCTTATTGTTTGGGTTTATTCATATCATAAATCATAAATTGTCCCTTACAAATCTAATCTTTGCCCCTATTATTGTTGCCCCCCAGATAATACTGGGTTTTAATGCAGGTTACTTACGTGTAAAGTACGGCTTTAAATGGGGTTTGTGGTTGCATATAGTACACAACTTGGTGTTTTTTGGGGTCTATCTTTTTGCCATCAACCCAGACCTGCTCAAATTAAATAAGTATGAATTTGTTGTGGATTATCCTCAGGTATTTAGTGATTTAAAGGATTACTCTTTGATAATTGATGAAACCAAAGATGGTGGTTTAAGTGATTACCATATCACTGATACCGAAATATGCTTTGAAAATACTAAAGCAAAAGAGGTATTTATCAAATTGTCACACGCCAAAAACGCAAGGGTTATTTTTGAAAGCGAAGTGCTAGCGAATAAGTTACTAAATCTAAGTTTCCTTAATAAATCCGCTGATAAACCTAATTCTCGAAAAAACCGTCATTTTGTAATAGATAGATTATTGAAAAAATACAACGTAAAAGCAAAGATACATATCATACCCGAAGGTAATTGGTTGTTATCAAAAAGGGAGAATGCGTTTGGTACATCAAAAAAGGCAGAAATTCATAACCAAAATACAAATAATCAAGATTTTGTAGAACTTAAAGATGCCACGGTGAAGGACCTAGTAAATAAAATCAATGTACTTTATTCAATTAACTGTATCGCACTCATTGATAAACGACACAAATACAATATTAAAATTCCTACAAATGATATTAATGCACTAAAGAAAATATTGTTTGAAGAGTATGGTTTTGAGTTTCAAAAACTAAATGCAAAGACAGATTGCTTTTATATTGGTTCACAGGATGAGAAATTTGATCTTAGTAGATTGCAGAAATGACAGTTTATTTAAAAACAAAAATGCAAACGGGTTATAACTAATAAACAATGGTGATTCCCAATTTAGTTTGGCCATCATTTAAGTAGGCTAGGTAGTAACCTATGGGTAAAAGATGATTTTTTACTTCTGGTTTCCAATTGGTTGGGCACTGAATGGTATCAATTAAAAGCCCATGGTTGTTATAAATTTTTAATGATCCATTAAGGTTAAGATAGACCTCATCTTTATCACCATCGTTATTGGGGGTAAGTATTATTTCTTCACAAGGTTCAGTTATGACATTAATTTTGGAGGCAATCTCAACAGAACAATTATTTTCATCTTTAACCAACAATGAGTATAAAGGATATTTGACTGATTGAAAAATACCAGTTGTTGAAACTAATGTGTCTGATGTCAGTGGTGAATAAAGAAAGTAACTTAATTTGTCATTTGGGTTGGTTTCAAAAGTAATAGAACCATTTTGAGCACAATTGATGGGATTGGTGGTGTATCGAATGGAGTTTGTATCGATACATTCTTTTACAACAAGTTGGTAGGTACCTCCATTAATGGTGAGTGCAGGAAAAGACGGATGGGATAATTGCACCGTATAACTACCAGCATCGCTAAATTGCACTCTGGATATATTGATACTTGAGTCAGTAGTGTAAGTAGTGTTGTTTTTGAACCATGTATACGTTATTTGGGCTATCGACCGGTCTAGTTGAGTGCTTATGTTAATGGTTTTGGCACGTTTGCTATAAATAGAATCTTTTATAGCCAACGCATATTGTGGACTAACTTTTACCCTTGAGCTGTAGTTGTTTAAACTAGTTAAAGGAATAATATCGTCCCAAGTGAGGTAGTTTTTTTCAATGCGTATATTTCTAGCATTTTGTGGTAACCAACTTACGTTGAAAGTATCTAATTGATTGTTATTGAGGTACAAATCCTTTATCAACGTGTTTTCACTCAAGTTTGGGATACTTACAATATTATTGTAGGATAATTCCAATTTTTTAAGTAGCGATAGTTGTTTTAAGGAGGGCACTTGCACTATGGCATTATTTGAAAAATCAATTTGTTCAAGTTTAATTAAACTAGATAATGAAGGAAATTTTGTAATGTTATTATCAAACGCGATTAACTGCTGTAATTTACTTAAACTACTTAGGTCATCGAGGGCAGTTAATAAATTTTTACTGACATTTAGTGTGGTTAGCTCACTTAAGCTAGACAAATCTGGCAACTTGGTTAGCTGGTTATGAGACAAGTCCAGAACAGTAAGTTTGGCTAAAGATGAAATATCAGGTAAACTCGTGAGCAAATTGGTATCTGCATATAATTCAGTGATGTTAATAAAATATTGTATTTCATCGAGTGAGCTAATATTTTGACTAGAACAATTAAAAACACCAGAAACGAGTTCAGCTTGTGATGTAATAAGATTATTTTGGTTGTCCACTACCTGCGGATAGTTGCTTTTAAGAAAGGCTAGAAAATTAGCGTCTTTAATGGGCTGTTGGGCCCAGGATTGTATCCATAAGCACAACAATACAAGTAATATGGAAATGTGTTTATGCATTATTCAATTATTGTAATGGTTCCATTTAATATCTTATCTTTATATTCGATAGTATATAGATAAACGCCTTCTTTGGCTAATCCATTAAAATCTTTGCCCTCCCAAAGATAATCATTATATGCAGGAATGGTGGCAGTGTAATAAATTTGATTAGCTTTATCCCTTACTGTAAACAAACCAACTTGTTCGCTTGCGGCTTGTACAAAATACTTACTGCTTGAAAGTTGGATGACGTAGTGTACCGCACAATTGTTTTCGGTAATGTTTATTGACAGTCGTTTAAAACATTTATTGGCATCTTCCACCAACAAGGTATAAGCACCTTTCGGTAAATTATTCATTAAGGTGGTTTTATTACCATCTTTGTCCACAATGCTAAAAGTATAAGGTTTTTGCCCTCCTTCTATAGGTGAAATGGTTACCAAGCCTTCACTTGCTCCAGCACAGGTGGAATAGGTGTTGGTGCTAAATTGCAGGTCTACATCTTCACAAGAACCCTTGTTTTCCTTAGTTTTTTCAACAACTTTCGGTTGAACTTGATCAACTTTAGAAACTTTCTCAATCTGGGAAATGATTGGCGTTGATTTTTGTACTATTGGGTCAACAGTAAGGGGTTTCTGCTCTTGTACCTTATCTATAATTGCCGGCAATTTTGAATGCAACAATTGTTTTTTTACAATTTTTTTCCCTTTTTGGGATGCATTTGGTGCTACAAAAGGTGTTCCTTCCTTCGCTGAATGTTTTTCGATACTAACCGATTGAGGCTGTAATGCTGTTTTGTTTGAGTTGTACCACTTGTACACCATCACAAGGGTAGCCAAAAATAAAGAAGCTATTGCTATAGTTTTAATTAAAAAATCACGTTTTTGTAATCGCTTTACACTTGTCTCGTGAATATTAGAAGACAACTCCTTTACCTTTAGCAACTTGTTTTCGTACAAAAGCCTATTGGCAATTTTGTGATTAGTTACTTCAGCCTGCAAGTTTGTATCAGCTTGTATTTCGTCTTCAAAAGCAAAGCGTTCCACCTCCGACAAGTTGCCTGATAAGTAGTTTTCTATTTTGGTATATAAATCTTTATTATCCATTCACCTTGTCTCTTAACTTATCTAATATTTTAGGATATTTGGCCAATAATTCCATCATTTTTTGCTTACAACGTTTATGTTGCATTTTTACAGCCCCAATACTATTAAAGGCCATTTGTCGCTTGGCTTCCTCCAGTGAAAAATCCAAAATGATTGTGTTGGTTAATAATTCAACACATTTATCACCAATTTCAGCAAAGTATTGTTTTAATATATTTTCGTCTTCCGAATTAACAAAAACTAGTTCCTGATGTTCCTTCATTTCTTCTATTAAAATATCGGGTAATTCATGTTGATACGCTATTTTGTTATCTCTTTTTGACTTATTAAGCCATTTAAAGGTGCAAACCCTATACAAATATCCAGTAACCGTAAACTTTTCTTGAAATGTATCCGTCATAATTGACTGGTACACCTCCAGCAACGACTCTTGAAATACATCATAAGCGTCGTCTTGTGTGCCTTTCCGTTGTTTAATATAACGTTTTACCAACGGATAAACACTTTTATATAAGAACAAAATTGCCTCTTTATCGTCGCCTGTACGTATTAGATTTAATAAATCTGCCTCTTTAATGATCATTATTCATCTTCAATGTTAAATAAAACCAAAAACACCGTAAGTAATGATTTTGTACAAAAATATTTATACTATTTTGCATACGTGAAAAGGCACCTATACTTTTTGATTACCTTTATCTTTACTTTTTTTATAAAGCTTACTTGCTTGGCTCAAGGATATTATCCTGATATTTTTAGCAATTATGCAGACTTTTCTCCCACCTATAACAGTGCCGCAATCAAAGATACCAACACTTTTCAACTAAATATCAAACATAAATCTCAAAATAGCAATATCTATAAAACTGGGTTACAAGCACAATACAAATTAAAAGACCAACAAGTTAAACATTGGCTTGGTACCTATCTCGATAACAAACGAGAAGGGCCTTATATTCAATCACCTAAAGCATTTTTATATTACACATTAGTAGTGCCCTTAAGTTCACAAGTGCAACTGTCATCATCAGCTATGTTGGGTGTGTCTAGTATAGCAGCCAACTTGCCCGACCAAAGCTACAATTATAAGCTTCCAGACGGCTCTGTATCCTTATGTCTTCTCACTCGTACCCTTTCAATTGGATTTTCAAGTTATCAACTATTTGATAATCAATTTCAAGGTTTTAGATTAAAACGATACTACACCGCGTTCGCTTCCAAAACATTTGAAATTTCCTCTGATTTTTCTTTAGAGCTCAACGTATTAGATCGTATTTTCATAGATATGAAAGACGACATTCGTGTGTTAGGGGCTTTAAATTGGCGTGAACAATTTAAAATGGGCGGAGGTATTAATGCCTACCAAGGTTTATACGTTTTTATTGAGCCCTCGATTAAGTTAGACAACCACCAAATAAATATCTCTATTGGATACAACACCCAATATGGCAACAACTATCAGTTTTTAGCTAACACTACAGAAATTGGGATAAAATGGAATCGATGACCGAAGGAGCCTACAAAAATATCCTATGCTTAAAGTAATAGTTTGCTAAAAGCTCAAAACCGTTAGCAGCTATTTCTTAGTTTTCTTCTGATTTTTCGATATGCAATTATGATTATCCAAGCGATTTGACAAACAAAATTAGTAACAATTATTCTTTAGAGAATTTGTAGGGTCTACTGTCGCAGTACAAAATATAAAATCCATTGTTAAGACCTTGAACGTTGATATTAGAAACGACTGCCTCCTTGTTTCGAAGAACTTCAACTCCATTTGAATTGAAAATTGTAAATTCTTTGATAGCCAGAAAAGCACTTATTCTTTGATCAGTTTTTTCACCTCTGTGCTTCCGTTACTTTGGATTTTGAGGAAGTAGATGCCTTTACTTTCTCCGTTGAGGTCTATCGTTGTGGAGAGGCTAGCGGCTTTCTCCAGTACCACCTTGCCAGTTGATGAAAGCACTTGGATCAATGCCTGTCTTTGCCCGAGCTCGACAGTGAAAACTCCTTTGCTAGGGTTGGGGTAGATAGTGCTGGAGATGGTTTCGTCTTCGACAGCCAGTGCCTGCGACACGCGAGTATTGGCGATGTTGGTCTTGATGGCTGTATTGAAATCAAAATAGATGTATGCGGTATTCTTGATCTCATCATTCAGTTGCAAAGTGCTAAGTGGCTTAATCTTGAATTTGATAAAACCATTGCTACCAGGGCTGTTGGTGTTGCTGTCGGGCAAAAGGATGTTGTTGAAAGTCCATGTGGCTACATTGCCCTTGAGCTTGTAAAGGTAAGGATGTGAAGAGGCTGTTGTCTGCATACTGCTGATCTCGAACATGTTGGCCAAGGTATCGCGTACCACGACAGTAAAAGCTGTATCTGTGCCAGTGTTCTGGAAGCGGATGGTGTACACAAAATCTTCCTGAGCTTGAATAGACGAGCGGAGCACAGCATTGCCCTTGTTAACCAACTTGTCGTTGGGGTCGTAGGAGCCACGCACCGTTTGCTTGATTTCCGATGTGTTGTTGGCCGCTACATCATCTGTGGAAGTAGTAATCGTGGCTGTGTTAGCCAAGACTGTACCTAATGGCGTTTGGGCAGACAAGGTGAACTCCACTACAAAAACGCGTTCCTCAAACGGCTTGAGGCCCATGATGTTCCAAGAAACAGAATTGCCAGAGGCATTGCCAGCAGGGGTGCTTGACTCAAAAGTGAAAAATGGATCGTATGCCAACTGGGCCGTAGCATCTTGCTTATTGCCTCCCATATTCTTCACCATCACTTGATAGCGTACTTTAAAGCCAGGCCTAGCAAAAGTGATGGGCGTGGCCTCGATAGCTAAATCTCGTGTATTGGGTGGGGTAATGATAAAATCTTTGCCTGTTCTTACTTCGTTATAATTGGAAAAGCGGACTGTATCCGACGCAGGTTTGCTTGTAAAGCCTAGTGGCAATATTGGGCTGATGGTATAGGTAGTATTGAGGCTATCGAAAGTTAGTTTGAACTGGCCAGAAGGTGCCACGTTTGTAGAGTAGCTTTTTGACTTAACACTTGCATTCACTAGAGGATAATCCGTACCTTCAGTATAAGCTTTGTCTATGTTAACATCGATATAAACACGGCCGTTCAGTGTTGGAAATGACTGGCAGTTGTTTATGTTGTTGATTTCGTCGCAAAGGACTTTGGGCAAGGATTTGGCCAAAAAATCTTTTAGTTCAAAGTACTCATTGGGTATATTGGGAAGACAAGTACCCTTGTTTACGGAAAGTCTTATTAATCCGGAAGGTAAAAATGGCAAACAACTTAGTGAGTTACCTGTACAGTCCAAAGACTTTAAGGAAGCAGGTAACGCTGGCAAGCTTTTTAAATCATTGTCGAAGCAAAATAAATTAACCAAACTATTTGGTAATTTTGGTAAACTTCTCAAAGAGGTTTTAACACATCTCAATTCTTTCAAACCATCTGGCAAATTTGGCAAATTTGTAAGTTTTTTATTATCACCACATTCAAGGAACACAAGACCAGCTGGAATTTCTGGCAGGCTTAGAATTGGATTTACACCACACCATAGAGTTTTTAAGCTACTAGGAAGGTTAGGTAAAGTTGAAAGATTATTAAATTCACATCTTAGTAACACTAAAGAAGCTGGCAATTCTGGTAAACTTGCAACTAACCCAACAGGACATATCAAACTCCTTAATTTATTTGGCAAATTTGGAAAAGTTTTATTTTCATTTGATCCACAAATCAAACTATCTAAATTTATAAACCACTTAATGCCTTCAAAACTGATTATTTTTTTATAACTAACATCTAAGACCTTCAAATTCTTCACCCCCGCACAAGTTGTATCCATCTTATCGCCAACAAAACATGAGGTTAAACTAGGTATTTTTTTCAATGCCTTCCTGAAATTACTATCCGGTATATCCACCAGATTCTGGGCATGTACATTACTTAAAAAACTTCCTATGATTAGACAAATGGAAAAGATAATTTTCTTCATGATCGGGGTCGGTTTAAAAATATTACTGGTTAAAACTATTACAAAGATATAGGTTAAGATGAAAGAGACAAGAGTTTAGGCATGGTATGCTGTATTTCAGGGTTAAAAATGGTCGAACCTTGTTTATAAAAGGTATAAAGACGTGGCTGAAAACCACGTCTTTTGTATTTTAATCTCAGGCCATTTAGTAGTTCCCTTAAGTTCAAAAGTGCAACTGTCATCATCAGCTATTTTAGGGTTGTCAAATATAGCTACAATGATAAGCTTCCAGATGGCTCTTTCCTTATGTCTATTCACTCATTCCCTTTCGATTGGATTTTCAAGTTATCAACCATTTGATAATCAATTTCAAGGTTTTAACGCTTTCTACAAAATTAGCAATTAATGAAAAATGTGGGCTAATAAAAAAAGCTGCCCATACAGGACAGCTCTTTGTGTTCTCGGAGGGAGTCGAACCCCCAACCTTCTGATCCGTAGTCAGACGCTCTATCCAATTGAGCTACGAAAACGCTTTCTAAAATTGGATTGCAAAGGTAAATAATTAATGTACAACTACAAAATTCACATGAAATTATTAGATACAATAATTAGCGCAGTCCGACGGTTTTTTTAGACTTATTTAACTAAAACTGCAAGCCCTTTTATTACAGCCGCCAGCCTAACGGCATCATATACTCTCGCAGTGCTTGCTCCATGTTTTAATACTGACTCTTCGTGTGAGGTAACACACAATTCACAGCCATTAACCGCAGAAATGGCCAAACTTAATAATTCGAAAAATTCTTTACCTAAAACCGGATTAACCATGATGCTCATTTTTATACCCGCTGGTGTCTGATTGTAATAATCCTTGTTAATAAAATGCCTAAATCTGTAAAAAACATTATTAACATTCATTAAGCTAACGCAAGCATAGGCTTCTGCCATTTCATGGTCTGTAGCACCCTGCTGTTTGGCTAATCCTTCAAAGGCTTTAATCAACATTTCGTTTTTTTCATTGGTTGCCACACTTGCGGCTATTATATAGGCCTCCTTTTTTTGCAAATTTTCATATGCAAGTGCATTGTTTAAGTTGATTTTTAGGTCTTTTAAATACCGATGGTCTACTTCAGAAAGGCCGGCAATGGCTGTGCCTTCTATATCTTCACTGATAAGTAATGCTTCTGCAATACTTGCAATGGTTGAATTTTCAATTTTTGTCATTGATATTAATTTTAAATGGTTTTTTATGAATTAGTAAAAATCCTAAGTAGTTAAACCCATTTTATGCCTTAAAATGATTGATTTGGATAAATCATTACTTTGTTACTTGGATTTTGAGAAAACCTTTCTTAGTAATTTTACATTCTAAGGCAATAAATGGTTAAATAGCTATGCGTGTAATGTAGCTTCGCCTTTTTGCCAATTACAAGGGCATAGTTCGTCAGTTTGTAAAGCATCTAAAACCCTTATTACTTCATTCACATTTCTCCCTACAGAAAGGTCATTGGCACATACCCAACGGATTATACCTTGTGGATCCACAATAAAAGTTACCCTGTAAGCTACCTTTTCATTTGCTTCTAATATACCAAGTTCTTCTGCTAATGATTTTGAAGTATCGGCCAGCATAGGAAATTTTAGGCCGCTAAGATCTTCATGATTTTTTCTCCATGCCACATGCACAAATTCTGTATCGGTAGATGCACCAATCAATTGGGTATCACGATCCACAAAATCTTGATGGTGTTTGTTAAACGAAGCTATCTCTGTTGGGCAAACAAATGTAAAATCTTTAGGCCACCAAAACATTACCATCCATTGATTATTGTTTTTATGGTCTTCAGAGGTAATTTCAAAAAACTCTTTACCTGGTTCAGTAGAAACAGCAGCAGTTTTTTTGAAATATGGAAATTGTGATCCTAGTGATAAAATTTTTGTGCTCATTTTGTAATTGGTTAAATGAATGATGTCACAAAATTGATTTAGATTTATTAATCAATCAAATTGATTGTATTTATGTGTCAATAGTTTTTGTCTATGTATAACCCAATAAAAAAGGGTCGACTATGCGACCCTTTTAATAGATTCATTCACAATCAGCTATTTAACCGCTTTTTTGGGAGTTGATTTTTGAGCAGGAACAGAGGCCTTTGGTGCAGGGGCTTTAGTTTTATCTCCTTTTATTTTTACCAACTCCACGTCAAACGTAAGTACGGAATTAGCAGGGATAGTGCCCATATCTCTTTCTCCATAAGCCAAATGTGATGGAATTAATAAAAGGCCTTTTTCGCCAGCGGCCATCATGGCTATACCTTGATCCCAACCCGGTATAACAAAACCTGAACCTAGTGGGAATTCTATTGGTTGTCCACGCTCGCGTGAACTGTCAAACACAGTTCCGTTTAATAGTTTTCCGGTATAATGTACAGCTACAGTATCGCCAGCTTTGGCTAAAGCACCTTTCCCTGGAAGTTGTTTTACATAATAAAGACCAGTAGGAGTTTTAATACCAGTTAAATTATTTGTTTTCATGTATTCTACAATCAATTGGTCATCACTAGATTTCCTTTTTTCTGCGCTTTCTCTCATTTCATTTTCAACTTGCTCTCTGCTCTTGATTTTTTCCATTTTCACGGTAAAATGCAACAAAGATTTTTCAGCAATAAAAGGCGGGCGCGACATACCAAATTTAGGGTTAAACAAGGAGTCGGCATTTACAAAAAAAGTAGCACTATCACCAACAGACATCAAGAGTAAACCTTCTTCTAAACTTCCTTTGAACGCTCCTTTTTGAAGTGGGAAATTATATGGTTTACTTCCATAACTATTTTGCAAAACAGAATCTTTGGCTGTTTTTATTACCATATTTACTTCAATAAAATCGCCAAGGGCAGCCAATTTACCTTCCACGTCTTTGTGAAAAATATACTGGAGTCCATTCTCATTTTTTTTAATTTCTTGACCATTGCAAGAGTTTAAAAGTAACGCTGTTGATATAGCCACAACAAGGTTAAGTTTTTTAGTTTTTAGCATTGTTAATTTCGTTGTTATAATCTTGATTTAAATATGTTTTGTATTGAGGAAGCAAAGAAAGGAATTTTTTTTCGGTTTCGAGCAAACTTAGGTGTGATTTACCACCAGAAGCATTTTTATGACCACCACCTTCAAAATGGTCCGAGGCGAAGTCTCGTACCGAAAAATTACCTGAGGAGCGCAAGGACAGCTTTACCATGTCTGGACGCTCAATTATTACCGCAGCCATGGTTACACCTTCTAGAGAAAGCGCATAATTAACTAAGCCTTCGGTATCTCCTGTCTGTGAATTAAATTCTTGAAGTTCACTATTGGTGATAGCGAAATAGGCCAAACAATATTCTTTTAAAATTACGAGTTTTTTAGAAAGTGCAAACCCAATAAATCGCAAACGGTTTTCTGTGTTGCTGTCGTAAATGTTCCTATGAATTTTAGAATTGTTTACACCAATATCGATAAGTTGGGCAATTATTAAATGCACCCTTTTAGTTGTGCTTGGGAAACGAAATGAACCAGTGTCGGTCATTATTCCCGCATAAATACACTCAGCCATTGGTATATCTATGAGAGATAAATCATTCAAATCTTCAATGAGGTCGTATACCAACTCGGCAGTGGCAGCAGCTTTACCGTCCCAATAAGTATAATCAGCAAATGGCTCAGGCTCAAGATGGTGATCTATAAGCACTTTTAAAGCCTTAGATGATTTTACAATATCACCTAACTCGTTGATACGGCTGTAGGCATTAAAGTCTAAACAACAAATAATATCTGCTTCGTTAATATAAGTTGCGGCATTAGTGGCAAGATTTTTATCAAAAATCAATACATCCTCGTTGCCTTTCATCCAAAACAAAAATCGTGGATAGTCGGAAGGCGTAATCACTTTTACACTATGGCCTTTTTTAACCAAATAACCTGCAAGTGCTAATGAAGATCCAAGTGCGTCGGCATCTGGCTTGTGGTGGGTAGTAATTACTACTTTTTGAGGCTTATTGAAAAGCTGCTGTAATTCTTGATATTGCCGCATTAAACTACACTAAAGTGATTTGGCTAAAGTAAAGTCCAAAAGTCGTGAATTTGATTAAAAAACAAAAATTGTAATACAGATAATCAATAAAAATGTTTTTTGATTTGAACTTATGTGTAGTTTTGAAAAAAATTAAACTGTCCCAACGCTAGTAATGCTGTGGATATAAATACTTAAAAAATTAATGTTATGAGTGGTAATCGTACCTTTTCGATGATTAAGCCTGATGCTGTAAAAGATGGACACAATGGTGCAATCTTAAAAATTATAGAAGACGCAGGATTTAGAATAGTGGCTATAAAAAAGACCTTACTTACACCTGAACTCGCAGGGCAATTTTATGCCGTACATGCTGAAAGGCCCTTTTACCAAACCCTCAAAGATGTGATGTCTGCAGGGCCTATTGTAGCCATGATTTTAGAAAAAGATAACGCCATCGCAGATTTTCGCGAGCTTATTGGTGCCACTAATCCAGCCAATGCCAACGAGGGAACGATAAGAAAATTATTTGCCAAATCATTGGAATCAAACGCAATACATGGCTCTGATTCTGATGAAAATGCGTTGATTGAAGGTAATTTCTTCTTTTCTTCATTTGAAAAGTTTTAGGAATTTATGGATAAGGTAGTCCTAGTTACTGGTGGCAGCTCAGGCATTGGAAAGGCTATTTGTACAATATTAGCAGCCAAGGGTTTTAGAGTTTTTGGCACTAGTCGAAATCCCAAAAAGGTGATTGATGCCTTGCCTTACGAATTAATCACCTTAGACGTACAAGACGAAACTTCGGTAAAAAGGGGTATTGATGAAGTAATTAGCAAAACCGGCCGTATTGATGTTTTGGTAAATAATGCCGGTGTCGGAATCATGGGTTCAGTTGAAGACTGCCAAGACCTTGAAACACAAGAAATATTCGATATCAATGTTTTTGGTGTATTACGCACCACAAGACACGTATTGCCCTATATGCGAAACCAAAAAAATGGTTTAATCATCAATATCAGTAGCGTTGCTGGCCACATGGGTTTACCATACAGGGGCGTATATAGTGCTACCAAAGCGGCAGTACATAGGCTGAGTGAAGCTCTTAGAATAGAAGTTGCACCTTTTGGAATAAAAGCGTGTGTGATAGATCCTGGAGATTTTGCCACTAATATAAGTGAAAATAGGCGTGTTGTTAGCGCAGTTGCTAATAACTCAGTCTATTCAAGCGAAACATTAAGAATTGAGAAGATGATTAATGAAGAAATTGTTCATTCTTCTAATCCCAATTTGATTGGGGAATTGGTTTTCAATATAATCAATACCAAAAAACCAAACGTTTACTACCCAATTGGAAAACCATTACAAAAGTTAGCCTTAATTGTAAAAAGAATTGTGGGCAGCAATATTTTTGAGAGAATATTAAAAAATAATTACAAAATAGATTAGACAAAGCTCAGCATAAACACAACTACAAAGAGTGTTTATGCTGTTCAAAACAACTACCTTATTTAAAGCCAGGGGCTAAATGAAGATTTTTCTTGTTCTTTTGTGACTTTTTGCATTTTTTACTTGTCCGTGTACAAGCAGAAAATGTTAAAAGACCAATGATTGCAAAAATAATTATTTTCCTTAACATAGTTTTAGTAATTAATGTCCTTATATACCTTAAGTATACTAAAGGTAAACATAAAATAGTTATAATCCTTTAACTAATACATACATTTAATAATTCCAAAGTGGTAGATATATTTTTACCTTTTACAATAATTTATAATTTGATTTCACATATTGGCTTAAATAAAGACGTCCAAACAGATGGAAACGTGGGTTAAAGGTGCAATTAAGGTCAAATATTTTGTAAAATTCTAAAATTAATGCAACTTTATGGTTTATTCACAATTAACATATAACAAATCCCTATATGATAGCTATTGCAGATAGTGGAACTACCAAAACCTCCTGGTTGTTCGTAGATAAAGTAAATAATAAGTCCTTCACTTACAAATCAATAGGGTTTAACCCATATTATCAAAGCCCCGAAAATATTTATAGTAATCTAATACACGGTTTAATACCCAATTTGGATTTTCCGTTTGAAGCCATAGAAAAAATATTTTTATATGGTGCTGGTTGTGAGCTAGAAGAGAAAAGAGCCGAGGTAGCAAGTGGGATAAAGCAAGCGTTTCCTAAAACTCAGGTTTACGTTTATCACGATTTACTAGCCGCAGCGCGTGCCTTGTTTGGAGATGAGGCTGGTATTGCTTGTATTTCAGGCACAGGTTCTAATACTTGTTATTATGATGGCAAATATATAATTGAAAATATTCATTCACTTGGCTTGTTTTTGGGTGACGAAGGTAGCGGAGGATATAAGGGTAAATTGTTAGTAAAAGACTATATCCGTAAAAATATGCCAGAGCATATCAAGGACGCCTTTGAAAAAAAGTATGACGATAGAGGTCCTGAAATTCTAGATTCTGTATATAAAAAAGAGTTTCCAAGCAGGTATTTGGCCTCTTACACCATGTTTTTGTCAGAAAACCTACAAGATCCTTACGTTCAAGACTTGGTTTATAGGAGTTTTAATGAACTTTTTGAAAATTGTGTCACCAGATATACAAATCATAAAACGGTGCAAATTGGTTTTATTGGTTCAATAGCTTATTTTTTCCAGGACATATTAAAAAGGGTGGCCACCGATAAAGGTGTAAACATTTCTAAAATAATAAGAAATCCATTAGAGGATCTCGCTGATTACCACTTTAGAAAAGGCATTTAGTCATAAAAAAAGTCCCTTTTGGGACTTTTTTTATTTATGCTCAATTTCTAAATGTAGTCTTAATATCGCGTGGAATAACCAAAGGTGTTATGCCTTAATAACTCGCTATTCAGTTATGGTGTTTTCGTCAACTTTTGGTTTATCAAAATTGAAAACCAAAGAAAATCTTAATGTTTCACCTAAAGCGTTGTTTTGACCTTGCGCTACCAGATAAGCAAAATCAAAACCAAACACCTGATAACGTAATCCAAAACCCAGGGTTAAATATTTTCTGTTGCCTTTTAATGGAGATTCATAAAAATATCCGGTTCTTATGGCAAACATATCTTGATACCAATATTCCAAACCACTTCCAATACTCACTTCTTTGAGTTCTTCACTTAAGCCGCCAGTAGCGTCGCTAAAAGATCCAAAAATTCCGCTAAATAATGGCTTGTCAGCCAGATAAGTTTCTTTAATTAAATTACCACCAGCATCAACAGAGTCTCCTCCTGCCAGCTTTTGTACATTTCGCACTTGTGGAGAGGGTACAAGTAATTTATTGAAATCTACAGAAACAGTGATTTTGTTATAAAGGTCAATTTCGTGGGTAAATGCCGTTCCTATTTTTAAATTACCCGGTAAAAAGTCACGACGACCAGAGTTGGTGTAGGCAATTTTACCACCTATATTTTGAATATTTGCTCCAAAGGCCAAACTATTACTTGTGCCTTTTATTGTGAGAGGTTTAATATAGAAAATACCAATATCTGTGGCTGCGGTATTTGCTGGTCTTGCATCCAAGTTAACACCATTGCTACTACCACCAAATCCTCCTGATAGATTGGATCGAATAAATTTTAGGTTAATACCAATACCTAATTTAGTGCTTAATTTTCTAGAATAACCAAGTCCTATGGCGTATTCTCTAGGTCTAAATTCTTGTTGCTTTTCGCCACTTTGATTAGTAAACTGAATATTACCTAGATCAAAATAGGTCATATTTACACTTAGTGCCTCTTCTTTTTTTCTCTTATAAAAGCCTGATAGATAATTTAATGACATGTCATTCACAAGTTTACGAAGCCATGGATTATAGGATACTGAAAAGCCAAAATCTTTTTCATTAAAAGCTAGTTTTCCAGGATTCCAATAGGTGTCATTAGATGAAATAGAACTCGTAGCAACACCTACATCGCCCATGGCACCACCACGAGATTCTGGTACAATGGCCAAAAAAGGTACAGCTGTTGTAATAGAGCGGTTGTCGCCTCCAATGATTTGACCAGTGCCACTTACCCCTTGGCCGAAGGTTAACAATGAAAACGAGGAAAATGCGATAACTAGACCCCTCTTTTGAAACAATTTAAACATAAACATAATTAAAAGACGTAAATATACTGACTTACTTTAAAAATACAAGTTTCTCTGTGGCATAGGCAGTGGAGCCATCCAGCTTTGACCGAACTGTAATTTTATACACAAACATGCTCGATGATAGCTGACTTCCATCGGAATAGTTGGTTTTCCATTGCAATCCAGAAACTACTGTAGAACTTTCAGGTACATTTGCACTGAGTTCCTTGGCCAAATGGCCATTAAGGTTAAATATTTTTACTTGAATATCCAAATCTTCACCCGCTCTATTGTGCTCAAAAGAGAAATTGACAAACTCGCCATCTGTTGAGGCGTAATTAAGAATATCTTCGATAACTAGTGCAGAATTGTCACTTACCACAAACTCGATCGAGGCCTGATTAGAATTGTTGTGGGTATCCCAAGCCCGTAAAGTGAGTGTATTTCTTCCATTTGGCAGATTTTTAAATGGATATACAATGGTCCCTTTTTGATAACTATCTTTGAGCGTGACATAATATTCATTTAATACAATTTGATTGGCATTGTCATTATTTAAGGTGGCCACAATCTCATGACCAATACCGGTTAATGCCACATTAATGCCGTTTTCATCCTCCAAATATGCAATAAAATTTGGGTTTTTATTGGTAATGCCACCTGAGACAAAGCTGGTATCGTTCATAAACAGTCGGATATTCGGCACCTTGTCGTCAGGTGTGATACCAGGACTAGAGCCTCCGATTTTTACACTTAGTTCAGAACCAGCTGCATCGGTTGCTAAACTTGAGGACATTGCATACATGCTAATTTTCCCTTTGTCAACATTGTAAGAAATATCTTTAGGTACCACAAAGGTGATGTTAAACTCACCTGTAGTAACAGTTGCCTTACCTTGAAAAATGATATTTTTTTGTTCGTTAAAACTGATTATTCTGTCTCCTTGGTCTCCACGAGTAACAGAGGGGCTTGATTTGTCAAAAAACGTAATGAATACATCTCCATTAAAATCAGTTAATTTGGCTCCGCTATAATCTATAATTTCTCCAGAAAAAGAAGTTTTTTCCAGTGCTTTCACCGTATCGGATCCAGCACCTATTGTGTCTCCGTTTAATTGAGTAATTTTAATCTTGTTTTTCGGGTACTCCAAGGTCATAGATGGATCACCAAGCAAGGCATAATTTCTATTGTAAACGGTGCTTACTGAGCCGTTTTTAGTATTTCTGGTAATTTCTCCAAGTGTTGGATATTGACCATCTTTCGCATTAAATATGTGGCGGAATAACTCCCTATTTAACAATCCGTTAGTGCTTTGATAAACAGGTCTTGTGGAAGTTAAGCAACCAACTGCGCCACCTAAGGGGTTCAAAAGTGCCACCTCGGCACCAGACTCTAAAGTAGGGTCGTCATACCTACCAAATTCGCAGGTGGCGGTTACCATAAAAAACAATTTATTTAAGTTAGTCCAATTCTTAATCTGTTCAAGGGTAACTACATTTTCGCTAGTAAGACCAATTTCTCTACCATGACCCGTATAGTTTACAAGAAATGTTCCATTGGCAACACTTTGATTTAGAGCATTTACCAATGCAACACTGGTTTGTCCAACAGGTGTAGCCTCTTGGGGGAAGGCGTTGAGATAGAGTTTATTAAAGTTAAACTGTTTATAATTGGCTTCTATTTGATTGATACAAGATTCCGCATCTAACATGTGACTGTTGCCATCTCCATCATCTGAAAGAAACGTAAGGCTGTTTTTCCATTTACCATACACCTCAGAATTGCCATTATAATTAATTAATTTATCGACTAATTTATTGGCATCGTTAAGATTAGAAACGGGTAATCTACCAATACCAATATCCATCAATTCAGTAAGACCAAAAGACTCATTCCATTCGCCTTCATTATCATCTAATAATCCAAAGTAGTCGTCAGAAGAGAAGCTGTTTGTTTGAGTTAGGGTTTCGTAGGATTCATAAACCGGTACATAGTTGCTATTATTATTCACACGATTTTTGTAGTCATAAGAGCAATCTCCAAAGAGTAACAATGATTTAAAAATGCCATCTTTTCTTTTATAAAACATTCTAGCCAAGTTTTTAATGGCTGAAACATCTTGTGCCCCTGATGAAAATTCATTATATACTTTATCAAGGGTCACTACTTCTACAGCAAGATTATCGTGTGTTCTTCTAAAAGAAGCCAGTTTTTGTGCAGCACTTTCAAAAGCCCCATGGGTAACAATAAGCAGTTGAGGGGTGGCCAGTGCATGCAAATTTTGATTGGTTATCTTTTTTACAAAAATCGGGGTGGAAAAGTTGCCGTTTTCATTTAACACTACCCATTTAGTCCATTTATTTGTATTTGCTACAAAAACTCCTTTATTGTTAATAAGGTCAAAGTTCTGAGCCACAGGACTATGAAAAGTGGTAATGTCCCAAATAAGGGAGTTAGTATTTACATCCTTTACAATAAATTTAGAAGTTGAGTTTTTTAAACTTGCAAAAGATGAGAAAAAGGTGTGGGAATCGTAAAGGCGTAACTCTCTGGAAACGTTAAGATAATAATAATTTAAATAGCCTAAGGCTGTGGTGGCACTTCCTTTTACAAAGTCAAATTTTAAGCTAATGTTTTCGTTACCATTGGAGATGGAGGTGAGGTTACCTATGTTTTCATCGGCAATAGTATTAACAAAACCGCTCGTTTGTATTGCACTTAGGAATATGTTGGTTTTATCGTTGTTAATACTGGCCACAAAACTTGTTCCAAGTGTAGCCTTAGCCATTACTGACGCAGTGAGTTTGATTGACGATCCGTTCACAATCCCTTTAACATTTTCAGTAAATGTTTGACTGGTATTAAATTCAAATGATTCGCCAAACCATTCTCTACCAGATTTGCTTATGCTAACCAAGTCATTTTCATGGTAAAAGAAATCATCAAAGGTAGAAATGGTGTCTGTTGCATCTGGCAATGAGCTTCTTTGATTTACACGCTTGCCAAGGTTTTGATTATAAGTAATAAAGTAAAAAGCAGAATCAGAGTAAACATTGTTGAGATGTTTGAATCTTTTTGCTAAAGTATCCGCAATTATGTTGTCAGGTCCTTGTAAGTATGCAAGAATGTAGTCTTGTGAATTTAATGTACTGTCCTCTTCTCCCTTAAAGTAAATTGCATTTTCTACTAAATCATCATATTTGTTTTCACTATTCTTTTGAGGTAATGTACCTCCTCCATTCCCAAAAACTTGTATTTTTCGTGGGTTAACAGTACTTGGAATACCTATTGCCTGCAAAAATCCAGCGTCCAATTTGTAAATACCATTTTTTAATACCCCTATTTTAAACCATTCTCCTGTATTCAGAACGGAATTGGTGATGCTTGCGCTTGTTCTTGCGACGGATAAGGTGTTGTTAGCAACCTTAGTTATTAATGTAGTGGAATAGGTTGGTTTTAACGTAGCACTCATTAACTTGTAAATCTGTCCATCTCTCTTCAAAAATGGAGTAATTTTTACAAAAGATACGGGTGAGCCAGCAGCGTAACCTACCTCTATAGATGATTGTATTTTATCCGTTAAAATAGCGTTTTGTATTAAAACAGAATCATCTCCATTAAGACGTTGGTAGATTGGTTGATCTATTATAACACTAAGAAGCTGTTTGTCAGCATATTGTTGAACAAAAAACGGAAGTAAAGTTTTTGAATTGAAACAGGCGTTATCAAAAGACAGACTTTTAACAATTGTGCCCTGTTCTGTCAAATAATCCCTTTCTCCATTCCAGTTAATTTGGATGTTTTGCGAAAATCCTGTGGAGTTGGATAGAAGCGCTAAACCTAGCAGTACAGAAAACAAATGTATTAGTTTCATTGCTTTAATATTACAAAATAGTGACTTATCCATCTGGTTAAATCCTTGGTTCAATGTATTAACCAATAAAATTGTAAAATTATTGCATAGGCAACTAAATTTTTTCTAAAGTAAAAGTATAGGTTTCCATTATTAAATTAGCCAAGAGTTTTTTACAGGCTACATCCACTTTGTTGTTAGCTTCATCTTCGCTGGTGGCCTCGATGGAAAGTGTTATATGTTTTCCTATTCTCACATCAAGTACTTCAGAAATACCCAAATTGCCTAGACCTAATTTTACAGCCTTACCTTGAGGATCAAGTATTTCTTTTTGAGGCATTACATCAATATGTGCGATAAACTTCATAAGATATCAAATGGATTGCAAAGATATACAAGATTTTATATTTTGGATTGTCCTTTTTAAATTTTATTACTTACAAAAGTTTCAATTACCGATAGGAGTATATAAAGTGCGATAATGATTGGTATAGCTTTAACCCCTAACAACACGAAAAGCGCTATAGAGCTACCTATAAGCACAATCCTAAATTCGTTACCTTTCCAACTATAGGTATTAAATTTGAGGGCAATAAGCGGCAATTCAGCTACGAGTAACCCACTCATAATTAAAATGGTACCATAAAGGAAAAAGGGATTAAAGATAAGGAGAAGCGTTTCTTCGCTCGGGCCAGCATTAACAATAAGAGCGAAGGAGGCAATTAAAATAGCATTTGCTGGAGTAGGTACTCCTATAAATCTGGTGGATTGTCTTTCGTCAATGTTAAACTTGGCCAATCGAAGTGCTGAAAAAAGGGTTATTAAAAATGCCGGATATTGATACAGGTTTTCTAGTAAGGTACAATCGATATACGCGGCAAAGTCTGGTATGGTGCCGTTGCAGTTAATCCAATCAATATTATTGATTTCAAAACTCAAATACAACATTTGGTAAAGTATAATGCTGGGCAAAAGGCCAAATGTAACAATATCTGCCAAGGAGTCAAGTTGCTTCCCAAATTCAGAAGTACTATTAAGTTGCCTAGCAATAAATCCATCTAAAAAGTCAAATATACAAGCTATACCTATCAAGTAAGCTGCATAACCCAAGTGGTTACTTGATTTTAAGGCTAGCACAACACCGATACAGCCACATAATAAGTTGCCTAAGGTGAATATATTTGGAATATGTTTTTTAATATTCATAAGTGAAATATGTAAACGATAATCAAGAAATATAAGGATTGTACATTCTTTCTCTTCCTATTGTAGTAACTGGGCCGTGACCTGGGTGTATTTTAACATCATCGGGCCAAACCATGATTTTTTCTTTTATGCTCTTTATTAGTGTTTTGTGGTCTCCACCGGGCAAGTCGGATCTGCCGACACTACTTAAGAAAAGCACATCACCACCTACGCAAAAATTCTCCTGAAGGTTGTAAAATGCTATATGTCCGGGTGCATGGCCAGGCACAAACACTATTTCTAAGGTAGAGTTTCCAAATTTTATTTGATGACCCTCGTCAATAAACTGATCGGGTTCTGTTTCCTGATACTCGTAAAATCCATAATTGGGAGCATATATTTTAACAGCCCTTAATTGGGGCAATTCAAGCTCATGAATAAGCAAGGGAACTTGGTATTTTTCTTTAACATGATAGTTGCCCAGCACATGATCTACATGGCAATGTGTGTTGAGCAAATATTTGATCGTAAGCCCCTTAGATAGAATCAGCTGGTCAAGTTCTTCTTTTTCCTCATCCTCATTACAACCTGGGTCGATTATAACTGCCTCTTTCGTTTCATCATATAAGATATAGGTGTTTTCTCCTAATGGATTAAACTCAATGGATTCTATGCTAATCATTATTAAAAAATTTAAACTAGCTTTATCAATCTATTAAAAAATGGTTTAACAGCAAGCATAAATATACTTGCTGTATTTTGTAATCCTTAATGGTCGTGGTGATGCCCGCCTTCACCGTGCACATGGCCATGATCTAATTCTTCTGCTGTAGCTAATCTGATATTTAAGATTTTGCCATTAAAATGCAAATCTTGACCAGCAAGAGGGTGGTTTAGATCCACTTTTACCAAATCAGAAGAAACTTCCAATACTTTAGCATGTAGTTGATGGCCGTGGTTGTCCATAAGTGGAACAAAATTTCCTACTTGTAACATTTCTTGGTCTATTTCTCCATCAATTTTAAAAGTGTCGATAGGAAGGTCAATAATATCCTCGTCGATGTAATCTCCATAACCTTCGCTAGCGGGAACTGTAAAATTAAACGTTTCCCCTTCTTTTAATCCATCCAATTTTTCTTCAAACATAGGAATCATCATGCCTACACCAAACAAAAATGACAATGGTTGTTCTTCATTTGCACTATCTGCAAGTACTTTAGTGTTGTTCTCATCAATGTGTAAATCATAAGAAAGACTTACAACAGTATGCTTTGCTATTTGCATAATTATTAAATTTTTATCGATTTATTTCTAAAAGGTGGTAAAGGTCGTCTTTTCCACTTAAATATCCATAAATTATTTTGGATTCTGTGCCAGTAGTTGTGGTAAGGCTTGGGGATAGATGATTTATGTTAGTTTCTGCAAATCGATTGAGGATTTCTTTTAATGTATTTGGGGTGTTTCCTTCTATGTGATTTAGGTCTTTACTATCGATCATTGACTTAAAGTAGATGTTTTTGGTTTTTTGATAACTATTATAATTGTTATACGGATAGCCCATCCCTGAGCCCATGCCAGTGCCCATTCCTGTACCCATTCCCGTACCAAGACCTATACCTGTGCCTAATCCAATTCCAATGGAAAGACCAGACCCGAGGCCAAATCCTCCAAAACCTGGTGAAAATCCGTTGTTCTGAGAATAAGTAGATGATTGTGTGCCACCCACAAATATCAAGTAATTGTCAAATTTAACTTTGTTTACAGCCACAGATAAGGTGGTGTTTTCTAATTTTCTTAAAAATTTTGAAGTAGATTCTACTAGTTCCACCTCGTCTTTATCTTTGTCGTAGTTGGTTTCTACCACTATACTTCCATTCTTAAAGGAAAAAGGTTGATATACAAAAAGATTATAAGTTTTTATTAATGCATTAGAATCCAGATGGATGGTGGAAATATTTAACATTTCCTTGCATGAAGTTATTCTAAACAACTTGTCTTTATACAAAAATGAATTTCCCCCTTCATGTTGGTTATCTTCACACATTTCTAGGTGAAAATAATATTTTTTATAACTACTTTTTTTGGTGGCTAGGTCAACGAACAATATTCTGGTGGCTGTACTATTGTCAATAACGAAGTATATTTTTTTACCAATCACATATAGTTTATTGCTGGATTGGCTCGATTGTATATCATTATCGGTGTAATAGTCGATTTTATCAATTCCAATTTCTGATAACGGTTCACTATTTAATTTTTGCTTTTCAGCGAGCAGGTCTGAATATAGCGAAGAATAGTCATGTTTAAACTCATCAACAATTACCTGATTTTTGTCAATGGTTCGACTTATGATTTCACCATTTTTTCTTAGGCTCAAAACAATGAATTTTCCACTTACATTTAATCCTTTTAAAATTGATTCTTCTGAAGAAAGAATTGCCAAAGATTCATAAGTAGGTAATTCCGTTACTAAAAATTTGTTATACCTACTACAGGAAAGAAGAAGGGAGCGAGAATTATAAAAATATACATTTACAAATTTGTCATCCATGTCTAAACCAATCATTTGGGTGTATTTATCCATGGAGTTGATGGTGATTGACTTCCCTGCCGTAACAAAAAACTCAGGGGATAACACCTTAATTTCTAGTTTCTTTTTTCTATAAAATGCAAATGCCATGTTGCCAATCCCGTCCGTATGAGATAATACTTGGTCATATTTGGTGGTTAACAGTCGCATGTTTTTCTTTTCCACAACCTGTTGGGCATTTATACCCACTGAAAATACGACTAAAAACAGAAAAAAAACTACAACTGATTGTTTCATAGGATTATGTAATCAATATTGATGGTCTAATTTAAGGAAAATTATGTCAATTGGTGTATTTAATTATTTATTTTTGAGGTCTCTCAAATGCACCAATATCGGGCTTAACTCTGTTTATCCCATTAAGAGCTAGTGAATCAGAAATTCCAATTACTGCAAATGCAGAATCCACGGCTGGGCTTAGGGTGTCTGGAGTAAAATCGTAGTTAAAAATATTCTTAAATTTCATATAGTTTCTGTTGATGCTTATTTTATTACCTCCCACTTTTAAAGAATTATTAGAAGAACGAATAACATTATTTGCATAAGAAACTACCTTATTTATAGTTGTGATTTCATATTCTTCTTGGGAGTTGCCCCAAACTATATTATTATAAAACTTCAAGTTTAAGGGCTGTACGTTTTGCTCAAAAACTATGCTTGGGAATAGCCTAAAATAGTCAAGACCATAATTCGTAAAAGTACAATGTATAAATGTTTGATGTCCTCCAGATCTGCTATTCACCACATAATTCGCACAATTTGTAAACAATGAATTGGTAACTAAAACATCCGCTTGATCAAGCACCAAAGCAGCATCACTCATGTTTTTTATAAAACAATGAGACATTTGTAATTCTGAAATAGTATCTTGATCGTTTTGTGTTGACACTGAGACGCCCGTTTCAGCATTAGAAATATTAACCCAAGAAAGTAAATTTGATTTACTAGATGGAGAAAATACAATTCCAGACCATTGATTTGCCACATTTTCATAAATTGGTTCAGTTCTGTAACCTCTTAGTTCTACCTTGTTATTAACACTACCTTGGGCCAATAGTTGACCATTTACATACAAGCCGGCATTGTCACTAAAATACACTTTAGTACCAGCGTCAATCTTTAATACACAACCGCTATCAACCTTTATCATTCCCAACACCACATGGGGCTTATTATTTGACCAGGTTTCATCACAAATTTTTGTATCTCTATGAAAAACAGCATCTTGCCCATAGGCTATAAGTTTTATTTGTTGTTTGTTGCCATTGGTAATAAATGTTATTGAGTCTTGCACCAAAAATGGTACTGATTTATCTTGTGGATCTATGGTCACTTTTACCAACACAAGAAGGCTGTCGTCACCTAGGAGTTCAGCATTCGGTTTTTCATTAATATTTAGGCCATTTACATAAACCAAAAACTGCGACTGAGGAGAAGAAAGACTAATTTGAGAGATATTAACAGCATTTCTACTGGTATTATAGACCTTAGCTCTAATCGTGATGCTTTTAACCGTTGTAAACAATGTATCGAACCAAATAGTATCAGCCGAAAAACGAAGTTTAATATTAGCATCAGTGCTGAAAACCTCATTTTTAGGCTTACAATAGACCAAGAGTAAAGTCAAAATTGTAACAATAAAAAATTTTATTTTCATCGAATATGGTAATGACAATGTTTTAACGCAAATTAGCATTTGTTTATTGTATAGTAATATTTTGTAAAAATGATGAAAGAAATAGTGAATAGCAAAAATGCACCTGCACCCATAGGGCCTTATAGCCAAGCAGTGAAGGCTGGAAATATTCTTTACGTGTCTGGCCAAATATGCATTGACCCACAAACAGGTGAACTAGTGTTGTCGGATATAGTTGAAGAAACGAATCGTGTTATGCAAAATTTGAAGGCCATATTGGAAGAGGCAGGAACTTCTTTTGACAAAGTATTAAAAACCACCATTTTTGTAAAAGACCTTAACAACTTCTCTACAATTAACGGTGTGTATGCAGAGTATTTTACCACATCTGCTCCGGCTAGAGAAACGGTGGAAGTTGCACGTTTGCCAAAAGATGTAAATGTGGAAATCTCCTGTATTGCCTTGCTTTAATAATTATTAAGAATCATATTTGAATAAATAGATAAATAGTCATGTCTCATCAAGTTCAGGTTACGTCACTCATAGATAACATAGAAAAGGTAATAAAAGGTAAACGCCAATGTATTCAATATGTGGTAACCACCTTATTGGCAAAAGGCCATATTTTGTTAGAAGATAATCCTGGAGCGGGTAAAACAGTTTTGGCAAAAACACTAGCCTTATCTATATCTAACAACGACTTGGTTTCGGAGCACCATCACTTGCTTTTTAAAAGGGTTCAGTTTACGCCAGATTTGTTACCAATGGATTTGCTCGGCAGTCATATTTTTGATGACAATAAAAAGGATTTTGTTTTCAAAAAAGGCCCTTTATTTACAAATATCTTGTTGGCTGATGAAATTAACCGAGCTTCACCAAAAGTTCAGTCTGCCTTGTTGGAATGTATGGCTGAAAATCAAATTTCGATAGGAGACCATACCTATCCACTTGAACGTATGTTTTTTACCATTGCTACACAAAACCCAATTGAAAGCGATGGTACTTATCCATTACCACATGCACAGCTCGATCGCTTTTTTATGAAAATTAGCTTAGGGTATGTTACTGAAGACATAGAGCTAGAAATCTATCGTGACTATTTATCAATTAACAATATTAAAGAAACAGTTAAACAGGTACTTACAGCAGGAGATATACTTACCTTACAAGACGAGGCTGAAAAAGTATTTGTGCATGAAGAAATTTTAATTGGTGTAAAAAACATAATTTTTGCAACAAGAAAACATCCTGATATCCATGTTGGTGCGTCTACACGTAGTGGGATTATCTTCTTGAAATGTTTAAAAGCATTTGCACTGGTAAATGGACGTACCTTTGTTATTGAAGATGATATTAAGGCATTGGCTGAACCAGTAATTCACCATAGGCTTTTATTTAAAAACAAAGAAGCAAAAGCGACTGCTTTAGCTGGTATAATTAGCAAAGAAGTGGAACGTTTAGCTAAATTGAACCTACACGAATAAAAAATCAATAGCCCCCAATCCAAAAATGGGGGCTATTGTACACTGCGAGCAAAGGTGGATCAAGGGTAGATTCTCGTATGACTCTTGGAAGATGACCGTAGGATAAGGTTGTTTTTATTGACTTAAAACCCTATCCAAGTTTGGAAACCAAATTGAATATTCCTTCCTACTTTAATGCTTTGTACAATATTTCTATAGGATGTTGTGCAGTACGTTGGGTTCCATCTTTAATTTGATGTCTACAGCTTGTGCCAGGAGCAGCTATTAAAGTGTGTTCTGAGGTTTTTCTTACGGCTGGAAACAACACCAACTCTCCCACTTGCATGGAAACTTCATAATGTTCCTTTTCATAGCCAAAAGACCCCGCCATTCCACAACATCCAGAAGGTATCACCTCAACTTTGTACCCTGACGGGATACTTAATAGCTTTTTAGTAAACTCCGTAGAAGACAGTGCTTTTTGATGACAATGCCCATGAAGCATTACTGTTTTTTGTTCATCAACAAATAGGGTTTTGTCAATATTGCCTAACTCCACTTCTTTTGCCAGAAATTCGTCAACAATAAAACAGTTGGCAGCTAACTTTTCTGCCTGAGCTAGTAGTGGTGCATCAACAAGACGCAAATACTCATCTCTAAAAGTTAAAATTGCTGATGGTTCAATACCCAACAATGGTTGGTCAGCACTTATTATGTCTTTTAGCAAGGTAACGTTTTGGTTGGCTATTTTTTTCGCTGCCCTTACCATGCCCTTTGATAAATGGGTTCGTGCACTTTCAACGTGGTTAGGAATCTCGACATAATACCCTAATTTAGTTAATAGCTTTATGGTAGTTATCCCTAGGGCGACATCATTATACTGCGAAAACTCATCTGCAAAAAGGTAAACTTTTTTCTTAATATGAGGTGGTTTTGGGTTCAAAAGAGGCAAGTTCTTCGTAGCCCAATGAGTTAATGTTGTTTTGTACAAGATTGGGATGGCACGTTTTTGAGCAAAACCTAAGAAACCTTTGATGGCAGTACTGGTAAATTTATTCTCAAAAAAGAAATTTGTTGCAGCGGGCCATATCATTCCTAGTTTGTTAAAAGCACTAATATTGGCAATTAGATTAGTCCTTAACGGAATACCGTTGGCATCATAATAATGCTGCAAAAACTCAGCTTTCATGGTGGCTACATCTACATTAGAAGGGCATTCTGCCTTGCACCCTTTGCATGAAAGACAAAGGTCGTACACCTCATATATTTCTTTGTGAGCAAACTTATTGGCTTTGGTAGAATTTGTTAAAAAATCTCTTAAAATATTCGCCCTTGCTCGTGTGGTTTCTTTTTCATTTTTAGTGGCCATATAACTAGGACACATCGTTCCTCCTATTACATGTGATTTTCTGCAATCGCCTGATCCATTGCACTTTTCTGCCATTCTTAAAATGCCTTGGGTGTCGTCAAACCTGAAAACCGTATCAAACGCGCTTGTTTTTTGGTTTGATTCATAACGTAGAAACTCGTTCATTTTGGGGGTATGAACGATTTTGTTAGGATTAAAAATGTTGTTAGGATCCCACACTTTTTTTACGTCACAAATCAATTGGTAATTTTTTTCACCAATCATCTTCCGTATAAATTCCCCCCGCACACGTCCATCGCCATGTTCGCCACTTAATGAACCCTTAAATCTTTTAACCAAAGTAGCAACTTCGTCGGTAATGGTAAAAAACATTTGCCGGTCTTCCTCTTTTTTAAGATCTAGTATGGGGCGTAAGTGTAGTTCTCCATCACCAATATGCGCATAAAACACACTGGTTTGATTGTGCTTTTTTAAAATTTCTTCAAATGCTAATACAAATTCTGGTTGATCTTCAACTGCCACAGCAGTATCTTCAATACAAGCAACCGCTTTAGCGTCGCCAGGCACGTTGGCCAGTAAGCCTAAACCAGCTTTTCGCAATGCCCATATTTTTTTTATGTCTCCTCCCCATACTTGTGGGTAATGATATCCAAAATTTAAAGATTTTAGTTCAGCAATTAAATCTAACGCCAAGGCATCAATTTCCTCTTTGGTATCCCGAGCCCATTCCACTACGATAATCGCCTTAGGTGTGCCTTGCACAAAAAACAGATTTTTTTGTTGTTCAATATTTTGTCTTGCGCAACTAAGTACGATATCATCAAAAAGCTCAATGGCTCCTGGGTTATATTTTCTAGCAATAATCGTGGCTCTTGCCGCTTCTTCAATTGAGTTGAGATGTACAGCCACTACACCTTCAGTTTTAGGGGGTGCAGGTACCAAATTTAGCTTAATTTCTGTTGTGAAGGCAAGTGTGCCTTCGGACCCACTCAAGAGTTTACAAAAATTAAAGTTTGGTTTTAAAGCTGTAAAAGGAGCTGTTTCAAGTAATTCATCAATGGCATAACCTGAGTTTCGTCTTCTTATACTCGGTTTTGGAAACTCTTTTCTTATTTCTTCTTGGTTGTCTTTGTTAAGTAATATGTCACGGGTGTGACGGTAGATATTACCTTCCAATGAGTCTAAGTTGCATTTTTCTTCAAATTCTGCAGTACTTATTTCACCAAATACTACCTCAGAGCCATCAGATAAGAAGGTATGCAATTCCTTTACATGGTCGCGGGTGGTACCATAAATAATTGAATGTGACCCACAAGAATTATTACCCACCATGCCACCAATCATGCAGCGGTTAGAAGTGGATGTTTCAGGCCCAAAAAACAAACCATATTGGGCTAAATGTTTGTTTAACTCATCTAAATTAACCCCAGGCTGTACACATACCCATTTTTCAAGTTGGTTAACTTCTAATATTTGAGTAAAGTATTTTGATACATCAACCACAATTCCACTACCAACTACCTGACCACCAAGAGATGTGCCTGCTGTGCGCGGAATGAGGGAGGTGTTATTTTCATTGGCAAAACGAATAAGCTTACGTATGTCGTTCTTTGTTTTTGGTCGTGCAACTGCTGTAGGCATTTCTTTGTAAACAGACGCATCCGTAGCATATAATGTACGTGTGACCTGATCAGTGTAAAAATCACCTTCCAGTGTATTGCCAAATTCGGTAAGTTTTGCCAGCATGAGAATCTAAGTATAAAAACAGAGTAAGTTTGCAAAATTAGGTATTTAACAACAATATCGGCAGTAAGGATTGTTCAAACTCTATAAATTTTATTAATTTTATTCAATTGTTCAATTCAGAATGCAATAACCTATTACAATTTGGTGAAAAACCTTTTTAAGCCATTTTCAAATCTATCTACTGCACAGCAACTAATTGTTTCAATAGTTAGTTGCAGTTTTTTATTGCCAATACAATTTTTTACCCAAATACACCTAAACTTCGAGAACAAAGGAATAGATCATTCGGAGATGATGACGCTTAGCTATGCCTTTATAAGAGGATGGAAATATGGCGAAGATATAATATTTACATATGGCCCATTATCATTTTTAGCAAATAGAACAGATTTCTCTCAAAACAGACTGGTTTTTTTACTTTTCGATCTTTATTTCTTCAGTAGTATATGTTTTGCGTTTTTCCAGTTTTTAAAGACTAAAGATGGTCTCACCACTTTGCTTGTCTTTTTTCTAACTTGTTTCTTTTATAAAAACGCTATGTTTTTAACGCTTGTTTTTACCTTACAAGTTGTTGCCTTACTTTATTTGATTCTTTACCACTCCACTAATAATATTTTGTATGTTGTGCAGGCATCAATAATTACTTGGTTAATTTTTTTCATAAAACTAAACTTGGCGTTTGTAGCTGTTTTTATTTTGCTAGTGTTTGTGTTGTACTATGTCATTACAAAAGCATTATCTCTAAGTCAAGGGGCTATATTGATAATTCTTAATGTGTTAACTGGTTTATTGCTTTTTCAACTGCTGCCGGTAGACATACAAGGTTATATCCAATCGGCCATTTATATTGTAAATGACTATAGCGAAGGAGCCACAGTGCCACCAACATCGGATTTGATGTGGTTATTAATTGTCATCCTATTTTGTGTAGTTCTTTTTGTAGGGTATTTAATCTTATCATCGATTAAGGCCACAGCTTTTCAAAGACTTATCAATTTTAATTTTGCCTTATTAACTTTTATTTGTTTTAAGCAGTGTGTTGTAAGGGCTGATTTAGAACATCTTAAAGACTTTCCATTTATTTTTCCTTGGATGGTATGTGGTTATTGGTACGTATTCAATAGTTTTTTTAATAAAACTAGTTATTCAAAATTGCTGCTTATTCCTCTCATTACTAGTTGGTTGTTTGCCAGCTATATCCTTATTCTTTTTGGTGATCATCAATACATACTTAAAAAATTTATTACAGTTCCTGCATATTTTATCAATATGTATCAGGGTTATGATTACTACCAAGAGGCCTCAAAGAGAAAATTGCCTCCAAAAATCCTTAACCAAGTAAAGCACAAAAGCGTGGATATAATACCTTGGGAAACTAGTACCCTAATCTTAAATAAGCTTAATTACAATCCTCGACCAGTTTTTAAAACTTACCAAGCGTATTCACCTTATTTAGACGCTATTAATGCACATAAACTTATGGGAAACACAAAACCCACTTTTATAATTTATGCTGAAAACACAATTGATAAACGTTATTCGTTCTTTGATGAAACACAAACCAAACTAGCCATGTTATTGGGTTATGAAGTTGTAGATTCATTTTCCTATAATCAAGAACAAAATATTCTTTTAAAAGCTAAGGTGAATGGCAAAATAAAAAAAAGTATTATTGAAAAAGCGGAACTCAAAAAAGCTACAATTCTAATTCCAACTTCTTCCAATTATCTGTTGTTAAAGGCAAATTTCAATTATTCTTTTCTAGGGTCGTTGGTACGAATATTTTATCAAGCTCCTCTGTTAGAGGCTAAAATAACTACTGCCCAAGGGCATTCTTATGTTTATACCGTGAATATTGCTACGTTAAAAAAAGGAGTATTTGTAAATAAACATATCTCCAATACACCCGCAGCCCAAAGGTACTTTGAGGGTAATTTAGAAAGAGATTGTGATAACATAGTCAAAATTGAATTTTTAGAACAAATGCCTTCATTTTGGCAAAAACAAATCTATTACGAACTACAAGAATTAAAAATCATCCCTTAATGACACTTTCTCAACTTGAATATATAGTGGCAGTAGATACCCACAGGCATTTTGCTTTAGCTGCCGAACATTGTTTTGTAACCCAACCCACTCTAAGTATGCAAATACAAAAGTTGGAAGAAACACTTGGTGTAAAAATATTTGATAGAACTAAACAGCCAATTTTACCCACCGAAATAGGTGAAGAGATTATTTCTCAAGCCAGGATTATACTAAGAGAATCAAAAAGTTTAACTGAAATCGTAAAATCTACCAAAAATAGCATTAAGGGCGAATTACGGGTTTCTATTATACCTACCCTTGCTCCATACTTATTGCCATTATTCTTACAAAATTTTGCCATTAAGTACCCTTTGGTGAAGTTGATTATTAAAGAATCAACTACAGACCACATCGTACTTGACCTGAAAAAAAACAAAATCGATGTTGGAATTCTTGTAAGTCCTTTAAATGAAGCGAATATTAAAGAACAACCGTTATTTTATGAGAAATTGTTGGCCTATGTAAGTCCCTTTAACAGTTTGTATAACAAAGAATATATTGTGACCCAAGAAATAGATCCTACCCAACTTTGGCTTTTAGAAGAGGGGCATTGTTTTAGGTCTCAAATACTACAAATTTGTGAGTTAAAAAGGGGGCGTATTGCTGATAATTTTGAATATGAAGCCGGAAGTATCGAAACCCTCATGAGATTGGTTGAAAACGGAAGCGGAATCACCATTATACCAGAACTTGCTACCATCAATATGCCAGATAATAGAAAACAATTGGTTAAAAATCTTCACGAAAATCCTGTGCGAGAGGTGAGTTTGGCTACCCACAGAGATTATGTAAAACCTAAATTGATAGAAGCACTAAAGTTGGCTATTTTACAGGCCGTGCCACAGGAAGCAAAAGATTCTATAAAACTAAAGGTGGTTGGTTTGAGGTAATACGTTAAAAAGAACCTACTTTTTCCAAAGTATATTACTAAAATGTTAGGCAAATAATATTTTGTTAACAATATCATAATCTTTAACAAACATTCTAGTCATTTTAAGCAAGTACATTTACAATCATTTAATTTTATGAACCAGCCCATCGGTTCAAGATTTTATTCTTTAATCAATTAATTTTTATTAAGATGAAAAAAACAATTTTACAATGCTTAATTGGCTTGATTTCCTTCATGATATGGAGTCAGTCATTTGCAGCTCCTTTTACTCCCGGCAACATCGTTGTATATCGTGTGGGTGATGGAGTTGGTAGCTTAGTGAATACTGGTAATGCAGTATTTATTGATGAATACACTCCGAACGGCGTATTGGTGCAATCCATTGCCTTGCCAGAAAGTTCAAATGGAACTGTAAAAGGCATAGTAGCTAGTGGTATAGCTACCTCCGAAGGTACTATTACCTTAAGTGGTGATGGTAAATACTTAGTTGTTACAGGCTATGATGGTAAAGGTGGCACATCTCTTAGCGGAACTACAGGATCAGCCAAAAACAGAGTAGTTGGACGAATTGATGATAAAGGAGTGTTAGCCACTACAGGTTTATCTCAATTTGCATCTGGTAACAATCCAAGATCTGCGGTTACACCAGATGGCACTAATTTTTGGGCTGTAGGTGGAGCAGGTGGAGTTAGATTTTTTACATTTGGTGATACAAACACTACACAAATTTCAACAACCGTAACAAATATAAGAGCTGTTAACGCTTTTGGAGGTCAATTGTATATTGCTACAAGTAGCGGATCAGCTGTAAGAATCGGAAGCGTTGGTACGGGATTACCAACTACTACTGGTCAAACAATTACCAACTTACCTGGTATACCTACTACAGGATCTCCATATAGCTTTTACTTTTTTGACCAGTCAAATACTATTGCTGGTGCAGATGTATTGTATATAGCAGATGATGGTGCTACCGCTGGGATACAAAAATATTCCTTGGTAAACAATACTTGGACATTAAATGGTACTATTAACGCACCGGGTGTAAGAGGTTTAACTGGTTTGATTAAAAAAGACACTATAATGTTATTTGGCACCACCGGCGGTTCTGGTGCTACAGGTGGTGGAGCTATTTATAGATTCAAAGATTTTGGTGGATACAACGCGGCAGTAACTGGCAAAGCGGATACTTTAGCTACCGCAGCTACAAATACTGCTTTTAGAGGTATAGCTTTCGCTCCAAGTGCACCACAGGTAACCAACTGGACCCTTCAACTTCTCCACACTTCTGACATGGAAGCAAGTATATCGGCTGTAACCAATGCTCCTGCTGTTGCTGCGATAATCGATACTTTAGAAGATACTTATCCAAATACTT
Organism: Cytophagaceae bacterium; assembly: GCA_027488865.1. Taxonomy (GTDB): domain Bacteria; phylum Bacteroidota; class Bacteroidia; order Cytophagales; family UBA9547; genus JAIYAU01. Next base: position 195,996 of record JAIYAU010000026.1, read on the forward strand.
TAAAATTGGCTGGTGGCGATAATTACATTCCTAGTCCATTTTTAAATGCTTCTCAAGACACCAGCATGAATACTGCTATCAGAAAAGCCAATGCAAGTATTTATAATGACGGAGTAAATACTTCGAAATTCATTTCTAACTATGCGCGCGTAGACTTAACCATTATGAACGCCATTGGCTATCAAGCCTCTGCTGTAGGTAATCATGAGTTTGATCTTGGCACATCAGTGTTTAGAGAAGCAATTGCTATAGGAAATAGCTTTTGGACAGGTGCTCAATTCCCGTATTTAAGTTGTAATCTTGACTTTTCTGGAGATGTTATCAACGATCAGTATACTAAAGAAATACGTCCAAATACAGACTACAGAATACTTCCTCCACAATTAGCTTCTGCTACTTTTAGAAGAAAAATTGCTCCGGCAACCGTAATTACGGTAAATGGCGAAAAAATAGGTGTGGTAGGTGCTACTACTCAAATACTGGAAACCATAACCTCTGTAGCTGGTGTAAGGGTAAAAGGTGTAAAAGCTGATAACATGGATGTTTTGGCTACTTATATACAGCCTTATATCGATACTTTAACAACAGTTCATGGTTGCAATAAAATTATCTTATTATCTCACTTACAGCAAATTTCTCTTGAGAAGTCATTGGTTGGTAAATTGAAAGGTGTGGATATTATTGTAGCTGCCGGATCGCATACCTTACAAGCTGATGCCAACGATGTGCTTCGTACCGGTGATACTAAAAAAGACGATTATCCAACCATTACCAAAAACAAAGACAATGACGATGCTTTGATAGTTTGCACTGATGGAGAATGGAAATATGTAGGCCGCTTGGTGGTAGATTTTGACGCACAAGGTAAAATAGTGGTTAGTTCGCTAGACAATACTATAAACGGTGCTTATGCTTCTGATACGCTAGGTATGTTAAGAGTTTATGGGTCAAATTATGCGAAAGCATTTGCACCAGGTACTAAGGGTAAAATTTGCGCTGATCTTACCGGAGCTATTCAGAGTGTGATAACAACACAAGACGGAGACATTTATGGTAAATCTTCTGTATTTATGGAAGGTAGAAGAACATTTGTAAGAACTGAAGAAACTAACTTTGGGAGTGTAACAGCTGAAGCCAACCTTTGGTATGCTAAAAAAATTGATCCAACAGTAATGGTATCTATCAAAAATGGTGGTGGCATTCGTTCAGCCATTGGTGAAGTGAAAGTGGATGGAGCTACGAATATTGCACAATATTTACCTCCACAGGCTAACCCAATTGCTAATAAAAAAACTGGTGAAGTTTCTAGATTAGATATATTAAACTCACTTCGTTTTAACAATGGCCTTACTTTAGTGACAGTAACCGCTGCTCAATTATTACAAACCTTAAATTTTGGGATTGCATTATGGTCTGTAACTGCTACCAGGGGAGAGTTCCCACAAGTGGCAGGAGTACGTTTCCGTTTTGATCCAAAGCGCCCCGGATCAGGTAGAATTACCGAATTAATGATTGTTGATTCTGTTGGTAATGTATTAGATGTAATTGCTCAACGTGGTGCAGTAGTTGGAGATCCAAACAGATTGATAAGAGTAGTTTCTCTAAACTTCTTGGTTGACGGAGGAGATAGCTATCCCTTCCCATCATTTGTTACTGCCAATCCTACACAAGCAAATAAGGTAGCATTAGTTAAAACTGATACAGATCCTAAAACGGGAACTGCTACATTTGCAAACGATGGTTCAGAGCAAGATGCTTTTGCTGAATTTATGAAGGCTAAATTTAGTGTAACTCCTTTTGCAAAAAGAGATACGGTAGCAAAAGGTGATTTCACCATCCAGAACTTAAACTTCCATTCTGACTTCTTTGCAAGCAGTGCCAATGATGTATTATATACCACCAACAGTGGTGTAAAAGTGTACAATGGAGGTTTTGGTTCGGACATGATTCTTGATCCAAAAAACAAGAATACATTCTATTTACTTACAGATAGAGGACCAAATGCTGACTCAGCAGGTGTAACCTCTCCTGCCGTTAAGATTTTCTCTAATCCAGAATTTGCCCCACAAATTGGTAAATTTGTATTAAAAGGTGACTCAATTAAACTAGTGAAAAAGATTGAGTTAAAAAGAGCGGATGGCGTTACTAAACTTACTGGCTTACCTAATCCAATAGGTGCTGGCAACACAGGTGAGCGTGCAAGAGATTTGGCTTTCAACTTATTGCCAAATGATGCTGAAGGTATTGATTCAGAAGGTCTTGTTATCATGCCTGATGGTTCATTTTGGATTTCTGACGAATACGGACCACATTTATTGCATGTAGATAGCGTTGGTAAGTCATTAGAGAGAGTTAATGCTTTTGGACCAAATATTAATGGCAGAAAATTACCTGCTGTATTTGCTAAACGAAGAGCCAATAGAGGTATGGAAGGATTGACCATCACCCCAAGTGGTAAATACTTGGTAGGTGCTATGCAATCAACGATGTGGAATCCAACTTCTACTGGCTTAAATGCTAAGACGACACGAATCGTGTTTTACGAGATTGCCACAGGTGCTACTAAGCAATATGTGTACGTGCAAGAAGCAAACAATGGATCAAATAGCGGAATCTCTGCCATTTCTGATACTACCTTCTTGTTGTTAGAGCGTGATGGTAACTTCCAAGGAGGATCTCCAGCAGCTGTTTACAAGCGTTTCTATAAAATCAATATTTCGGGCGCAACAGACGTAAGTGATGCAAATGACGGAGCTACAGGTAAGTTGTACGTAAATGGAACAAAAACCTTGGAGCAATTGACTGCAGGTGAATTGACATCAGAAGGTATCAAACCAATCAAGAAAACCTTGATATCTGATTTGTTGACGGACATCCCTTATTACCCACATGACAAATTGGAAGGTTTAGCCATATTAAACGATTCGATGATTGTGGTAAGTAATGATGATGATTTCGGTGTTAATCCTAATGCTTCTGGAAGCTATGATCAAAAAATACTTCCATTAAATGGACGTGTGGATAGAAACACAATATACTACGTGAAATTGAGAAATAAACTCTCCAACTTAGGTGGTTTGGTATCAGAACCTACTTCCAGTGAAGAGCAGGTTACTTTTGAATCTACTTTTGGATTAGAAGCATATCCTAACCCAACTTCAGACGTGGTGTATTTCAACAAAACCGTGACCAATGGAGTACTTTATAACACCATCGGTCAAAAAGTGTTACAAATCCAGGAAGCTGATGATTTGTACATGGGTGGTTTAAGAAAAGGAATTTATATTCTTAAAACAGACAAAGAATCTTTAAAAATTGTAGTAAAATAAGCAATATTTGCTCTCATCTATCAAAACGCCTTCCAATTTGGAGGGCGTTTTTTTTTGCCCTCAATCTCAGAAGGGGGCCTTTTACTGGGAGCGTCGGAATTAAACTCCTTTTATGCATTAGCAAATTATATATTTTGTATATCTCCAGCTCTTCGGAATTTATAATTCCGAAGCCCTATCATAGGTTCTGTGAACCGTATCAACCAAACTTGGACAGTTCCAGTTTACCCTTCCTTAGACCATACAGTTCCCCTGCACTACTGTTCATGTACTCTTCTTCCTTTTCCACAATCCCTGCACGCACAGGGTTCAAGTGGATGTAATTTGCCTTAGAATCTAAAAACTCTACGCTAAATACCTCCTCACCGTGATAGCCTTCTTCTCAAAACCACACCCTGCCATTATAGCTCAAAACTTTTAGTAGCCACTCTTTTCTGCTTTCTTTGGGATTTTCAAATATAGCTTTATAAATCGCCTTGGAGGTAAATTTCTTAAAGTCGCGAATCACATCACTTAGGTTCCCATTTTTTGCCCTGACTATCAAGTGGACATGATTGCTCATCACAACCCATGCAAAAACCTCAAGCCCTTTCTGCTCTTGACAAAACCTTAGACTGCCCAGTAAATCATCAATGTAAGTTTGGCGGGTAAAGACATCAACCCATTGATGAACAGTGAAAGTGACAAAATGAACAGCCTATTGATAACTAATAACAAATGCAAAACCCATGTTCAAAATTATTTAAGACGGATTAAAAATCCTACGATAGGACTTCGGAATTGCAAATTCCGAAGAGCACCACTAAGTGGGTAGGCTGTATTTTGCCACTTTTACCATTATCCATTGGGAATGTAAAGTAGCGTTGCAAACGCTGTTCTCGTAACCCCTCGTTACAAAAGAGGGCTATTGGAGGAGAATTTTTTGATTTTAGACCTATTTGTTATCTTGTAGTCAAATTAGTAGCAGGATGATTCTAGTAATTAGCGAGGTTTCAACATGCCTTCATTGGAGAAATTTTTTGATAGTAGTTATCTATGTACCACAGTTAGTTGCCATATCTTATGCACAAAATCCTAAATTTATTTCTGGGTCAATGCAGTATGGATTTATAATTCCACATTCCAAAGAGATAATTAATGTTTCAAATTCAAATCCCTTAGGGTTTGAAGCTACTTTTGGCTGGCATCTTCCAGCCACAGCCTCTGGAATACTAAGTAGAAGAGGTTTTAAGATTTCAATGGTAGATTTTAACTATCCTACTGTGTTAGGATATAGCATCAATTCGGCTTGTTTTGCAGAACCATTATGGGGTTTACATCGTCGTCTATCATTTTCGTTCCCAATAGAATTTGGACTTAGTTATAATAGCAAGGTATATGATCGTATAAAGAATCCTACTAACCTTTTTTTTAGCCTACCAATTAATTTTTACCTATCCGCAGGAGCGAGAATCAACTGGAGAGTGGGATCAAATTTTTTAATTCAATTCGGCGGACTGTATCAGCACATTTCTAACGGGGGAGTAAAGCAACCCAACAAGGGAATGAACTTTCCTATGGCTTCTTTGGGTATATTGTATTACCTAGAAAAACCGTCTTGGGAAAAACCCGCTTTAACATCAATTGGAACAAATAACAGGGGATTAACCATGAACTTTTTGTTATTTGGTTCGATAAAAACTATAGCTATGCCTGATGAAAAAACATTTATAAGAGGTTATCAATACACGCTAGTAAAGCATATAAATCAGATCCATGGATTGGTAGCAGGCCTTGAAGGGGTTTGGAATGGGTATAAAAAAGTAGCCTATCTTCGTAAGGGAGAGAAGGTAGTTGCCTACGAACAAAGCGTACAACTTGGTTACCAAATGGCATTAAGCAAAACTTCCTTTCAGGTACTGGCTGGTGTGGACCTGTTTAATGAAAACAGAACAACTGACCTTATCTACCAACGTTATGGCTTGTATTATCAAATTTTACCCTATTTAAAGGTAGGAGGTACTATTAAAGCTCACAAAAATGTAGCTGATGCGATAGATATAAGGCTTGGATATACTTTTGACAAAAGATAAATTCATTTCCTTCGTAAGTTCGCCCCCAATAGCCCTCGTTTGTAACGAGGGCTTGTGAGAATTGCGTTTGCAACGCTACTTATAATCTCCTATGATAGGACTTCGGAATTGCAAATACCGAAGAGCACCTAGGCGGCATAACTGGAAAAACAGGTTGAACACTACTCCAAAACGTCAGTACCATTCTCAAAAGTTCTAATACCAGTTAAATCTGAGGTTTCAAGTTTATTTCTTAACTTTTGAGATATATAACAAGTATTAGATATTTCATTTAAATAGAACAAATCAAACTCAAATAAACCATTCAACTTAATAAATTCATAACTTGAAGAAAATGACTTTTCATTTAATTCCAGATACATTTCTTTACTATTTACCTTTAGTTTTTGTTCTGGTTCTGGAAATAATTCCTCGCTCATATAAATCGAAGATCTTTCAAAATCTATCATATCCAAATAGTCTTTTGTAACAACTTGAAGCCAATAGAATTGAGGATTCTTAAGTAAACCTTTCTTAGGATGAAAAATATTTAGTGGATAATAACGATGTAATGGCAATAAAAATTCTGAAAAAATATCTTTCACTCGTTCACTTAAAATTAACCCTGTACCTTGTATTGCACCCCAATCCTTTATAAAATCAACCTCCTTTGATTGTGGTGTCAAAATTACATCTGAGAAAACCGGTTCAAAATTCGGTAATTCCTTCCAATTCAGATTCCCTTGAGCATTTTCCTGTTTAGTATCAAAATTTAATGGAACAAAATCCCTCTCCGCATAAGGCTTCTTATCTCGATTTCCCTTAAGTTCAATTTCCAGTTTGTAAAACATAACTTGAATTTAATAATTATTGCAATGTTCCCAAAGAACTTACATTATTGCCTAACAATTTATACTTTGCAAAAAACATTCTCCAAAGGCTCAAAGCATTCTATTCCAGTAATTTTTGCTTCCTCAATAGCAGATTTCAATCTGTCATTGATATAACAATCACTACTAATATGATTCAAGTAAAATAAATCATACTTAATTGTTGGATTTACACAAATTGAGTCATACGTAGTTAAAAAAAATTCATCTATCAACTCTTGATAATGACGTTTTGATTTAACTAGAACTCTTTGTTCAGGTTCTGGGGATAATACTTTACTTAAGAAAATTTGGGAATTATGAAAATCTACTAAATCTAAGAAATCCGCAGTAACTACCTGAAGCCAATAAAAATGTGGGTTTTTCAAAACACCCTTTTTGGGATGTATGATAGTGAGCGGATAGTACTTATGTGGTGGCAACGTAAATTTATCTAGTACACTTTTAAAACTATCACTTAAAATAATCCCAGTACCTGGAATAGCTCCCCAGTCCTTTATCACATCGACCTCTTTGGATAAGGTTGTTAATATAACCTCTGCGAATATTGGCTCAAAATCCGGGATTTCGGTATATGTAAGGGCCCCTTGAGATTTCTCGTTCAAAACATCGAAATCCAGCGGCACATAGTCTCTTTCTGCATAAGGCTTTTTATTTTTGTTTCTAAGCTCGATCTCAATTTTATACAACTTCATTTTTATTTAAGAATAAAATCATTAACGATTTTCCCAGGATTACCCGAAGTAAATGAATCAACTTGTTTTTGCAAATTTTTCGCTATCTCATCCATAGCATCCTTCGCAGGAATTTCCCATCACCAACTACTTTTGATGCATTACCTACAACCAACCATTCTTAAGCTCAAGTGCCAGTTTACCATTGAATTCATCTTTTGAATCCTTTATTAAATGATCCAGTAATTTTCTAATTTCTTCTTTCGTATTGTACCCAATTGTGACAATTCCACGTAGTTCAGCGTTTCGTATTCGTCTTAACATAAAAAAGTGGAATCCGTTGGTTTTCGATACAATGAATTAACGAGTTCGGTTTCGTAATTAGGAAATTTTTCAATAAAATTTATCAGTGGACCTCCAATCCCAAAATCAATTTCGAAATTATCTTCAAAAACATGAAACAGGGCCTCCATCTGAATTGGAGTTATCTTCTTTATTTGATCATATTTATTTACAAAATCATAGCAACTAGAAATAATTGTCTGGTCATCAGCTGATTTACTTAGTAATTGAATATCCTCTAAAAAATTATCCATAATTCCTATTTGGTTGTTTTTTCTATAATTTGAACCCTAAGGCTGATAACTTGATACATTAGCCAATCTGGGACACTACTCCTCTAGAGCAACATATGCCTCAATATCCTGAAATTTCCTATACCCAATTATGCTACTGTCTTCAAGGGCAAATCTAAGCCCTTCAGATATAAAGGCATGATACTCAAAAGGCATCGCAAAAAACAAATCGTAATCTAATCCTTTGTCAAAAACCAATTTATCATAATATATTCCATAAGTTAAAATTTGACTGGTATAAATTACCAGTTGTTCTTTCGATTCAATATCAAATGATTCTTGATCATCTCGATACTGATTTTTTACTGCATATATTTTAGATTTTTCTACATCAACAAAATTAAGAATTGGAATATCCAATACTTGAAGCCAATAAAATCTAGAAGACCGCAGTAGGCCTTTCTTTGGATGAAAAATATTCAGCGAATAATATCTGTGGCGTGGCAATCTATACATATCAAAAATTTTTTTGGCGTGATCGCTTAGTATAAATCCATTTCCTCCTATTGCTCCCATGTCACTAATAAAATCCACCTCTTTAGAATCAGCTGTTAAAATAACATCCGAAAACATAGGAATAAAGTCAGAAAAATTGTCCTTTTGAAGTGCTCCTTGGCTATGTTTATGTCGAACTTCAAAATCAAGGGGCACATAATCCCGCTTTGCATATGGTCTCTTTTCTTTGTTACCTTTGAGTTCTGCTGATAGTTTACAAAGTCTCTTCATTCAAATTATTTTAAAATCAATTCTTTAATTGTACAGCCCCCAATAGCCCTCGTTTGTAACGAGGACTTGTGAGTATTGCGTTTGCAACGCTACCTATAATCTTTCCAACTCCACCAAGCCCTTTTTACCAGCATAGTCCCTAGCACTGCTGTAGAGGTAATTCTCAACATACCCTGCTCTTACTGGGTTTTGGTGGATATAGTCTATCTTTTCCCAAACATCCACTAAGCTCATGTCGATTGCATGGTTATCGTCTGTCCAAAGTTTGTACTTTTCTGCCCGCCAACTCCGTCTAGCCTCAAACGCAAACTTGTCAAGCAGCCAGTCTCTTCTGCTTTCAGGGATGTTGATGATGGACTGAACCAATTGCTTGGATGTATATTTTTTAAAGTCCCTCAAAAAATCGGAAAGACGGTGGGGAGCGTCGCAACGGCAAACAATATGCAAATGGTTGGACATCAACACCCATGCATTTACATTAAGCCCTTTTTGGCTTACACAATAGTTCAAGGATGCTACAATGATCTCTTTGTATGCAGGCCGTGTAAAAAGATCTATCCAGTACACGATAGTACAAGTAATGAAATACGTGCCATGTTGGTCGGTAATGTAGTATTTGTCGCCAGCCATAGCCAAATATAAAGAATGTAACGTAGCGTTGCAAACGCTGTTCTCGCAAGCCCTCGTTACAAACGAGGGCTATTGGAGGCAAAAACCTCAAGCCCTTTCTGCTCTTGACAAAACCTTAGACTGCCCAGTAACTCATCAATGTAAGTTTGGCGGCTAAAGACATCAACCCATTGATGAACAGTGAAAGTGACAAAATGAACAGCCTCTTGATTCCTAATAAGATATGCAAAACCCATGTTCAAAATTATTTAAGACGGATTAAAAATCCTACGATAGGACTTCGGAATTGCAAATTCCGAAGAGCACCTCTAAAACTAATTAGTTCACCTTTATCTATTATAAACATAACAGGCCTCACTATTTCTAGAAGGGAGGCATAACTGCAAATTAATGATGTGGACGCAGAAAAAGTGTATCGTTATGGGTATCTGCATACAAAATTATCCTCTCCTCTAAAGTATCCAGCTTTACAAAAAACTCAGTTGCTTTAAATCTGGGGGTATTGTTAACATATCTGCACCCGTAATCGTGTTTGGATGACTCTGGATCATTCTCAATATAGTCCTTTTTAAAATATTTCCTTTGAATAATAGGTAAAAATGGGTGGGATTCATACAAACAAACAGAAATTCCACCTGAGGGTGTGGTTATATTACCTAACAAATACTCTTTATATACGGTAGTTTTATTAATTCTCAACGATTTTGTAGGTTCCAACTCTCCAAATGTTAAAAATCCAAATATCCCAAAAAAGCATCCAAAGCCAATCCAGAGGAATAAAAATACCGAGGCAGTCCCCTTGATTATATTATTTGTACTTCTATATCCCTTCCAAAGCAGATAGCTTGCCGCCAAATGGAATATTGCAAACATTAGCCAATTCAGTGTAGAATAGGTAAAGGAAATCTTTAATAAGATGGCAAGCCAAAACACAGATACTATCCCTAGGCAAACAACCATAAAATCCTTCTTGACTTTCTTTGCCAAAAAATAAACCACAAAAGGGTTTATCAGCAGTGAGAAAAAGATTATTTCTATTGACATTGACGCTAACAATGATTAATTCAACCAAAATACTAATTTAAAACCAAAAGCGAACTGCCACTCTTTCTAAACTTTATGCAAAGAAATTCATTGATTTTGTAAGTTGAAAACTCAATAATAGATCCAAGTAATGATTGGCTAAATTTCGATCGGTAGGAATTCTCTATTCTTTCTCTTCTATTCGAATTTCATCTGCATAAATAAATCGAACCTCGAATAATACTACTTCATCAGGTTTAAGTTTATCAACCAACCAAAATGGATCGTTGTCTGGGGTTAGCATCCTGCAAGCACCATATTGTGTCACAATTGACCTAAATATGTACTTTTTTTGATTAGGGAAATATATCAGTTTCTTTTCTATTTTTGGGTTTTGACAGCCACCTGCACCAGTATAATAATAAATCAATGTTTTCTTAGAAAAGTCAATTATCGGGAATTGATACCCGCCACATGCTTCTGCTGTTATTCGATTATTTAAAGGCTCACGGTTATTAACTATTAGATTCTCATACTCTTCTTGGCTATTTATAATCGCTCTACCTTTCATTCTTCCAAGATCTTCAAAACAGCCAATTCTTGGACTTTCGTGATTGTCTATAACGATGGAATCAGATAGGCCTTGGCTGTAACCAATTACCAATGAAAAAAATAATAAAAATGAAATCAACAGCCTCATAAACGTAGTTATTTTTGGGTGACACTTTGGATAAACATTTTAACCATTTTAGTTCAATATCTCAATCATCTCGCCTGTAATCCTTAACCTTCTATACTATTATTTCCCTGTGCGCTAAAGGCCAGGAAGAAGGGACTTTAATTTTAGCCCTCTTTTATCTTTTTTTACGGGATCTTTCTTTTTTGGACTTTTTTCTAAATCTGTCAATTTGTCTTTCGTCAATTCCAAAAACCTTTTTCCTTAATTTTTCGAAGCCAGTCCATTTAGCCGTTCTATTTTTTTTTAGATTTACTACATAGTTATTGTTGAGCTCGATTGATATCCTATTTCCGCCAAAAGAAAATTTACTTTCTTTATGCTCCACTTGTACGGCCTCTCGTTCAAAATCAATAATGTACTGGATTTTCTTCCTACTTAAATGTTTTGTTTTCTTTGTAATCAATCTAAAGATGCCGTAAGAATAGTGAGCTATTATTTTCCTTCCGCGTTTATAAATTTTTATTTCTTGGCTTACACCGCTCGCCGTACAACTAGATTCCTTTGAGGTTATCCATAAAGTGTCGTAAAAACCAAGACGCTCGATAGCTGTTGGGTATTGTACGTTTGCATATTCCTTGGAACAAACGATTACATCTACGTATGTTTGTTTATTATAAATTTCAATCGTGTCATCTGTCACAGGGCTGGTATTCTCAATTTCAAACGGCTCCTCTACTATCTTTTTATCCGCCGTAAGCATCGTAAATTTGTAACTATTCCCAGAACGTAATGTACCCAAATGAATAATCCCCATACTATCAAATACTAAAGGTGCCAATAAACTATCCCCTTGTTTTAGAGTTAACTGACTCGCCCCTTTCAATTGCTTTTGAGGCAGAGTAATGTAAATGAGGTTTTTTGATTTATTTTGTGCTTTTGCCCAATTAGGAAATAAGGCCAAAAGCAAGGTTAACAAATATAGACTGATGATTTTCATGCAAAAAGGTTTAGTTGTCAATGTTAGAATTATTCATCAATAGCGAAGGCATTTAGTTTGCAATCATTAAATCCACAAGTCCTTCTTGCGCTCCAACAAATAATCTCCCTAAACAAAAATCAACCTATTGATCCAATATTCCAAATGTATAAAGACAATAAATAAGTGTCACCTCTAAAACTAATTAGTTCACCTTTATCTATTATAAACAAAACAGGCCTCACTATTTCTAGAAGGCCTGTTTTGTTAGTTGTTATCGAATGATAAAATTACCAAAAGTCTGACGGGGAATGTATATCTGCTTGAGTATTAAGTTTTAAGGCTAACATCAATTCATGGGTACCGCTAGAGTATGTTCTTAGTTTAGAGGTGGTGGCATCGTAAGAATAACCTATCTCAACCATATCGTTAATGTTGACCCCTGCTAAGGCAACTACAGCGTCTTTATGTCTATAACTTGCACCCACCCAAAACAGATTCATATATTTGATTTTGTTATTTATATCTACTTGGTATGAACCTCCCGTAGGGTTGGTGCGCAACATCACAGAAGGAATCCATTTAAATTCTTTGTTGACATTCACTTTTGCCCCACCCGTTACATAATAATGACGTGCCAAATTTCCATTGTCACCAACACGTAAATCAAAGATCTGCATGGTAGATGCCCCACCAAATATTTTTTCTGAATACAACCAAACACCTATCCCCAAATCAGGTTTTATTTTATTAAACCCACTCAAGCTATTGTCAGGGATATTGTCACCAAAATCTACCTTATCAGGATTGAGACGATACTGAATAATGCCCCCAGATGCACCCATGGATAAAGTCCATTTCTTAGTGAGGGGCAAGTGGTAAGCATACGTGGCATAAATGTTATAGGTAGTCAATGCCCCAAGTGTTTGGCCATTTACATATCCCCCCAATACGTGATATGCTTCTCCTATTTTATTGTGAAACTTCTTGTCGTGTCGGTCATGAATTTTGTTAAGCGGTGCGTGTCCAGAAACGTAGAAATTCTTGGGTGCACCAGATAAACCCGTCCATTGGTTGCGGAAGCCCGTTCTGATGTCCAAGAAATCTTCCGTGCCAGCCACACCCGGATTAAGCAGGTAATAATTAAGCATGTACTGACTATACTGCCCTTGTTGTTGCGCAAAACTTGAGAAGCCAACTGCCAACAAAACGATTGATATTATGAGATTCTTTTTCATTTTATAATTACTTTTCTATTGATCTACTTAAGTAAAGTGATGAACCCAGACTGAGAAGAATAACCTTCTTGAAATGGTTCGAAAACATAATAGTATGTTGATATGGGCAACTCCTTTCCATTTCTAGTGCCATCCCAAGGCTTCGGATAGCCAGGAGCACTTTGGAAAACTTGCGTTCCCCATTGGTCAAAAATGGTCAACACACCTTTAGGGAAATAGGTTAAGTTTGGCAATTCTAACACATCATGAACCTGATCACCATTAGGCGAGAAGGCGTTTGGTATTTTTACCTTCAAGTCAAATATTACCAATACATTGTCACTTGCCTTGCAGTCACCAGCCGAAACAGTAAGGGTGTAAGTGGTGACGATGGTTTTCGATAAAGCTTGAGTGATATTGCTAGTGATATCAGCAATGATGGCATCTTCGTCCGACGAAGTCCATTCATATACATAACCTGGCCCAGTACTAGAATTTAATCCCCCAATGGTCACTTCTTTTATCTCATTAATGACCGTATCCCTTCCTGCATCTGCAACAGGAATAGCAATCACCGCTTGATTATAAGGAGCAAGTGGGATCGGCGCTGCTTCGCAACTGTGGACAGCATTTACCCTAACATCGCCTCCTGTAGCGCCTACTTTTAGCCTGATCGAGCTGCTGTCACTGCTTGCAGATAAAAGAATGGCACTGCTTGGATAGGTCCAAATGTCTAGGCTGTCAGCGTTTCTGTTTTCGATAGAGTAAACCACCTCTGACCCTTCACATACAGCTCCAGCAGGTGTAGCAATGATTGCTTCGTTTGGCACATAATCTTTTTTTACAGTAATAATAGCAGAGGCTGTAGTAGGACAGGTTAATACCCCTCTTGACGCTGTTACTGAAATCGTGGTAGTGGCAAAGTCTGGAAAGCCGTACACCAATTGCGACGTGGTAGTAGGCTGAGTTGTGCCATTTACTTTCCATATATAGGAAGTAGCCCCTAAGGCATTAGCTGTAAATGTTTGGTTGCTATTTTGGCAAACAGTTGGACTATTGTAAGTCAATAACGGCGACCCTACCACATTGAAAGTCACAGGTGCCATTGACAGGTTATTACAGCCGGCCTTAACAGTGATTGAATTAGCTCCAGCAGAAAGGCCAGAAACTGAAAGATCCAAATCATTGCCATCTCCCGTTTTGATACCACCAACAGCAGCGCTTCCGTTAAATGGTTGATAATTAATTCCCGTTTGAGAATTAAGAACTTTCAGCGTAGCAAAACTGCCTTCACAAATATCAGCGCCTGAGGTGATTGTTTTCAACACGGCTTTAGGTGTAACCACAACAGAAACAGGCGTTGAAATGGCTTTTGGACATACGCTGCTTCCAGTTACTTCTACGGTATAGCTTCCTGCATCACTTGCTATGCTTAGGTTTTTGGTATAGGTCGCACTGTTGGTGCCTACTGGATTACCGTTTTGTTTCCATTGGTAGGAAAGTGGTCCATCTCCAGTAGCCGTTACAGATAACGATATAGGCGAATCCTCACAAAGTGTAGCTCCTACAGGATTTGAAGTGGTTTTTGTTTGACCCTTTACGCTTACAGTGGCGACTGTACTCGTTTGGCCACAAGAACCATTATCACTCACTTTTACTTGGTATTTGTATCCATTTGAGGCGGTTGTTGCCGTTGTTGTGGTATAAGTGCTGTTGATAGCACCTGGTATGTCCACAAAGTTACCCGTACCCAGATCTGCCTGCCATTGGTAACGTGTTGTTTCTAAAGTAGTTGCTGTAACAAACAGACTTGCTGTAGTCCCTTCACATATTGTTTCTGAAACAACAGGCTGAGTGTTAATGACTGTTTGAGCTACTTTAACGTTTGTTTGTAAAGGGGAGGCATTGCCACATCCACTTGTCACATCCAGTTGATATGTTCCTGCATCTGTTGACAATAAAGATGGCGAGGCTTGGAATGAATAATTAGCACTAGCAATGTTATCCTGTTGGTTAATTAGATTCGCTCCCTTAAATAATTTGTAAGTATAAGGTGATGTTCCACCCACATTTGCTTCAAATTGCAAAACATCACCAAAACAATGAATCGTTTTATTGGTAGTAAAGCTATTGATGGTGGTAACATTATTTACCGTAAGGGTGGCCGTTCTTGAAGATTGTTCACAATTACCGTCATCCTTGATTTTTACGAAATAAGTTTCACCATTTTGAGATGAGGTAATGCTTGAAAGAGGATATGTGGAGGTAGTAACACCTGTCGTTATCCCATTTTTAAACCATTCATAAGACAAGCCAGCACCAGAGCCAGTACCTGTGGCTGATTGGACACTAAAAGAAACAGTACCACCAGCGCAAGTAGCCTGATCGCCTGGGATACCAGCCAAAGATAAAACCCCATTTACTTTTAACGCGGCTATATTGGATCTCTTGGTTTGGCAAGCAGCGGGAGTACTAGCGCTAAACGCCTCAAAAGTATAATCCGCGGCATCTGATGCCTGTAGATTACTCAAAGTTAACGTTTTGCCTGTTTGTGCAGGTACCATGTCCAGTCCATTTTTTAACCACTTATAAGTAAGTGGCGCTGCACCAGATGCATCGGCCGTAAGGGTGATCTCCTCACCCAAACATTTAGCTGCGCCTATAGGTTGGGCGGTTATTTCTGTGGCAGGATTAATGTTTACTGTATGGGTAATGGTATTGCCGAAACAAGTAGAACTTGTGACAGAAGAAGCACCATTTTGAGAAATTATGTTGTAAGTCACTATTCCAGTACTGCTGCCTGCATAAGAAAGCACATCACTAATAGCACCAGTGCCTGAGCCTGTATTGCCGGTAACATCACCACTACTTGCTGAGGAAGTCCAGGTATAAGAACCCACGGTTACAGAAGGGGTAACAGTGGTCATTGGAGAGCCTGAGCAAATGGTTTGTGAAATATCTGTTGGACTAGTTGTCAATACGGGGATATCATTTACCACCACCACTGCATCTTTGGAAGTGGCACTGGCACATGCACCTGTAGCACCACTAGAAGCCACCACTACGGTGTATGTACCAGCATCGTCTGCACTGGTAACCCCGCTCTTAGTATAGGTTGATACTGTACCTTCTGTGCCTACATTGGCGCCATTACGCTTCCATTGGTAGGTTAAAGCAGGGGCACCAGTAGCGGTTACTGACAAACTTAGGTTTTCCCCTTGGCAATGGGTAGTGCTTGCCGCTGGCTGTACGGTGATTTGTGTTGCAGGGTTCACAGTTACTGTATGGGTACGCGTATTGCCTGCACAAACAGAACCTGTTGAGGAAAATCCATTTTGAGAACTTATGGTATACGTTACAGTACCAGCATTGCTGCCAGAAAGTGATAATAAATCGCTAATGGCACCTGAACCTGATAGTGTATTACCAGTGACACCGTTGGCAAGAGAGGTCCAAGAAAAAGTACCAGTTGAGACAATAGGTGTAACTGTAGCCATAGTAGTGCCAGAACAAATCGATTGTGTCGGGGCTAATGGGCTTAAAATTGGGGTAGCATTCACCGTTACTACAGCGTTGTTGGAGGTAGCGCTAGCACATGAACCTGTGGCACCACTAGAAGTCACCACAACGGTGTAGGTGCCAGCATCAGCACTGGTAACGCCGTTCTTGGTATAGGTTGATACTGTACTTACTGTACCTACATTGTTACCATTCAATTTCCATTGGTAGTTCAAAGTTGGTACACCAGTAGCTGTAACTGACAAACTCAGGTTTTCCCCTTCGCAATAGGTAGTATTCGCCGCTGGCTGCGTGGTAAAGCTAATTCCTGGATTTACTACTTGAGTGATGATTTGCTCTTGGCCTGTGCATGTACCGAATGTAGCGGTCACTTTGTAATCCAGATTGCCCACCGCAGAAGAATTGTTTAGTGTTTGAACAATATTGGTTGTTCCACCACCTGCTGTTGCACCTGAGATGCTTCCCGCAGGAGAAATGGTGCCAATCGTCCAATTAAAGGTAACGCCAGCAGTAGGGGAACTTAAGTTGATGGCGGTATTGCTACCAGAACAGATTGCCGCTGGACTTAATGGATTCACTGTTGGTTTTGGATTTACCGTTACCGTTATATCCTGCGCAGTACCTGCACAAGTACCCAATGTGGCGGTGACGCTGTAAACTGCCGTGCCTGGTGTAGCTCCCGTCGATAAGGTTTGATTGATGATGTTAGGGCTTGAACCTGTTGAACCTCCTGTTACCCCACCATTTCGGTTAGGGTCAGGCCAAGAAAAGGTAGCTCCTGCTGGAGTGGAACTTAATGCAATAGAGGTGTTAGCTCCTGAGCAGATCGATTGGGACGTGGGGTTAACAGTAGGTCTGGCTTTCACAGTTATGATAACACTGTTCGACGCACCTGTGCAACCATTTACTGTTGCTGAAACAGCATACTGTGCTGTTCCGTCGGCAGAGGTGCTTGTAAGCAGTGTCTGGTTAATGCTGGTAGGGCTTCCTGTACTTGCAGTGCCGCCTGATACGTTTGTCATCGTAGGTGCAGACCAAGCAAAGGTAGCTCCGATAATATTACTATTCAAAGTGACAGCGCTAGTGCTTCCCGAGCAGATCGGTAGATTTGTGCCAAATGACACCGTTGGTCTAGGTTTTACAGTAACAACTACACTTCCTGACCTAGAACAGCCATTTAAGGAGGCCGTTACGTTATACGTTGCCGTTTGATTTATTATTCCCGTATTTGTCAATGTTTGAGTGATTGTCGTTGGGTTTCCTGTACTTGCTGTGCCTCCTGATACATTCGGCTGAATCGGTGCAGGCCAAGAGAAGGTTGCTCCTGTGAGATTTGAACTGATTCCAATATTGGTGGCATCTCCAGAGCAAATCAATTGTGAAGTTGGATTAAAAACAACCGTTGGTGCGGGTTTTACAGTAATGGTAACGCTACCCGTACCGAAACAGCCATTTAATGCAGCGGTTACGTTGTAGACTGCTGTTGAGTTTGCAGTTCCCGTATTAGTCAATATTTGTGCAATGGATGTAGGGCTACCTGTACTTGCAGATCCTCCTGTTACCACGGTCACTGAGGGGGCTGTCCAAGAAAAAGTAGCCCCTGTGGGTGTAGAGGAAAGCCCAATGGAGGAAGGGTCTCCTGAGCATATTGATTGCGAGATAGGGTTAAACACAACAGTGGGTGCGGTATTCACTGTTAATAATACCGCAGAAGAATTGATTGGACAAGTGCCATTCACTTTTATTTCAACATAATAATACTTTCCATTAAGGCCAGCGACAGGATTGGTGAAAGTAAGTTGATTGGAAGTTGCACCAGAGTAAACGCCAGTGTTTGTCAAAGGCGTCCAAGTACCAGTGGCGGTATTGCTAGAGCTGCCCTCATACCATTGATAGCTCAAAGTGCCTGATGCGGTGTTAGCATCTACACTCATGTTTCTGCTGGTATTGGTACAGCTGATTTGAGCAGCAGGCTGGGTAGTGATGGTGGCTGGGGTGCAGCAGTTATCCACCAAATCTATTTTTGTCTTAGTGACACAGGGCTTAGGAACATAAACTTTCCAATTTGCGCCACGTCCAGCATTTCCACCAACACCATTGATTTTAATAATCCCACTTTGTGTTGCATTTGGTACAGCCCCTTGGTAATCATTAAGAAATGAAGTGCCTGTAAAGCGCAATTCATAGTTTGTACCTGCTGGAATCGGGAAATTTAATGACAATGTTTGTGCACCACAAGTAGTAAGATTAAATGTTTTTGTCAAGCCCGTGACTAAGACGCCAGCCTTAAATATTGAAGCGGTTACGGTTTTAACACAGCCACCGCCGTTATCAAACTGGTTTATATCTACAGATTCTAAAACTAAAGCTGAATAAACATCAAATGTTGAGTTATTTGCACCATAGTTTCCGTTTAACTGTGCCGAGCTTGGCCCGACTATATATGGGCCTTTTGAGGGAGTCCCATCTGCAACATAAAGGGTTTTAGGTAGCGTACCCACATAGTTATAGGTAGATCCTGTTCCCAATACTGTCGTTTGATCTGTATTGTACCAAACATAGTTGGCTGGTGTTCCATTGGTGCCTGCTGTTCCTGTGATTAAAGTTCCGCTAGCGCACACCGTTGCTGGAAGAGTGAAGGCTGGGATAATTTTTGCGTTCACATCAATGAATAAAGTGGATGTTATGGGTCTATTACAGTTATCGTTTAAAGTGGCAATTATTTTATGCTTTCCTACACCATTAAATTGCTTTGATATATTGTTGCCAGTTGCTGTTGCGTTCGGAGTAGCGGTTGCATTTCCTGGGTTGAAAAACTCCCACGAAATGGTTGAGACAGGACTATTGTCCAAATTGATTTTAAGGGTAACGTTATCCCCATCACATACCAAGCTGGAAGATGCATCCACCCCATCTATATCTAGGCTAACAATACTGGATACAAATGATTTTAGGAATGTAGGGAGTCCCATTGTTACAGCCCTTTGTTGAGCAATTGTTGATGCGTTGTCATTGAAAGTGATATAGTCATTATCAAAGGTTGCAGGGTAAACGTCTGGATTGGTGATCGCGCCAATGGTATGTGGATAGCTACTGTTAGACACACCGTTACCCACCATTTGTGCCACATAGATGAGGCCGTCTGGCCCTAATTGCAAATGGCCTGTTTTGCTATTTGCAGCATTATATTCACCCCCTAAATCTCGTTGGGTTGCAAGTATTGCAGCTCCAGAAGTACCTGAATTAGTTGGATAGGCTGTCGAAATGTTGTATTGAAATAATTTGGGAGTAGCGACCTCGTTTTGAAATGCAAAAAGATAATTCCCATTAGGTGAAAATTCTATACCATAAGCTCCGGGAACGGTTATTGGTAAAGCATTACTCATAACTCCATTTGCAAAGTCAAACAGGGTAACTTGGCCGCCAAAAGCTAAAGCAATCTTGGTATAACAGTTGTTGGATTTTAAAACAGCAGTATAATCGCAGCTTGTAAAATTTGGTCCAAGGGCATACGTGTTTGAAAGTGTAAAACCAGTAGCTGTAACACTGTAAACCTTAAAGTTATTGCTGCCCCTTTCGTGCATAATCCACCAATAGTCGCCACTGCCATCTGTCTTAGGCACAGCTACTTGCGCCTCGGTTGAATTCGTATTTATTGTTGTCTCTGATGATATATTAGTTATGTTTCCTGCGCCAGTTCCAGATATTGTAAACGTTCTGTATCTGGCACCATTGCTGTTGCCACCATCCGCAAAACTATTACAAGCGGTAGTGATCGCATCAACTGTTACAACATAATATTTGTCGGTTGTACCGGGTACTGGCATCACTAGATTGCCCTGAGCCGCATCTGAGGTAGTAGAAAGCAAGGTTGATTGACGTGCCAGCCCACCATCAAATATGTATTTGCCATTAGTACTGAATAGGTAATTCCCATCGGCGTCAGAAACGGTGGTAGATGACTCAACATTGTAACCACCAATGTTAGTATAGTTGGGATCACTAAACTTGATTCCGCCTGTCAATAAGGTGGGTGGAGATGAGGTAAAATTCAAGCCCATGTTTACACCAAAATACCAATTTCTTGCTTGACCTTGGCCATACATAACTGAACTGGAGCCTACAACAAGGCCAACTACTAGGCAGGCAGCGGCCCGTCTAGCCTTTTTAATAGTACTAATCATAAAGATGGTATACAGATAAATATCTTCGAGTAAATAATTAGACTCCCACGCTTTACTAGCAAGGTGGGTTTATTACTGAAGTGTTGTTTGTTGTTGCAGACTGCAAAAATAGATAAAGTATTCTTTTATTCCATACTTTACTAAAAGGTAATCACTTTTTGGAGATAATAAATTTTAAGGGGCAAGTATGTGCTGTAGGATGTTTGCAGCAAAACAAGTTTGGCTGTAGATTTTGGTAGTGGGATACTGCCATTCAAAGATGGTGGAAAGTTGGCTAGTCTTGCACGAGCAAAACTGTTATTCTTAATAGTTAATGTTAGAGCCCTTGGAAATATCCAATTATAACATGCTTGGAAGACTCTTGGAAGATTCTCGGAAGATGCTTGGAAGATGAAAACTGCCATAATCGTGAAGATATATTGGAAAAGTACAATTAAGGCAGGTGTTGCTTTTGCGATTTTCAATAAGTATTGGTTGAATTTACAAGACGGTTTTGCAAAAGCAATAGGTTGAGCCTAGCCCTAGCTTGCAATCTCTTGGCACGATGAAATTTCCCCCCCGTGGCAGGTGTCTTCACCTGACACTTTTTTCCTAGTCTAAAGTTTACAAATACTTAATATGATTGGCTTAAAAATAATTTAATTAAGGAATAAAATCTAGTAATGAAATATGAATAAATATTAAATTTACAAAATATGTATCAGGTAGACCAGTACAGATAAAGTAAGGAAGTGTCAGGTGAGGACACCTGCCACGGGGGTGGGGGGTGGATGAGGTGCGAGGGAGTCATGGTATAATCCGTAGAGAC
Organism: Cytophagaceae bacterium; assembly: GCA_027488865.1. Lineage (GTDB taxonomy): Bacteria > Bacteroidota > Bacteroidia > Cytophagales > UBA9547 > JAIYAU01. The sequence continues at coordinate 217,337 of JAIYAU010000026.1, forward strand.
CCTTCGGATGTCTATGGAAAGGGAGGTCAAGATAGTTTCACTTTTAATTTTAAACAAAGTTTAATATGTTTTCATTAAGTCATTTCTTCATTCTATTCCAACTTATGTGGAAAGAAACTTTATTGGGAATTGATAATATTGTTCTTATTTCAATTCTTGTAGCCAATCTCACTAAAGCCGAAAGGAAAAAAGTACTCTTACTTAGCCTTTCTTTCGTAATGATTTTAAGAATTTCGTTATTATTCATGGTGGGCTCGTACATCAAACTTAATACTCCAATAATGGCACCTTTTGTTCAAATTATTACTATTAAAGATTTGATATTGATATCATTAGGTATATTTTTTATTTATAAGGGAGTAATTGAAATATATAAACAGACGGAAAATAAAAAAAGAGAGAACGAAAATTTAGCAGCTAAGCTAAATTATTTATCCATAATCGCTCAAATAGTCATTGTTGATCTAATTTTTTCTCATGATTCCATGCTCATGCTTTTCGGTTTGACAAATAATAAAGTAATCATGATTATGGTTATCATGATTTCAGTGCTATATAAGTTAGTTTTTGCAAGCATATTTGGAAATTTGATAAATAAAAATCCATTAATAAGAACGTTGGTGCCATGGTTGATAATATTGACAGGAATTGTTTTGATCGGAGAAGGGTTTCATCAAAACTTTGGTACAGTAATAGTAACCCCTTTATACTATCTTTTAATAGTAGTTCTAATCTTTGATATAATCAAAATGAGATTAAGGAAAATGAAATCGGAAAATTGAGGGTAATTCTCCTTACCGTCTCTGTCCTTAGTCTAAACGCATTGGGGACACACTATAAATTAGTTTGTTTCTCACCTTATTAAACTCCGACATTTTGTTTTTACCATCAATCACCCCCTATCCGTAGACTTCCGAAGGGTGTCTACGGATTATACAATGACTGTAGAGTCTCCGACTCGGATTCCTGCCAATAGTTTTTCCATTTCACCGACAATTCCCTAAATTTACCTCATGCCAACAGGAGGTTACCAGATTAGAGATCAACATGCTATCCATTTCATCACTTTTGCTGTGGTCGAGTGGGTCGATGTATTCACACGGAAAGAATATGTAGATATTGTGCTTGACAGCCTTCGGTACTGCCAAGAGAAAAAAGG
>JAIYAU010000005.1 GCA_027488865.1 Cytophagaceae bacterium
CAAACTTGCCACTCAAGCCGTAATTAAGCAATGGGGAGCGGAGTAATTTAGGAAAGTCCTTGTATTTCATTGGTTTATGTCTTGATTCTTACGTTTTCGCAATCCTTTCCCCTCAAGGATAATTGGATTTCTTTTGCAAACATAAGTGCTCAGAGTGCAATCCATTTGCCCACTGAAAAAAAAAGTAGCCTGAAGATTGAATTTTTATCAATTATCAATTTACCATTCTCAATTATCCATTGTCAATTATGGACTTTATAGAGACCTAGTAGAAAGGAAGTAGAAAGAAAGTAGAAACCTACACCGTAGGATATAGAAAGAAAGTATATAGGCTAATTTTGGGAATATTTAGGTCGATTTGTTTTTTTGTAAAGCAGAACGGCTGTTACATAAGCAATGACAAATGGTAAATAGTCAATAAATAAAATAGGTGTACCAAAAAAATAGCCTGTGATTTATAATTGGCGTTACCAATAAATGCAACAATAACTAAGTTTCCCTAAAAAAGAGTTTGGGAGGCCACAGTAGTAACCTCCCAAATTTGTGACCTTTTCGAATCTTGAACTATACCACAGTAATATTATTCAATTTTGGTATACAAAGAAATGAAATGAATAATTTATTGAAAAAACACAATCTAAGCTTCTACTTTTTCAAATACCGACTGTAAGGCTGACTCAATCTTTTGTAATCTCTCTTCTAATTGAGCCTCTGACCAGCCTACTTTTACCAACATAGAAATCAATCTACTTATTACTTTATCAGAATCAGGCAGTTGCAAGGTGGCATAATCTTGGGGTTGGTCTAGTACATGTAGCGGAAGCTTGGTTACAGATGCCAAACTCTTGATATGCCCCCAATTGCGAATGTAATGATACATATTGTCGTACCAATATTGAATACCATCAATTCCATTTTCTGCAAAAGCCTTTACAATTTTGCGCGTAGTAGCTTCATCCGGCCCAAAGAAACACAAGAAAGTGCAAGAATCACCAGCCTCGTCAGGAATGTACCTGAATGTAATTTGAGGAAATTTCTCAACTACTGCTTTTAGCTTTTTCTGATTAATTCGTTGTAAATCTAAAATTTGCTGTATTTTTCTAAATTGCGCCAATCCTACAGCTGCATGTAATTCGCTAGTTCTAAAGTTAAGTCCGATATGAGGATGGTTTTCCATCCCACGCAAAGCGCCGATATGGTCGTGGCCGTGGTCACTAAAAGAATCCGCATTTTTATACAACTGCTCGTCGTTAGTTACTATAGCTCCGCCTTCACCTGCCGTTACAATCTTAAAAAAATCAAACGAATAACATCCAATTTGGCCAAAAGTGCCTGCATATTTACCTTTATGTGTTGCGCCAAGTGCTTGCGCAGCATCTTCTAACAATATCAAATTATGCTCTTTACATATTTCAATAATTTCCTCAATATGGCCAATGGCACCACACATGTGTACCAACGCAATCGCCCTAGTTTTTGGGGTAATGGCCTTTCTAATACTAGCAGGTGAGAGGCAAATTGTTTCATCTACATCTGCAAATACAGGTATTGCGCCTGAAAACATAACACCTTCTATAGTAGCAATGTACGTGTATGGTGGTACGATAACTTCGTCTCCATACCCAATGCCACAAGCAGCCATAGCCGTTTGTACTGCTGTGGTGCCGCTCGACACAAAATGACAATATTTTGTACCAACATATTCAGCTATTTCTTTTTCTAGTGTTTTGGCCTTCCATATTCCAGCACGTTCTTTGTCATGATTGTAGCGGAAAAGAATTCCCGTTTCCATTACATCGTTAACTTCTTTGCGCTCTTCGGCTCCAAATAACTCTACTCCTGGCATTGTATTAAAATTTTGCTTGAACGAATTTTATAAAGTTGCAATTTAGCACAAAAGATTAGAAAATAGTACAGTTTTTAAAGTACGTGGTGGTATAAAGCATCATGAATTATTCCATTTCTATCAATTCTTCATGATTGAGCTCTATAACTTTATCTTCTACGGGCGGTTCTTTTTTTAACAACGTTTTAAATTCTTCTTTTTCCTTTTTCCAAGATTCTTTTAGCTTATTTTTGGTAGCTTGTTTATCTAAACTAATTTTTATGTTGTCCGAGGTACCTTTAAGTGAAAGAAACAATTGGGTATTGCCTGTTTTGTCATCCTTAATTATTCCAAATTCTTCGTCTTTATCACGTTTATTACGGTTTTTTAAAGATACTTTTAGTTTATAATCCATTTGCCCTTCAAATGTGTGCGTCCCTAGTACGGAAATCGAATTTAAATTGGATTTTATTTCCATTTCTGGAAAATAAATTGTGCTATTCTCGATGTGTATGGTGTTTTTTAGTTCTTGAAATTTAACATCCTCCAAGGTCTTTTCATCTATCACTCTCGACAGCTGTTTTAGCGGCTCAAAATTTTTAAGTCTACCATTTTTAATGGATATTTCAGCGTTACAAAAAATTGTTTGCGGCTCTATTTCAAATTTTTGGTTTAAACTACTGTAAAAACTAACCTGAGTGGTAAGTTGTCCTTCTAGATTTTTTTCAGTTATAAATTGTTGTCCAAAATTATCAAATAGATATAAGCTGGTGTCGATATGAACATTTTGCAGTCCTAAAGCTGACTCAAGGTAGTACTTATTGTTTCGAGTTTTTGAAATGGTAGCATCCAATTTTATATTACCACCTGCCAGACTAGTTTGTAAACCTTTTACCGACATATTATTATCATTAGCCGAGAAGGTAAGCGCAGCGTTTTTTAGTTTAAACTTTTTGAATTCTAGTTTATTGGCTTGACAAGTCAAATTTATTTGGATATTACTGGGCCAAGTTAATGGAGGGTTTATAGTATCTTTCTTGCTTTTTTCATTGGTGGGCAAAGCCGCCAAAAGTTCATTTAGTTGTAATGCATTTGATTTAAATGATGCATCTAACTCCAGTATTTGATTGTTGTACATGAGGTAGGGAATCACTTTTAAAATCACCCCTTTCAGCCACAGGTCAGATTGGCCAATTTTAGAAGTAAATTCATCAATAGCCAGCTCCTGATTGTTAAAATGGCTCTTTAATTTTAGGTCAGTAATGGGTAAGTTATAATTCTTTAATTTAAGAAAAGGAACATTTAAACTTGTACTTCCACTTACCCTAATTTTATCATGTGCGTTTTTTTGGGTTAAATCTTTGGTCTTGCCCGCAAAGGATAGGTCAACTTCAATATCTCCATCGGCTTTGGTAATAGCTTCCACTGGGTAGAACGCCAATATATCATTAACTTTTTGTTTAGTAGTGAGTTCTGCTTGAATAAAGGGATTGGAGAAATTGTTTAATATAAAACTACCCTTAAAGAGCTGGTTGTTTAATGTACCTACCACATCACGAATGGCCAAGGTAGCTTGATGGTCGGGCGCATTGGCTCCATTATTATATAGGCCATTAAAGCTTAATTCATTGAGGGACAATTTGGTATCAGGATGAAAAACAGAAGAATTTTTACATCCGAATTCTACCAAAATTTGTGGAGAGACCTTAGCCGAAATTTTACCTTCAATGATAGCATTGAAATACAAATCTCCTTTGGTTTTGTAAATCGCTAGTTGGTTATATATTTTTTCTGGCATCAACGAAAGCAAAGTCTTGATAGTAGTGTTTTTACCCTTTACAGATAAGTTAATACGAGCATTATCACCAGTGCCAATATTGCCTTTAACCTCAAACAAAGATTCATTTAATCTTATTTCAGATGGTTTGATAATAAATTGTTGTTTGATCAATTCATGTTCGAGTTCGCTTTCAAAAACCAATTTTTTGTTTTGTAAGAATTTAGACCCTTCCAGCGACAAGTAGTTGGAGGTAATTTCAGTTGTAAGTTTTACCTTCATCACCTCATCGTGATAAGAAAACTTGCCATTTGCTTGATGGATTTGGGTATTATAATCATGATTTTTAGCTCTGTTTTCAAATCTGAAACCTACATTTTTTAAAAGTATCTTCTCTAAATCAAAAATGCTTGATTTGTTGTTGGTGCCTGATTGTTGATTGGTAGAATCGTTTTTATAAACTTCGTAATTTGAGTTACCTTTCTCATCTATAACCAAATGAATTTGAGCATCTTCAATATATATTTTATGTATTTTATATTGTTGATTAATGGCCTCCCAAACGTTAAAAGTTAAATATAAGTACTTTGCCTTTAGGAACGTGGCCGAATCATTGGCTAGAGAACCTTTTACTACCACCTCTTCAAGCACTAAACTGGTTTGGGGAAATTTCCCCCATATATTTAGGTCTATTTTTTTTAATTCAACTGGGGTGTTGATATATTTGTTAAGCTCCCCTATAAATAGTTGAATAATTTTGTCTTTGTATAAATAGGCAAAACCTGCTAAACCAAATACTGAAATTAAGGAGAAAAGTAATGTATATAGTAGCGTTTTTTTAATGAACTGCCAAACCTTCACAAGTGATAAATGTTAGTTAATTATATAGAACGCAATTTCACCATTTTTAACGAATAATTTTAACTACTTTATCAAAATGTGAATCGAACCAATAGACAGATTCTTGCGAGAAATTAGAATGAAATATAAATAGTACGAACATCATAAAAAGTCAATTGCTTGACGAATCAATGAAGTAGACCGATATTTTGTTATTGAATAACCTCAAAAATAGCAATTGATAATACCAAGGCACGGTAATTGCTTTAGTCTAAAAGTCATAAAATATAATTCATATTTTACAGAGTAGATAGGATATTTATATTAAATTGCGTTTTTAAATATAATCATAAAATGAAAAAGATTTTAATATTTTTAGTGCTTTTAACTTCCACAAGTGTTATAGCACAAAACAGTATCGAGCAAGGTGTTAAGTATATGGAGCTTGAACAATTTGGCAATGCAAGACGCGTATTTACTTCTCTTATCGCCTCAGCACCAACTTCGGAGAATATCTATTACCTGGGAGAATTTTACTTGACCATAGGTGAATTAGATTCTGCCAAAGCTATGTTTGACAAAGGGATAAGTGTTGATGCAAAAAATGGTCTTAACTATGCTGGTCTTGGAGCCATACAATGGATAAAAAAGGATACAGTGGAGGCCAATAAAAATTTTGATCAAGCAATTGCCATTCGCAAACGTGATGCCAAGATATATTATAAAATTGCTGACATCATTTTGGGTAGCGAATTTAAAAACCCAAATAAGGTTATTGCATTAATAGATAGAGCTTTGACCTATAAAAGAGATAATGCAGATTATTACCTAGTAAAAGGAGACGCATATCTTGCAAAAAATGATGGAAATAACGCAGTATCAAACTATAATGAGGCACTTAAGGTGAATCCTAAGTCGGTGAAGGCCTACATTTGCAAAGGTAATTTATACATAAGAACCAAAAGCTACAACGAGGCACTAAAATTATATACAGACGGTATCGCTTTAGATCCTACTTACTCACCAGCGTATCGCCAACGTGCCGAGCTTTATTTTATGGCCAAACAACTCTCGAAGGGATTGGAAGATTATAAAAAGTATATTGACATGTCAGACGATAACTTTGATACCAAATTTAGATATGCCAAATTTATTTTCAAGTCAGAGGACTATACAACTGCTATCAAATATCTTGAAGAACTCCAAGCTAAAAACCCGAACAATGTTCTTATCTATAGATTGTTGGGTTATTCTTATTACAAAAAGAATGAATATGTGAAAGCGCTTGATGCCATTCAAACTTATTTCAAAAAGGCTACACCTGATAAAATCATAGCTTCTGATTATGAATATTTGGGCAAATCTCAAATAGCTACTGGAAAAGATACCACTGAAGCAGTAGACAATATTAGCAAAGCTGTGACCATTGATACTGCCATGTCTGAATTAAATAATTACATAGCTACCTTATATTTTAGCGCTAAAAAGTATAAAAAGTCAGCAGAATGGTTTGAGAAAATTATTGCTTCTAACAAAGGCACGATACAGGAGTATCTTAATTTAGGCAAATCATATTATTTTGATAAAGATTATGTAAAAGCAGACAATGCTTTTGAAAGAACCATTACATACAAACCAAACATTACCAATGGTTATTTTTGGAAAGCAAGAACCACTGTTCAACTTGATCCTGATTACAAAAAGGGCAGCATTAAACCTTATTGTGATAAATATCTAGAAATAGCAGGTCAGCTGGCGGAAGACAAACGTAATAAGAAAGAAACCAAAGAGATATATATGTATATTGGATCGTACTATTGCAATTTTGCTAAAGATAAAGTGCAAGCAGAGGCCAACTGGAGAAAGGTGCTAGAAATTGATCCTTCAGATAAAAATGCAGATGCTGTAATAAAACAAGTAGCTGATTGTAAATAAGGTAACAAGATAACAATAAAGGCACGATGTATTTTATATATCGTGCCTTTGTTGTTTTATATAATTCAATCGATAAATAGTTAACTTTAACCTTGGCGATAGAATTATATAAGAACTAGTGAGACCAATCAAATTGATCCAAGCTCTCCAAAGCTACTTTTAATAACATAATACAGTTTTGAATATCCCCTTTGTCAGCCATTTCTATTACTTGATGAATATGCCTCGTGGGTATAGAAATTGCACCAGCAATAGAGCCCATTTTACCATTGCGTTGTAAGGCTGCGGTGTCGGTATTGCCACCAGTTAATATTTCGGTTTGCCAATTAATCTCATTTTTTTGTGCCAGTTGTTTTAAATAGGCCACCATTCTCGTATCAGATATTACAGAGGAGTCCATTATTTTGATGGCTGCCCCAGCCCCTAATTTGGTAACCATCTCATTTTCTTTAGCACCTGGCACGTCATACGCAATTGTAGTATCAAGAGCTATACCAAAGTCAGGATTAATGGCATGTGACGCAACTACTGCTCCTCTTCCTCCCATTTCTTCCTGCACTGTAAACGTTGCGTAAATATCATAAGGAAAGTCAGTGAGTAATTTTAATGTCTCTACTAGGATAAATACCGATACGCGGTTATCAATCGATTTGCAATTGACGCAATTCCCCATTTCTATCAAGCTTCTTTCTCGGGTGATTACATCGCCAATTTGTATTTTTTTTATTAATTCCTCCTTGCTATATCCAGTGTCTATAAAATAATCACCGATTTTAGGTACGGCATTTCGTTCTTCAACAGACATGACATGAATAGGTTTACTCCCCATTACTCCAATAATTTCCTCCTGCCCATGTATAATTACCCGTTGTGCAGTAAGCGTTTTTGGGTCAAAACCACCTAGGGTATGAAATCGAACAAAACCTTTATCATCTATACCGGTAACTATAAAACCAATTTCATCTAAGTGAGCTGCTACCATCACTTTCTTACCCAAAATATTAGTTTTAGCTCTTTTAATCACTATCAAATTACCTACATTGTCTATCTGATAATCATCAATATATGGCTTAATAATGTCCAGTACAAAGTCTCTAATTCTTTTCTCGTGACCTGGGGCGCCGGGTATTTCACATATGGCAGACAACAACGGAACATTAATAGTTTCACTCATTATATTTTTATAGCTTTTCAATTAAAATTTTTAAACAATCAAATATAAAATCTATTTCAATAAAGTAGTTTAAATTGTCAACTTTCTTTATGTTTACGACAATACTTTACATTACCTTAACTAATTTATTATGGTTTTTGCTCAATTTAAAACTTTTAAAGGGAAAATTCTGGCAGGAATGTTCTTAATAGTACTTTTAGCAGGTACTATAGCTGCATACACCATTTATGTATTTTATAAAAAAGCGAGATTAGAAACTATCCAAGACTTAGCGCATAATGTGCACACCAACACCTACAAGTCTTTATCAATTGGTCAAAACTTCTTAATGTTTGAAACCATCAACCCTCAATTTTTTGAAACCAAAAACAGTGTTTTTTTAACTAACCAAGATAAGGTGAATAAAGAAATATTGGAGGAATTGGATGAAATTATTAGACTCAACAAGAATAACGATTATGTGAATTCGAAAAATTTGTCGGATTTAAAGAAATATGTGGAAGAGTATAGAGTTTTATGGGCTGACATTGTATTTGCAGTATCTAAAAAGGGCTTTAAAGATTATGGTCTTGAAGGAGAAATGCGGCGGTACATTCATCAAATAGAGGATAATAAATTGATAGATAATACCCAACTTCTTACCTTAAGACGTTATGAAAAGGATTATATGTTAAGAAAAGACATTCATTATCTTGAAAAATTACAATCTTATACCCAAGGTTTGATTGCTAAAATAAATACAAATAACCAACTTAATAGTAGTAAAAAGAATGAAGTAATTCAACTACTTACCAAATATTACACTTGTTTTAATTCAATAGCTGAATATGATAAAAAAATTGGCTTCAACAACCCCTATGGCTTAATCAGTAGGTTTAGGACAAACATAGAGTTGATAGAGGAGTTAACTAGCTCATTGTCTTACGAGGCAGCGATAGTTAAATTGGATGGTACTGCTAAGTTATATTGGATTTACGGGGCAATGCTCATCGTGTTTTTAGGTATTTCTTTGTTGGTATCCAACTTGCTTGCCAATACCATAGCACGACCACTAGTGCAGCTCAACAAAAGCGTAGAAGATCTGATACAAAAGGAAATTACAGGAAGACTCCCAGAAGTAGATAGCACCGATGAAAGTGAGCGGCTTATGCGCAATTTAAACAACTTACTTAACCAAGTAAGAGGTAAATCATAAATACATTCGAAATAAAAGTTTAAGGGTTAATTTTTGCTAATTTTTAAGACTATTTTAAATCGTTTACGTAATGTTTTGTTACGAAAAAGGTTTAATTTACTTTTGCGCTCTAAAAATTAATAATATTCTTGAATTATATGGAATTAAATAGTCTAACAGCCATTTCGCCTATAGATGGCAGATATAGAAAACTTGTTGAGCCTATGGCACACAATTTTTCAGAATTTGGTCTGATGAAATATAGAGTAATGGTAGAAGTAGAGTATTTTATTGCTTTATGTGAGTTGCCTCTACCTCAATTAGTTTCATTTGATAAGAGCAATTATCCAGTACTTAGAGAAGCCTACCTTAAGTTTGACGACTTTGAAGCCCTTAAAATTAAGGAAATAGAACACGAAACTAACCACGACATGAAGGCCGTGGAATATTATTTAAAGAGCAAATTTGAAGATTTTGAATTGTCCAACTTTGCAGAATTTATTCATTTTGGTCTTACCTCTCAAGACATCAATAACACGTCAATACCACTATTGTTAAAAGACGCAATGGAGAAGTTTTTTATGCCTAAACTTCAAGAGGTAATCACTTCAATAAAGGCGTATGCTGTAGAATGGCAAGATTTGGCCATGTTAGCACGCACGCATGGGCAACCTGCATCTCCTACCAAATTGGGCAAGGAATTTCAAGTATTTGTAGAAAGACTTGAAAAACAGGTGGCTCAACTTGGTCAAATAGAGTATTCTGCCAAGTTTGGTGGAGCAACTGGTAATTTTAATGCACATCATGTAGCCTATCCACAAGTAGATTGGGTGCAGTTTGCCAATAATTTTGTCAATAATATTCTTAAACTGTCTAGAAGTCAATATACCACTCAAATTGAGCACTATGATAATTTAGCAGCAATGTTTGACTGTATCAAAAGAATAAATACCATATTAATTGATTTTGACAGAGATGTGTGGCAATACATTTCTATGGATTATTTTAAACAAAAAATCAACAAAGGAGAGATTGGTTCTTCCGCCATGCCCCATAAGGTAAACCCAATAGATTTTGAAAATTCAGAAGGTAATTTGGGGTTTGCTAATGCAATTTTTGAATTTTTATCAGCCAAGTTGCCTGTGTCAAGATTACAAAGAGATTTGACTGACTCAACGGTATTACGCAATTTAGGTATGCCCATAGCACATAGTTATTTAGCGTATGTTTCACTTATCAGAGGCCTTAAGAAACTTGAGCTGAACATTGCAGCCATTAATGCAGACTTAGACAATAATTGGGCGGTGGTAGCAGAAGCAATTCAAACTGTTTTAAGAAGAGAAAATTTTCCTAAGCCTTATGAAGCCTTAAAAGAATTAACTCGAACCAATACCAAGATAGACGAAGCGGCCATTAAGAACTTTATAGAAACTTTGGAAATATCAGAAACTGTAAAAGCAGAATTACGACTAATTACTCCATTTACGTATACAGGAGTTAAATTTTAACTTCATTGGTTTTTAAGGAAATTTTTAAACCACATTTAAATATCTCTTAAATATTATTAAGGTTATTTAATAATTTTATTAGATTTGAATAAAAACCATATCAATGAAAACACTTTTAATTTTTCCTATTGTTGTAGCCCTATTTTTCAGTTGTGGTAGTGATAATTCAAAAAAAGAGACCACCAACAGTGATAATGTGGATGAGCCAAACTCTTCAAATAGTGATAATAAAACCGACCATGCTAACAAAGCGGTACTTTTATGGGACGGTGGAATCATAGATAAACCCAACTCAAAAGAAGGCAAATGGGTGTCAAGCTATCAATTTGGCAATACGCTTACGTTGACTGGTGAAACAGAAGAAAACACCGAAGAGAAAAAGAATTATACAGAAGTAACAGGACCAGACGGTAAAAGTGGCTGGATTAATGATTATTTAATAGTAAAAAACGCATATGTAGGAGTGGTAATAAATGATGTAGTCTTATACAAAAACCCTGATGTTATGTCTGTTTCAAATGACAAAGTAAAAAAGGGAGAAATTGTGTCGGTTTCTGCCGAAGATAAGTCAGGATTTAGAGAAGTATATGGAAGAGAGAAAAAGGTAAAAGGTTTTGTAAACTTACTAGAAAATATTTCTGATGATCAATTGGACCTAAAAGTAGCAGTATTATTTAAAAAAGCCCTTTGGAAAAAAACAATTGAAGAGAAAACAAAAGAATTACAAACCATCCTTGATGATCCAGCCAACAGTAGTTCCAAATTACTAGAAGTAGTTAAGTCTAAATTAGAAGAGATAAATCCACCCTCTATTGAGAACCTTGATGCTATAATAGATTCCACTAGTTCCAATTAATCTTAAGGTTTAAGACCTTTTAGCTAACAAAATACTATTTATTTACAAGCCAAAATACTAATAACACTAGTATTTTGGCTTGTTAGTTTATGTAAATCACTAACAATTGACAAGATTTTTATAGTGTTTTCTTTGCCTTTATTTCTCGTAAAAGATTAAAATCCGAGTTGGTTGGCGTGATGTGTTCGTAGTTGCCTTTGCCCAGTTGAGCTAGTTTCTTTAGTAGAGGCGAAAAAGCTTGTACCTTACTTCCAAAGTTAAAAATGCTAAATTGTACATCCTGTTCGGCATATTTCGAGATTAATTCTTCTATGCCTTTATTGATTTTAAACTCTCCATCTGTTGCTAAAATAATCCTATTGTTTCCAGCACGAATATAGCTTTTGTCTGCCATTTGATAGGCAAGTTTGATGCCCGCAATTGCGTTAGTGTAGCCACTGCTGTTGAGCGATTCCAATATTTTAATTATTTTTTTACTTTCTGTAGCAGGGGTCGCTTTTAACGCTACCGAGGCGTCGCCAGCATAAATCACAATCGAAACTTTATCTTCTTTACGCATTACCTTTAAGAGTTTCTCCATTGATTTTTTCAGCAATGGAAGTTTTAAAGAGTCAGTCATTGAGCCAGATACATCAAGAAGTAATACCAAATTACTATTAGCATAACCTTCTAAGGTGTAATTACCGCTCTGGGCTTCTCGCAATAAAAGTGTGTCAATCTTGTTTGTTTCTATAAATATGGTATCATGTATTATTTCCTTAGTTACTTTATTAACAACATCATCAGCATTCTTAACATCATTGAGTTTGGTTGTTAACGGTGCATTTTCTTTTGTATCCACATTCAACATTTCGGAATTTACCTGAGGTGTTTTTTGTTCAAATGTACTTTCTTTAGCTTTTGTCACTTTGGCAATTACCTCTTGTTTTTTGGTCACAGTGTCTAATGAGAATCGATTGGGTTGATACACCATAGGAAGTAGTGGTTGTTTTGCAAGCTCACAAAATTTGTTGTAATACTCAGCTGATATATTATACATATTTACATAGGTGTAATAAGGATGATAATAAAAATAATTAGTGGTGACTGGACGCGTTTTTATTTTTAACAAATCTTCAGCGTAATACCTCGCATTCTCTGGAATATCTTCGTAAGGAGTATAAGGACAAAGGCCGTGGCTGCGTCCATACTTTACCAAACCTTTCATGTTGGTAAACTCTTCTGTTATTAGTTTGCGTGCTTGTTTGGTTAGTTTTTCAGTATTGGGATGACTGGCTGTGTCTCCAAGGTAATATGCCTTGGCTTGAAACAAGGCCTCCCGATTTAAATCAATTTGCGTTAAGAGTGCTTTTCCTGATACCGTCCAAGAGCTTTTAGGGTCTTTGTCCTTAAATGCTTCAAATATGCGGCGCACATCTTTATAAAGTTGTTCTTTTTTGGAGTCATAATCCTCAAACAATGCATTGTATCTGGTCATCATATTAAACACCACAGAACAGGTATCTTTTTGATAACGTAGCGATTCAGTTTCCTTGTCAATAGCTATGGCCAATTCTTCAATTTCTTTGAGGATATTCATCAACACTTGTGCTTGATCTACTAAGCTCTTTCGAGCAACAACGGGAATATTTGTACTTTTTTCTTTAATCTGCTGAAACGATGACTTTGGAAGCTTGTAATCACCAGGCCCGAAAGGCAGCTTGTTAAATGGCTTATAAACTTTCCTCTTTTTTTCGTAGGCCACGCTTGACCCAAATTCTTGTACCTTTTTAATCATTGCATCTACCTCAGGATGAGCCTCATTGATAAAAGTTATAAAAATTTTTAGCGTTTCATACAAGGCTGGATTAATTTGAGTAGGCTGCGAAGCCAAATTAAATGAGGTATATGGAATATCTTGATAGGTTTTCCATGCAAATTGTTCTTGAACCGACTTGTTACGAATGGTATAGATAGGTAAGTAATCAGCTTGTTTTAAACCATAAAATCCATCCTGAGCTGCAAGGTTAACAAAATTGTTAAACGCCCCTAACAGCTCACCATTAAACACTTTATACAAAAGGATGTATTGTTCATTGCCATACTTATCACTTTGTTGTGCACTAGCATTATAGTTATCTATTGATTGCCTTTTTAGGTTCAATATACTTTCTAAACTTTGCACGTAAGCCTCCAAAGTAGTTTTACTATATTGTCCTAGTCCAACATTTATGCTTCTCAGCTTCTTTATGTTTTCCTCAGTTTTTGCAGTAGTAGCAGCTATTGTTGCTACCGGCCAACCGGTGGTTATTGTTGTGTTGAGATTGTAATTATAGCTATCAAGTACCTTTTTTTCTTCTTGCAGGGATTGGTACATGAGTGAATTTGCTTTATTATATGCATTAGCCTGAGTTGGTTGGGTTGTTTTATAAATGGTATAAGTTTCACTTTGAAGCGTTTCTATTTGTGTGTGAATGTCCTTATCCAGTAATAACATTACTTGAGTGATCGAGTCAAACGTTTTAAACTTATCGGCTTTGTAGTCCTGTAATTTAAAATAGATGTCTAGTTGTTTACAAGTTGCGTCTAGTTTGTCTAAGCTTTTAAGGAGTTGTTTTGTTGGTTTATCAAGTGCCGCTATGCCTGATGGGAGGGTGTATATATTTCCATCATTGTTCAAGGGACAGTGAAACGGGGTGAGGGAATAAGAATTTCTATCTTTGTATAAGCCAACGCGCTCATAACTATTTATAAAATAGTAAAGTACTTCTCCCGTCTTATCCACAGCTTCATTTGCCAGTTGTATATAACCGTCCCAATTTTTTTGCATGTTAGAAGACCTCGTTTGCCCCTGAGCAACTGTAACAACCGTAATTATAGAAACTAAAAATAGAAGAGATTTCATGGGAATGGTACTAATGAATATCTCCTGCAAAATAGTGGAAATCAAGGGGAATAACAAGAGCAACACTTGTTGTACTTAGCACAACAAGTGTTGATGGGTCAAATTTCGCAAACTCAGAATTTAAGAATGCAAATACCTTAATAATTGAAATTGAGACCTTAAATTACCTAAAACTACATCGTAATCGATTTTAGAAACATATAGTTAACTAATAAATTCCAATTCAGCCTCTAAAGATGTTCCAATTGGCAAATAGGCATGTAAGGAATAAATAGTTTGTGCAAGTTGCTTTAAAAAATCAACCATTTGCACAATCTCTTCTTCATGTAATTCAGTCATTCTTTTATATATCAAAAGTTTGCCATCTATACATTCAATGTTATAGCCTTTAAATTCTTCCAACAATATGATAATTCCCGGCCTAAAAAATTTCCTTATTAATGTTTCGTTTGGACCCGTTAGTAGGTAGTAGTAAGAAAATCTAGGGAACTCCTTAAAATCAATATCCTTTGTTTCGCCAAACTGAAAGAAGGTTTGAACAAATCCTTCTTTTTGAAGTAAAAATTTAGGAATTTCAAAAGAAAATCCATCAATAACCGCAGCGGTCATTTTATAATGTTGCTCTTGGAGTGTATTTGAAGACGTTAGATGTAAATCGGCAATTTCAAAATTCACTCCTTGTCGGCTAAACGATATTACATTTTCTTTGGTAACTTCTTTAAATTTTGTCTCATTTATAAATGCACCATAACGTCCGAGATTATGATTATTCCTAGCATCGAAACTATACGAGTTGGTGTTACATATTAGTTCTAATTCCAGTTGCCTATCAGTTTGTACTGTTAAGCCATTCATTCTTTTTGTAGCCAAAGGGTGCGCCGAAAGGTGATTGTGGAAATCTAAACCTATTATTTCAATAGATCCGCCTTGTGCCTTTCTACTTTCGCCTGTGTAGTGCAAATGATCTAAGAAGCTATGATCTACAATGGTGGATTTAGAAAAATCGAAAATTAAATGAGAATTATCTGGAATTCTGTTCAGGTAGCCTTTAGCCCACAAGAAGTTAGAAAAAATAGCAGGGCCTTCTACACGTAACAAGTAGGTAAAACCTGTTTGCTTTTTAATAGCTAAATTGGCTTTAAACAAACTTTTTAAACCAGCACCATACTTTACATTAATAATGAGCTCTAATACAATTCCAGCGGCAATCGCAATTAAAAAATTATAGGTTACAGTCAATAGAAAAACTGTCAAAAATACTAGAAGTTGTTCTTTTCCAATTCTATAACTTTTAGAGAATTCACTAGGTAAAGCCATTTTAGCACCAGTAAATACCAACATGGCAGCCAAAGCGGCCATAGGAATGAGGTTTATAAACGGAATAGCTATCAAGATTATTAGAAACAAAAATGCACCATGAAAGAAATTGGCCCAACGTGTAGTGCCTCCATTGCTAATATTAATAACACTCCGTTTAGATTCTGCAATCATTGGTAACCCTCCAAACATGCCACAGATGACGTTGCCAACACCAATAGCAAATAAATCTTGATTGTGATCGCTTGTTCTATGGTATGGATCAAGTTTATCTACAGCCTTGGTGCTAATTAGTGACTCAATACTGCCAGCTAAAGCAAACATAAATACATAACTCCAAAAATCTAAGTTCAAAATTTTCGAGAACGATGGCAAACTCAACACGTTACTCAAGTTGGAAGGAACATGAATTAAATATTGATTGGGTTCAAAAATATAGTTAAAAGAATTAAACTGATAATGATGTGCATGGCTTAATCCCATCAATAACGACAGCGGTACAACGACGGACACAACCATCAGAGGAGCAGGAAACATTTTAGTAAATCTTGTATTAACTACACCAAACAAAATCATAATTGCCAAACTGATTAAGCCGATAATAATTATTTTAGGTTGAATAGATTGAAAAATAGTAGGAATCTGCATTACAAGCTCCCAAGTATTATTCGATACTACTTGCGAGCCAAGACATACATGTAGTTGCTTGATAGCCATAATAAAACCTAAGGCTGCTAACATTCCATGTATCACCGAAGAGGGAAAAAAATCACCCAAGTTGCCTAACTTGGCCATTCCAAATAATATTTGAAATAAACCCGCAATTAAAATTGCTGCCAAGGTGCATTTATAACCCATATTAGCATCCCCAGCTCCTAACAACATAACAGAGCCTATAGCGATAGCACTTAACCCACCTGCAGGACCTTTAATACTCAATTGTGAACCAGAAATAAAACTTACAACTACACCACCAACTATAGCTGTTAAAACCCCAGCTATTGGAGGGAAACCACTTGCAAGTGCAATTCCAAGTGACATGGGGAGTGCCATTAATGCCACCACGATTCCAGAAAGCAAATCATTTTTCCAATGTTGCTTTAATCCAAGTATATAATCTCCAGGAACAAAAAACGATCCTATATTCTGCATGTGAAGTATATTTTAAATTGTTTTGTTTGTTATTTAATACAAATATATGAAATAAGTATAAATAAATAACTCATAATGTTAAAAATGTATATTATTTTGAACAAATTGGTTAAAAATTAATCCACATTGTTTATATTTAGAGTATTATTTGGATTTTAGCATTACTTTTAACAACTAAGTTAGCATTTAAGGATAAATTTATATGGTTGGAATACTTAGGTTAAGGATTTGTTATAAAATTATATCAAATGAAAAAGTAAATAATAAATAAAATGAATTAATTTTGGTATGTAATTTGTTGAAATAAAAATGGTTTAACCAAATTAGCTATACAATAAATACAAATCTTGTTCTTATGAAAACGACCACTATTGTAGTTTTATATCTCGTGATATTTACAAGTTGTACACGCCCAGTTATCAATACTTCTAATTCTAAAGCGGATATTCCTAATAAGTCCAAAAATTATTATGGCAATACCAATCAATATACTTATCAAAATAGTGAGCCTGTTGAAGAAGCTACCAGTATTAAGCCAGGTACAGCTCAAGAAGATCATTCTAATCCACTTATTAACAATGTTTCCATATCTGATACCTCAGAAAAGATAGTAGATCCTAGCTTGATTGAAAAATACCGTAAGGCACGTAATAATTTGGTTTATATAGATTTATATCCTGTAGACTGGGAGGCCATTAATAAAGATAGAGGTATTAAGAAACCAAAAGAGAAGAAACAAAGAACTAGAAGATCTAACTATTTTTCAAACGGAGGTTTTAGGCCAGGATTTGCAGGCATAGGTATCTGGCCAATGATTGGATTTGGATGGAATAGAAATACCGGATGGACTCCAAATATTGGTATTAATGCTGGTCCAAGAAATGGCTTTGGACCTAATTCTTTTTTAGGCTGGAATTCTTATAATGGATTAAATTACGGAATAGGTATGGGAAATACATTTGGCAATCCTTTTTACAATAATGGATTTTATAACAATGGCTACTACAATAACGGCTACTACAACAACAACTATTACCGAAACAATAGACAACAAAGAGCCCAAAACAACTACAATCAAGGCTTTATGGATGCTTTAAATTTCACAAATACACATAGCAATTCAAATCCTCCTGCAAAAGATAATAATAAAGTAGATTCAACTTCTACTAAATCAACTGGAATAGGCCAAGTTGACTCTTCGAGTACTTTACAAAACAACAATTTTGGCTATAGTGATGGGGTAGGAGGTGCAGAACGATATAGAAGAAATGTGAAAACTATTGATTCTTATAAAATTAAATAGTACGGGAATTGATAATTTAGTAGAAGAATTTTAACTATACATCATTTTAATTGTCGAAAAAAATATGTTATTTAGACTTTTAAATTTAATTTTTTAAATCATTTTATGATTCGTGTCCTTTTTAGCTTCTTGTTATGTTTTAGTTATGCTGTTATTCTAGCATATCCAGTTAAAATAGGTGACAAATCAAAAGATTTTAACTATGCTACTGTTGATGGCAAAATAGGTAATTTACATTCTTTAAAAGGCAAAATAGTTTTAATCGATTTTTGGGCATCTTGGTGTGGGCCTTGTAGGGTGTCTAATGAATTGCTCATAGATGTTTACAATCAATATAATAAGTTTGGCTTTGAAGTATTGAGTATTTCGCTTGATACCAAAAAGGAGTCTTGGAAAAAAGCTATTATTGACGATAATATACCTTGGAAAACACATGGCAACGACCCTAAAGGTTGGGATTCTCCCATAGCAGTAATGTATGGCGTAGAGCAACTTCCAACGTCCTTTTTGATAAACGAAGAAGGAATAATCATTTCAATAGATCCAGAAGTAGAAAATCTGCCTAAAATACTAAAAAAACATTTTCAAAGTAATACTAAATGTTATCCTGAAAAAGCAGTAAATACTTTGATTTTAAGTAATGAAGTTAAATATGAAATTATTGATAAAGACGGGAGCGTGGTATTAAAGGCATCGGGTAGACAAATAAATATAAAAGACTTAAAAGTAGGTAACTACTCCGTAAGGGTAAATAACAAGCTTTTGGGTTTTACTAAAGTAAATATCGAAGCAAGCCCTAATTTTTATCCAAAAAGAGCCGAGGACAAACTTACCTTTTCGCAAGAAGTACATTTTACAATTTATAACAATATTGGAAACATAGTAAAAAATGGTAAAGGCCATTCAGCCGATGTAAGCGACTTACAAGTGGGTGTATATCATCTGAATATGAACGGATGGGTTGAAAGTTTCTTAAAAAAGTAGTTATTCTCTTTTTTTTTGTTAAGATATACACACAGAAATCTCCAACTATTTTGAAATTTCACCAGCAATTGCCTAATTTGCACCAATGGATAAATTTGTAGTATCTGCACGAAAATATAGGCCAGCCAACTTTGAAACGGTGGTTGGTCAAGCTCATATTACCACTACACTTAAAAATGCCATTAAGAATAATCACCTAGCTCAGGCTTTTCTGTTTTGCGGTCCACGAGGAGTAGGTAAAACAACATGTGCTAGAATTTTAGCCAAAACTATTAATTGTCAAAATTTAACAGAAGAAGGAGAAGCGTGTAATACTTGTGACTCCTGTAGCGCTTTTAACAATCAAACATCTTTTAATATACATGAGCTAGATGCAGCCTCTAATAACTCAGTGGATGACATCAGGAGCTTAGTAGATCAAGTGCGCTTTCCTCCTCAATATGGCAAGTATAAAATCTACATCATAGATGAGGTGCATATGCTGAGCAATCAGGCATTTAATGCCTTTTTAAAAACACTAGAAGAACCACCATCTTATGCTATTTTTATATTAGCTACTACAGAAAAGCATAAAATAATACCTACTATATTATCAAGATGTCAAATTTTTGATTTTAATAGAATTAGTGTTAAAGATATATCGTTGCATTTGGATAAAATAGCTAAGAAAGAGTCTATTGAGGCTGAGCCAGAAGCACTACATCTAATAAGTCAAAAGGCAGATGGTGCGCTTAGAGATGCGCTATCTATTTTTGACTTGATAGTTACATATTCACTTGGTCATAAGGTTACTTATAAGGATACCATAGAAAACCTTCATATTCTCGATTATGACTATTATTTTAAAGTAACTGACGTGCTTTTTGCTGAAAATATCTCAGAAACCCTAATGGTGTTTAACGAAATATTAAAAAAGGGATTTGACGGGCATAATTTTATAGTCGGTTTATCTGAGCATTTTAGGAATGTATTGGTTTGCCGTGACCCTGCCACGGTGTCACTATTGGAAGTGACGGATACAATTCAAAAAAAATATATAGAACAAGCCACAAAGGTGTCAGAGAGTTTTTTGCTTACGGCCTTACAAATTAGTAATCAATGTGATTTAGGCTATAAAAGCAGCAAAAACCAGCGTTTGCATGTTGAGATTACTCTCATGAAGCTTGCCAAAATCAATTCAGCCATATTACTGGCCGCTGAATTAAAAAAAAAAGTAGCATAGTAAAAGAATCCGTTGAAACCATCCCTGTAGGTAATTATAAAATAGATTTTGGAAAGGAGAGTCTGCCAAATAAAACAGTAAGGTTTGTTGTAGAAGAGCAACCAACTGTTAAGATACCATCAAAAACGGCTATAGAGGAAGAGGTTAAAAAGCTTTCGGAAGTAAAAGATGAAGCTAAACCAATAGCTGAGGTAAGTCAGGATGATACTTCAGAACAGTCCATTGACGAAAGCACTTTAAACGTTTTATGGCAAACTTTAATAACTACCAAAAAGGACGAAGGTAAAATGACCGAAGCAACTATTTTAGATAGGGTATTTATTATTAAAGATGATAATATCTATTTAAAGCTTGAAAATCAGTTACTAGTAGATCAATTTAACAAAGTCAAAGGTGAAATTGTTGAATTTTTACGCAACCAACTTAACAATAAAAAGCTTACCATTCATGCTGAAATAGTAGAAATGGCTGAGCAAAAGGCCTCCCTTTTTTCTAACTCAGATAAATTTAAATTTTTGGCAGAGAAATACCCAATTTTAGAAGACCTAAGAAAAAAACTGGGTTTGGAGTTTGATTATTAATAATGACCTATTTTTATTAAAAAAGACTCCTTTTTACGTTTGGAAACATCAAGGTTAATGCCTGTACTCAAGGTCACAAAACCACCTTCTCCCCTGGTGTATTTAACAATTTCTTTAAGATTGACTAAATATGAATGGTGGATTCTAAAAAACTGGTGGTTGGCCAAAAGATTTTCATATTCTTTTAATGTTTTGGAAACCACATGTTTTTTGTCATGTCTTAGATAAAAAGTGGTATAGTTGCCTGAAGCTTCACAATAAATTATATCTGCACATTTTACAAACGAAAGGCCTTCCAAAGTTGGGATGGCAAGTTTATAATCATCATAATTATTGGCTTTCATATTTTCGATAAGTGTGTTAAACTTACCAAAAAGGTTATCGTGATAACGCTTTTTTTCTACCCTGTCAATCGCCGACTTTAGGTCATTAATGTCTATCGGCTTGAGTAAATAGTCTACTGCTGAAAATTTAATGGCAGTGATGGCATACTCTGAATGTGCCGTAGTAAAAATAACCTCAAATGAAATTTCTTTAATTTTATTTAAGAGATCAAACCCAGTTTCTTTATGCATCTGAATATCAAGAAACACCAAATCAGGATCGGTTTGGGCTATTAAGTCGATACCTTCCTGTACACTGCCAGCTAAGCCTAGTATTTTTACATTTGTACAAAAATCTTCTATTAAGATTTTAAGGTTTTCACGACTTTTAGCTTCATCGTCTACAATAATAGCTTTTAGCATTTCTTAGTAATTTTTTAATTAATAATTCGTATCACAATATCGTTTCTAGTGCCTATAGGAGTTCCTTGTTCATCATAGAGATCAATTATATTCACCGATACGTCATCTATTTTGTTAATAATTTTTAGTCTCTCTTCAGTGACCTTCATCCCAATAGATTTATGGTCTATGCCATGTTTTAAACCTGAGGCAGCCTCTCTACCAATTCCATTGTCTTCGATGGTACAAAGTAATAAATCGTCTTTTTGGATGATTTTAACCTTCAATACTCCTTGTCCTCTATCTTTATTAAGTAACCCGTGAATCACCGAATTTTCTACATAGGGTTGAAGTACCAACGACGGCACCTCTACTTCGTCGGTATTTAATTCTGCTGAGATGTCAAATATAACAGCAAATTTATTATCAAATCGAAGATTTTCTAATTCTACATAATATTTTAGTATACTTAGCTCATCAGTTAATGAAATCTTTATCGTAATTGAGCTTTCTAGAATTTTCCTAACCAATTTAGAAAATAAGGATAAATAAGTTAATGCTAGTTCGCGTTCATTTTTTGCAATAAAATATTGAATCGAATTGAGGGAATTAAATAAGAAATGGGGGTTCATAACCGACCTTAATGCCATCATTCTATATTCCGCAATTTTTTTGGTAGTTTCAATGAGTTCTTGATGCTTTAATTCGAGTTCTTTCTCTTTATGAACCCCTTCTGATACATCGATACCAAGATATATTACAGTCTTAAGATTTCTAGCATAATCAA
The DNA here is from genome assembly GCA_027488865.1 of Cytophagaceae bacterium. Classification (GTDB taxonomy): domain Bacteria; phylum Bacteroidota; class Bacteroidia; order Cytophagales; family UBA9547; genus JAIYAU01. Next base: position 22,045 of record JAIYAU010000005.1, read on the forward strand.
AAACAGGCAAAAATACTGCGTCAAAATATTTTTGTATAGGTTCATTTTCGTGATTCTTGGTAGCAAGTTTTAACCGATCAAACCGGAGCTTCTCTCCTTTAAAGGCCAATACCAGTTTTGCTCGTAAATCTTGTGAATAATGTTCTTCATCATTAAAAATATTGTAAATAGCATTTAGGTTATTTGCCTCTATTCCTAAAAATTTCCTTTGTACATGATTCATTCTCAGAGAATAACCAACATTGTCATACATTTGAAAAGCAACAGGCAGGTTTTCAATAATAGCCTCTAAGAGTTCTTCATTCTCCTGTACTTTTAGTTCGGTTATTTTGTTGTCTGTAATGTCTTGCGTGGTGCCTCTTAGCTTCACCAAGTTATTATTTTGGTCATAAACGGGGATTCCTATTATTCGAACCCATTTGTTTGCACCTTTTTCAGTGGTAATGAAACATTCATGTTTCCATTTGTTTCCAGTTAAAATGGCTTGATGTGCTAGTCGGTCAAGGTATTCTTGATTTTCTTTTCCTAATAACAAATAATTTGATTCAAACGAAGGGGTATAACTAGTTTCTAGGTCGTGAATTACATACATTTCATCAGACCAAATAATTTTGGCGGTTTTAATATCAAATTCCCAACAGCCTATTTTAGCTATTTTTTGAGATTCCCTCAGCCGTTCTTCACTCTCGTAAATGTTTTTAGACACTAATATAGATTCCGTAATATCCCTAGCTCTCACCAAAATTCCAGATATTACACCTTCTTCAAATATCGGACTTAAATAATATTCGCCAAAGTGAACGGTTCCATTGATTTCGGTTATTTCTTTGGTGCTCACAACACCTTCTCCTGTTGAGATAACAAGCTGGCAAAGATTAAGGTAATCATCAATAAAATCTTGATTAGGTAAAAAATCAATAACACTCTTGCCAATTTCCATGACCTTGCCAAACGTGTTTTTCATCATCATTTGGTGATATTCATTACAAAACAAAATTTTATTGTCTAAATCCGTAGCCCAATAGCCTATTTTACCTGTATTTAAAATGCTGTATTGATACGCGTAAGATCGTTTCAAGTGGTCTTCTGTTTTCTTTCTTTCAGATATATCTAGGCAGGTGATAATAAGGGTATATTGATGTCTATATCTTACGAACGATTTACTTAAATTAACAAATTTATGATTCCCTTTGGCAGTAATTAGTTGAATATCAACATTATTGTTGGATTTGTCTGTCTTAGCGATCAAAAACGTATCGAAAACACCTTTGTACTCAGTATGAACAAAATCATTAAATGATAACTGACCTTTATAGTCCTTGTCTAATTCTAAAAGCTCTAATAAGGTAACATTATATAAAAGTACCTGGGTGCTTTGTCCTAAAAACAAACCAATAGGTAAAGAGTCGAAAACTTGACGAATATTTGATTCGCTTTCTTGAAGCAATTTTTCCTTTTGGATTCGTTCGGTAATATCACGGATAGTAATAATCTTTATTTCTTGTAGTTGAAATTGAAATGATCTACTTCTAATTTCTCCATAAAACAATTTTCCAAGTTTTGTAACAAAGGTTATTTCTGTAGGTTCATTTACCTCCTCTGTAACCAATTGATTAAAATATGCACGTTGAGATGGCACTACTAAGTTGAAGAGTTGAATCGATTTTAGCTCGTCAATATCACATTCCAAAAGTTGAATAGCTGTGTTATTGGCTTCAATGGTAACCCCATTTTGAACAAGTAAAACAGCCTCGAAAGTAGCTTCACTTAGGACTTTAGCCTTATATTCACTTTCATCCAATAATTTATTTTTTTCATAAAGGGCGACATTGGACTTTTGAAGGTACTCTTCATTTTTAGCCAAAGTGTGATTTAGTTGTTGTAGTTCAATTATAGAATGTTCTATCTTTTGTTGATCTATTATTTCTTGGGTAATATCCTCGCCCATCAATAAGTTTAGCCCATTTGACAATCTAATTTGAACCCAATTGGTAATCTTTTTTTGTTGCTTTTTATCTAAAAGTTCTACTTCTTTCCAATAAAGCCCTAGTTCTGGAAGTTCACTCTGAAATACCTGTGTCAAGTTGAATACTTCGTTCTCTTTATAGCCGAGTACTTTGCTAAAGTGCTTGTTAAGCCTTAATATTTCGCCTTTGGAATTTACTAAAATTAAAATAACTGGTATGTTGTCATAGAGGTTTTCAAACAGTTCATTTTGTTGTTTTAAAGTATTTTGTATGGTTCTTGACTCTTGTTCTCGTGTTATAAGCTCCTTTTCATACAGTTTTCTTGCCGAAATGTCAATTACCGTAGCGCAAAGAACAGATTTGCCTTTGTACATTATAGCCTTGCAAGATATTGACACATCAAGGTAATTCCCATCACTTTTTATAAGAATAATGTCTATATTTTGATGGGTGTTTTTTGTGAAAAATAAATTGTTTACGACATCTAGGTGTTCTGGTTGAATAATCGTTTCTACATTTAACCCCTTTAACTCAACGTTTTCATAACCAATCATCTCTTTCATGGCCTCGTTGGTATAAATTACCATCCCCTTGTGAATTAATACGATGCCAACAGCAGCATTTTCAAGCAATTGTTCTAGCGCATTTTCACTATCTAATAGCTTATTTTCGGTTAAGATTAAATCATTAATGTCTATATTAATTCCTTCTAATGAAACGACATTTCCCTCCTGATCCAATTTGCATTTACCTTTGGCCAAAAACCAACGGTAAGTATTAGATTTTAATTGTTTTTGTCTAAGTCTACAAGAAAACTCTGTTTTTGAAAAAATTGCCTGAGCTACATGTTGCTGCAGCACCACCACATCATCTTGGTGTAACAGACTATAGTATTCTTCAAGAGGTGGTACAGTGTCTAAGGAAACGTCCATTTCGAATGAAAGAAATACTTGATCATCCCAGGTGATTGTGTTATTCACAACATCTAAGCTCCAAGCACCAAGTTTGCCGTATTTCTTAGCTTGAATTAACCTATCTTGGTGTTGGGTTAATTCAAGATTTTGAGCTGTTATTTTTTCTAATAAATGGTTGTTAACAGTTTCAAGTTCTATTTTTTGTTTTTGTAACTCAAATACCAGCAATTGGTTATCTTGTTGTTCTTGCTGCTTATTGAGTGCTATATAATAATATAAATTAATGGAAGTGCCTACTAGACTCAAGGTCATGTTTACTAAACGAGCTTGCAAAACAAAATCAGTTGAATAGTTAGTGAGTTCACTTAATTGGGTCCAGTCAAGTGTTTCAATTATCAAAATGGTGCTTATGGGAATTAAAAGACCAAGGATAAACTTAAGTTTAGTTTCAGCTTCAAATGTTAATAGCGATAGGATAATCATAGGAAAATAATAAAAATATTCTCCAGTAGCATTTTCGAATTTTGAACATCTTAAAAACATGATAAATGCAAAGGAAATAGCCAATAAATATCTTGCTATTAGGTACCTTCCATTTTTATTTAATACTAACACAATTAAGGGCGCAATCAAACTAATGCCCAACCTAGTAAAGGAAGTTACTGTATTATACCGCTCTTGAATTAACAATAGCTGCATCAGGTGAACTATCAGTATTGAAATAGCTACGGCATTGGTTAATTTAATTATTTTAATTAGACTTTTAGGAGTAGTGTTAAAAACACCAATCTGAGTGATAAAAGTAAAAAACTGATTAAGGCTATTTTTCATACCTAATGTTTACTCAGTAAATTTCCAAAATAAAATTCTATCCTCAAAAGTATATTATTTAGAATATGGTTAAAACAACAATAAAAGTTCTTTTAATGAACTTATTTCATGATTTGGTTGCACTTGGGTCGATTTATTTGAAGGATTATACAATATAGTATCAATTCCTGCTGCTTGAGCACCTACCACATCTACGTGAGGTGTGTCGCCAATCATGATACATTCGTGATATTCAGCATTTGCCAACTTAACAGCATAATGAAAAAATGCTGGGTTTGGTTTTAAAACTCCATTAGTATCTTTTGCAGTAACTACGTGTTGGAAATAATGAAAAATATCGCTTGTGATCATTTTAGTGTATTGAATGTGTTCGAATCCGTTCGTGAGCACATGAAGCTCATATCTTTCAAAAAGGTATTCTAACACTTCTTTGGTGTTTTCCATCAAATGCCCTTGTATTGGGCACCACATGAGATATGCCTCGTTAAAAGCATTTTTAATAGATTCCTTATCAAAATCCCATCCATCAAAAGCATGCAAAAAACGAAGATTTCGCAGTTCCTCACTACTTATTTTGTTCAAGCTGAACAAATCCCAGAGTTCATAGTTGGCAGTTTTAAACTGTGCAAAAAATGTTTCAAATGAAAAATTAGGTACCTTATCAATGCCGAATTCTTGAATAGCCATTTTTAAAGCTATCTCTGAATTTTTATCAAAATCCCATAATGTATGATCTAAATCAAAAAATATGTGTTTGTATTTTCTAGCCATATTCTCGTTTAGAGCATAAATGTATTTAAAAATTGAAACCAGCAGCTTTTAGGTCGTTCCAATAGCCTGGATAAGATTTTTGTACTACTTCTGGATGTTGTATGGTAATGTCTCCCAACATAGCCAAAGGAGCAAAAGCCATTGCCATGCGGTGGTCATCATATGTGGCAATATGAATGCTTGAATTAATTACCACTTGATTGGATGATTTTACTTCAAAATAGCCTTGTTCAGAAGTTTCTGTCATGGTGGCACCATATTTACCAATCTCGTTTTGCAAGGCAGTTATGCGGTCAGTTTCTTTTATTCTAAGGCTTTCCAGTCCTTTAATTCTTAGGCTAATTCCCTTGGCAGCAGCAAATGCCACCACAGTTTGTGCTAAGTCAGGGCAATCACTAAAATCGATAAAGGCCTCTTTCGCAGCAGTTTTACGAGTTAACACCACACCATTATGATTAAAAACAGCTTTTACCCCAAGTTCATCCATTATTTTAACTATGGCACTATCGCCTTGTAAAGAGTTTTCTTTAAGGCCAATCAATTCTATTTCCGCATCTTCACTAAGGCCAACAATGCTAAACCAGTAACTAGCGCCAGACCAGTCAGATTCAATGGTATATTCGTTAGTAATATATGCTTGTTTTGGTACCACAATCACATTTTCACCTTCCCAGTAAGAATTTACACCAAAATGTCGCATTAAATCTAAAGTCATTTCAATATAAGGTCGTGACGAAATCTTGCCCGTTAGTTCTAGTTTAATGCCCTCAGGTAATAGAACAGAAGACATTAAAATTGCGGAAATGTATTGGCTACTTACATCTCCTTTTATCTGCAAATGATTATGTCCGCTGAATTGAAATGGTTGGATTTTGATGGGTGGATAACCATCCTTATTGAGGTATTCAATTTGCGCTCCAAGGGTTCTTAAAGCATCTACCAGTATGCCAATTGGGCGCTCGCACATGCGTGCTGTTCCCGTAAGAATCTTATCTGCACCACTTAACGCAAAATAGGCAGTAAGGAACCGCATGGTGGTGCCTGCATCTATTACATCAAGTAGTTGTTCGTTGGAAGATAGCAATCGCAACATGGTTTGAGTATCTCGAGCCTCTGATAAATTGTGTAATATACAGCTATTGCCACTTACAGCTTTGATTATCAACGCTCTATTGCTTTCGCTCTTGGAAGACACCAATTTTATACTTGCTTTAATTTTACCTTTAGGCCTCGATACGATTATAGACTCTTGCATTTTAATTAATATTTTCAAAAAATTAAGGAGCAAAGTTTATAATTTACTTTTGATAAAATTAACTTTGAGGTAATAATTTTTAACAAATTATTAAAATTATTAAAAACGCCACCCGACATGTCCGTCGAATCGCTCTTTTAATTTACTCACCATATATATAAACACATTAAAATTGCCTAGATCAAGACCATTTGTATTGAGTATTGCTGGTAACGACCCAAGTGCTGGTGCAGGACTTATAGCAGATATTAAAACCATTGAAGCAAATAAGGCCTATGGTTTAGCAGTATCTACCTGTATAACCTATCAAACAGAAAATAAATTTGAAGGGGTAGACTGGCTTAATACTGGCCAAATTCTACGACAAATTCAAATTTTGCTTTCTCAATATAAAATAAACACAGTCAAGATCGGTATTGTAGAAGATTTTCAGCAACTACTAGCAATTGTTGAAGTTTTAAATGATTATAATCCAAAAATAAAGATAATATGGGATCCTGTATTGGCTGCTTCAGCGGGTTATGAATTTCACAATTCAGTCAACCAAGCTCTTTTTGAAAAGATATGTAGTTTACTATACCTTATAACACCCAACTGGGAAGAAATCAAGCGCCTTTACCCAGATAAAGAACCCTTAGAGGCTGGCAAACATCTGCAAAATTATTGTAGCGTCTACTTAAAAGGAGGACATAACGCGCAAGATATTGGATTGGACCATTTGTTTTATCACAACAGCTCAAAGATCCAACATTTTAGAGCCAAATCCATCAGTAACTATCCTAAACATGGATCAGGTTGTGTTTTTTCATCTGCATTGGCAGCTAATCTTGCCAATGGTTTTCCACTTCATAAAGCTTGCCTCAAAGCCAAAGGATACACTTCTAATTTTTTAAATAGTAATGTTTATATGCTAGGTTGGCATAAAATTTAGAATAATATGTCAAAGAGGAATATCCTAGTTAGAATATGGGAAAACACCTCATATCTAGCATAATAAAAAAAAAGCACCCTTGAAACAAGGGTGTATTTTCTAATCGTTTTCCTGGTTTAATTAACCTTAAATACCGTTTACGTATCACTTATTCAACTAGCAGCTTAATAAGACGCGTTTCTGTTTCGTTAAATAATTTCAATATATATATTCCTTTAACTAAATCATTAGCGACAAAATCCTTTTTGAAGGCAATCAGGCCATTACGAACAACTTCACCTGTGGAACTTATAAGTTCATAATCTATATTGGATTCTATTCCAGTAATCACACTAAAATTGCCATCGATACTGGGATTAGGATACACTTTCACTAATTCTAAAGAACTTGATTGAATATTTAATGAAATAATGTCAGAGTAAGAATAAGATCCGTCTACATCTACTTGTTTAATTCTATAATATGCAATTCCCGCAGAAACACTAGGATCAATAAATTCATAATTATTGACATTAGTACTTGTGCCCGCGCCTAACACCTTAGCAATATACTCAAAACCACCGTTACCAACTTTCTTTTCTATTTCATAATAAGCATTGTCTTTTTCCCAAGAGGTTTTCCATTGTACCAAGCCCTCTTTATTTACAGAAGTTGATATAAAATGAACTGGTAAAGGACAAGTAAAATTAATTGTCCCAACATTAGAACAAGGATAATCAGTAAAAGTGGTAGTGGTAAGTGTATAATTGAAGTCACCCGCGACTAGACCATAACCAGCTGTTACGTTCGTATGATGTGTAAGTGCACCTTGTGCGTCTGAAATGTTGCCGAAGCCAGAATAGTTTTTTAATTTATAGGCAGTACCAGAAGAAGTGAAAATAATTTCATAACTACCCGCAGCCAAGTCAAGGTTAACATTTTCAAGAAATTGTGTACCTGAGCCAGTTCCGAGCACAACCACATTATTACGAACATTGGACCATACAGTTTTGCCACTGGTAACATGTACAATTTTTACAGTTAAATTCTCGGTTATGTTGGTGGCATTCCAAGTTGGTGCGCCAGAGGCCCATTTGAAATTAGTCAGTCTTAACAAACTTTTATTTACACTAAATGCCATTTTATAAATAGACACATCAGAGTTACTTGGATATCCTGAGGGACCATTATTCAAGTTAATGGCAGAGGCCGTTGTGGTAGTATTGACTGTTTTTACATAAACCGGGCCATCTAAAAGCGGTAAAGCCACATTCGTAGCTCCTTGAGCTATAATGTTGGTCATGGCAGCATTGCTGGACCACACATATTTAAATGGTGATACAGCTGGTGCAGCAGAAGTAATATTACCTCTAACTGGTGCACAAGTTACATTACCAGCAGGATTTAAAACTTCATTCACCTTAACAATGGATGAATCTTTATAGATGTAATTGCAGTTGTCTTTAATTGTAACTAATACTTTGTACGTTCCTACAGTATTATAAGTATGTGATGGCGCAGCAGTAGTATATTCTATGGATGTGTTAAGATTGGCATCAATATTCCATTTATACTCTGACACTACTCCATTAAAATCCACGTCGAACGCAAATGGGTTTCCTGCGCATACTTGGTCAAAATCAATCCCAGTTGTGGCAGATTTTACCTTAACAGAACTAGTTAAAAAATTTCTTAAAACAGGAGGAAGTCCATGACCAGGCCAAGAAGATATACTTCCATTGGTATTTGCATATTTGAGACGTTCATAACCACATCCAACCCCAAATACGTCAGGATTGTTTATTACACTTACACCTCCACCATTATTTCCCCAATCTTTATGCATAGTTGCATAAACCTTACCATCAGGTCCTAGTTGTATAGCGCACAATCTGTTAACACCACCTGTTGGTCCAGCATTTTCCACAATATACCTAGCTCCAGCGTTATTTACATTAGCAGGAACGGAAATATCGAATTGATAAATTCTATGTACCGCGGGGGAACCCGATTCTCCTAAAAGGGTAACGTACAAAATGTTACCATTTGGTGAAAATTCACTATAATAAGTTTGGCTTGATTCAAAGTTCGTAATATCGTGTGTAAGACCAGTAACCACCCCTGTACTATTATTAAAAGAAACTATTTGAACGTTCGTTTGTCCAAACATGGCATGGGAAATTCTGTTAAAGCATGAATTAACCTTAAAAGAACCAATATCATTATTGGCAGACGCCCCTACTGCATAATTATTAGGCCCGGTAAATCCTGAATTGGTTAGCCGATATACGATATAGTTATTGCTACTTTTTTCATGTCCTACAATCCAATAGCCATTGGCCTGATCTGGTACAACTGTTAAAGCTTGAGTAACACTACCTGTATGTAACGCAGTATTTGCTGTACCAACCAAGGTAGCATTGGCGGGAGTGGTAGCTGAAAATCTAGTATAATCAATCCCAGTAGCCACATTACTACCCGCCCCTCCAGAGCGTTTTACATTGAGATGAACATAATTACCTGCTAAGCCAGGCCAAGGAACTATGATGGTTTGAGAGGTACTATAACCACCAGTCAATGAAGTTAAAGTTGTACCATTCCCGCGATACAAATTAACAGCATCTCCATAAGCTAGTAATGTTCCATCAGCTGCACAAATTGAGCTGGAACCTTCACCCTCGCCGCTTGATGTTGCATTAGAACCATTTGTCAATACGGTAGGCGGAGTGGTGTTAAAGTTTAGACCAAATTTTTCTCCAAAATACCAAACATTGGCCTCACCTTGTCCGAATATTCTAGAAATCCAACAGAAAAAAATTAGAATAAGTAGTCCTTTCTTCATAAATCACTTGAATTATAGTTATTTTTAATTAAACCTACTCAAACTTACAAATAGCTAAGTATAGGAGAGCAACGGGAAATTAAATAACAATGAAAAACAAGTATTATTGTGCTAAAAATTAAAGCCAAAAATCACTTATTAATACCAATAATTATGTTTAAAATCAAATAAAAAATAAGTTAAAGGCTATTCTGTATCACCTTATAACGGATTGTTTTTTTCCAGTAAAAAATATTACTATTTAGCCTTGGCTAAGAAAATTTTTCTAGCTTCGTTAGTAATTAAAAAGTCCTTATCATTAATGAATAATATCCCTTCGACCTGCCCAACTTGTGGTAATTTAATTACTTTGTAATGGCTTTTTAAACTGACCTGGTTATCTATAGCAAACAAATAAACTGAGTTATAGCTAAGTAAAGCAAGCTTGGTCTGTGAAGGGTTTATGCTTGCGCTGGTAATCATACCTGTTAAGTAAATGCTATCTAGTAGTTTAGCTTTGTATCTACCCGCCTTGGTAGGAAGCTGATATAACTTTACTTTCTTATTGCCTCGATTTTTTGAAAAAAGATATAAATGACCATTAAAGTAAATGAATGCTTCACAATCAAAGTTTTTGAAAGCCTTTTTTGGAGGAAATTCATATTGATCGGGATACGAAAAATGAATAGTGTCAATTTTAGAAAAATTACTATTTACCTTATAGATTCTTAAATTTTTACGTTTATTGTTGTTGTTACCAAAATCCCCGAGATAGTGATTTCCTTGTTGATCACTACAGATTTCTTCAAAATCTACAAATTTAGCTTTTGAAATCTCCACTTCAGATTTGAGAATGCCCTTGCGATTGATTTCGTACAAATGATTATCTGGACCATCGTTGTGCGTCCAAAAGGTAGAATCTGTTGCTCGGGTTATTCCTGAACTTTCATCAATCTTCTTGTCTAATTTACCAATGATTTTGATTTTATATTGACCTGTTGTAATGGTTTTAAAATCAAATGGGAAGTCCTTGTCGCAACTTGTAATAATAAAAATCAGTACCAACCAATGAGCCAGTGATTGACCGAGTTTGGTAACTTTATTGCGGATTAGTGACACCATCTATATACTGTGGTGAAGTAGAATGGTGTAAATATATCAAGGTAATTTACACCAATGACAAAAATGATTCGAAAATAACCTTGCCATCCTGATTGCCCAAAATACTGCTAGCAGCACGCTCAGGATGTGGCATCATTCCAAAAACATTTTTATTTCGATTTGACACCCCAGCTATGTTTTCAAGAGAACCATTTGGATTTGCCTCTGGGGTAATACTGCCGTTTTTGTCACAATACCTAAATATAACTTGATCGTTATCATTAAGTGACTTTAGGGTGTCTTCATCGGTGAAATAACGACCCTCCGCGTGTGCAATAGGTATTTGCAACGCTTGATTCTTATTAAGCCCTTTACTTATAATTGACGATGTTGAAGCCGGTGTTATATAAATGTTTTTACAGTTAAACTTTTGGTGATCGTTTCTGAGCAATGCACCAGGAACTAAACCTGACTCGGCCAGAATCTGAAAACCATTACAAACCCCTAGCACATATCCACCTTTGTTGGCATGATTAATTACCTCATTCATGATTGGTGAAAAACGAGCAATTGCTCCTGAACGCAAATAATCACCATAAGAAAACCCACCTGGAAGTACTATAAAATCGCAACCTTCCAGATCATGGCTTTTGTGCCAAAGTTTTACAGTTTCTAGGCCCAGTTCATTTTGTAAGACAAATACCATGTCTTCATCACAATTAGAACCCGGAAAAACAACTACACCAAACTTCATAAGGTATTAATGGGTGTTAAGAAACTAATAAAACTTGTAACGATTATCTTTTACATTTGAAGCTTCTTTTATTGCTTCAGTAGCCTGATAACCAACACTATATGATTGGCTTTGTATGGCTGTGGTACGATTTTGCGTATAATCAGCTATTTCAGCTGCTGGGATTTGCTCAATCACCTCTAAGATCGCCACGCCATTTTCGCCAGCAAATGCCTTTGTTCTTTTTCCCTTTTTCAATCCAAATACTTTGCCTGTAGCCACCGGGTCAAATCCTAGGTTAGGAATAGAACCACCTTGAAGATTAACATCATTAGCGGTATTCACTTGGGCATCTGCACCATATGACTTTTGTATATCTTCAAGTGTGGCTCCTTTTAGGCCACTCAACTTGTCAATAATAATTTTGGCCTTTTCCTCGTTACGTACTTTAGTAGTAAGTTCATCTTTATAATCTTCAATCTTGCCTGTGCCTTTGTCACGTTTTTTGGTAACCAAACAAACTACGTAGTTATTTTCAGGATCGAAAATTGGAGACACCTTACCTACCTTGGCTTCATCAAATGCCCATCTTACAATGTTCCTTGCATTGGAAAGTGCGTTTATATTTTGGGCATTTTTAGTGATATTATCGGCTTTTTGTTTAAATAAGTTTAAAGAGTCTTTTTTGATTGCTTTGTTAAAACTCTCTTCATCTTTAGCCTCTGATGCAAAGGCAGTAGCTTTATTGTATACGGCATCTCTAGTAGCTTCACTAGCACTTAATTGTCGTTCTATTGAAAATAGGGCAAACTTTTTGTTGCTCTTAGGCTCAGTAACTTTTATAATATGATATCCAAAGTCAGTTTCTATTGGCTGCGGAATCAAACCAGGTGAGCCTTTATCAAACGCAGCTTTGTTAAATTCTTTCACCATCATCCCTTCGCTAAACCAGCCAAGATCTCCACCATTACGCGCAGAACCTGGGTCGGTGCTCAGTTGCATGGCTAATATTTCAAATGGTTCTCCTTTTTGTAATTTGGCGATGGTCTCTTTTGCTTTTTTCAATGCTTCAGCTTTTTGCTCTGGTGTTGCAGTTGCACGGCGAGCTTCAAATAGTATATGACTTGCTTTGATAGAATAAATAGTATCCTTTCTTTCCTCAGCTACTTTATAAATTTTGTATGAATTACCTTCCAAAAACGGTCCATAAACCGAATCTATTTGAATGTTAGAAACTCTTTGAAGAAAAGCAGGAGGGAGTTGACCACGATTAGCCAAAAGCGTGTTGTTTTGAGAATCTGAATTACCGTTGGCAAATGCTGTGTCATTCTCAGCAGTTATAAATTGTGTTTTCAAATCTGCCATATCCTGGACTGTTTTTAGGGTGTCCTCAGCAGAAGGGGTTATTGGGAAAGCCACATATTCTAGGCCAACACTTTCATCAGCTTTATAACGATCTTTGTTGTTATTCAAATATTCTTCTAGTTGTCCATCAGACACCTTAACTGTAGAATCAGCCAATGTGTAGTACGGAACATACAAGAATTTAACATTTGCTTTTGTATTTTGTGCTACATGGTCACGTTTAGCTTCGTCTTTGGTAACATAAACCGAAGCTTTAAGCAAGTTTTCATATTTAGTACGATATCTTTCTTGTAACAATTGTTTTTCAAATGCTACCCAAGATAATTGTTGCTCTGCCGGAAGTTTTTGAAAATTTTGTAAGTATAAGATTATTTGAGTTCGGTCGAACTGGCCAGTTTGTGGATTGGTAAAGTACTGTTTAATGCTGGCGTTAACGTTTTTACCTTGGATGTAATCATATTTTTCTTCAGCAGTTACAGTTAAACCCAACTTTTCAGCTTCTGCTTTTACACCATATTCAAACAAAAATTCAGACCAAGCCTGTTCGCGAATGCTATTCATTTCTTGGTCATTAGGACTTTTTTTATTGTTGAGAATGAAATTATTTTTAAGCTCATCTACCTTGGCCTCAAATACTTCTCGTTTAATTTTATTTCCGTTAATTTCCCCCAGTTTGTTCTGGTCGGCATTGAGTAAAAAAGAATTTGAAGATACTAAATCTCCACCAACTATGAAAAGTAATAATCCTAAAGCAATAACTGTAACTGCAATTCCTGATTTTTCCCTGATTTTGCCTATAAGAGCCATGTAATGATATTTTTAAAAAAAACGCGGTGCAAAGTAAAGAGATTCAACGGTAAAAACAAAATAATCAAACATGCTAAGTTTATTCTATTCAATAATATCTGTTAAGATCAAATTACCAAATGTGCTTTTTCTTTGGCAATGCCTATCTGGGCAACTGTGCCAGAGTTAAACCTAAGATGATCCGTTTCTATGCCGTCGCTAAAAATTACACCGTAGTTTGGCATTCGTGATTCAAGTTGTAAAGGTGAATTGGCATGGATAAACCCATTGGTAATATTAGTTTGACTTTTCTTACTAGCAAAGGGTTCTCGTACCACAAACATAAGCTTTTCTGTATCCCAAGGTAGCTGAAATGGATTTTTTTGCTCTTGTGGCGGATTAATTACAGTTTTTACCATACTTTTTGTATTTGAAAACTTTTGTTTATCCATGATACCCGAAGCCATATTGTATACCGAACTTAACCAACCGGTAGATCCTGCGCCTGTTGAAATAATGATACCACTTGATGAATGTTCTTCAGACTCATTGTTATACGATATCGTGTACCTTGAAGAAATGTGAGAAGCTGCGCCAATATAAAAGTCATTAAATGCCAACAAACGCTGTCCATCGTTTAACCGCGCTTCAGCCATAGTAACTTGTTTTTGTTCGTACTTGCCAGACATGACACGCTCTACAGCATGTAGCGCATTATGTGCTTGAAAAGGAAGCAATACACCATCGTAGCGATCAGGATCTGGGTTAACACCTATAATTGGTATTCCATGTGCATATTTTGCTGTATTGGCCACTAAACCATCTTGACCTATTACAATAATTAGTTGATTTTCACTAAAAATATAATTCGGCAAGAAGGATCTATCTATTATTTTATTTTTAATGTTTCTAGTTATTTCTTTTTGCAATACTGAAATAGCGTCGTAAAAATGCTCATGCTCCTCCTCATAATCTTCAAACTTACCACCTGATTTTTCCACATAAAATGATGCCTGCGCTTTGGTATTAAAGCGCTCCACTAAGGTCTCAACTCTGGTTTTATTCTTTACAATAATGGCATATTCAATCTTAGAATTCATTATAAATACTTAGTAATCATAGTTAAATATCAAAAGGAGAAAACTTGTTAATCAAGATTTAATGGTCTAATAAACCTTGAAGCAAGTCTGGAGATATGTTAAGATTACCTATCTTATTTGCATTTTCTGAAAGTTCTCTAAAAGCAATAGCCACGTTTGCCGCTGGACTTGTATTACCACTTAAAGCCATTAGCAACTTCCAATCCATTTCTTTGTATGGTTGAAGTGTAGTTTGTATCACATAACCTTTGGTATCAGCCTCTTTTCGTTCATTGTCAGTTTTAAGGTCAATCAGCCTTTTACGTTGCTCTTCTACTGAAATATCGGCTAACATCGTCATTTCTCGCAATTTTCGTTCGTTTTCTGAAGCCTGCACCTTAGACTCCATTTGTTTTTCAGAAATTTGCTTCTTCTTTTCTTCTACAGCTATTTCCGTATTAAGTTCACTTTCTTTAATTTTTCTCTCTTGTTCTACTGCGAAGTTTCGCCTCAAGTAAATGGCTTGATCTGCTTCTTGTTGAAGTTTTTCTCTTGTTTCCGTTTCTAATGCACGCTCCATCTCTGGACTTGCCTTTATTGCCAAAATATTTACACCTAATATTTCGATTCCCAACATGGCGATAGCCTTAGAAATTTTTAATCCTTCACGAATCTTTTGTTCTACCTCTTTGGAGGATCTCAAAGAGGATTTCATATCAATACTGCTGATAAAAGACGAGGTGGAAGTTTGGGACTCGTTGATTATCCGCTGGTTTAGCTTTTCGATATCATTTTTTTTATAGATTCCATTCATATTGACCGTGAAATCAAGCACCTCAGCAAGTTGTTTAGGATCGCTAATTTTGTAAGTTACTTGACCTTGTATAGTAATACTCTGATAATCAGAGGTGGCTGCAGTAAAAATAAATGGTAAATCGTTACTTCCCATGGGTATTGCCGCAATGGAGGTGCGGGGTGCATAGTAAAAGAAGGCCAATCCTTTTCCTTCCTTAGCTAGTTTTCCACCTACATATTGGATTACGTAGGTCATGGAGTCAAACTGGATGTATTTAAAACCGAACATTTTTATGAAGATTTAGGGTAAAATATTGTTTAAAAATAGATAAATTTTCTAAAGTTTTAGCAATTAAATGCAAAAATTCACTTTGCTAAGGGAACAGATTGATAAATTAGGGGAAATTATGGCTTAACTTTTTTAACCGTGCATTTTTCAGTGGTGAAGGCAAGGCTGGTTTAATAGCTACCGAGGCCATTGGCCTTCTTTTTGGTCTGCCTTGGTGCACAGACCGCATCAAATGTATCTCCCTTAATATGGCCTCCCAACTGGCATATTTGGTCGCAGCGGGCGATACTTGTAGGGGAAAATGAATGCCCTTCAGGTAATATTGGGTAGCTAATAAATGGACATTATATTTTTTAATCTCTTTGGCAACAGCAATGTATTTTGCCTTGATCTCAGGCAATTGCATGGCTTGGTTAGCGTAATGCACTGCATCACGGAAACTGCTCCGACTTTTCTGCTGCTTGGGCGTGTTAGATACTGGACCTGAGTACTTTACATAGTATACGATTTGGCCACCCTGTTGCCGACGAAACACCCAATTGCCAAAAGTACCAACGACACCTTTTAATAACCCAGCCTTTATAAGATATTCTAAGCGATCACGTTCCATGCTACAAAGATAACATAGCACAGTGCAACCAGCGTGCATAGTGCATAAAAGTTTGAACGTGGAGGGACGGTTGAGGGTATATTCTCGAAAGATGCTTGGAAGATGACCGTAGGATAGACTTAAGTTGAGAGGTGAATTTTAATAGTTTAACATTTCCATTTTATTTCTCCATTGGATAAATTGTATTAACAAATTTTTCAATTAAACTTGCAATTGGGCTAAATGAATCAAGAAAAAGGTAAATCTCAATGAAAGAAAAGGACATAAAGACAATTTGGCAAGTCCCAAAATATTTGAGTTATGTACAACCAAGTTTGACCAACGAAATTGTAGATGAAGCCGAGAAAAAAATTGGATACAAATTACCAAAACAATATTTAGAACTTTTAGAAATCCAAAATGGTGGATATATTAGGTTTACTCTAAAAGATACTATCCATAGAGAAATTTATGGTATCGGACCATATTATCCTTCAATTACAGATTTTGAATGGTTAAGAGAATTTGACGATTTAAGTTTTGACGTTATGGGTCTGTTTCCCTTTGATGGGGATGGACATTGGAATATATGCTTAGATTATAGAAATAACAAAACCGAACCTGAAATAACATATATAGACACAGAATTAAATTATGAAAAACTTATTGCATCAACTTTCGAAGAATACTTGAATCTGTTAGAAATAGAAATAGAAAACGAATTTGTTATTGAAACAAATTCCAAAATTGAGATTATGATAAAACAAATTTCAGAAATCGCAAAAATTGACTTTGAGGAACCGGACTATTGGGCACACGGTTATCCAGAGTACAGAAGTAGTTTTAAAGATGGTTGGATTTGGATAAGCCCAAATATTGCCCCAAAGGGATTCATTCGTGAAGATGATAATAGGTACTTTGAATTGAAATCACAAATGGAAGCCACGGCATTAAGGTATCCAGAAATTCCAGAAAGTTCTTTGCTTATAAGTGTTTCAGAAGAAAATGTTCGAGATGAACTGTTTAGTATATTGAAAACTAGTGGAATCAAAATTAGAGCACTCAAAGAATTTATCTAGGCTCCATTATGTCTTGTTTTAATGATCGGTTAGCAAGACGTAGGTTTGTAAATCCAGTTTAATTTCTTGTTTTTGGGTATTCTACCAAAAGTTATAGCAATATTTCCATCCAAGGCATTGATTTTACACTATCAAAAGCAAAATTTATTTCACTTGTTTAAAAACTCTACTATAAGAAAGTGTGGTAAAAACGCCAATCCCACCTGTTACAGTAGACTTAATCGCAGATGGTTGTGCAAAAGGGTTTCCATTCGCATTGGCTGCATCGTTGGTAGACCTTAAAAAATCATAGTATTGTTTTTCTAGATGGTATAAAGTGAAATATAACGGATCGCCATAATCAAATCTATAGTTTGTGAATAATTCAATTCTGGCACTATTGTAAAACTGGTCACTAAAGAAAAAACCAAAACGTTGTTTCTCTTGTGTAGAATCGGAATGTATCAAAAATCTATAATAATTGGCTCTAGATTGGTTGTCAATGAAATAGGTATTGATTGCCGCTAAAGAATCATTGTTTAATAATATTTTTACATTTTCAAGCGGTATTCTAGGCATAAACTTAGTTCTTCCTGTAATTTTTCTTCCTGAGAACAGGTCATTTATTTCTAAATAATAATCATTAATTGTGTCAAACCTCGCCAATGTGGTAGATTGATAGTTATAAAATTTACGAAAAGCAGTATCGATTTTTGGGATAAAATATAAACTGTCGGTAATGCCGTTGTGGGTGATGGTGACAGTAGCAAATTGAAGTACATTAGGAACCACAGGACCAGATAGTTCCGAACTTTCTGACAGTGCCAGTTGATAAGGCTTCCCTTCCTCTAAATAACATTCAACCACCAATTGTTTTTCATAGGGAGGCAATTTAATTTCTATTGGCTTACTCAGATTGCAAGCGGTTACCAATAAAACACCTAAAATCCACAAAACATGTTTCATAGGGTTAAGACTTGGCCGTTAAATACTAGTTTGTCTTTACCTCTGCTTGCTGATCTAAATTAAAAAGGTCGTTTAACACATCTATCAAGGTTTCAGCCTCTCCTCTTTTGCAAGCCGCCTTAAGTTGAAGCACGGGTAACTTAATTATTTTCTGCATGATGTTTTTGGTAATCATGTCTATCTTATGAGCTTCTGACTCATCCATTTGCTTGGCAAATCGCGCCAATTCATCTAATCTAATTTGCTCTAAAGCATTTTTTAATTTTTGAATGGTTGGAGAAACAACCATCTCTTTGCTCCAATCATTAAATTCCTCTAGAGACTCACGCATTATTTCCCTCACTTGAGGTATCGCTAATATCCTTTTCTCTAACGCCTCGTTTGCTTTACTTTTAATATTATCAATATTATAAACTAATGCACCTGGCAAATCTTCCACATCTGCAGCTACACTACGAGGAACAGAAAGATCAATAAAAAACTTGTGTTTTAATAATTGAAGTTGTGCCACTTTTTCTTTGGTAAAAAATGCTTGATCTCTTACAATGGCACTTATAATCACATCAGCATCATCAATTGCCTCCCACACCTGCTCAAAAGGCACAATAGCAAAGCCACATTCTTCAGCTATAGATTCTGATCTTTTAGGTGTTCTGTTAGAAACATAAATATCTTTTATTCTCGACCCAGAAAAGTTTCTACATACGTCAGCACCTATTTCTCCCAAACCCATAATGAGCACTTTTGGTTGAGGTATTTCTGAGGTAAGGGTTTCCACTAACTCCACAGTAGCGTAAGATACTGAAGCAGCACCATCTCTAAATGTAGTTTCGTGAACTACCTTTTTATTGGTAAAAAATATGGTGTGGAGTAATCTATGCAAAAACGGTCCAGCCAAGTTGGCATCAGCCGACCACTGATAAGCGTGTTTAACTTGGTTAATTATTTGTAAATCACCTACTACTTGCGATTGCAAGCCAAGTGATACTTCATATAAATGGGTTACAGATCCCTCATGGTCGTGTATAATCTCAAAATATGGGCTGTAAGTTTCAACCTCTAAAATGCCCTTTTCAATACATATTAGACTAATTATCTGCGAAGAATAATCGATATTGGAAGAATAGTAAACCTCTGTTCTATTGCATGTAGACAATATCAAAACCTCACTTACATCTATAATATCTCTTATTTTAAGTAATAACGACCTTATGTGCAGCTCCGACAAAGCTACTGCCTCCCGAATGTGAATGGGTGCACTTTTATAAGATAACGTGATGGCTCTAAAATTACTTAACATACAAAATACTCCTCCAAAATATGTGTCAAAATTAGCTATACTTCATTAGGCAGACAAATGACATAAATTACTTTTTCTAATTTATAATGGTTTTAAATTATTATCTAAACTAATGCTTTTCGTTACTCTAAATACATTAAATGGTATTAATATTAGATTTAATAGAAACTAAACAATAAAATATTATCTTTGTTATACACTTACTACTTCTTATCTTATGAATAAAATTTACTTTATACTATTATTTTACATTGCACTTAACACAATTGCTGCTCCTTCTGTTACATCCAAGTATATTGCAGTTGACCAATTTGGTTATCCATCCATCTCTCAAAAGATAGCAGTTATCAGGGATCCTCAAGTAGGGTTTGACGCCGCAGAGAGTTTTACGCCAGGTAGTACTTATCAGTTACGTAACTGGAATACCGATGAAGTTGTTTTTTCTGCAACAATATTGGCTTGGAATGGTGGGGCTACAGGTGCTGATGCTGGTGACAAAGCTTGGTGGTTTGATTTTAGCAACTTTACTACTTCAGGAGAATATTATGTTTTTGATCCAACCAACAACGTTGGCTCTTACAGGTTCAAAATAGACAATTGTGTTTATAAAGATGTTTTAAAACATGCTGTTAGGTCATTTTATTACCAACGAAGTGGATTTCCTAAACGCGTGCAATATGCTGGAATAGGTTATGCTGATAGTGCTGCGCACATTGGGCCATTGCAAGACAAAAATTGTAGAATATACAACGATTTAACCAACGCAACTACTGAAAAAAACATTTATGGTGGTTGGTTTGATGCTGGTGATTACAATAGATATGTAAACTTTACTTGGGAAACGCTCATTGATTTGCTTTTGGCTTATGAAGAAAAGCCATTGGTTTGGGCTGATGATTATAACATACCCGAATCAGGCAACGGAATTCCAGACTTATTGGATGAGGTGAAATGGGAGTTGGAATGGCTCTTAAGAATGCAACAAACAAATGGCTCCGTTTTAAGTATTGTAGGCGTGTCACATGCCAGTCCTCCTTCAGCTGGTACTGGTGCTTCTAAATATGGGCCAGCTTCTACCTCAGCAACGCTAACAGCTTCTTCTGTGTTTGCATTGGCGGCCAAAGTATACCGTTCTCTTGGCGTAACGAGCATGACTACTTTTTCCAATACCTTGGAAACGGCATCTGTAAACGCTTGGACTTGGGCAAACAATAATCCTAATGTCTTATTCAGAAATAACGATGGAACAAGTCCCTACTTCTCTGCTGGGTTAGGAGCAGGCCAGCAGGAAACAGATGACTATGGCAGGTTAAGTAGAAAGTTATCTGCTGCATGTTTTTTATATGCACTTAATGGAAATGCTACTTACAAAACATTCTTTGATGCGAACTACAACCAAATACACCTGATTGCTTGGCCTTATGCTTATCCTTTTGAGGCTACACATCAGCAGGTTTTGCTTTATTATACTAAAATTGCTGGTGCTACCTCAAGTGTTGTTACTGATATTAAAAACAAATACTTATCTACCGTAAAAACAGGTGCTGATAATTATGTAGCCTTTAGTACCCCCAACAAAGACCCTTACATGGCTTATATTAAAGACTATACATGGGGATCTAACTCCATAAAATCCAAACAAGGAAACATGTTTTATGATTTGGTAACTTATAATTTAGAGGCAGCTAACAACACAAACTTTGCCAACGCTGCTCAATCTTATATTAATTATATTCATGGTGTAAACCCCTTACAAAAAGTATTTTTGACCAACATGGCTGCAAGTGGAGCTGAAAATTCTACCAAAGAAATTTACCACACATGGTTTTCTGATGGAAGTGCAAAGTGGGACGCAGTAGGTACTTCTACCTTTGGTCCAGCACCAGGCTTTTTAGCTGGAGGACCTAATCCTAGTTACGATTGGGATGGATGTTGTCCTTCTGGTTGTGGGAGTACTGGTAATAACGCCTTATGTACCTCTATGTCCATTGCACCACCTAAAGGGCAGCCAAAACAAAAATCATTTTTGGACTTTAATAGCAGTTGGCCGCTTAACTCGTGGCAAGTAACTGAAAATGGTATCTATTATCAAGCAGCCTATATACATTTATTATCTAAATTTTGTGATGGCAATTGTTCAACACCGTTGTCCATTAACGAGTTGAATAATCATGGTCTTGAAAATAAAGAAATAACCAATCAGGTTTTGGTGTATCCTAATCCAGTTGAAGATAATTTTAATATAACGTACCCTGCTGATGAAACTTTAGTGTCTTATACAATAACTGATCTAACAGGTAAAGTACTTAAAGCCAGAGTTGTTAGTAACGAATTGGGAATAATGAGATTAACAATACCCAATGAAACAATAAGTGGTGTGTATCTTCTACATTTAAAAACTAATAACAGGAGTTACAATACCAAATTTAACCACCAAGTTCATTAATAATAAATTAATTTAATCTTATTGAATGTTGGCGAAAAGGAAGATAATTATTCCACTAGTCCTTTTCGCCAACGTTCAATAGTAGGATACCAAGAAATATCGTAAGATTTATTTCTTTCTAGAAAGGAATATTGTGGATCAAATGGGTGTACAATTTTCTTAAAAATATAGTTAGTTTCCTCTCTTCGGTCATATTGCCAATCCTCTAATCCATTTTCGTCAAATAAAATACGATCAGGTTTCCCAAATACAATAAATATCATTCCTTTATCTGTTTTCCAGCCTTCTGTAAACTGTGAATAGTTGTCGTTGGCATAATAAACACGATCATAAAATATCTTTATAAGTTTTTTAGCATATTCAGTATTACCCGCAAGTTCAATCCAAAAACTATCTAAGGAAGCCTTTGGAGTTTTAGAATTTGACAATTTATCATACTCTTCTTTGGTAGTAATGTATACTAATGGTTTTATTAGTTCTTCGGCTTTGGTATATCTAGGAAACTTCAATTTAGTTACAAGTATAATATTGGTTTCAGCTCCCATAGTATCTGCACTTATCACATAAAGACCTTCTTCCTTAAATGAGAAATTATTTTTGGCATTGTGAACAATCTTGATAGGTTTTGGAATAACAGGTTTGGTATAATTTTTGGCCATAGGAGGCGGAGATTGTTTGAAGTCGTTTTTTGAGTAAAAATCTATATAAATTTTACTGCTTGGTGACATAAATAGTAGGCTATCGTTTATGGTCAGTTGATCTACAATAACCTTCTCCCTAGTTATTGGATCAAGACATTCCAAGTTTATAAGATTGGTATGAAGTGCAAAGTTGAAGGTATTTTTAAGACTAAATTTACCCATCACCTTATCATTAAGCGAACTCACCTCCAAACTTCCTTTTTGTACAATTAACGGAACTTTTAATTGAAATGTAACCTGCTGAAAAAGATTGGTTTTTGTGGTTACCAGCATAGTATCT
This sequence comes from Cytophagaceae bacterium, assembly GCA_027488865.1. Lineage (GTDB taxonomy): Bacteria > Bacteroidota > Bacteroidia > Cytophagales > UBA9547 > JAIYAU01. Next base: position 45,002 of record JAIYAU010000005.1, read on the forward strand.
TGAAGTAGCAAAGAATCTTTACTAGATTTAAGAGCAACACTTACCAAAATATCATGGATAGATGGAACATCATGATAAGTTAATTCAACATGTGAAACCAGAGAGTCGTGTTTACTAAATAATTTTTGCTCGGATTTTATAAGCTGTACCGCATTTTCAAGCTTTTTTGGGGCTTGATTGCTATAAAAATGATACTCTTCTTGCCCAAAAGCAGTTAGAATGGCAAAATAAACAAAACAAATCTTGATTAACTTCATTTAATCCTTTAACAAATTCCAACACTAAGTTAATGATAATTGTGGGTTGTTAATATAAACTTATAATCATTTTAAAAATATAGCTTTTGGTTAAATTTTTTATACCAAAATTTTATAAATAAATTTACCTAAATTCACCTGCTTGAGTTTTATGGCAAACAACTTCCTCAGTAAAACACATTTAGGACAGGTTTATAAGGATTGGTTCAAAATAACGTATTCAAGGAATGAATAACGATTTTGTACAACAATATAAATTTATCTTACCATAAAAACCAAAAAGTTCTTGTAATTTCGGCGTTTAATTATTGACTCTATGTTTTCTTCTGCTATAAAAGGTGTTGGTCACTATGTGCCAAGCCGAGTGATTACCAATGAATACCTTACCCAATTTATGGACACTTCTCATGACTGGATCGTAGAACGTACAGGTATTCATGAGAGAAGATTTTTTACAGAAGGCGTTGATACTGTATCTAATATGGGTACTAAAGCTGCCCAAATGGCCTGTGAACGAGCCAACATAACAATAGATCAAATTGACTTAATTATATTTGCAACCTTGAGCCCTGACTATTTTTTCCCTGGGCCAGGGGTTTTAGTACAAAGAGAACTAAAACTCAAAAATATTCCAGCGTTAGATATTAGACAACAATGTGCAGGATTTCTTTATGGCTTGTCCATTGCCGATCAATATATCAAAACTGGTTTATATAAAACTGTGTTGTTAATTGGGAGCGAAATTCAATCAAATATGATGGAATTGAGCAATAGAGGTAGAAATACTGCCGTAATATTTGGAGATGGTGCTGGTGCATTGGTAATACAACGTGCTGAGGATGAATCAAAAGTATTATCTACCCATGTATATGCGGACGGTACAAATGCTGAGGAACTCTACATGCCTAACCCAGGAAGCTCTAGAGCTACAAGATTAACAAATGAAATGCTAACTGATGGCAGTTTGTTACCAGTAATGAACGGGCAAGCTGTTTTTAAAGAAGCCACCACAAAAATGCCAGCTGCTGTTTTAGAAGCCCTTGAGCACAATGGTTTTACCACAGAAGACTTAGACCTGTTGATTCCACATCAGGCGAATTTAAGAATTGCCCAAATGGTACAAAAACAATTAGGGTTACGTAACGATCAAGTATTTAATAATATCCAAAAATACGGAAATACTACAGCTGCTTCCATACCGATAGCCTTGAGCGAAGCTTGGGAGCAAGGTTTGGTTAAAAAAGGTGGATTAATTGCCTTTACTGCATTTGGAAGTGGATTTGTTTGGGGAAGTGCTTTGGTGAGATTTTAGTTACCCAAAAGGGTGGATTCTAAAAGATTGACTGATAAATTGTCAAAATAGTTAATAAACATTAGAAACATTTGCAAATCGGAAAAATTGAGAAGAATTTTTGCTACAAAAAACAAGGTTAAATAAGAAATAGCTGTAAATAAAATAATAAACAAGAGGTTACCTTTATTGCGGACTCTGGGTTTTAAAAGGTAATTTTAAAACCAATTAGTACCTTAAACTATTCTTTTATCAGTTTAAAACTTTGATATTCGCCTCTGGAATAGATTTTAAGAATATAAAGTCCTTTGGCTAACTGGCTTGTATTTATTTGCGACCATTGACTTTGAGCATTCTCAAAATAATGTGAAGATATGTATTGCCCCATCATATTAAAAAAGTCTACACCAAATTCCTGATTGGACGATAAATTTAATAGATTGGAAACTGGGTTATTAAGTAGTGAAATCTGCCATTTTGATGGTAGATCTAAATTTTTTTCACTTAATAAAAGCCACAATCCTCCTGTGTTACCACCTACCATAATATCAGGGATTTTATCACTGTTAAGATCTCCAGTTGATATTAACATTCTTTCAGCAAACGTAAAATCACCCATTTTTTTATTTAATTCATTATATATCAGACTGCTATCTGCTTTATCAAATTTAGTTTTTTGTTTGTAATTGGTTACTAATCTAATTTGTCCTGTATTGTCCCCATAAATTAAATCCTGTTGGCCATCCAAGTTAAAGTCATTAATTTGGCAGACAAGATATTTTTTAAAAGGATTTGAAACCAAGCCTCCTAAACCGTTGGTTTTTAAACTATAATTCTCGTTATTGTTTTCATAAGTGAGCAAGGCGCCGTTTACTTTACCTATTAACACATCCATATCCCCATCTCCGTCCTCATCCAATACAAACGGCACATCTTCAATATTAATTGGAACATCTATGGTGTCAATAGCTGTAAAATCGAAGTTAAACTTGTCGTTGTTTTTATTGGTTATTTGGACGAGTTGGGTTTTATTTAATTGGTTGTAATTAGTGGTGGTTAATAATAAATCTAAAGTGCCATTACGATCGAAATCTATAAATTGGGGAATAAGATTACTCATTTTATAGTTCGCCAACCCAAGAAAATCTTGAGTTTCTAGGGTAAAACTTGCGGTAGTTTTGGTGCCTATATTTTTATAGAGATGCAAGGTAGCTGCATAAGTGGAATCATTAATTTTTGTGCCTTTGTTTCCAACTATCAAATCTAAATCACCATCAAAATCATAATCTACTAATGTGGGTGCTGCATTTTCACCCAAGTCAATATTGGTATTTTGGATATAATTTTTGGAGAGTTGAACGTATTGTGCTGTGCTGTTTTGAGCAGTATTTCTATAAAGCCAATTTGTGTTTCTTGTATCAATAAGCCTTGAAGCATTATTTGCACTTTGAGGAGTTACTAACAGATCTTTTTTGCCATCGGCATTTAGATCTAGCCAAAAAGCACTGGGGAATACATAAAAATTGGCTGGCAGGGCATTAGGGTAGCCATAAGTTGCTGATTTATATTTAGGTATTAGCTTATCGCCCACATTTTGCAAATAACTAATTTTTAAACATTCGCCTTTTGAAATTAGCAAATCTTTATCGCCATCACCATCTGGGTCAAAGGCCAAAATACTACTTGAGCCCACGTGTTGGGTGCGATTAAGACCGATTTTTGCTGTTTGGCAAATTAAACCAAAATTAAATGAGCCACAATTAAGCTCTTCTAAACCTCCAAAGCAATTATCAACAAGTTTAAAAATAAGGCTATCCGCATGTCCATAAATGTCAATGGATTGATTTTTGTAAAACTCAATTTTGCTGCCAGTAAAAGCATTAAAGGATAAAATGTCCATATCTCCATCACCATCAATATCTGACAGCGCGGGTAGGTCGGTACTATTTACAAGGATATTGGTTAGTTGGCTGCCTATTTCTGCCAAAATGGGATCTTTAATCAACATCCAATTTGGGAAATCCCCAACAGTGGTATTTTTATAAGTTTTAATACCAAAAACAGTGTTACAGAACAGATCGGGTTTATTGTCTAGATCATAATCGTATAATAACGCCCAGTTTTCGACTCCACGAGGGAAAAACCACTCATATTGCGGAGCATAATTATATACAATTTCACCTGAAACCTTAGTAGCCAAGTAGGTGAAAAATTTATTACCAATTCGATCAAATGCCACAAGGTCTATAAAATCATCGTTGTTTAAATGCATTTGTGAAAATTGAGGTGCATTAAATCCTCCAGAGAAAGGGTTCTGCAATGAATCTACAGAAACTTGTGAAAGTTTATAACTTGGCAAAGACTGCGCGAACAGCTGGTTAAAAAATAGGAATACGACAATTAAATATAACTTATTCAAGCAGGAGTAGTTTGTACAAAATTACAAAATTGAATGTCTATATTAATTATAAATGTACTTAAATTGTTGATGTGTTTTAATCAGTTACCATTAGGTACATAAATTTTTAATATAGGTTGTTAAAGAATTAAATAGTTGAACACTTAACTGACGAATTACATCCGATGTAATACCAATGCAGAAGCACCTCCTCCACCATTACAAATAGATGCTACACCAATTGATGCATTATGTTGGGACAATACCGAAATTAAAGTTGTAACAATACGTGCTCCTGAACAGCCCAGTGGATGTCCAAGTGAAACTGCTCCTCCCCATACATTGACTTTATTTGTACCTAGGCCAAGCAGCTGATTATTTGCAATGGATACTACCGAAAAAGCTTCGTTTATTTCAAAATAATCTACATTATCCAGCGACAATTCAGCTAAATTTAACGCCTTTTGTATCGCCAAAGTAGGGGAGGTGGTAAATTTAATCGGTGCTTGTGCAGCATCGGCAAATGAAAGTATTTTGGCCAATGGTTTAATACCCAATTCTTCCGCTTTTTCTTTACTCATTAAAACAAGAGCAGCAGCGCCATCATTTATGGTTGAGGCATTTGCCGCGGTGATGGTGCCATCTTGTTGAAAAACAGGTTTTAAATCAGGTATTTTGGCAAAATTTACATTTTTATATTCTTCGTCTTCGGTTATCCAACCTATTGTTCTTCCTTTTTGTATAACTTCCACTGGCACAATTTCTTGAACAAAGGCACCGTCTAAGGTGGCTTTGGCCGACCTTTGATAAGATTCCATAGCGAACTCATCTTGCATTTGCCTGGTTATTTTCATTTCTTTCGCTGTTTGTTCAGCCGCATTGCCCATATGGATGTCATTATAAACATCCCATAGCCCGTCTTTAATCAGTCCGTCTGTGAGTTGTCCATGCCCAAGTTTATATCCAAATCTTGCCTTTTCTAAATAATAAGGAACGTTTGACATACTTTCCATTCCTCCTGCCACAACTATGTTGGCGTGGCCACTCATGATGGTCTGCGCACCTAGCATTATAGCTTTGGTGCCTGATGCACATACTTTATTCACAGTAGTGCAGATGACTTGCTCACCTAGTCCAGCAAAAAGAGCGGCTTGACGTGCAGGTGCTTGCCCAAGATTAGCGGAAATGACATTTCCCATAAAAACTTCATCCACCAAAAGAGGGTCTAATTCAATTTGTGATAATGCAGCTTTAATTGCCAAACTACCTAGTTGGGTAGCACTAAATGTGCTCAATGCTCCTTGAAAACTACCAATTGGAGTTCGTTTTGCAGCAACTATATATACTTCTTTCATAGGATAACATTCACAAAATTAGATTTTTACCAATCGGGCTTGTTTTTATTTTTCTTGGTTTTCGGGGAAGGTGTATTAGCCCGTTTTAATTGCTGTAAATATTGCACTTCATTGTTTTTCATTGCATCTAATAACATATTTGCTTTGTCAGCCGAAAGATTCATCTGTTGTAATCTTTCTGGATTAACTTGCATTCGTTCTGCTCCCTTTTTTCCTTTCCCTGATTTTTGTCCCGTTTCTGTTTCAGCTGCTCCTTGCTTATCACCATCTTTATCCCCTTGTTGCTTTCCAGATTGTTCTTTCTCCTTTTCCTTCTCTTGTCCTCCCTTTCCTTTTTCTCCAGATTTTTTAGGGCTATCTGCTTTGTTATCAGCATCCCTTTTATTATTTTGGCCTTTATCACCTGATTTATTTACACCTTCACCATCTTTTTTGTTATCGTTATTTGAGTCACCTTTACTATTTCCGTTAGATTCTTTCTTGTCCTGTTTTCCTCCTTTATCACTTTGACTTTGTTGTTGGTCGTCATTGGAATTTTTCTTGTTATCACCTTTTCCTTTTTGATTTTGGTCCTGCTTTTTATCTCCGTTTTTATCAGCATTTTTATCTTTATTTTGATTATTTGGCTGATTTTTAGCACTTGGATTTTGTTGCAAGCGCTTTAAAAGCTCATAGTTAAATCTTGCCTCTTCGTTATTAGGATTATATTTTAAGGCTGTTTTCATGAAGCTAATACCCTCCTCAATTTGTCCAGCGTTGGCTTTGGTTACCCCAAGTTGCTGGCTAGCAATCGAGGCAATTTCCAGATCTTTGGCACTAAGTAACTTGTTATATTGAAAATTAGATGATGTGGTATCGTTAAGTTTATAATATGCGTGGGCAAGATTAAGCCTTATATTTTCATCATTGAGACCTAAGGTATCTAACAGATAAGTATATTTTGATATTGCCTTTTGATAGTCTTTATTATTAAAAGCTTTTTGAGCTTCTTTTTTATACTCATTACTTTTGGCGATTTTGTCTATGCCTCCTGGCAAAAAAAGCAGAATAAATAAGAATACAATTGATTTCATGTTTTAAAAATTAACATACAAAAATAACAAAAAGAATACTTTAATGACCATCTACTGGAATATTTAATGCAAGTGCAATTTGGTTATAAAGATCTATGGCTGAGTAAGGCTTAGAAAGATATCCATTCATGCCGCTTTTTAAATATTTGGCACTATCACCCTTCATGGCGTTGGCAGTGATTGCTATAATGGGCACTTGAGCCTTTTCTAATTGGTCACAATTCCTAATCATATAGGTGATTTCCTCGCCACTCATGTCTGGAAGCTGAATATCCATTAAAATTACGTCATACACATTATTTAATGCAAAAGATATTGCTTTGTCGCCACTTTCTGCAAGATCATATTTAGCATAGCATTTATCCAATAAATGTTTAGCTATCATTTGATTGACAAGATTATCCTCGACTATTAGAATTCTTAAATCCTTAAAATGTGCCAAACTCGGATGTTTAACATCTTCTTTTTTGTATAAAAATTCTTGAGCTTTTTTATAGTTTAGTTGAAACGAAAAAAGGCTTCCTTTATTTAATTCGCTTGATACACTAATAGTACCATTTTGAGCCTCAACCAGTTTTTTTACAATCGATAACCCTAAACCCGTGCCACCATATAAACGGCCATGGCTATCATCGGCTTGGGTGTAAGCTTCAAAAATTGTAGACAGCAAGTCATCAGTAATACCAATGCCGGAATCTTGCACCGCAAAATTCAATTTATAACAATTATCCTCAAAATTCAATGTGATTTTTACCCTGATAATGCCTTCTGAAGTAAACTTAATTGCATTGTTTACCAAATTAGTTATTATTTGAGTCAATCTATGAGGGTCTCCAATCAACCTAATCTCAGAGGAGACATTTTTCAGTAATTCGAAATCCAGTTTTTTTTCTCTTATTTTTATAATTAATGGTTGTAATGCTTTATCAATAGTGTGAAAAAGATCAAAAGATATGCTTTCAATGGTGAATTGTCCAGCCTCCATTTTAGCAATATCCAGAATGTCATTTACCAAAAACAGCAAACTTTCAGCAGATTTATCTATCATTCGGGTATACTTCTTCTGCAAATCTGTGTTAATTGTTTCTTTTAGTAAATTGTTGACTCCTAATACGCCGTGAAGGGGAGTTCTAAGTTCGTGACTGACATTGGCTAGAAACTGCTCTCTGGTTTTTAATGCATTTTCTGCCAAAATTTTAGCCTTCTTAAGTTCCTTTTCAACTAAAATCCTATCAGAAATATCTTGAGCGGATCCTACCACATACGATATACCTTCTTCTTTTACCAAATAATTTTTATAAACCCAATACATGATGTTTCGACTTCTACCCACTACTCGCATTACGCCACTAGCTTCTCCGTTTTGCTTGATATTAGCAATGTATTGCTGAAATGCCCCCAAATCCTTGTTATCAAATAAAATTGATAAACTTTTATCTACAAGTTCACGCTCATGGTCATACCCAAGTGCCTTAAGTGATGCAGGATTTACGCTTAAGATTTTTCCATGAATATCATGTGTGCAAATAAGTGCCTGAGTGTGTTTAATAAAATCGAAATAACGCTTTTGAGAGGCACTTATTAACTGTTCAGTACTTATATTTCGTATTATTTCTAATTGTATTATAAAGTAAGCGAGGGAGTGTTCGTGTTTTATTGGCGTTATGCGCAAATTCGCCTTGTAAACTTGCCCAGATTTTGAATTAATAGTAGTTATGTTTTGATAAATCCCATTTACTAGTTTAGGTAAGGTGTGCTGTAGAAACTCGTACTTTTGATTGGGATCTAGCCAGCATAACCCGTCGTTTTGTCCATCTATTGAATGAATATCAAAACCATAAAATTCTGCAGCCCTAGTATTGAAATTAATAACTTCAAATCTGCTTGAGGTTATAATAATTACATCCTTGGTATTTAAAAGAAGTGTTTCTAATAATACGGTTTCAGGCTGAGTCGGAACAATGTTTGTTTCAATAAAAACCAACCAACTTGAGCTATTTAGAACCGGATAAAACACAAAATCTCCTTGGAAATACTCGTTCTTTTGGGGTAATAATTTACCTGATAACCTAAATGAATCGTTTAATTGAATTAAATTTTTTAATGATGAATTAAAGGCTTCTGTTTCTATTTGCAATGTTGAGGTTAATTCTAAGGCAACATTATTTAACTTTAAGAACGATTCAGCGGATGAATTTAAATTCAGTATGTTTAGGTGGTCATTTACTACAATAACGGGCAACAATAGCCCATCATACCACTGCAATACATTGGTGACAAATTCTTGAGCTAAAATATTGGAATAAAATGAAGAATTAAATAGCGTTTTCAAAAAAAAGGAATTTTAGTTTGTACTAGACACTAGTTTGTTATAAACTTAAGACTAAATACGTTATAATATCGGTAAGGTTAATGATTATTTGGGCTTAAAGTATGCACGGAATAATTTTTGTTTGGCTTATAAATAATAGAACATTAGAAATGGTAATATTTTTGGTAGGTTCAAAAAATTTATGTACATTTGCACTCCTTTTAAATAAATCCAACAAATTTGACTTTGTAGCTCAGTTGGATAGAGCAACTGCCTTCTAAGCAGTAGGCCATTGGTTCGAATCCAATCAGAGTCACTTAAGAGCCCTCGTAAATAAGAACGAGGGCTTTTTTGTTATTATCAAAACGGGTATATTGGTGATTGCTACTACCCCAAGGCTATTATTATTTTCTTATGATTGAGATTGGCAAAAAATGTAAACTTAAAGTGATCAAGAAGGTAGATTTCGGAGTTTATCTCGATGGCGAAGATTTAGGTGAAATATTGTTACCAAATCGATCTATGTTGTCTACCTTTAAAGAAGGTGATTTTCTAGAGGTATTTTTGTATCTCGACTCTGAGGATAGACTTATTGCAAGTATGCAAATGCCACTTGCTGAGGTGGGTGATTTTGCATTTTTACAAGTAGTATCTGTTTCAGGTGCTGGCGCATTTTTAGACTGGGGTTTGCCCAAAGATCTGTTAGTGCCATTTAGAGAACAAAAAAGACCGCTTGAAGAAGGTAAAAAATACCTAATTTACATCTATATAGACGAAACTAGCCAGCGAATAGTAGCAACTACCAAAATCGAACGTTATCTAGCTGAAAATTGCGACGAGTTTCAAAGAGGGGATAAGGTAGATTTAATTATTGCCAATAAGACAGATCTTGGGTATTCTGCTATTGTAAATAATAAGTACTTAGGTGTAATCTACCACTCCGAAATTTATAAACCCCTTTTTATTGGTAATAAACACGCCGGTTACATTTTAAAAGTACGTGAAGACAAAAAACTTGATTTAACCTTGTTGCCTATTGGCTATGAAAAAATAGAAGAAGGTGCGCAACAAATTTTAGACTACCTACTAAAAAAGGGAGGATTTATTGAACTCAATGACGAAAGTCCAGCGGAGCTAATCAATCATTATTTAGGAATGAGCAAAAAAACTTTCAAAAAGGGAGTAGGTAATTTGTACAAGCAAAAATTAATAGAGCTTGAACCAAATGGTATAAGACTTAAACAAAATATTAATAATTAAAACTCAAATAACTACCTGATTGGAATTGAATTATATGATTAATACACCAACTTGATACTTTTTTTAATAAAATTTCCCAACTTTTGCCAAATCGAGGCGTAAAAATCAAAAGTTAAACAAATCGTATATGCAAACTTGGAATGTCGAAGATTTTATCACCTACCTTTATCTCATAGTTGCTGATTCGGATTTTGACACCAACACTACTGAAGTAGATATGGTGAAAAAAAGAGTCGGTAAATTAGTGTTACTTCATTTTGGTAACAAAAATTACGATTATGATAATAGTATTATTAAAATCAAAGGAACGTTAGGAAATAGTATTATTAGTAGAAGTGAGATTATTAAAACTATGGTAGACAAGTTTAAACTCCCAAGTGATATAAAAGCGGATATTTTAAGTGACCTTTCCGATCTTGCCTTGTCAGACGACAACGTTACTGCTACAGAACACGAAACCATAGGATACATAAAACAACTTTTGTTAATTCCAAAAACAGTAGAAAGCCTAAGAATTTAATTTCCATTATTAATAAAGGTGGAGTAGATTTAAACTAACCTACAAGTTAATTTGATTTTTCTAGCCATGTTCAATTGATTCTCTTTTACCACGAATCTTGTTCTTAAAGTTTTTATTGTTGATCTGGTTTTTAGAAACCAATTATAAGGATACTGCGATATTTAATATTCTAATTAGGGAAGTTTAGTTCAAACGGCTGAAGAGTTACTTATTACAAATATTTTAATTACTATAAATCAGTTAGTTATTTTATAAATATTTAATTTTTATTTTCTAATTAAATTCATTTCAATAAATAATTAAAATCCTGTTATTTTTGCCCTCTTGTATTCAAGTTGTGTGTTGAAAATCATTTAAACGTTTTTTTAAAACAGATGGTATAAGCATACAACCTAGTTCACTCAATAAAACACGAGATGAGAGTATTAAAATTTGGAGGTTCTTCAGTAGGGTCTGTTTCTAGTATTAAAGCTGTAATTGAAATAGTTGAAAATGCACAAAAAAAACATGGAAGAATAGCTATAGTACTTTCCGCTATGTCTGGTGTGACAAATCAACTTTTAGCAGCGGGTGATCTAGCTGCCAAAAGTGACGCAGGTTATAAAGAGTTGACAAAAAACATTGAAAGCAAACATTTTGAGGTCATTCATCAACTTATTGACCCAAAAAATCAACAGAAAGTAGAATCAGCTATAAAGGTATTGATAGGTGAATTGGAAGAAATTCTACACGGGGTGTTTTTGCTTAAGGAATTATCAAAAAGAACACATGATCTCATAGCGTCTTTTGGTGAGCGACTTAGTAACTATATGGTTTCTGAATGTTTTAAGGAGAGACAACCTGATGCTGCGTACCTTGATGCTCGAGAGTTAGTAAAAACGGATGACAATTTTGGCAACGCTAGGGTCAATTTTAAGGTGACGGACGAATTAATTCGTAAATATTTTGATAGTCACAAATCTTTACAAGTTATAACAGGATTTATTGGTTCAACAGATAAAAATGAAACAACTACCTTAGGGAGAGGTGGTTCAGATTATTCAGCGGCAATTTTTGGAGCTGCATTAGATTGTGAAGAAATAGAAATTTGGACAGATGTGGACGGAATGTTAACAGCAGACCCTCGAAGTGTAAAAAAGGCATTCACACTACCAAATGTTTCTTATATTGAAGCAATGGAGTTATCTCATTTTGGTGCAAAAGTCATTTATCCACCTACCATGCAACCCGCTTTTGCTAAAAGGATTCCCATTAGCATCAAAAACACTTTTAATCCAGCTTTTGCAGGCACCTTAATTACTGACAAATCTACCCCCGGTTTCATTATTAAAGGAATTTCATCTATAAATGATGTAGTTCTTTTTAACATACAAGGGAGTGGTATGATGGGTGAAACAGGATTTTCTGGACGCTTATTTACCACATTGGCAAAAAATAAAATTAATATTATATTAATTACACAAGCGTCTTCTGAGTTTTCAATTACGTTTGCAATCAATCCTATTGATGCAGAAAAAGCCCAAATCTCCTTAGAAGAGGAGTTTGAGAATGAACTAAAATCCAATAAACTAGAACCAATAAAAATAGAAAAAGAAGTGTCTGTAGTGGCTATTGTTGGTGAAAATATGCACCAAACTCCAGGTATAGCTGCTAAAATGTTTACGGCCTTAGGTTCTAACGGTATTAATGTAATTGCCATTGCGCAAGGCTCCTCAGAATACAATGTTTCTGTGGTGATTAACTGTGTTGATATGAGCAAGGCACTCAATGCTTTACATGAGGCATTTTTCTTATCAGACACCAAAACTTTAAATGTTTTTGTTACTGGACTAGGCTTAATTGGTGCGACCTTAATCACACAAATCGCAAATCAGCAAAATTATCTAGCTAAACATAAAGCACTAAAAATTAATATTGTTGGAATAACCAATACCAAAAAAATGTTAGTAAAAGCTGATGGCATTGATTTGGCTAATTGGCAAAAGGAATTAGGGCAGGAGGGAACTGCAGCCAATTTAGATCAATACATTCAACAAATAAGAACACTAAATTTACCAAATAGCGTGTTTGTTGATAATACCTCAAGCAAAGATGTAATCAAATATTACGAAATACTTTTAAAATCAAGTATATCCGTGGTTACACCTAATAAGTTGGCAAATTCTGGTTCTTACGAGCAGTATGAACGCTTGCACAAAACAGCCAAACAACATGGCGTTCAATTTTTATATGAGACCAATGTGGGCGCAGGGTTGCCAATTATTGGTACTTTAAAGGACTTGTTAAACAGTGGTGACCAAATAATTAGAATTGAAGCAGTACTTTCTGGAACTTTGTCTTATATCTTTAATTCATATAAAAAGGGAATCAATTTTTTTGAAATTGTAAAAGAAGCTAAAGAAAAAGGATTTACCGAGCCCGATCCTAGGGATGACCTAAGTGGAATGGATGTAGCAAGAAAAATACTAATATTGGCTAGAGATTCTGGATTTGCTCTTGAGCCAGATGATGTTAGCGTAGAGAATATTTTGCCAAATAATTGTATAGCTGCTAAAACGGTAGATGAATTTTTTATTGAGCTTAAAACTTCCAACGACTATTTTGAAACTCGAAGAAATGAAGCTGAAAAAGAAGGTAAAGTATTGAGATTTATTGCAACACTTGAAAACGGAAAGGCCAAAGTTTCTTTAAATGCTGTAGATGACCAGCATCCATTTTATTCTATGAACGGAAGTGATAACATTATTTCATTTACTACAGAGCGTTATAAGGAAAGGCCATTGGTTGTGAAAGGTCCAGGTGCTGGCGCTGAAGTAACAGCTGCTGGAGTATTTGCAGATATTATTAAGGTGGGAAGCATGATTGGAAGATAATTAGCTATATCCTTGGGTAGTTTTAGTATAAAAATTACCTATTAATTAAGTAGATTGTGATCTATTGAAAGGTTATAAGTATTTGTAAACCTTATTTATAAATATTCTCTAAAAGTAGATTCCTATTAGAAGATAGAGGTCATATCAAAAATTTATTCATAAAAACCCTGTTTGTGATGCTAAAACCAAGTCTCTTATAGAGATTCTGGGCTTTAAAATTGGTTGGAAATACCTCTAAGTCAAGCATAACATATTGTTTAAGTTCCGTAAGTAAGGTGATAAACTTGGTAACAATTCCTTGACCACGATAAGGTGGTAGGACGTAAAGTTCGTCCACTATCAATACCTTTCCTCCATATTCGTTGCTCCAAAAGGAGCATAAAAGCCCATATCCCACTACATTAGTATCACTCAAAAAAACGTAACATTGTACCTCCTCGGGATGGGTAACAGTTCTATTTAAAGTATTATGCACTTGTTTTTCGGAGATTGTGCTATGCTCACCTTCTATTTCTGCTGATTCTTTATAAAGAGCGAACACCATGGACACAACTTCAGAGTGGTCTAGAGTTGAAATCAATCTAAATTCAATCATAAAACCTGTGGATAAGAGTTGAAAAGGTTTAAGTGGTTATTGCCTTGCGAATATTTCAAAATAATTGAAACTTTGCAAAATTATTAACCACATGTTGTGTTATGATTGAATTTTTTACCTACCAAGTTATCATTGATCGATAATCAACTAGTCGCTTGTTTAGAAAAACGATTTATATAAAGTTCTGATACTTAATAATATAATAAGTATACCCACAGTAATCATTAGCGGTTTTCGCTTCACTTTGCTTACTAAAAATGCAGCAAACGGTGCAGCAAATACTCCGCCAATTATAAGTCCCACAATTACTTGCCACAAACCTTCTTCAATACCAATAAAAACTACAAAAGTTAAAGCACTTGCACTCGCAACAAAGAATTCGGCCAAATTAACCGATCCTATAGTGTAATTTACTGCTCTACCACTACTTACCAATGTAGAGGTAACTATTGGTCCCCAACCACCTCCACCTACTGAATCCATAAATCCACCTAATGCTGCAAGAGGGGCAACTTGTTTTATTTTTCGTTTTGGTTGCACTTTCATCAAAGCTTTTCTTAGCACTATCAGCCCTAAAAAAATTAAATATACTGCTGTAGCAGGTTTGATATAATTTTTAACAAATGATTCTGGCTGAGAGTCCGCAATACAAAGTAGCGAAGCACCCACAATCGAACCTATCATGCCTGGAATGAGCAGATTTTTAAATAATTTCTTATTTACATTGCCAAATTTTAAATGTGATAGACCAGACGCTCCGGTAGTAAATACCTCAGCTATATGAACACTGGCACTGCTCAAGGCTGGTGAAATGCCCAAACTTAATAAGAAGGTGGAAGCCGTAGCTCCATACGCCATGCCCAATGCTCCGTCAACAATTTGCGCAAGAAGACCGATTAAGATAAAATAAAATAGTTTTTCATTAAAGATACTCTTTAAAATTCCAATTACATTATTGTAAGTTTCTTCAGGTGCAGCAGTAATAATCCATGTTATAGAAAATGCCAACAGCAAAAAAACTCCTAATCCAATTATTAAAAATTTTAGAAGAGGGCTTTTTGTATTTTCGATATTTACTTCATCAATTAGTTGAACTTGGGTATCAGCTTGGGCTAATTGATCTTCAATTTCCTTAATTTTCTGGGTGGGTGTCATTTAAATTTCTTATTCGGTTTCAAAGTTAAACCCTATTTAATCAATAGACAAAATTAAATCTATTTATTTTAAATTTTAGATACAAATGATAATATCTGATTACTTATGGCGTTATTAATTTGGTTTAGTTTTTTGTAATTTTAAAATTATTCAACATAAATTAATTTTTATTGTTATTATAGCACTTTGTAAATTTATAATCGCTTATGAAATATTTAGTAATTCTTATTTTTGCTGTTTTCTTCACCTTTTTTTCATGTCAAGGTACTAAAAAAGAAAAATATCAACCAACCACACACCAAGAAAATGGATACACTTACGTTACAGTTGCTAATGACCCTCTCAAAGCACGAATTTATACATTACAAAACGGACTGAAAGTATACATGACTGTTTATAAAGATGCTCCAAGAATACAAACCTATGTGGCCATAGGTGCTGGAAGCAAGAATGATCCAGCCTTTGCTACTGGTCTAGCCCATTATTTAGAACACATACTTTTTAAAGGCACCTCCAAAATTGGTACAGCTAATTGGACTGAAGAAAAAGTGCTGATAGACAAAATTGAGTCATTGTACGAGATCTATAGAAAAACGACGGATGTAAAATTGAGAGAAGAACTCTATCATCAAATCGACAGCATATCAGGTAAGGCTGCTACCTTTGCCATTGCTAATGAGTACGATAAACTCATGGGAAGCATAGGAGCGCAAGGTACTAATGCATACACGTTTGTTGAACAAACTGTTTATGTAAATGATATTCCTTCTAATCAATTAGGTAAGTGGGCTGAGATTGAGGCAGAACGTTTTGGTGAGGTAGTACCAAGATTATTTCACACTGAGTTAGAAGCAGTATATGAAGAAAAAAACCGTGGTTTGGATAGCGACCAACGCAAGGTTTGGGAAACTATTTTTGCCCAGTTATTTAAAAAACACACTTATGGCACTCAAACTACCATTGGTACTGTAGAACATTTAAAGAATCCTTCAATTACAGAAATTAAGAAATTCTTTTATACCTATTATAATCCAAACAATATGGCCATATGCCTCAGTGGAGATTTTGATCCAGCCGAAGCAATCCAAATAATTGATAAGAATTTTGGAAAAATGAAGGCCAAAGAAATTCCAACATTTGTACCGCCTATTGAAAGTGAAATTACCAAGCCAGTTGTAAATGATGTATATGGTCCTGACGCACAAAGTGTTTCTATTGCTTACAGATTCCCAAGCGGTACTACTAGGGAGGCTATGCTTATGGAAATGGTAAGTGCAATATTGGCAAATGGACATGCAGGGCTAATAGATATTAACCTAAATCAAAAACAAAAAGTACTGGGTGGATATTCTTATGCACTTCGGTTAAAAGATTATTCTTTACAAATGATTGGTGGCAACCCAAGAGAAGGTCAATCACTTGAGGAAGTAAAAACACTGCTATTGAGTGAAATTGAAAAAATAAAAAGGGGCGAATTTGATGAATGGTTGATAAAAGCTATTGTAAATAATTCAAAAATCGAAAGAATGAAACACTATGAAAGCAACGAGTCGCGTGCAGATGCTTTTGTTACTTCATTTACTATGGGCATGAACTGGAACGAATTTCTTAATGAAAACGACCTCATGGCTCAATTTACTAAAAAAGAGATTGTTGAATTTGCAAATAAAAATTATAAGGAAAACTATATTGTTGTAAATAAGCGCACAGGTGCAGATACAACCATTGAAAAAGTCCCAAAACCAATTATCACTCCAGTTACTGTTAATAGAGATGCACAATCAGTGTTTTATAAAAAACTAAGCTCTCAACAAGCCGCGCCAATTAAACCTGTTTTCCTAGATTATACCAAGGATTTTGATAAAATCACACTACAAAATAAAATTCCAGCCATTTATAAAAAGAATACAACGAATGGTCTCTTCGAATTGTATTATATCCTTGATATTGGTACAAATACAGATCCTAAAATTGGATTGGCTGTAGAATACCTTGATTACCTTGGTACCTCCAAATTTTCGGCAGCAGAATTAAAAAAGGAATTTTACAAATTAGGCTGTAGTTTTGGAGTATATTCTGGTCAAGATAAGGTGTACGTAATGCTTTCTGGTCTTAATGATAGTTTCGAACCTGGTGTCAAACTCTTTGAGGAATTACTCTCCAATGCCAAACCAGACGATAAAGCCTTAGCTGATTTAGTAGCTGGTATACTCAAGGAGCGTAGGGATAGTAAATTGAACAAATCTGTAATTTTGCGTAACGCCATGGTTAGTTATGCGAAATATGGCCCCAAATCTGCATTTAATGATTTATTAAAGGAACACGAACTCAGAAAAATTGAAGCAAAAGACCTCACCAATATTATAAAAAACTTGTGTACATATCAGCACAGGGTTCTGTATTACGGACCAAACTCTTCTTCTGGTTTAAATTCTACTCTGGAAAAATACCATAAAATTCCTAGCAAACTCATTCCTTGCCCACCGCAAAAGGATTATCCAGAGGTAAATATTGATAAAACAAATGTTTATTTTGTGAATTATGATATGGTACAGGCTGAGGTAGTACTGTTATCAAAATCTATACCTTACAATAAAGATCTTTTGCCAATAAGTGAGCTATTTAACCAATATTTTGGTGGTGATATG
>JAIYAU010000010.1 GCA_027488865.1 Cytophagaceae bacterium
AAACCAGAGGATTGGTTATGCAGCAGAGCAAGAAATTATGCTAACTTGCCTTCGGTTCTAGACATACATTTTGATCGGTAAGAAATTGAGGCACCGACGGACGTCGGCGCCAGCAGTAACAATAAACAATGGGAAAGACACTCTTAAGGTTCCTTATAAGTAGTAGTTGCATGTTTTTGCTAATGTTTTGTGAAAGCAAAAAGAAATCGATGATTCGTCTTCGTCCACAACAAATTGTGGATACAGTAACCAATGGTGGAGAATTTGATTACGTGTTTTATCCAGTTGACTCCTTCAACTTTTTTAAGGAAAATAATTGGAAACCTTATAAGGCCACGTTAATAGTTTATGGATCTGAAGTGAATGTTGATTCTTTTATTAGAGGTGGTGAATCCGACAATTCATTTAGAAAAAACAAATTGGGATCAGAGGAGATGGTACTGGAATCGGATACTGGTAAATTTGTTTTCAAAGATTCTTTAAGCTTTATGAAATATAAAATGTTTAAGATAGAAGGTGCAATGTATTTTAGAAATACTGTTACAAAAAGAGATAGCGTTTTTAAAATTAAATCATTTGCGGTAAAAAAGGAGTAAAGAGTCCCACTGCTAGCCTTTAGCTTTGCATTGTATAACAAATCATCAAGCCTTCATTTCACGAGTTGAAGCCTTCGTTTCACGACTTTAAGTCTTCAAAACACGACATCAAGCCTTCAAAACACAACATCAAGCCTTCATTCCACGAGTTGAAGCCTTCGTTTCATGACTTCAAGCCTTCGAAAAGCAACACTAAGCCTTCATTTCACGAGTTGAAGCCTTCATTTCACAACTTCAAACCTTCAAAATTCAACATCAAGCCTTCGAAACACAACATCAAGCCTTCATTTCACCAATTCAAGTCTTCAAAACACGAGTTGAAGTCTTAAAAACACAACATCAAGTCTTCATTTCACGTATTGAATCCTTCAAAATATGCGCACCATATTATTGGGCACCATATGTTTTTATTGGCAAATAATGGGTAATTGTTTTTTAGAATGTTGGTTACATTTAGGTAGAGAGAGCAAAAATCATTTAGAAAGGCTGTCCTTAGTATATTTTCACTACTCCTCCTCTTTTACGGTAAATTGCACATAATTCTCCCACTTTTTTAACACCATTTTAAAATCCAGTGGAAGGTCGCTTTCAAACTGCATCCATTGGTTGGTAGCTGGGTGTATAAACCCCAGAGATTTTGCGTGGAGTGCTTGGCGTGGAATAATTTTAAAACAGTTTTCCACAAATTGTTTGTATTTGCTGAAAACTGTACCTTTTACGATTTGATCTCCTCCATAGGTCATGTCTCCAAATATAGGATGGCCGATGGAACGCATGTGTGCCCTAATTTGGTGAGTTCTTCCCGTTTCAAGGTTACATTGTATTAAAGTTACATATTGATAACTTTCTAAAACTTTATAATGTGTGATTGCAATTTTTCCATGTTCACCTTCTAAGGGAAATGTGGTAACTACCCGCCTGTCTTGGAGGCTTCTGGCCAAGCGTGTTTTAATTGTCCCTGTCGGGTGATCGAAACTACCCCAAACAAGCGCCAAATAAGTTCTTTCAATAGTATGGTCATGAAATTGTTTAGAGAGCTTTTCCATGGCTATTTCAGTTTTTGCAATTACTAAAAGCCCAGAAGTATCTTTGTCAATTCTATGACACAGGCCTGCGTGTCCGTCTCCGTTTTTCCTAGATGGTAAGTTTTGAAAATGATACGCCAAAGCATTAATTAATGTGCCCGACCAGTTTTGATAAGCTGGGTGTACTACCATGCCTGGGGGTTTGTTTACTAGCAGAACATGTTCATCTTCATAGACAATATTGAGAGGAATAGCTTCAGGAATAATTTCATCCAGCCTTTTGGGCTCTGGCATATAGATTTTAATGACATCGAGCGGCTTTACTTTGTAATTTGCTTTTACTACTCCTTCATTTACTAAAACATATCCTTTTTCTATTGCATCTTGCAGTTTATTGCGTGTCACGTTGGCAAGGCGATCCATCAAAAACTTATCTATTCGTAAATACTGTTGGCCCTTATCTACCATTATTGAATGATGTTCGAATAGCTGACCGCCTTCGTCATCTTCATTTAGCTCAATATCTACATTTTCTGCTTCGGCCATATTACTCCCAGCTTTCTTTTTTTTGATTCGTCAAAAATTGGCCAAATCTATAAATTTTTCATAAGGTATTTATAAAACTCAATCATGCTTTCTATATCCTTTTTGTGCACGATTTCGTCGGGAGTATGTACATTGTCTTCAGAGGCTCCTACAAAACACCAGTCAATTGGATACGGAGAGGCTTGGAGCTCTTTGCCATCGCTACCTCCTGAGCCTTCCACTTCAAGTTGGTAAGGTATATTACTATCTTTAGCCAATGAAATTATTTTGTTGAGAAATGATCTTCTTGGCAATCGCATGTCACGCATACTTATTACGACCCCATTTCCTGGTTTTACTCCTTCGGTTACCCAAGTAATATCAGCAACCAATGCTTTATTAATTTTATACTTTTCGTAAATGTATTTTGCCAAATACGGCACAGAACCTCCTCCATGCTCTTCCCAACATGAAAATACAATGATGCCATTTTCTAGTGTTTCACATAACTTTAACATGGCATATATACCTAACCTATTGTCAAGATAACATGACTGAATAAATTCGTTGGTTTCTCTAAAATTGCACTTAAATACAAGTTCTGTCCCTCTTTCGATTTGCCTATGGTAGTCACAAACTACATAATCTGTATCCTCGTCTATGAGCAGCTTACAGTCAATCTCCCCTTTACTATCTTGACCCACCAATTCATATCCTGTCTTAAGGTCAGGCCCGCCAATGAGCACCAGCCTGTTATCATATCGAACGGTGAAACCGATAGAGTCCATATGGGCAAACACTGCGGTGGTGGGCTTGCCAAACTCCAGCAACAAACAATCTTGAAATCCTTCTCCTTCAATTATAGTTGGCTGAACCAACCACTTTGATTGATTATCATAGACATATTGCAGAAGAAAGTTTTTAAGTGCTTCTTCATTGCCCGATGGT
Organism: Cytophagaceae bacterium; assembly: GCA_027488865.1. Taxonomy (GTDB): domain Bacteria; phylum Bacteroidota; class Bacteroidia; order Cytophagales; family UBA9547; genus JAIYAU01. Next base: position 3,095 of record JAIYAU010000010.1, read on the forward strand.
GCGTGTATCTTACAAAGGGATTCTAAAAGATGCATCATATAATACAGTTAAGGACATGTGTTCAAGAACCATTTTGCCAATCTACTAAAAAGGTCTTTTAAATCAAAAGTACAAATAAACTTTTACACCTAGATTGCGTAAGACCCTATAAATCATTTTTATATCTAATGAAATCAATATTATTTACTTTAGGCGTTGCCCTTTTATTATTTTCTTGTGAATCTCAAAAAGAAAAGCTTATAAATAAATGGAAAGCATCAGAAATAGATTTGGCAGGAAATGTATTATCTGGGGAGTTAATAAATGATGTTTTTATTGCTTTTAACAAAGATGGTTCATACCAAAGTAATATTTTGGGAGAAGACGAAAGTGATGCTAAAGGCACATGGGTTTTAGATGGTAACATTATTGTCAGAAAATCTGCTTCTAATAAAGAATGGAAATTATCAATAGAGTCTCTTTCAAGTGATATGTTAGTATTAACTTACGAGGATCACGGCATGAAAAGAAAACTAAGTTTTATCATTTCCAAGTAGGAAATTGAGACCTCTTTGGGTACCAAAAGCATTAGTAAAAACCAAACTTACCAACAAAGGAGCTAAAAAACGCCCATCCCAGTCCACATAGGAAATCAAAACTATAACTACATTAAACAAAACAAAAAATAAAATCACAACAGCTTGATAATATTGCTTTTTGAAATGTGCAACGATGCCATAAAAACACAGTAAATAAAAAGGAATTAAGAAAGCAAGTATAAATAGATTATGCCCAAAGGTATAATAAGGTCTCACATCAAAAATCAAATAAAACAGTTTCCACAGGACCAGTTTTGTAGTAGCAAGGGGATTATTAAAAAGCATTTTTATAATTAAAGCTACCGCGTTGTCTGTTATTGGTAATGTTTCATAATTGGTGGGGATAGTGTGGCCTACATAACCACATATTATTTCACCAGCCGAAAACGAATTTTGGATAAATGTTGCAAATACTGTAGCTTTTAACTGAACCAGCCAAATAACTATTGAGAAACATATAAAAAGAAAAAGGGTAATAGGCCATTTATTTTGCTTTTTGATAATTTTAAAAAAAGTCCAAGCACATAAAATAGCCAAAATAATAGTGAAGCCGTTTGGTCTGAGGGAAATAATCATATATGAAGAAATCAGGATAAATAACCAAGTCCATTTTTTAAAAACTCCCAAGAATGCACTAAATAAAAATAAAAGCGAAGAAATATAAAGTGATTCTGTAAGTAGGTAAACATTCCATTGTTGTATCGGCAAATATAACACAACAAATAGGCAAGAGAACAAGGCTGGATTGGCAGCAGTAACTGTCTTTAAGGCTTGATAACAACTCAAAAGTGCCAAAATGGAAAACACCATTTGTAAAACCACTATTGCACTATAACTAGAAAAAAGAACTTTGTTAATTAAAAGCAACAAGATGTAACCGCTATACCAAAAGTGATAACTTTCGGCAGACTGGCCTTGTTGCCAATAAGTGGCCTCCTCTATGTACCTTTGGGTATCTACCATGTACTTGATACCCAAATGGTAATAAATTGATGTATTTACAACTAGCCAAACAATTGCTAGAAAATATGGATAATATTTTTGCAAATTCAGCACACTATTCGGCGGCGGCTTTGTCTAAGAGGCCATACCCAAATAGCTTTTTGCTTTTTATGGCATTTGCCACAATTTCGGGTACCATATCCTCCCACCCTGGCGCACCAGTTTTTACCATTTTTATCACTTGATCCGAAAAAATACCCAAATTTTTAGTATTTGCTCCTTTTATATCATCGAGTTTGTCATTGGCCAGAAGGTATTCATACAAATCAACCAAGTTAGGTGGAAGTTGAAAATCCTTACAAGTGTTTATTTTATCAGCACCGGGCAGTTTGGTTGGGTATACAAACAATTTTACATTTCTACTGAAGAGTGTCGCAAACGACTCCAAAATCCCTCCTTTTAGATTTTTGTAATATTCTTCATTAAAAATGTCGGATAAATTAAAAATACCTAAAACTATTCCAATTTTATTTCGGGTAATATTAGATAGATATGCCACTAGTCTGTAATATTCTTGGTAGTTCGATATAAGTACGTGCATACCCATGGAACACAACAGATCTGCTCTATCAAGAAAATCCTTTTCATCAATGCCACTGTCTGTTTGTAAGTTAGCCAAGGTAAGTTCTGCTAGCTGAATAACAGGTTGCTTGTTGTTGGTAACATCTTTGTCCCTAATAAATTGGTCATATGACCTTTGAAACATATCCAGATTTACTTTGGTCGGGGGTCTAAATCTCCCTCTAGTTACTAAAATGTTCTTTTTATATAAAATATCAGATGGCTGCATAACATCTTTGTTGGGACCAAGCAAGGTTGCGTTGGCATAACCTGACTTTACCATGTGCAATGCCAAAACTCGGTTATCCACAGCGGAAAAATCAGGGCCTGTAATACGCAACATGTCAATTTCCATCCGGTCTTTGTCGATGCTGTCAAACAAAGAATCTACCATTTTGGTAGGATTGTGCGCATGATAGAAACAGGCATAAACCATATTAACCCCCAGTATACCAATAACTTGTTGCTGGAGATCTGTTTCATTATCAAACATGTTAACATGCACCACTAGGTCGTTGGGTTCAGTTTTTGAATTCAATTGAAACCTAACCCCTAGCCATCCTTGCCCTTGATTACTTTTTTTAAAATTTAATGCAACCACGGTATTAGCAAAAGCAAAAAATAAGGTGTCAGGTGGTCGTACATTTATCAAGCGTTCCTCAAGTAGTGAATATTCTCGGTCTAGCATTTTCATAAGCCGAGACTCACATACATAACGTCCGCTTTCTTCTTTGCCATAGATGGCATCACTAAAAGTCATGTCATAAGCAGACATTGTTTTGGCGATTGTTCCAGACGCTGCCCCAGCTTTAAAAAATAGTGCCGCCACTTCTTGTCCTGCACCTATCTCTGCGAAGGTCCCATAGGTACGAGGATCCAAGTTTACTTGTAATGCCTTTTGTCTAGTAGAAATAATTTTCTCATCCATGTGGTAAAAAATTTGACCGACTCAATTAATAAATAATTATCTAAAAATGAAAGAAATTCTTTCAATTAAACTTCCCAAATCATCGTAAATTTTGAAAAGGTTGAAGTTATTGAAATATCAATTCATTGTTTCATATTTTCTTTTTCGCAATTGATATCTGGCCACTCCCAACACAATGATTAATAATACAGGAAAAACAAGATTAATCACCTGCCAATACTTTTTTTCTTCTTTTATTTTTATTTTGTCTAAGGGTCTTAAGGTAATTTCTTTGGAACGAACGTTAATTAACCCTTTGTCGTCAAGCAAATAGGCCACGCTATTTAAAACAAAGTCTCTATTGGCAAATTTTTTTCTCATAAATCGGTCATAACCAACGGGAATGATCTTACTAGTTTTAAAATCAAATTCATTAGCAATTAAATCGCCATCAGCACATACAATTATCTTTGAGGGTTTGTTTTGGTTCACTATGCCAGGATATTTTTCAACAAATAACGGCCTATTGGCAAAATTGCTTTTGAATGTTCCTTCCAATAAATAACAAACAGGTAAAAAACTTTTGTTAAACATTTCTGGTGTGATTTCCTTCCTCATTTCATCTAGTGCTACGTGCACTGGAGCAGCCAATATTCTAGAATATTTTGATGTAAATACCAATGGTGTTTTAGTAATTCCTGTTGCTTTTACTGTATCTATTGTGCCCACAAATTTCGTATAAATGGCATCTAGATTTCTAACCATTGGATTTTTAGCGTAAGTATTTAGCAATGGATGATATCGCCACGGAACCAATTGAAACTGAGGTTTATCACCCATGCTGCCTACATTCATTGGAAGTGCGCCACTCGTAAGATCTTGAACATAATTTTGTTCTAACCTTACACCCCATTTAAAAAATAACTCGTCTAAATCTAATTGATACGGTACAGCTACTGCACCATTTTCTCCTAAACTATCTAAATTTATGTGCAAGGCATCAACAAACCAGAGCATCTTGCCGCCATTTACTACATACTGATCTAGCTTTAGTTTCTCGTCGTCGTTAAAACGTTTTTGTGGTTTGGCTACTATTACGGCATCATATTCATCTAAAAAAGGAACGGTACGAATATTCACATTTTTTACTTGATAAAAAGCGGCTAATTCACTGGTTATATCTAAGGTTTGTAAAGAATCCAACTCTTGATTTCCCGACAAAATGGCAATTTTCTTCTTTTGAGCAGTTGACATTTCTTTAATCGCACTAATCAATTCGTATTCAACATTTTCTATAGATTGATTAAGTCGTTCTTGTGGGGAGGAAGCTGAATTGCCTTTAAGCAAAATAACGCCAACCTGTCTACTGCCATAAGAGACTACAGCCCCAGGAAATAAAAGTTTTTCTACTTTTTTGTCTCCTTCATTAGCGAACAGGTTAGTTGGTTGTATTCCCTTTTGAACTAGTTGATAATGAAACTGTTTTAATTTTTGTGGGTCACTTTCTGCATTGGGATCAATAAATTTAAATTGAACCTTGTTTTGCCCATAAACCCTAAACTCATTTAGTGTCTCTTTTATAGCTCGCTGAAGTCGTTTAAATCCTGCTGGAAATTCTCCCTCCAGATAAACCTCTATATATACAATATCATCAAGATTTTTTAATATTTCCTTAGAAGCCTCAGACAACGTGTATCGTTTTTCTTCGGTAAGATCGAGTCTAAAAAAATATTTGGTGGCAATAATGTTAATCAATATTACTGCCACAATACACGCACCAAAATAGAAAAGTGCATTTGATTTTAAGCTTGATTTATGAGGTTGTTCTTGAGACATGATAGCTTATTATAAATCAAAATTATAAATCTTTTATGAAAATACCGAAAAGATAAATATTCTATCTGTTTTGCAAACCCATTTTATAATTGTGCTAACTTTCAATTAAGATTTTATATAAAAATTCTTTTTTCAATGAATTGACAAAAATCATGGTGTAGGTAAATAAACTTTTGCCAAGTTTTTGTTTTGAATTCAAATCAAACTCATAAATTTACGCTAAATCATAAGGTATTTTTAATCAAACGTTACTTGAAGATTTAATCTCCCACTCAAATGAAAAAACTTAAAAAGGTATTTTTAATTACAGGCATTGTTTTAGCTGTTTTGTTACTGGTATTGGCTATTACTCCATTCCTCTTTAAAGACCAAATCAAACAAAAAATAGATGTTGAGATTGCCAAAAGTGTAAACGCCAATGTTTTTTTTAGTGCAGAAAAATTCAGTGTTAGCCTCTTTCGTAACTTTCCTAATCTTACTATATCACTTAATGATTTTGGAGTGGCAAACAAAGAGCCATTTAGTGGCGATACCCTTGTTTCAGTACAATCTTTTCGCATCATTGTCGATTTAATGAGCGTAGTTTCAGGCGATAAAATAAAAGTGAAAGGCATATACCTAGACAAACCGCGCATAATTGCCCAAGTAAATAAGTTTGGTCAGGCTAATTGGGACATAGCCAAAACGGATAGCAATAGCACAGAAATAGATACAGCCAAAGCTGCTCCTTCTACATTTAAACTTGGAATTGAAAAATGGAAAATATCAGATGGTTATATCTCATACACAGACAAACCAGGAAAAATGTCAGCAGAAATTATAGGTCTTAACCATGAAGGCAAAGGCGATTTAAATGCTGATGTGTTTGACCTCTTTACCAAAACCCTAGTTTCTTCTATCACCTACACCCTTGATGGCACCAAGTACCTCAATAAAAACAAGTTAGATTTTGATATAAACATGGGTATGGACATAGCCAAAGCTAAATACACCTTTAAAGACAACGTTTTTAGAGTAAATGATTTCGCCTTAAATTTTGAAGGATTTGTGGCCATGCCCGATACAAATATTAATCTGGATATAAAATTTGGGTCTAAAGACACTGAATTTAAACACATTCTTTCTCTAGTGCCGGCTGTTTTCTTAAAGGATTTTGAAAAAATTAAAACTGAAGGAACCCTTGCTTTTGATGGTTATGCAAAAGGAATTTATAACAATGCTCAAATGCCACAATTTGGGGTAAATTTGAAAGTAAACAAAGGGATGTTTCAATACCCTGATCTACCAGTTCCTGTTAAAAACATAGAAGTTGATATGCAGGTAGAAAACAAAGATGTTATCGAAAATCTTCTAGTTAACATTAAAAAGTTTCATCTTGATTTAGGAAACAACCCAGTAGATGCGAAGGTGTTATTACAAGGTCTTTCTAATATGAAAATTGATGCGAATGTATTGGCAAAAGTGAATCTTGAAGAAATTACCAAAATTTTCCCAGTGCAAGGAACCACTGTAAAAGGGCTTTTTTCACTTAACGCTACTGCTAAAGGTGTTTATAATAGTTTGGAGAAAAAAATGCCATCAGTTTCTGCCAATATGGGCCTTGTAAATGGGTATGCTAAAACAGAAGCTTTTCCTTCAGCAATAGAGAATATTCAAGTTAGTTCTATCGTGAATAATGCCACAGGTAACTTAGCAGACACAAAAGTAAATGTTGAAAACATGAATTTTACTATGGATGGACAGCCCTTTACGTTAAAGCTCTTGTTTGAAAATTTGGACGATTACACTTGGGATTTAAATGCCAAAGGAAAAATTGATTTGACCAAAATCACAAAAATATTCCCGCTAGAAGACATGAAACTTTCCGGACTTATCGATGTATATGATTTTAATACGAAAGGTAAGATGTCGGACGTAACAGCCAGCAGGTATGACAAAATGCCAACAAGCGGCTCGATGGCATTTACCGATTTTGTTTTTACCAGCAAAGACTTACCACAAGGATTTAAAATGACCAAGTCTCATCTCACCTTTGACCCTAAAAAAATGACAATAGATTATTTAGATGGATTTTTGGGAAAAAGCGATATTAACATTACTGGATATGTATCAAATTATATAGCCTATGTTTTTAACAACGGTACGGTACAAGGCAAAATGAATTTTAAATCTAACAAGTTTGATGTAAACGAATGGATGGCTGAGGACCCAAATGCACCAGCACCTAAAGATACTGCATCCGTCCCATTGACCGTGTTTGAAGTACCAAAAAACATTGATTTTGTGTTAGCTTCAGATATGAAATCTGTATTATATGACAAAATGAACATAACAGATTTGACTGGAGATATTATAGTAAAAGACGGCACAGTAAGAATGAATCAAATAGTATTCAATTTGCTGGATGGGGCATTCAAAACCAATGGATTATATGATACTAAAGACCTTCAACACCCAAAATTTGATTTTGACCTTGATATCAAAAACTTAGCTTTCAATAAAGCGTATGAAACTTTTAATACTGTAAAAACGCTTGCTCCAGTAGCTAAAAATATTGATGGAAAATTTTCCACAACATTTAAACTTGCTGGTGAGCTTAAGCAAGACATGATGCCAAAATATGAAACAGTGAGTGGTAATGGGGTAATTCTTATTGCAGATGCCAAGTTGAAAGATCTTAAAGTTTTAAACGGAATAGCTAACCTCACAAAACAAAAAGATTTAAGTAATGTAGCCTTAAAAGATGTTCGTGTAGAAGCTGAGGTAAAAAATGGACGTGTGTATTTGAAAAAACCTGTAGAAATCAAAAGTGGAGGAAATAACATGGTACTTACAGGTAGCCAAGGTATAGATGGTTCACTAGATTATTTAATGAAAATGGATATTGCTGCTGGTGCAGTTGGCGCAGCAGTAAATGGAGCAATCGCAAATCTAACTGGGAAGCCTTCTTCTGGCGATAGAATTAAGGTGAATTTTAAAGTTGAGGGAAATTCTTCTAACCCTAAAATAACTCCTGTGGCTTCTGACGGTGGTAGCACTGTAAAAGACCAGGTAAAGGATGTTATCACTGACAAAGCTAAACAAGAGGCAGATAAACTTAAAAAAGAAGCAGAAGAAAAAGCCAAACAAGAAGCGGATAAGTTAAAAGCCGAAGCAGAACAAAGAGCTAAACAAGAGGCAGATAAACTTAAGATTGAAGCAGAAAAGAAAAGAAAAGAGGCAGAACAGCAATTGAAGAAAAAAGCCGAAGAGGAAGCTAAGAAATTAAAAGGAAAGTTTGGTTTTTAAAACAGAAGTTTAAAAAAGACCTAAGTTTATATCTTAATCAATATTATTCAACTTGATATGTACAACAACCTTTTGACTCATTTAGAACATGGTATATTTACTGTAACAATTAATAGACCTGAAAAGCACAATGCGTTAAATTTTGAGACCTTGCATGAACTAGATCAGGTGTTTAATGTAATTTACGAGACAGAGGAAATCAAAGGTGTTATAATAACTGGCAAAGGTGAAAAGGCCTTTGCTGCAGGAGCAGATATATCGGAGTTCGATGGTTTAAATGATATTAACGGGCGCAAAGCGTCCGAACGAGGCCAAGAGATATTTGATAAGATTGAAAATTGTTTTAAACCAGTAATTGCTGCGGTAAACGGTTATGCTTTGGGTGGAGGCTGTGAGCTTGCATTGGCTTGTCACATTCGCGTTGTATCAGATAATGCTTCATTTGGCCAACCAGAAGTAAACCTTGGGTTAATACCTGGCTATGGTGGCACACAACGTATGCCTCAACTCATTGGAAAGGGTAGAGCTATGGAGCTTTTAATGACTGCCGATTATGTTAATGCCAATCATGCACTACAGATTGGGCTTGCCAATCATGTAGTTTCTATTGATAATTTGATACCTCAATGCAAGGCTATTCTTGAAAAAATATTTACAAAAGCTCCTCTCGCAATAAGTATGGTTATAGAAGCTATCAATGTTTGTTATGATAATCAATCGGATGGATACCAAGCAGAAGCGAACTATTTTGGTCACTGTTGCGATACTTCTGATTTTAAGGAAGGTGTGTTAGCTTTTAAAGAAAAAAGAAAAGCAGATTTTAGTGGTAAATAAAGAGCTACTGAGATAACTTATTTTTAATCCAATCGCATCAATTAAAAAGCCGTAATCCTTTTACAGAATTACGGCTTTTTAACTTTAATTTAATCCTTATTACTTTGTGCTATATTCAATTTGATAGTAAGTATCATTTCCATCAATTTGTTTGTTTTTCTTAACACAATCTAGTTTTTTATATTCCTCTTTATATGAAGTCACATATCCTGATTCACCAGTTTTAATGGCAGTATAATCATAGGAATATTCCATGAAGTATGGTACTGTTTTTACAGTACCGTCAGCCGCCGAGCAGGTGTTGTTATAAATTTTTGTAAACACACAAAAGTTCGTATTAAAGTCTAAATTACCTGGATTGGGATTGTTATCAAATTTATTATAATCAGAAATCTTAAGGTGTACGTAATTTTTAGCATCTTTATTATAAGACGCTTCAGACGTTACATTAGCCACTCCGTCTTTTAACAATTCTCTCTTAACCAAATTGTTGTTTTCGTCATACGTGATTTTATAAATTGATGGCGCTCCGTAAGCACGTTTTTTCTTTTCCCAATTAAAATATGAATACTCTTGTGGCCGGCCGTTTAAGTAGCTACCAAATGCAACAGAATCCTTAGTTCCACTCATTTTAGCTGCTACAACTTTACTCGCTAAGTTTCCTTCACTGTCGTAAGTGTAAGAATTTACATTTAGCGTTGTTCCTTTACCACCTAGTGCGTTGTATGTCTTTATACTAGTTATTTTGCCTTGTTCATTATAACTAAAAACATCCGAGTTTTTTTTGTAAACACCTGGTTTGTCAAGCACTGGTGCGCCTTCGTTAATTAGCACCAACCGATCATTTTCGTATATATACTCAGAAAAATGGCTTGGATTGGGTTTTTTGGTTACAGGATCCAGGTGAACTATTTTACTCAATTTCCCAGCGGAATTATATTCATATGCAGTATAAAATAACAAATTACCCTTTTTGTCAACCACAGATATCTTAGTGATATTAAAATTGTCAATTTGTGCAAACGTGTTTGACAATATAAAAAAGCTAAAAACTAGATAGAAAAATTTCATATTAATTAATTCAGTTTAATTGATGTAATAATAGTTAAAAAAATCAAAAAGTAATACTATTTTTAATTGATATTTTTTTGTTTATCCAAGTTTTCTGCTTCTTGCAACCCCAGCAGAAATAAAAATACTTATTTCATACAATAGGACCAAAGGCAAAGCTACTAAAAGCTGACTAAGTACATCAGGGGAGGGTGTAATAATAGCGGCAACTATAAAGATAACCACAATAGAATGTCTTCTAAACTGGCGCATTAACATAGGTGTTACAAATCCTAGCCTAGACAATAAATAGACCACTACGGGTAGTTGAAAAATTAGACCAGCTCCCAACACCATAAGGCATAATGTGGAAATATAAGAGGTGATATCAAATTGGTTCATGATTGATTCATCTAGCTTATAATTAGCTAAAAAATTAATAGACATCGGTGCAATTATAAAATATCCAAAAAGTACTCCAATTGCAAAGAGGATTGAAACAAACAAAACTGCTCCTCCAGCCAATCGACGCTCTGTAGGTAATAGACCAGGTGCAACAAATCGCCATATTTCCCAAAAAACATATGGAAATGAAATAATTAGTCCAATCACAAAAGAGGCAGTTATGTGCATGGTAAATTGCCCAGCCATTTGTCTACTTTGTAATGTAAAATCGATTTTATCAATACACAGGCTGTTGATATTTAATGTTTTACCTATTTCACATAGTTTAGTATAGGTCCAAAAATCTACTCTGGCAGGTGCTAATATAATTTCGTGAAATATAAAATCCATGCTAACAAATGCTGCTATCATAAACACCAACACGGCCAAACCTGCTCGTAAAATATGCCACCTGAGGGTTTCAAGGTGGTCTATAAATGACATATCAGTTGGTGATTGATCTAAAGGCAAAACACAAAATTTTTATAAGTCAACAATAATTACAAAAGTCAAAGTTAGGTTTTAATAACATTATTCAAAACCCAACCTTAAGATTTACAGAATCCTTACAAAAATAATAATTCAAAAATCGAAACTTTTAATATTAAATTTGAAACACAAAACTAAATTGGTTCTGATGTTCCGTAAATTTCGATGGGTTATTGCACAAGCAACCGAACTATGGTGGTGGAAATCTTATTTAAAAAATAAGAATCCAAATAGCTACAAGGACTGGAAAATAGCCTATTGGAAAAAACTTTTAGAACATCTAAATCTATCCAATATTAATACGAGCAATCATTCTATTTTAGATATCGGTTGTGGACCCGCTGGAATCTTTATGGTATTTAATCAAGCTGTTGTTACCGCAGTAGATCCACTTATCTTAAAATATGAAGAAAAGTTGCCCCATTTTAGACGTACTGATTATCCTAACGTAACATTTGAGGAAGGCAAATTAGAAAATTACTGTTCCAAGCTCAAATTTGACTATGTTTTTTGTATTAATGCCATCAACCATGTTCAAAATTTACCCAAGTCTATTAAAAACCTTTCTTTACTTCTAGTAGATAACGGCCAGCTCATTATTTCAATTGACGCGCATAACAACAATTGGCTAAAAAAGCTATTCCAAATTATTCCTGGAGACATACTCCATCCTCACCAGTACAATTTAAAGGAATATATACAGTTTTTGAAAGAAAACGGCTTTTTTATTCATAAAACTATAGCCTATAAAACAGGGTACATCTTTAACTATTATGTGTTAGTGGCCTCTAAAAAATCAAGCTAATGCTACCAACCATTAAAAAGATATTGAAAATTGCCGATAAGCCACAAAAAACCAGAGTTTGGCTATTTTCTATATTCTGTGTTTTGTTGTATTCCAGCACATTAATTGGCCTTTTAGTTGCCTGGTACCAGGTTGATACCTCCGTTCCCTTTCATTGGTTTGATGATTCAAAGGGTTGGAAATATGTAGACAAATTTGGCCATGCCTTCACTGCATTTGTTGAATGTTCGTTGTTATATAAAGTATGGAACTGGACAGGACTGTCAAAAAATCGATGCTTGGCTATTTCAGCATTTATGGCCTTCTTTTCACAATCATCTTATGAAATATTTGATGGGTTTTCTGCGGGATATGGTGCATCCTTGCCCGATATAGTAGCCAATGCCCTTGGTGTCCTCTTGTATATGACACAAATTATTTTACTTAAAAAACTCATTGTTGATTCTAAATTTAGCTTTCATCCTACAATTTACGCACACATGAGGCCTTCCTTTTTTGGAGAACACTATTTACAACAATTCTTAAAAGATTATAACGGACAAACCTATTGGTTTACATTAGATATTAATCAACTGCTTAATAAGAAGATTTTACCATCATGGTTGTTTCTGTCAGTTGGTTATGGTGCTGACGGTCTTTTGGGTGGTGATGACAATATATGGACTTCAAAAGATGGAACTATTAAAGATTTTAGCCACATTGAACGTGCTTCTAGATTTATGATTACCATAGATTTTAATTGGGCGTTAATTAAAAATCCTACCTTAAACGCTTTTGCACAAATCTTTAATTATGTAAAATTTCCAGCTCCTACACTAGAGTTTAATACCGACAAAGGCGTTATCTTCCATTGGCTTTATTTTTAAATCCATCAACTTTTAAGATATTTGCATGACACAAGCATATAATTATGTATATAAAATCTAAATTTTTCATTTTAATCGTATTGTATGCGAGTTTTTGGTCAAAAAGCCAAACACTAAATAAGGTATACTACGATGAAGATTTAAGTAAACATAGAATTAAATATGAATTACCCCGAGACACCTCAAAAGCAGAAGTAATATCTAGTGTAATGGAAATCATTCCCCAAAACCATATTAACGACACAGTGTTTAAATTGTTAGATTCTGTAACAGTCAAAAACAAAATTATCAAACTTGCTCAAGGATATCGGGTTCAAGTTTATTCTGGTCAAAACAAAGGCGAACTGAAGGGTGTAAAGGAGAAGATTTATGACGTTCTTATAAATTCAGAAGTATATGTAACTTATAAACAACCAGATTATAAAATAAAAGTTGGTGACTATATGAGCAGGGTGGAAGCATTTGAAGCACAAGGTTTACTTCGCAGATATTTCCCAGACGCACTAATCGTACCTGACATAATTAATATTGCTAAAAAATAATACATGAATAACGCACTTATCGCTCGCATTAAGACACTTTCTGCTGAATTTGCTCCTGAAATTATACAAGATAGACAGCATTTACACGCCAATCCCGAGCTATCGTTTAAAGAATATAATACTGCGAAATATGTAGCCCAAAGATTAAGGTCGTTTGGTATAGAACCACAAGAAGGAGTAGCCGAAACAGGACTTGTTGCGCACATTGAAGGTAAAAATCCTAGCTCTAAAACCGTAGCTTTAAGAGCTGACATGGATGCGTTACCCATCAAAGAGGAAAATGATGTGCCATATAAATCAAAGGTAGATGGTGTAATGCATGCTTGTGGTCACGATGTACACACTTCGTCGCTATTGGGTACTGCTAAAATACTTAACAAAATCAGAGAAGAATTTGAGGGAACTGTAAAACTAATATTTCAACCTGGAGAAGAACTTATTCCTGGAGGAGCCTCTTTAATGATCAAAGACGGAGCCCTTGAGTCTCCAAAAGCAAACAACATTTTTGGCCAACATGTGCAACCATTTTTGCCAGTTGGCAAGGTAGGTTTTAGAGAAGGAATGTACATGGCTAGTGCCGATGAGATTTATGTAACAGTAAAAGGTAAAGGTGGGCATGGTGCTATGCCAGACAACAATATTGATCCTGTAGTAATAACTGCCCATATTATTGTGGCATTGCAACAGATTGTAAGTCGTGTTGCAAACCCAAAAACTCCTACAGTTTTGTCCTTTGGAAAAATTATAGCCCAAGGTGCCACCAATATTATACCAAATGAAGTGAAACTCGAAGGTACCTTTCGCACCTTAGACGAAAAATGGCGTGCTACCGCACATGAAAAAATGAAAAAAATGGCCGAAGGAATTGCCGAAGCCATGGGAGGTTCTTGTGATTTTAAGATATTAAACGGATATCCATTTCTTAAAAACGAACCTCAAATGACCAATAGAGCCAAATTGGCAGCAATTGACTTTTTAGGTGAAGAAAATGTGGTTGACCTAGACATTTGGATGGCTGCAGAAGATTTTGCGTATTATACTCAAAGTACAGATGCATGTTTTTATAGATTAGGTGTAAGAAATGAAGCGAAAGGAATAGTGAGTTCGGTACACACACCTACTTTTAATATTGACGAAACATCCTTAGAGGTTGGTTCTGGCCTTATGGCTTGGTTGGCAATTAATGAATTACATTCTAACGTATAGGTTTGTTAATCCCAAGTGTTAAAGATTAACTTTCATAGTATAAGAAAAAACTAAATACATAATGTTATGAATATTGCAATAATTGGTACTGGCAACGTAGGTGCTGCACTAGGGAGTGCCCTATCCAATGTAGGTCATAAAGTCGTATTTGGTGTGAGAAATCTAGATTCGCCCAAAACACGTAAAGCTGCTGAAGCAATACCAAATGCAATTTTTGATAAGCTTGATGTTGCCATAGCTTCAGCCGAAACCATTATAATTGCTACACCACCAGAGGCTGTTTTAGATTTAGTTGATTTAATAAAAGAAAACAACTCCAAAATAATTATTGATACAACTAATTCCATTCGAACAAAACCAGAACCTTATCCTACAGCATTTCATGCCCTAAAAGATCTTGCCAAAACAGAACATGTGGTAAAGTGTTTCAATTCCACTGGTTTTGAAAACATGAAAATGCCTGTATATCATAATATTGGAATCGATATGTTCGCAGCAGGTGACAGTAAATTGGCTAAACAGGTAGCTGAGAAGCTTGCTTTAGAAATTGGTTTTGGTGCTTGTTATGATTTTGGTGGGGATGACAAAGTAGAGCTTTTGGAAAAGTTTGCCCTTTCATGGATTAATTTAGCCATTATGCAAGGCCATGGAAGAAATTTAGCATTTAAACTGCTAAAAAGATAAAACTCTTAAAACTACAAAGAGACATTGCCTTAATTAGTACTCAGGCTAAATACGGAAAATAACCTTTAAGATAAATTAACCTTATAATTCCGAACACATTAATAAAAAGCGATTAATTTTTATATTTTTGTCGTGTGAATAGGATTACACTTTTAATACTTGGTTTTTGCGCATTAAATAATCTTCTTTATGCACAAATTCTCAACGACTCGGTCTCTGTGTATGGAATCAAGAGTACAAGCTATTTTTATGAAGAAGATTATTCATATTTTGGCAATAAAAAAAGATCTTTAGACTCTTCTATTTCTTCCATCAACCAATACAACCGTCAGTTTATCAATAATGGCCTCTATCAAAATCTTGGCGTTTTTGGAACTGCCAGCAAGTCCATTTTGCCGTCCTTCTCACAAACTGTCGGCCTTGAAACTGGAATAAATAGCTATGACATTTATGCACAAAATCCAACTAGAATCAAATATTATGATTCACATTCACCCTACACAAATCTAGACTATTTTCAAGGGACAACAGGCGAAAATTATTTAAAAGGCAATGTAAATAGGCCGATTAGCAAAAATGCTAATATTGGTTTATCGGTTGGTAGGTTCACTTCTCGTAAAATTATTGGCACCACTGGCAATAAACTCCTCGACCGATTAGCCGACAATTATGAAGTTATTTTATATGGCGCAGCCAAAACAAAAAATGATCGTTATCGCGTACTGTTTAATCTCTATTCTTTTAAACATTTTGTAAATGAAAATGGCGGACTAAAAAATGTACTTACTAAGGGTAATCTAAACGGTGACTCGTTGTTAGAATCTTACCCAACGGACAATGTGTTTTGGGAAAATATTGAAGCACGAACTTTCGACGCTAGAAGAAATGTGCGCATTTATCATGATATAAAGTTTGATTCTTTGGCAAAAATTGGCCTCTTTCATACGTTTGAATGGAAAGAACGAGAAAACATGTTTTATAATGAGGCCATAAATTTACCCTCTAGTACCGACCCGAACCAACTCCTTACCAATGCTTATTATAGTACCAAAAGAACTGATAACCATTATTTTTATCGAGGTGTAGAAAACAAGCTGGGTATTCAAGGTACCAATAAACTTATTGATTATCAGTTTTTCTATAAACACCGAAATTATAATTTAAAGCAGTTGTCTGAGCAAGATACCTCCAAAAACTCTAGCTATAAACTTGGCCATCTTAAGGCTGCTGATCAATTTATGGGTGGTCAACTGAGGTTTAAATGGAATGATAAACTTTACCTTCAAGCAAAGTCAGAAATAATGCTTAATTTTTCAAACAACAGCATTGGCTCAGTTAAAGATTTACAAGTAAAAAATGCCTACTTATATGAGGTTACTGTTAATCATGTTCTTGGTAAAATCGGTTTTAGAAAAACATCTACACCACCCACTATTATGCAAACCTACATGAATAACAACAACTTTAGATGGACCAATAATGTAAAGGACACACTTATAAACACTACAACCTATTTCGGTCAAGTTGCCAAAAATATAACACGACATAGAGTAGCCCTTTCTATTGATTATAACAAAATTGCTAATTATCGTTATTTTGATTCCAATGCTTTACCATCTACAGCACAAACCGATGTGGAAATAGTTACTATAAATGGTTTTTATGGAATTAGATTATGGCGCATTTATCTTGACAATCAAGTGATTTATACCAATGTTATGAAAGGAGAAGATTATTATAGAGCACCAAAAATCTATAACAACTCAAAATTGTATTATCAAGCTAAACTGTTTGACAAGGTACTACTTTTAAATGTAGGTGTTGAAATGAGGCGATTTTCTGCATACAAAGCTGATGCCTACATGCCTGTAACACAACAATTTTACCTTCAAAATGCCATAGAAGCACAAGGAAAGCCTATTTTTGATTTCTTTCTAACTGGTAAAATAAAGGAGTGTGTGCTTTGGTTTAAAATGCAAAACATTTATAGCGAAACTATTGGCAATAAGTATTTTGTTACGCCAAATTATCCTGGCATGAGAACAAGCTTTATTTTTGGAGTGAATTGGACTCTTTTCAATTAAAAATTTACTTTTGTGATTGCACTTTTTTTAAATTAATTTAAATTGTATTAACAAAAACTAAACTATTATCCAATGAGTGAAGAAAATTTAACCACCGAGAATAAATCAAATAAATTTGAATTGGTAATTGCACTTACCATCACCTTCTTTGCGGCGGTTTCTGCTATTAATGGTCTCTATGGAGGCAAGTTTGGTGACGATGAAATGATTGCACACAACAAAGAAAATCAAATGTCGGTATGGTATCAAGCTAAAAGTACCAAACAAATTTTAGCCGAAAACCAGCGTGATATGCTTAAAGGTCTTATTACATCTAAAGTAGTTTCCGATGAACACCGCGCTGCCGTTGATTCGCTAGTAATAGGTTTGGACAATGAAATAGTTCGTTACAAAAAAGAAAAAAAAGAGATCTTGTTAGGGTCTAATGCCGTAGGTGAAAAAAATTGGGCCCAAGACGTAGATGGAGAATTAGGTAAGGTGGTTGGTGTTAAGGACTATGAAAAGACTGCAGAAGAACTTGGACTAGCAGGCGATGATTTTGATACTGGTTCATTGTTACTCAATCTTTGTTTGGTGTTTGGCGCTGTAGCCATTATTTTACAAGAGGACAAAACAAGAAGGGTGTTTTTCTGGACGTTAGTTGCCTTCGGAGCGGCTGGTACAATATTTACAATATTGGCATATATCAAGGCTATTTCAATAGTTTAAGCTGGAAAATAGCAACAGTTATTATTCATTGTATTGGACATTATTCCTACATGAATTATTGATTTAAAACCTTATTAATTATATCCCAGTACTTGTTTTGGTTGGCTTTTACAGAGTAGTGGTCAACTACTTTAATGCGTGCATTTTGACCAATCTCTTTCCGCAGCGCGGCATTGTCTATAAGCAATTTAAGCTTTTCCAACCATTGCTCATTTGTGGTTACTAATAAGCCGTCTTTATTATCTTCTATAACTCTAAAATTAGCCCCTACTGCAGTGGCTATTGTTGGGATTCCCAGTGACATATATTGTAATGCCTTTAGGCCGCTTTTACCCATAACCCATTCATCATCAAGAGGTAAAGGATAAAGTCCAATATCAATTCTTTGTAGTTGTTCAACCTCTTCGACCTCTTTCCAAGCTCTTGACTCAAGGTTTACTCCATCCATCTCAAAATTAGCGTCTCCAATAACCAGTAGTTTAAAGTGATGCGTTTTTTTAAGTTCTATTAATATTGGTTTCAGTAAATTTAAGTATTTGGAAGTGCTGTGGCTACCACTCCAACCCAATGTTAAGGTGGTTTTTTGCTCGTAAGTATTTTCTGGTAAATAAACATCGGTATTAATTGTAGATGATATATCCGTTGTGTTTTGATTATAATGTCTAACGTATTGATCTAAAAATGGTGTACAAGTAATTACATGATGAGCCCTTTTCATCAAAAAAACAGGTTTTAATCGGCTTTTTAATAAGAAGGTTATTCTATTAACCTCACTTTTTGGTTTTAAGAATACCAAATCATCTATATCATAAATAATTCGTTTACTCAACGTACAATAAAGCCATTCAAATAAGGTGCTGCCAAAAGGAGTTACATTAAGAAAAATATAACTTAGGTCGTATCTTCTTAAGGTAAAAAGCAAGGCTATACGATTATAATATCCCAAAAGGGTGAATAGTATTTTCTGAACCAAAAAACCTTTTTTGTAAATAATTTTTTGAAAAGATACACTGATAAAAGGTTTAACCACCACCTCCATATTGTTATTTCTCCAATGTTCAAAATACTGTTCGTACTTTAGCCTTTGTCCCGGTGCAAATCCTTCTGGATTAGGACAAATAATAAGAATTTTCTTCTTAGTTGACATGGTTGGTTAACCTTGTTTATTAATAAATTGATAAACCTGATGATACAATGCTACACCTTTTTCGAGCGAAAAGTATTCAAAAGCTCCATTTACGATATTCAACCTATCTAAGCTGCCCAAATCATCCAATTGATTAATACACGAGGCATAGCTTTCAATGTCGAAGGATGGTATTAATAATCCTGAGCGATACTTATTCACAATATAGTCGGAATCGCCTACACCACTATTGCAGATAATGGGTATTCCCATACTCATAAGTTCTCCTTGTTTGGTAGGAGAAGAGGCCATTTTAGAATAGCTCGGGCGAATAAAAAAAATTGAAAAATCTGCCATGGCTAAAAGTGTAGGGAGTTCTTCACGCTTAGCAACAAATATTCTTAAATCCTGTTCTTTAATGTTTTTAGCAACTGCTTTTGTTTTTATCAATGAGGGTTCGTCTGGTGTAATAAACACAAACTTGGCATTAGGCCGCGATTTTTTAAGTTCGATAAAAAAATCAAGCATTTCATCTAACATATACCAAGTTCCTATAGAACCCAAATACACCAGAATAGGTGAAGCCTCTTCCAATCCTAACCTTTTTTTGTGAGTAGCCACCTCAACAGTGTTGACATTTGAGGTGGAGAAAAGACTCGTATCAGCACAACACGGAATCACCTTAATTTTTGAGGACAAATCCTTGATGTGAGGATGAAGCCTGAGCATTTCATCTTTAGCTTTAGTTGTGAGGCTTATTATAGCATCTGAGTATTCTAAGAATTGGATTTCTTTATTTTTAAAAAATTTATAAACACTTTTGTATATGGGTTTATCAAGATTCCACAAGTTACCATCTACCCTTTCTTCTGGCCAGAAACCGCGCATATCGAATAGAAAGGAAATTCTCTCCTTCCTTTTAAGCCAAAGACCAACCAATGATGAAATGTAACTTCTACAATGAACCACATTAAAACCTAGCTTTCTATGAAGCTTTTTAGCTTTTAACCACATTCGGTATATGTCGTACAATGTAGAAAAAACTGGAGGGCGTTTAGTATAGCTAATAGGGTGCCAGGTAATATTATGTTGTTGTAATACCGATTCGATATGAGCTTTTCGGTTTACAAAACGGTGTTCTTTTTCGAAACTAATAAGATGAAATTGATGCCCTAAAGCGGAAAGGCCAACCAAATAAGGAATAACCTGTGACTGACCCAATGGGTCGGTCATGCCATCATAAGAAATATAAAGAACCTTCAAGCTTAAACCAAATCAAACCTTAGTATACTATATTTTAAACTTTATTTGTGCAACAAGTTCCTGAAAATGTGCACTTTGCCTAATGTCCCTATCCCAAGCAAAACCAAGTTGAATAAGATCAATCGTTTCTGTTACTGTTGCTCCCGCTACTCCTTCCTTATTGGCCAAAATATAAGCAGTGTCAGAGAGTGCAAGTGCGTTTTCAATATCATGGCTCACTATAATAAGTGTATTAAATTCATTAATAGTAGAAACTTGGATCAAAAGATCTATGACCTTGTCCACCATTAAAATATCCAAACCAGAAAAAGGCTCATCAAGAAGAATAAATTTATTACCCGTTAACACCTGTTGGATAATACTTACCCGCTGACGTTGGCCACCCGAGAGTTGCATGGGATATTTTTTCAGGTGTTCGCTTAATCCAAATTTGGAGGCATAATCCTCAATAATTGACTTTTCTTGTTCATCAGATACCTTTTGCCCAGAAAAATCTAGTCCTATTTTCAAGTTTTGGTATATGGTGCGATGGTTAAAAAGTATATAGTTTTGAGGAATGATTCCCACCTCACCTGGCCTTACCACGTGTTGATCCTCATCGATTGTAACAGTGCCAGAGGTAGGTTTTATCAACCCAGCAAGAATTTTAAAAAGTTGTGTTTTGCCCACACCACTCCTTCCAATAAGAGAGACAACTTGCCCCTGAGACATGTTGGGCCGTTGAATATTGTGAATTTCAAAGTTCACATCACTTAAAATTTGTTTATCTCCGTATTTTAAACAAATGTTATCTGCCTTAAGTAAAAGCGCATCTTTAGTATAAACATGTTGAGCCATTATTTCCTTAGTTGAAGTTTTGTGTAAGGGAATAACCAAAAACGCAATTGACCAAGAACATAATCAAATAAGATACCTATTAGAAAAATGATAACTAAAATCGCAAAAACCGTGCTCAAATCTAGGTATTTGTTTGATTTAATCAACATAGTACCAAGACCGCCTTCAGACATGCTATATCCTTCCACCATAGTAATCATCATCCAGGAAATGGCAAAATTTTGGCGCATCACTTCAATTACTTGATCTAACCTTCCCACAATCACAACCTCCCACAAGGTTTGCCAATTATTCATTCGTAGGGTTTTACATAATTCATATTCTTGCACATTAATTGTGTCAATAATTGACATTAAAGAGGTGACAAAAAATGGTACAATACCAAAAAGGAGCAAACTTATTCTAAGTTGGCTACCATCTTGTGTAAGTAACGTGAAGAGAAAAATTAATCCTGTAAGCGTTAAATACCTACATTTAATTACAAATTTAGCGATAGGATTAAAAATAGGTATCAACGAAAGGTAGGAAACTAATACAGCAACCACCAAAGATATTCCCATTCCTTTAAAAGACAGGCCTATGCTTTTAAAAAACTCATCGTAAAAACTTGCCTCTGTTACCAACTTAATTATGGCATCCAATACTCTTAATGGCGAAGGAATGAGCCCGTTGCCTGTTAAATGCCAAGCCAATAATGCTATTGCTGATTCAGCAATAACGAGTATAATTAGCGTTTGTTTGCTAATACTACTCAATGGCAAAACAGAATTTTTTAGGGTTTCTTTCATTTGCTTTTGTATTAGCTTATTGAAAAATAACTCCAAGAAAACAAGGTTATCTTGGAGTTATATTAAATCATTATTGTCCAAGTACGATTTGTACTCTTCTATTTTGTGCTTTACCTTCAACTGTGTTATTATCACCTACAGGTTTGGTAGCACCAAAACCTTTAGATTCTATTCTATTTGCAGGTAGTCCTTTGCTAATGAGGTAGTTTTTAACCGAAATAGCTCTCTCTTCTGAAAGTTTTTGGTTTTTGTCACTTAGACCTACATTATCTGTATGACCATATACACCCACCTTTAAGCCTTCAGCAACTACAGCACTTTTTAATATTTCATCAAGCAAAGAATACGATTGTGACTTAATCACAGAGCTACCAGTTTCAAATTGAATTTGATAGGACTTAGATGAAACATTGCTTGTAATATTTTCTTTGTATTCAATTTTAATTGATTCACCCGCTAATAATTCAGGATGATTAGCCACCACCGACTGTAAGAATGACTTATCAACTACTTTAGAATATTCTGGGTAGCTCGCCATATATTCTGGATACATTTTTTTAAGAATATCCCCAAAAGTAGTATACACAATTTTGTATCTGTCTATTCCATCTTTACCAAGACCAAATGTATTTGCAGCATCTTGTAGGTTAAAAGCCATTGAACCACCAAGTTCTACTTCTTGGCCGGTAAGATCTTTTTCTTTTACACCATTGTAATATTTAAGCCAATAATCACCATTTTGTTCATTGTACACTTTGGCAGACTGGTCTGCAGCAAACTTTTTAGCTTCATTAAATGATCTTACCTGATCTCCAGATTGTGCTAATGCCATAATTAAGTTTTCAAAATCCGTGCGGTGATCGTATGCAAACTTTTTAATGGTAATCGTAATATTAGGCATTTGAGAAGCATACTGTTTGGTGGAGGCTATTGTTACTAATCCTCCTTTTTGAGTTGCTACATTCACATCACCTGGAGTCCAAGTTGCCACTGCATCTACACCTACTGTAGTATCCTTGCTTATTTTTTTACCGTCTATAACCAAAGTACGTTTCTCCTTGTAGCTGGTCACATACTTATTAGGTGCATCCAAAAAGTCGTTAGCAGCTATCAAATTTATTGCCTTTGGATCAAAAGTCTTTTCATCAGGATTAACTTTTAAGCCATTATCACCAGCCCATTTAAGCAAAATGTTCATATCTCCGTCACGCATTACACATGCTACGGTTTTTCCTAAAGCATTTTTAGGATCTACCTTCCAATCTGCAGGACCCATTACTTGGTCTTCTCCATAAGATTTACCCATGGCATAAAATGCAATTGGCTGATAATCTGGGCCAAGCGGCTCAAGTTCTTTGGCCAAGGCCGAAAAGAAAAAAGGCATTCCGTCTCCCATGAAAGAAGCAAAAACGCCTGGTGTGTTTACATCACTTTTATAACTTTGGGCAAATTTTACAATGTCGGCAAGTGTTTTATTACAATCATCTTGTCTAGTAATTTCTACTTGAAGTTTTGCTTGGTCTAATAACGACCCCTTCGTTGTTAAAGCTCCACCGTTTGCATACAAAAGCGGAAACTGAGCATTCCAAGCCATAATTTTCCACTGAATTTTTGTACCTCCATTTACTGATGGCTCGCTTGAAGGCAATGGTAAAAATGTAGCATTTCCTTTAAGAGATGCTTCCGGGGCGTCTGGCAACATAACTTTGCCGATTTCATGTGATGCTTTTGCGTCTTGAGGGCGTTTATCCCACCAAAATACCTTGGCTGCGAATATGGCGCCTAGTACCAAAAGAATAAGAACTATTTTACCAGATGTTTTTATTTTAACTGACATAATTTAGAGGTTATTATTATTGAAAATTTTTATTGTAACAAATCGTTATAAGATGAAGTATCTACTTTTCCAATTTCCCTTATCACATTAGGGGTAGTTTGTGAAAGTTTTACTTGACTTGAAAGTTTTAATTCTTGATCAGGATTAAAGCTTTCTAGCATTTTTAATCCTTGTTGTTCTGCAGTGGCATTATCCAAATCTATAGATCGCATAAAATCAGTTGAATAGCTTATGGCCTTTTTCATATTAGCCAATTTGCCAGCTATATCTTCTTTTAAATATTCCATTGATTGTTCTACTAAAAGTTTTTTCTCAGGATCTCCTTTAAAGATTTTTAGAGCTGAACTTAATGCCTTGTTTCCCGAAGTAACTGACTTATACAAATCCTTCTTAAGTTCTAGTTCATTTTTAGAATCTTCAATCAAATAGGCACTGTTTTTATGGATTTTAGTCAAATAATCACCTATTCTAGCTAAATTATCTCGAATAGGAGTTAATTGTTTTACGTATTCCTGTAATCTGGCAATCTGTCTTGTTGCATTACCAAGTTCTGGAAGCATGTTATTTTCTTGTGCCGCTTTCGCTTTGGCCATCAATTTATATGCTTCCTTTTCCTTTTCTTCAATCTTCATATTTATCTTTTCCTTCTGCGCGTCTACATCTACGGATTGTTGATATAACTTTTCACGCTGTTTTTCCATATCATTAATATAGTCTTCAGCTATGATAAAAGGATCTAGTTCTATCACAATTCCTATTAAACGTTTCATTAACATTTCATAAAAGTAAAAAAATGCTAAACGAAGCTTTCTGTGGGTTATGCAATATAAAAACACACCTAATGAAACAAGTGCAACGGCAAAGTTAAATGTGTTCCATACAATAGAGGTAAGAATTGGCAATACATAATAACCTACCAAAAACAATAAGCCAATACCGATTATAATTCCTGGCTTGCCGCCTGGGCGATCCCAGTATGATTTTAGTTTATCGTTGCCGTCAGAAGGGAAAATTTGTGTAGTTTCCATAGGGTAAAATTATAAATTCGTTTGGATTTTAGTAATATCAATATTTATTTTATTCAACATGGCATTGCAGGCAATGTTATAACCATTTTTGTTTGACTCAAGCTTTTGTTCAGCTTCGGCTATTTCACCTTTTAATGTAGTTATTTTGGCCTGCGCGTCAGAAATCTCTTGAGTAAGCTTTTTTATCAACTCTGAGTTTTCTATCATCTTTTTTTCAAGCGCAACTGCAGAAGATTTTTTTGTTTCTAAATCAGTAGCACTTTTTAAATCTATGGCTTTCTCAAATTTAAGTTTGTCGTTGTTTACGATCTCTTTATAAAAATTGGCAGAGTCGACCAGCTTTTGTTTTGTAAGACCTTGTATGGTTAACGAGGCAAATACCGCCGAAAATCTTGTTTTTTCATCAGGTATATGTGCTTCTAGGGTTTCCAACATTTTACAAAACTCATAATAATCAGGGCCTTGCATGTTAGATTGATCAAATAGTTTATCAAAATGAACTTCGAATTTTTCCAAATCCGCTTGATTAAGACTTGCTATTGATTCTGGTTTAAAGGTATTAACCACACTATTTTGTTGAATAATGGGCTTGTCTAAAGGAATTTCCTTTTGTGTAACTTCATTTGATTCCTCAATTTCTACGAAAACTCCAAGTGCCTTTTTTAAAAAGCTTGCCATGTTATTAAAAATAAGATATGTTATAGGATATAAAAATATACATATATTCTCAAAGTACAAATAAAATATTTATGATCGATTATTTGAACTATGTCTTTCTCTGTTTAAATATCACTTCCCTAAGCAGCCAAAGACAAACTCATTGAAGCTATTTTTTGAGTAAATCTCTAATTTCCATCAATAATTTCTCCTGAGCCGAAGGTTCTGCTGGCGCTTCTGGAGCTTCTTCTTTCTTTTTCAGCGCATTTAATGCTTTTACCACTAGAAACATAGCAAACGCCACTATTAAAAAGTTGATAGTAGCATTTATAAATTCACCCCATGTGATGGCTACTTCAGCTACACTTTTTGTGACAATATTACCCGCGGCATCTTTTATTTCAGCTATTCCACTTCTCAACACCAATTTGGCATCTTTAAAGCCTGAGTCACTCATAATCAAGCCTATAGGAGGGGTAAAAATACCACCTACAAAACTGTTTGATACATTGGTAAACGCTGCACCCATTACAAAAGCAACAGAAGTATCTACCAAATTGCCTTTCATGGCAAAGGTCTTAAATTCGTTTAAAAAGCCCATTCTTAAAAAGTGTTTAATTATTAATATTTAAATCTACATAAATAATTTAAAAAAATCTTATGTAGCTATAATTATTACCCTAAATTTGTAAAACATCAAAAGTACAACATCCATGAGCTGGGAAACCTTAAAGATTATTTTTTATGTAGTTATAGGTATTGTTTATTTTTTGTTTCAATTACAGAAAAACAAGAAAAACCAAACTAAACCTACACCATCTGAAGCTAGTTCTCCAAAGTCATTAGAAGAAATGCTTAAGGAATTTGGGATGCAAATGGAAGAAAAGCAAAAAGAAGAACCTGTTATACAACCTGTGGTTACTCAAAAAAAGGTTAACAATAGAAGTGAAGAGGGAAACATTGTTGTAGAAAACACACAAAAAAGTATTAGACAAATTCAAATAGATAAAGCAGAGGTTAAAAAAACGGCAGCTATCGATTATGAACAACAAGGTGTATCTTACACTTATGAGGAAAGAAAGCCTTTTAAAGAATATTCAAATGTTGCAAAACCAAATTATTACGCCCAACTTATTGCAAATCCAAAAACCATAAAAGATGCAATTGTGATTGCAGAAATTATGAATAGAAAATTCTAGAGCAGAAGTTGCTTAAAAATGGGTTTGTTGTCAAATTCACAGAAAAATTGCTAAATCCTTAAGGAACTCATTCCTCCGTCAACGTGCAAGATTTGTCCTGTAATCCAAGATGAATCTGGTGAAAGTAAAAAATAAGCCATTTTTGCAATATCAAGAGCGCTTCCTATTTTCTGCAAAGGATGCCTTTGACCAGAAGCAACTTTTTTATCCTCAGT
Source organism: Cytophagaceae bacterium (assembly GCA_027488865.1). Taxonomy (GTDB): domain Bacteria; phylum Bacteroidota; class Bacteroidia; order Cytophagales; family UBA9547; genus JAIYAU01. Next base: position 29,929 of record JAIYAU010000010.1, read on the forward strand.
TGAGAGTATTTTGGAGGCAAGAGGTGTATCAGTTATAGATGGTGCAATGGCATTCACCCTAATTTTGGGTGCAAGTTCTGCCGCTAATGCTTTGGTAATTCCCTCAATAGCACCTTTACTAGCCGATACCAAAGAGTGATAAGGCAAACCCGTACCTACAGCCACTGTGCTAAAAAAAACAACCGATCCTTGCTCAGATTTTTTAAGTGCTGGAAGTATCCATTGTAGTATTTTTACAGCAGAAGTCACATTCAGTTTATAGTCTTCAATAAAATCGTTTTCTGTAAATCTACTAAATGGTTTTAATGCAATACTTCCAGGGCAATAAACGAATGCATCGATCACTTCTGGTAGAAATGTAAGGTCTTCAGCATTTAAAAGAGTGACATCTTTGTTAAGTTGGCTTACATTTAAGTCAACGAGAGGTGTTCTTGAAATGGAATATATTTGGTCTCCCTTTTCAACTGCAAGTGTGGCGATACTATTGCCAATACCATAAGATGCCCCTACTATTAAAATATTCATTGTTTTGTAGCTTTTTTATTTCAAACATCGTAATATGCTGTTATGTTTAAATATCTTATTTAATTGTAAAAGCTATTCAGTAAACTTTCTTTCATGAACACATTTTATAAATTGTTTATAGCGCTATTGTTTTCTTTTTTAAGTTCATTTGCCGCACAACCCGAATTCAAACAAGGTTATATTATTACTAATAAAAATGATACAGTTAGGGGTTTGATAAGCAATAGCCATCAAGATGCATATTTATTTGTTGACTTTAAGTTAAATACACAAGCCAAAGACACAGTTTATTCTCCAAAATTTATTTTAGGATATGCTGTTGAAAATGAAGTATTTAGAACCGTTCATATTCCTTTTAATGCAGATACCTTATATTCTTTTGCTAAAGTACTTGAGGAAGGTAATATAACTTTGTATAAAACAAAATTGAAATTAGACGCTTTACTTAAGGCTAAAGAGGCATATCTATATGTAAAAAGTGGAGAAATCGGCTTTAAACCTGCAGGGAAAGTCAATAGCTTATTACCTGCTATTGAGGATAACGTAGAACTTACCGAACTAGTAAAAAACCATTATTACAAGGACAATGAAATGAGCAAAATATTGGTGTGTAAAAAATACAATGAAAGTTACAAAAAATAAGTTTTAGCTGGTAAAGCCAAAACTTATTTAAGCTACTAAATCTAGGTACCAGCTTGGTTTTTACAGTTTGTAGGCTGTTTTGATCATTTTAAAAAAAATAGAATCGGACAGAATTTTCCTTAAATTTAAAAGCATTGGCCCTGGTTTTCCTACGGCATAACGCATTCTTTTACTTCCGTCAGTTGCAGCTTTATAAATGGTTTTGGCCACTACCTCAGGTCCTTCTGCTTCTTTCATGGCTGCTTGCGCAGCTTTTTCAAATTTGGTTATAAAATTATCATACGCAGTCGTATAATCTGGTTTTATAAACTGGCGACTACTCCCATAAAATTCTGTTTTTATTGGCCCCGGTTCTACAATTTTCAATTTTATATTGAACTGTGCCAATTCATACTGCAAAGACTCTGTGAAACCTTCTACAGCAAATTTAGTGGCGTGGTAAATGCTGTATAGAGGAAAGGTGATTTTGCCACCCATGCTCGAGATTTGAATAATCGTTCCTCCACCTTGCTCACGCATCAATTTGATGGCCTCTCTAGTTACTCGCATTAATCCAAAAACGTTTGTGTCAAACTGTTTTTGAACAACCTCGTCACTCATAGCTTCAAAGGCTCCATCTACACCAAATCCTGCATTGTTGAGTACCACATTTATCGTTCCAAAATCTTTTTTAATTGCCTCCAAAGCATTCTGAATACTTTCTGGCTGAGTTACATCCAAGGCGTATAATTTTACGTTTTGAATTGTGTTAAATGCTGTTTCCTTTTCTGGAGTACGTTGTGTTGCGGCTACATTCCAGCCATTTTTTGCAAACTCTAATACACTTGCTTTTCCAATTCCACTTGATGTTCCTGTGATTAATATTGTTTTTTTCATATTTAAGTTTTCAATTGAAAACAAAAATACTATGCTGCCATCAAACCCACAACATTAGAGTATAGTCTATACTTGCTATTTATTTTTAACTGTTTATATTTGTATTATGTTAATAAATGAATTATCCAAACGGACAGGTATCACAATCCATACCATTCGATTTTATGAAAAATCAGGATTGATAAAAGGTAGGCGTGATGGAAACGTAACTTCCAATAATTATTTTCATTATGATGAGGAGATTGTGGAAAAATTGGAACTCATACGCGATGCCAAATCAGTAGGTTTTACAATTAGCGAAATTTCGCAATTGATCGATGCTTGGTACAATAACAAAATGACTGTGGTTGATAAATTGGCAGTTTTGGATGAAAAAATGGCAAGTATCAATTTAAGGATTCAGCAATTAAAAGAAATGAAAAAGTTAATAAACCAATTTAGAGAAACAGTGGAAAAAGAAGGTTGTTAATAGGCGAATTTTTGGTTTAAAGTTATATTGCTATTAATCTGCTTTGTTTACATTTAAACGTACCTTTTTTGTGGCTAATCAACCTTTAAATAATACCACTATCCATTCATACAGCCCGTCAAAAATGAACTAACTTGGTTATAAATTCAAATAACGGCAAACATTTGAAATTATAAATGGCAATCAACATTATGCGCTTATGTTACATTTTAATTAAAATGGCTATAGGTTATATAACATTTTGTAGATTGAAAATTATAAGGATAAATAGTTAAAAACTAGTAGGTTATAATTTTTTGACATAGGATGTTATATGTTATTACAAAAATATTTATACTTTTTATAAACAAAATGGGCCGCATTTAGTAAAATAGTCATATTAATTATTGTAATATTTAAAATATAATTATCTTTGTATAAAATATAACTTAGGTGTGATTTTCAATTAATCAACAAACAACTAATTGCTGGGGATGCGTGTGTGGGATTACAATCGGCTAAGGATTAAAACCACTTGCTTAATTTCTATCAAGGTTATTAACAAAATTATTTATTGGGAATAGTTTATATGTAATTCTAACTATGAATCGTTACTACTTCGAGAGGTCATCGCTATGGCTGAAATTTTCAAATCAATTATTTTCTAGTGCTACTAAAGCTTTGTTAGCTTTTTATTTGGTATTCTATCTGGGCTCACTATCTTCATTTGCACAGCCCAATTTTACCAATGCAGATTATCAAAAGGTTCTATGGATGACAACCCGTTTTTATGGAGCTCAACGATCAGGAAGTAACAATTGGGTGTTAGCGGGTCATTTACCATCAGGCGCTAATGCTGCATTAACGGGAACAGCTTTCCGAAATGATAGGCATACTGATGGTACAGACTTATCTGGTGGCTGGCATGACTGTGGTGACCACGTCAAGTTTGGACAAACCCAATTTTATTCAGCCTATTTAGTTATCAAAGGCTACGCAGAATTTCCTCAAGGTTATGATGACAGATATTCATTTACTTACAACGGGTATCGCACATCCAATCAATGGGATTTTGAAGGAAATGGTCATGACCCTAACTGTATTCCTGACATTTTGGATGAGATGAAACATGAAACAGACTACCTTATCAAAATTACGCCTAACGGGTCTAATTTTTATTGGCAAGTAGGTAATGGAGGTGGTTCTGCTGATCATGCTACATGGACAACAGCCACTCAAATGCAACGCCAATCAGTAAATCAGGGAGGAAACAATGACAATGGAGTTACATCAGGCCCTTATAGACCTGCATGTAAAAATCCTGCTGATGCCTCGATGCCCTCTTTTGCTGGAGCTACATTGGCCTGTATGGCAAGGGTTTACAAAAAATTTGATGCGGCTTATGCGGCCACTTGTCTTACACACGCTTTAAATGCTTATGCTTATGCAAAAGCTAATCCTGGCACAACAGGAACTTGCTTTGGCAATTTCTATTTTGCAGATCGTGGTTGGAAGGCTGCATTTGCCTCTTTATGCGCTGAGCTGTTCTGGACAACAGGCAACGCTGCTTATAGAACCGAGGCTTTATCTTACTCGGATGCCGACATGGACATCAATGTTGGATATACATTTGACTATGGGAATAATGGTGAAATTGGGATGTATAATTTAGCTAGATTAGGCAGAGCCTCTTCAATTACTGCTTTTAACAACAGAATTACTGGTCATTTCTTGGCAGCTGGTAGTAGAAACGCCAATGGTGTTTATACTGCGCAGGGTACTTGGGGAAGACTTAGATATAATGGAAATGCTGCATTTTTAATTTCTTTGTATTCTAAACTTAATAATAATACAACCGCAGCAGTAATTAAAGCAATCCATGATGATGTAGATTACATCATGGGTAAAAATAGCAGCAAAAGAACTTATGTTGTGGGGTTTGCCCCAGCGGCTGGCGGGCCTTATACAACGGTGCAATATCCTCACCATAGAAGTGTGTACTTAAGAGACGACAACCCTGGCAATGCAGTGGTGTTGACCATACCAGCAAAAAACAGACAGCTAGGGGCGCTAGTTGGTGGCCAGCGAGATGGCACCTATAATGATGACAGGAATGATTATGTAAATTCTGAGGTTTGCATAGATTACAATGCAGGTTTGGTTGGGGCTTTAGGTTTTGTTAATCAACGATTGGCTCCTGTTGATACAAATAAATTTTGTGGCAATAGTAAATGTAAAGATCCAAATCTAGGCCCGGAACTTTCTACCTGTGCTGGTACTACTTTGCCTTTAACTTTACAGTCAAATACCACACAACCGAGTGGAGTAATTTTTACTTGGTACAGAAATGGAGCTGTTATTTCAGGTCAAACTGGCCCTAATTGTACCAATTGTGCCACAGTTGCAGGGAATTATGTGGTTGTAAGAGATTCTGCTTCTGGTACATGTAAAGCTCAGGATACTTTAAATATCAGCAACAGCATTCCCACACCAGACCTTGGTGCAGATCAACTATTATGTACCGCAAGCAGTATCAATTTAAGTCCAGCCAACGTGGCAAGTTTTCCTGGTTCTACCACTTATACTTGGTGGGTTGATGAAACTGGAGGAACAACATACACATCCGTTCCTTCAGTTACTGGATCAACTTATGCTAGTGTTCGTACAAGAGGAAGATACAGAATTGTGGCATCAGCTGGTGCTTGTACTAGCGAAGATAATGTTGTAATTACCTCAAATTTGCCTAAACCAGTTGATGGTTGTAGAAATACTGCGGGAAGCGTGGCGATGTCCATATCAAATCCTGGTTTAAACGGTACAAACTATAATTGGTACAGCGCTCCTACAGGTGGTACTTTAATCTGTTCTAACACAATTACTTGTAACAGTCCTTCCATTGCCTCCTCTGCATTTTATTATGTTCAAGACATGAGTGCTATCAATACCACCGTTGGCCCTACAACCTTATTTGGAACTTCTACCAACTGGGGAGTAAATTCAGGAAACCAATTGTCGTTTACAGCTTCTTCGAATTTTGATATTTTATCAATGGATGTACCTTTTTTAATTTATGGAAACGGGAGCGGTACGATTACGATTGAGATTTTGGATGGCTCTGGCAATCCATTTACACCAGCGAAAACTTTCACTTCAGATGCCTCCAACATAACAACTGGTCAAAATGGGCAATTGATTACCTTTAATTTTACAGGATTGACCATTCAGTCATCATGGGGTACCAATTTAAGAATGAGGTTAAGTGCTGAATCTGTAAATGGTGACCCCGTTTGGAGTAGTGGAGGAGCAAGCTATCCTTACAGTGTTGCAGGGGTAGTGTCGATTACAGGTGAAGTTGGCGGTTCAGGTAGCAACGATTATATGTACTTCTATGATTGGCAAATATCCACTGGCACTAACTGTGCGAGATTGCCAGTTCAAGCTAAGATTGGTTCGTGCCCAGCAGTTACCCCAGTTGATTTTATGTCCTTACAGGCAACATTGAAAAATGGTAATGTACACCTCAAATGGACTACTTCTTATGAAAAGGGAAATGAAAAATTTGTAATTGAGCGTTCTGCTGATGGGTTTAATTATAAGGTTATTGGGGAGTTGAAGGGTACAAACAACACAACAAACCTTGTTGATTATACATTTACTGACAAATCTGTTGATTATGGGTATGCTTATTATCGTGTGGTTAACTTTGACTTTGACGGAAAGTCCAACGCTAGCCAGTGGGTATTTGTAAACACAAGTCAAACTGATTTAAAAGTTTATCCAAATCCTTCTAAAGGAATCTATTATGTAAAAGCTACCAAAGATAATTTACCTATTGTTAAATTGAGTGTTTACGATATTTTTGGAAAGGAAATTTACAACGATAAGCCGCAACTATCAGAAACTGCTGTAGATTTATCTGCCCAATCTCCAGGATTATACTTCCTAACTGTAGAATACGGAGATAATATTGAAACTTTAAAACTTATTAAAGAATAGCATATTCTACTTAAACATAAATGAAAAGCCCTAAAATAATCATTAGGGCTTTTTTTGTTTATTTTATTTTAATAATACACTTAGAATAGATGTTAATGGACATAACTAATTGATTTATAATTGTTAAATACCTTGTTGCATTTAATGGTTTATTTTAACCTTTGCAGTATTATCTAATTTAATTGGTTGAATCTAAATTACTCATTGAAAACAGAGGAGAGTCATTTAAGAACAAATGATATTTTTATCTGTTATATGTAAGACCAATAGTTCTTTTATCAGAACAAATAATTTACTGCGTAGATTGGGATAATTTCGACATCTTGGCAATAAAGACAAGTTAGATAAATTTATATTTACAACATAAGTTTATCAAATCATTATAATAACTATTTTTGTTTCAGAAATAAATAAATATCATATGGCCAAAGGATTTTTACATTTACACGTTACAGTAGTCGTGATTTTTTTGCTCTTGTTTGCTTATAAGGTGGCATTGCTAATATTGAGCAAAAACGAACAACTAAGTTTTATAAGAAACAAAACAAAAGTTGTGGAAATGATATTAGGCACACTCATATTAGTTACTGGCACCTATCTTTTCATTACTGACCCCCTTAAAGAAATGTGGCTTTGGGTAAAGTTGGTATCAATTATTGGTTTGATTCCACTTGGAATTATTGGCCTAAAAAAGGAAAACAAGGCCTTGGCGCTTATTTCACTTATTGGATTTTTATACTTCTTTGTAGTCTCCAAAACGAACAGTTTAACCTTTAAAAGGGATAAGATAGAAATAGTAGAAGCTCCAGCAGAAAACACTGGAGAAAAACAAAGTACTACAGAAGACATTATGGCTACAAATGAAGAAACACAATTGAACAAAGGAAAAGCAATTTATACACAAGTGTGTGCTGCTTGCCATGGCCCTGAAGGTAATTTACAATTAGCAGGTGCGGCCAATTTGCAAACGAGTAAACTAACTTTAGATGAAAAAATAAGCATAGTTACAAACGGCAAAAATGCCATGATGGCTTATAAAGACCAATTGTCAGAACAAGAAATAGTTGCAGTAGTTACCTACACAGAAACACTGAAAAAATAAAATTTGGTACAACTTTATAAAAGGTTGTACCTGTAGTTAGTTTTAAAGACTCTTGAAGTTAATGTGCCTCATGTGAGAAGCTCTCTAATCTAATTTGGTGAACTTACTGGGCTTAAAGGCAAGTTTGATCGAGGTAATCATCCCATTGTTCGAGTTTTTGAACAAAGTCTCTAGAACGTTGTGGGTACGCTAGTGAACTTTCGCACTGGTGGAAAATATCAAGTGTTTCATATAAACATGAGTACCTACATTTGAACCTTTGGTTTTGTATCAAAACTAAAGGGTTTTATTTTAATATGGTGCAAGGAATTAAACTAACTTACATTCGTTTCTAGCCATACATTTTAATCCATAGAAAAGTGGGGCAACTATCCACTTGTAGTCTACCGATTTTTGTCCGCAATCTTCTATAATACGGGGGATTGATGAATTTGAATTTTTTACAAATATCATGGAAAGGGATTAGCCCTAAAATCAGTATTTATTGTGAGTTTGAATGCGACAATGGTGACATGTGTAGATACTGACAAGTGCAGAGCTTAAGTATTGGATTTGTAAAAAGTTGACAAGGTGTGTAACTTGGCAAATTATTGATTTCATATTCTAAATAAGCACACCCAAATTTCGTTATGCGCATTCCAGTCACAATCCTTACAGGCTTTTTGGGGTCAGGCAAAACCACCTTGCTTAATAAGTTGGTAACTAACAACCATGATAAAAAAATAGCCGTGATAGAAAATGAGTTTGGCGAGATTTCCATTGACAGCGATTTGGTGGTAAAATCTACCCAAGACTTGTACGAATTGTCCAATGGCTGTTTATGTTGTACTTTAAACGATGAGTTGGCGGTTGTTTTGGCAAAAATTGTGAATAGTGGCAAGCGAATTGATCATATTTTTATTGAAACTACTGGCATTGCAAATCCAGGTCCAGTAGCACTAAGCTTTTTGGCTGATGAAGAAATTCAGTCTCGATTTAAGCTTGATGCCATTATTGCTTTAGCCGATGCTAAGTTCATTACCAATCAGATTGAAAAACATCCCGAAGTGGGTAGGCAGTTGGCTATGGCAGATGTAATTTTACTAAACAAGATAGATCTTATTGCAATGGAAGAGTTAGCGGGTATAACACAAACATTGGAAATGATTAATCCTCAAGCCTTAATTTATCAAAGTCAATATGGACACACGGATGTGGTTGATCTATTTGACATACAGGCGTTTAGTGCAAGCCATATTTTAAAAACTAAATTTGAAACAAGTTACGAACGCAATGTAGGTCAAAGAAGTTTTACCTTAGCAACTCCAACCCATACTAGCCATATTTCTAATATCAGTCTTGTGCTTGATAAACCATTGGATTCTATTAAATTCAACACTTGGATGAAAACATTGTTATATAATAGCTTTGGTTGCCTTTATCGGGTAAAGGGAATCTTATGGATAAATGATATATCTGAAAGAATTGTATTTCAATCGGTTAATAACATGTATGTGAGTGAAGCTTCTGGCGAATGGATACCTCAGGAGCAAATAACCAAGATCGTATTTATAGGTAAATATCTGAAGAAGGTATTAATTGAAGAAGGCTTAACATTATGCTTGTATGACGGTTCCCAAATGGATTCGGCGTTGATTTACGAGAATATTTCAGCTTTGCAAGCACATTGGATTGGCAAAATGGAGAATGATTAATTAAAATTGATGATATTTTAAGGATTGAATTGCTAATTGTCTTATTTTTACAATATATTACTAGCCTTGTGACAAAATATAACACAAGAGATAACGTTATTATAGAAAACCCGCTTCTTGAAAAAAATTTTAATATATCATTTTTGTATATTTTTCTTGATTTTTGTTGAGATAGATGGTTTTGCCCAAACGTCGCAACAAGTATTTGGCAAAAATCGAATTCAGTTCAAAAATTTTAAATGGGAATTTCTTAGTACCCAAAATTTTGATATCTACTTTTATTATGGTGGACGAGAGAGTGCTATTTACGCATCAAAGTATGCAGAACTTGATTTTGTTAAAATTACCGATTTAATTGGCTTTACCACTTACAAAAAGATAAAAGTATTGGTGTATAATACACCTAAAGATTTACTACAAAGTAACATAACATCCGACGAACCTAGTCCCGTAGCTGGTGGAGTTACAAATTTTGTAAAATCTAAGATGGAGGTTGCTTTTCAAGGAAATCACGTTCTATTTAGGGCAGATATCAATAAAGAAATAGCTCGATACCTTATAAATGAATTAATGTATGGTGGCTCAATAAAAGAAATATTTCAAAATTCTTATTTAATGAGTTTGCCTGATTGGTATATAAGTGGGTTTGCGCAATATGTTGGCTATGGCTGGAATCAGGAAATGGATAACCATATGCGTAGTTTGTCGGTGGCAGGTAAGCTCAAAAGCCCTAATGCTTATACTGGCAAAGAAGCGGAATTGTTAGGTCAATCGGTGTGGAATTTTATAGTAGAAAAATACGGAAAATCTAATGTGTCCTCGATTCTACAAATGACTCAAATAACTAGAAATCACCAAGATGCTATTTCAAGTGTGTTAGGTATAAGCTACAAAGAGTTTATAACATCTTGGGAAGACTACTACCTCAAAATAAATATCCCGATAGAGGATGTTACAATTATTCCGTCTAAAACATTAAAAATAAAGAAAAGAAATAAAAAGAATAGGGTTTATGAGAAGGTTATAATGAGCAATACAGGTGAATATTTGGTTTATGTACAACATCACAAAGGCAGATATAACATAAAGCTACATAATGTCACCAAAAAGAAACGAAAACTTATAACAAGAGGAGGAATGCGGGTAGTGGATCAAAAGCCCGACGTAACGTTACCTTTAATTTCTTGTGGTGCAGACCGCATCGGCGTAGTAGATATCAAAAGAAACAAGCTTTATCTCACTACCTACGACTCACGTGGTAGACGAGATAAAAGGGTGCATTTGCCAGGCTTTGAGCATATTTTGGATTATGATTTTTCTGACGACGGCAACGCTATTGTTTTCAGCGGACAAATAAACGGCCAAAGCGATTTGTATTATTACAACTTTAAGGATAATACTTACCGCCAGCTTACCTCCGATTTTAATGATGACCTTCAGCCACGTTTCTTGAAAAATTCTTTGTCCATCGTTTTTTCTTCTAACAGGGCAGAAGACACGGTTATATTTACGCGGGTTTATCCAGAAAAAATAAAGGTTAAAAATTTTAGGGATAATCTAGACTTATTTATTTACGACAATATTAAAGGAGTTACTAGGTTGAGAAGATTGACAAATACTACTTTTAATGAAACACAACCACAATATTATGATTCCCAATCCTTACTTTATTTAAGTGACCAAACAGGCATAAATCAATTATATAAATTGGATCTGGCCACTAAAAGGGCCCATATGGTTTCAAATTTTATGAATGACATCAAAACATATGATGTTTTCTCAGGTACCAGTTCTATCTCATACATCATGAAAGACAGAGGTAAGGAATATGTATACCATGACCCAAATTTTTTGTTTAAAAACAATTACGATACTTCCACGGCCTACACCTCAAGAAAGGCAAGCAATATCAAGAATCTAAAAATTGTAGAAGATGCGCCTATCGTTATCTATTCTGCCAAAGACTCAGTTAAAGACGACGAAGAAATAGACATAAATCAAGTTAAATTTCAATCAGAAGAAGATATAGATACTGATAATTACAAGTTTGACCAAGATAAAAATCAATCACAAAATGATGACATGGCTACTTATTATCCGTCGTCAAGAAGAACGTTTAACAATTTTTCTAGGGAAATATCAGAAGATATGATTAAGAGAACTGGTCCTGTGAAGTATAAAAACCAATTAAGTTTTGACAGAACAACTAATGCCATCTTATATGATAACCTGAGAGGTTTTGGTACTTTAAATGAAGCAGGGTTGGTAGATATGATGGGAAATCACAAAATTTCCGCTGGAATGTTTGCCAAATTTGATTTTAGAACTAGTTCTATGTGGGCTCAATACGAATACCTCAAACGAAGAGTTGATTTTCGATTTAAAGTTGATAAAACGCGTTATTTTATTATACAAGAATCGAATACTTTACATAAATATGGTAGCAACAAGTTCGAAAGCATGATTGCTTATCCATTCTCTAATACCTCCAGAGTTAGTTTTACACCGACTTATACAAATTTATTCTTCTTACAAATGTCCCCTTCTTTTTTTGCCAACAAGACGGATAAAGTCATCGACTACCTAGGCGCTAAAGTTGAATATTGTTACGATAACACAAGTTATTACGGCCTTAATATGATGGAAGGCATTAGATTCAAAGCTAGTTATGAAAGCCAAAAGGTAATTGGAAGTGCTAATTACAACTATTCGGTACTTGATGTAGATGGGAGAGGATACCTAAAATTACATAAAGAACTTTTGCTTGCAGTTAGGGGTAGCGGTGGACAGTTTTTGGGAAATGCGAAAAAGTCGTTCATGATAGGGGGAATGGACAATTGGGTAAATGGTTCTAACGACAACTCTGGTACTGGAAATCCTCTAAATGGTCCCGATGAAGATTATGTAAATGGTTATCCTGACATACTTTTAAATCGATTTGTTACAAATATGAGGGGTTTTCAAAGGGCCTCTTTATATGGTAACAAATACTTTTTATTTAACGCAGAGCTGCGCTGGCCAATTATTAGGTATTTTTATAAACGAAGAACCATCAATTCTACTTTTTTGAGAAATTTACAAATAACTGGATTTGGTGACTTTGGTTCCGCTTGGTCGGGCTCCAGTCCGTTTCAACGACAAAACAATTATAGTCAAATACCTTTTGATAGAACACCATTTAGCGGACTTGTAACCACCTTTAGAAGTCCTATACTTACCAGCTACGGTTTAGGTATAAGAAGTTATGTTTCACAGTATTGCATCAAGCTTGACGTGGCTTGGGGCATAAGAGATTACAAAGAGCAAAAGCCATCGGCTGTAATTTCAATTGGTCATGACTTTTAACCATTTAGTCAAACTTTTGTGACACCAACCTTGTTAAGGCTCTATGAAAGGATTTACATTTACAAAATACATTCCTGAAAAAAAAGGAGGGGGCAAATTTGACCAACTTCTTAATATCTTTATGCAGCTCATTACCATGACCTCTGGAGATGTTTCTCAGGCCTTGTCTTGGATGAGCGACTTGGATAGAAGATACAATTTAACAGATGATGGTTATGGAATGGCCAATTTTATACAAGATCTTAAAGACAAAGGGTATCTAAAAGAGGAGCCAGCTGAAGATGGAAATGGCGGCTTATCGATTACCCCTAAAAGCGAACAAACAATAAGAAAACAATCTTTAGATGAGATTTTTGGAAAAATTAAAAAATCGTCTCAAGGAAGTCATAATTCTCCCATAAGTGGTACTGGTGACGAGCCAACTGCAGATAAACGTGAATTTAGATTTGGTGATTCGCCTGACCAAGTAGCCATGACGGAATCCATTAAAAATGCACAAATTAATCATGGCATTGGCGATTTTACCCTTACTGAAGGAGACCTAGAGGTGGTTGAAAAGGAGTATAAAGCACAAACAAGCACCGTCTTAATGATCGACATTTCACATTCAATGATTTTGTATGGTGAAGACAGAATTACCCCTGCAAAGAAAACAGCCATGGCCTTGGCAGAGTTGATTAAAACTAAATATCCTAAAGACACCCTAGACATCATCGTGTTTGGTAACGACGCTTGGCAAATCCAAATGAAAGATTTACCCTATTTGGAAGTTGGCCCATACCATACCAATACAGTTGCTGGCCTTGAGCTTAGTATTGAACTTTTAAGGAGGCGTAAAAATAAAAATAAACAAATTTTTATGATTACTGATGGCAAACCTACTTGTCTTAAGGAAGGACTTAAATATTACAAGAACAGTTTTGGCCTAGACAGAAAAATTATTAATAAAACCCTTAATCTTGCCGATCAGTGCAGAAAATCTAAAATACCAGTTACCACATTTATGATTGCCTCCGATCCATATTTACAGGAGTTTGTAAGAGAATTTACAGAGGTAAATCAAGGGAAAGCCTACTACAGCGATCTTAAAGGATTGGGTAATTTTATATTTGAAGATTACCAACGTAATAGACGAAAAAGAGTGTAATTCAAGCTCTTGCGTTTATTATGTTTTATTTCTTTTTTAAGTCAAGTGCTTCTGCCATACCAGGCAACAATTTGTTATCGTGGTCCATTATTCCAAACCAAACCTGCCAAGAAATATCCATTTCTACAAATATTTCACCCATAGTTTTAAAGTAGGCATTTAAATCTTCTATTTTACTGGTGTTGGGCAATGCACCCCATTCATTGCAAATAAGCGGTACATTGTGGTCAAATGCCCAGTTTTTAACCTTTGCTAAACGATTTTTAATGTATTGTTTATTTCCCTCTTGATAATATTGCTTCAATTGGTCTTTTACCCAACTAGGGGTACCATCTAACACGCCAAAATCCCTAAACTCTGTTGACCATCGCTCAGGAGAATAAGGAAATGGTATATTTTTAACACTTCCCATGTTAGTCCAAGAGGCTCCTTGATGTGTAAAAATAAAAGGATCGTACATATGAAAACTATAAATAATATACTTGTCAGTAAATGGTTTATTTTTTACCAACTCATCTAAACTGTACCACTTTGTATCGCCAAAAATAATGGGTCTTGTTTTGTCCACTTTACGAATTGAATCTATCATCATTTGCGCCAAGCTAGTCCAATCGGCTTGGTCAATATACTCTCCTTCAGGTAGTCCTAAACATGGCTCATTGGTAAGTTCGTAAAAAAGGTCTTGGCGTTGCTCGTTTTTAAAGTGTTTGGCTACCTCTCCCCAAAGTGCCGATGTTGCTTCTTTAAACTGGAGATTTTTAGAAGCCATGCGACTAAAGGTGCCATCATAAGCGTGGTAGTCAATCGTTAACGAAAGGCTATATTTTTTTGTCCAACTGTTCATAGAATCCAATACAGTATAAAGAATCGGCTCCATTTCGATTTTCTTATTAGTTCCATTTAATACATTGAGACGGTCCTTAATATATAAATCTAAATCTATCGGAAATCTAATACCCAACATTCCTTGATCGGCTTGTAATTTTATGGTAGCAGCATTGTACTTCCATTCATTAGTATTTGAGGATAAAATCTTATTACTTTCTCCCCAATTTGTTAAATTCATTCCTTTGGTTAAATACTTTTTTGACAATGTATTGAGGGTTGAAGTCACATTCCCTTTTACCATCACAGGATCAGGAATTTTCGCTGGTAGTATAACCAAGTCATTTTGTTTAAAGTAGTTAAGTTCTTTTATAAAACGAATATCATCTATTTGAAAACTACCAGAGCTCTCATCAACATTCCATACTAGATTAATGGAATTATCTAAGTTTAGGTTAACTTTTTTGCCCCAACCACCTTGTGTAAGCATAGAAAAATCGATAGTGATGAGTTTCCAACTTGCACTTGTGGGTATTGGAATTTGATAAAAGTCATAATCTATAACTTCTTCAGTTTCAATCCTGAGTTTATGCCCTGCTCCTTTATGCCAATAGGTCAATCCTACGAAGTTTGCTGGATTGATAGTTGTGGTTTTTTCTATCTTGGTAGCAAACGCATAATATGGACTCCATTGATAGGTGCCTTTATCGAGTTCGATATTGCCAACCAACATTCCTTTTGATTCATGACCTCCTGTGGTTACTAAACATTCTTGAGGCCACATTTGCTGGGCTAGATGGCTTTTGCCGCCCCCTTGATTATCATTAAAAGTGTACCAATACCCACCTAATGTATTTTGGGTGTTGCCATCTTCAAAATCATCGATTACTAAGTAATTTTGCTGTGCTTGTGCGAAAGTTAGCCAACATAATGATATAAATAGAAGTAGTAATGATTTTTTCATATAAATTGATTAAACATTTATCAAAGATATGAATAAAATGACAGGTGAGTCCTATAAGATCGCGTAAAAAAAGTGGCTTCGCTAGGAATCGAACCTAGATCTAGAGTTTAGGAAACTCCTATTCTATCCATTGAACTACGATGCCGTATTAAGGGGCTGCAAAAGTACAAAAACTGTGTCATTTATCAAATAAATTTAACAGCTGATTACATTTTGAGGCAAATCCTCCAATTGTTGAATAATTAAAATTATAATAGCTTGTATTTTATTCTTTATAAAATTCTTAATAGGCTACGTGGACTATTCTGAAGTTAAAACAATTATAAGGACAACTCTACCAATAAATTAGTTTGTCCTCAGGTATGGATAGTGTTATTCTATCGTTTATCAAAACACTCTTGGTGTAGTCGTACACGACAATTGGTGTTCCCTGCAGGTCTAAACTAAGCCTATGATATGCTCCAACAAATTCACATTTGGATACAACAAGTCCTTCGTTTGTATGATAAGTGAAACTGATGTTCTCAGGCCTAATTCCTATTGCATTTGATGTTTGATCGATGCCTACCAAATTTGTTAATGCTTTATAATTTAATAAGTTAATTTCACCTGTAAGCCAAGCAGTTCTTTCAGAGGCTGGATGATTATAGACACTCTTTGGTGTGTCAAATTGCAATATTTTGCCTTGATCCATTATAGCAACCTTGTCACTAATGGATAGTGCCTCTTGTGCATCATGAGTCACAAAAATTAGCGTAGTATTAAGTGCACGTACAATTTCTATGATTTGGTCTTTGAGTAGTTGTTTATTGCCCATGTCTTGGTTGCTAAACGGCTCATCCAAAAGAAGAAGTGCAGGTTTTTGAACCATGGCACGTGCAATGGCCACACGCTGCTGCTGCCCACCAGACAATTGGCTGGGTTTTCTTTTCAAAAATTCTTCCAGTTTAAAGATTTCTACCGCATCTTCTAACATTTTTTGTTGATAAACACGATCGTAATCTTTGATGGGCAGTAAAATGTTGTCCTTAATGTTTAAGGTCATGTTAAGTTTATATTGTTGGTTCACCAATTGTATTTCGGCATGTCCAGCCACCAGCTTGTTGGCAGGGCTATCAATTTTTTGGTTGTCTAAAAACGCTGCGCCTGCATCAGAATTTTCAAGGCCTGCAATTATTTTGAGTAATGTACTTTTTCCACAACCATTTTCTCCAAGAAAGGCTATAATTTCGCCTTTTTCTATCTCCAAATTGATATTTTTGATCACACTGCGTTGATCGTATTTTTTATATAAATTTTTAATAGTCAGGTGAGCCATGTAAAACAGTAATGTTGAGAAAATTTAGTTATTTTTATAAGAAACAGCTTAAAAAGCAGTAACTAGGTATAAATTAAAACATATTATTCGTAATATTTGATTAATTGCACAAAAGAAACGCCAATTGCCAATTATAATGTCTTATATTTGGTTAACATTTGATTTTGATGAAGTGTTTGATCAATAGGCATAAATAACTAAGTATGGTAATACCTAGTGAAAATATTCAGCGAGAACCTTCAAAAAGGTTGACAAATCTTTACATCGTAGCATTATCATGCATTGCCATTTTGACTTTGTTTGGGCAAACTCTAGTTCAACAAACGATAAACAATCAAAAATTTGATGGAAAAATAATTAATCTGGCTGGTAGACAACGATTTCAAAGTCAATCAATTGTAAAAATTATACTTATTCTCAGCGACACTAGCTTAAAAATATCGCCTGCTCAAAAGGAGTTTTATTTTACCAAATTGGATTTGTTGCTTAATAACTGGAGTCATCATCATATTGGTTTACGTGATGGTAATTTACCCGAATTGAACTATAGGGTAATAAATAGCCCAAGGGTAGACTCCTTATTTAAGATAATTACTCCGCATTACAACCAAGTTTATGACAACGCAAGGTCAATACAAGATGCTGTGGCGTATTACAAGCCGTCTGAAGTTCCAGGTGTGACCCACAGTCATAAAGATAGTCTTCTGGCGCATGAGTATCTTTTTTTGGACATCATGGATAAAATTGTGAATCAGTTTAATGTTGAAGCAGAAAAACGGATCGAAGAAGTGAAGAAAGTGGAGGTAATTGTGTTGATAATGACTCTCATGGTACTGTTACTAGAAGGACTATTTATTTTTAGACCATCAGCCAACCACATAAAAAGTTCTTTTTTACAACTGGTGAATGCCGAATACAAATCAAGGCAATTAATTGAAGAACTCTCGGAGGCCAATGTAAGTCTGAAAAGGGTTCAAGAAGATTTACGCCAGTCAGAAAGGGAAAAATATGAAGCACAGTTAAACGAAAGAAAACTCAAATCTGCTTCTATAATACAAGGGCAAGAAGATGAACGCAAACGAATAGCAGCGGATTTGCACGATGGAATGGGTCAATTGCTAACGTTACTTAAACTTAAATTTGAGCAAATCAATATTGATCATCTTGACCCAAAGGAGGCTTTGGCTTATGAAGAGGTAAATGGATTAATTAAAGCAACGATACAAGAAATTCGAAATATTTCTTTTAATCTTATGCCTGCAGTTTTGGGCGATTTTGGTATTCTTCCCGCATTAAAATTGCTTTGTCAACAGGCTGCGAACACCAGCAAAATAGAAGTAACTTTTGAAAACATAAATGTAGACAATCAACGGTTTGACAAAAACATGGAAGTTGGAATTTACAGAATTGCTCAAGAGGCCATAAACAACGCCATAAAATATTCTAAAAGTGCAGTAATACAAGTAACACTAGAAAAAAAAGAAGCTAATTTGTATCTGGTCGTGTTAGACCAAGGGGTTGGGTTTATCAAAAAAAGGCGGTCAAGTAATAAAAAATATCATGACCGACAAAACGGTATTTCTAACATGGAAGAAAGAGCGGAATTGTTAAATGGGAGGTTAAATATTATCTCAAAACTCGGAAAAGGTACGGTTGTTACAGGAATTATACCCGTTTTTCAATAAATTACCGTTAAAAATTAAAATAATTGTTAAATACTCAATAAATTTGACGATTTACCAGTAGTTATGAATAAATAGAAGATATGCAAAGCATAAGAATAGTATTAGCAGATGATCATAGTATATTTAGAAAGGGTGTAAAATCTATCCTTGATGAGGAACGCGATATTACAGTAATAGGTGAGGCAGAAAACGGGATAGAGGCTATTGAAAAAGTAAGGGATATGGCTCCGGAAATACTGTTGATAGATATTGCTATGCCTAGGATGAATGGCATTGAGGCGGCTCAAATAGTATTTAAACAATTTAAAGCTACCAAAACCATTGTGCTTTCTATGCACAATAACGAGGACTACATTTTAAAATCAGTGGAAGCGGGAGCTTTTGGGTATTTGCTCAAAGACACTAATAAAGAAGAGATGATCAAGGCCATCAGAATGGTGGCCAATGGTGAAAAATATTTTAATGGAGTTGTTTCAAGTATCATTGTAGACGGATATTTGAACAAATCTGTTCGTAAATCGAAAAGTGAACCAAAAGAAGAAGGTGCCTTAACATTATCAAAAAAGGAAAAGGTAATCATTAAATACATTATTGACGGCTTAAGCAGTAGACAAATAGCAGATAAAGAGGATTTAAGTGTTCGAACAGTAGATAACCATCGAGCCAACATGATGAAAAAGCTAAATGTCAAAAATGCTGCAGAAATGGTAAAGCTTGCACTGGAAAAAAAGCTATTTTAAAAAAAAGCTGATTGTATTTTATAAATTCGTCATTCACCATAACAGTTAAAGTGGATGGCTTTAACACTCAAAAAACAATAATTTTTTTTGTTAATACCTCATTATTAGTTTGTAAACTAGCGAGTCATGATTATATTTACCAATAAACTAAACCCTTAATATAATGAGCACTCCTAAAAAACTTTCTTTTCATGGTGATGGTACGACATTTTTTGTGATGTCCTTGGTTAATTTGCTACTATCTTCAATTACACTTTCCATTTATTCTTTTTGGGCCATTGCTAAAAACAAAGCCTACATTTACCAAAACACCGAATTTGCTGGAAGTAGATTTGCGTTTCATGGTACAGGTGAGGAGATGTTTAAAGGCGCTATTAAAGCAATTGGTTTATTACTTGGTGTAGGTGTCGTGGTATTTGCTTTAGCATATTATGTATCACCAGTTTCAGTGTTACTATTCTACATTTTTTTATTTTTGGTAGCACCTTATGCCATACATGGTAGCCTTAAATACAATCTTTCGAAAACATCTTGGAGAGGTATTCACATGGGATACAGAGGTGATTTGCAAGAATTTACAAAACTGTTTTATGTCGAGATGTTATTAACAATTATAACATTTGGTATTTACGGTTCATGGGCTAGTGTTAAGCTTCAAAAATACATTATGGGAAATGTGCGTATTGGCAACGTTGGTTTTGCTTTTAAAGGTGAAGGAGACAAATATTTTATGTTAAATCTAGTAGGAATATTGTTGTCTGCAGTCACTTTTGGAATTTATTATCCAAAATATTATAGCAAAAACTTTAATTATTTGATTGACAATACCAAAATCATCCAAGATGGTAATGAACTACATTTAAAAGGAACTACAACTGGTACTAAGGTTTTTATGAATTTCCTTTTAAATGTCCTTTTAATTGTTTTCACTTTAGGTATCGCCTTTCCATGGGTGGTGTTAAAAGAAATAAAATTCGTATACGAAAATGTAGAAATTGACGGAGATTTAAATGTTGATAACATAGTTCAAACAGAAGAAAACTATAACAACAGCACAGGTGACGGCTTAAGTCAATTGTTAGGATTAGAAATTTAATATCTTCAATTTTATTAAGAAAGGAGCTAGAGATGTCTTTAGCTCCTTTTTATTTTTTAGTTAGACCTACTATTTTTTACAAAAGTTAGTTCAATCATTTTAGTCAGAGCTAATATTTATTGCTAAAATAACAGATCCAATCAAAGATTTGAACAATTCTTCGTGTTAGAATTGTTCGAAAACAACAATTAAAGGTTTGAATCGATTAATTTGATTAAAAATCATACTTTTGTTAATTAAAGACTCTTTCCATTGAAGCTACATCTTAATCTTGTAACAGCAGTTACCGAAGCACTATGCGTTATTTTTGGTGAAAATCGTTATGCGGATAAAGTAATAGAATCGGTATTAAAATCTAATCGCAAATGGGGCGCGAGAGATAGGGCATTTATAGCCGAATCTACATACGAGATGGTGCGATGGTGGAGGCTGCTGGTAGAGGTTTATGGGGAGGAACCTGCCTTATCCACCAAAGGATTGTTGCCATTGTTTGGCGTATTTCAACTAATTCAAGGTCGACCTTTGCCTAATTGGGATGAATTTAAACCTTTAAATAACCCTGATATTCAACTACGATATTTAAAAGCGCAAAAAACAAGAAGAATAAGGGAATCAGTACCAGATTGGCTTGATGAACTTGCCACGAATCAGTTAGGCGAAAAATGGGAGACCGAACTTCCCTATTTAAATGAGCAAGCGCCTGTTGTGTTAAGGGCCAATACCTTAAAAACCACCCGAAGCGAACTTAGGAGAAAATTAGCAGATGCTTCCATAGAAACGTTAACAAGTGCCATAGCCCCAGATGCCCTAATACTCGAACATCGACAAAATATATTTAGTAACCCATTGTTTGCTCAAGGTTATTTTGAGGTACAAGATACAGGTTCTCAGGCTATTGGACAATATTTAGACGTTCAACCTGGTATGCGTGTAATAGATGCCTGCGCTGGTGCTGGTGGCAAATCTTTACACTTGGCCGCATTAATGCAAAACAAAGGCACATTGATATCGATGGATATAGAAGCTTGGAAACTTGACGAACTTAGAAAACGTGCAAATAGGGCTGGTGTAAATATAGTACAAACCAAACCCATTGAATCAAGCAAAACAATTAAAAGGCTAGAAGATGCTTGTGACAGATTGCTTCTAGACGTACCTTGCTCAGGCTTAGGGGTGCTTCGGCGCAACCCCGATGCCAAATGGAAATTATCTCAAGAGTTTATAGACAAGGTAAATCAAGAGCAATCTTTGATTATAAATGGTTATAGTAAAATGGTAAGAAGAGGAGGCACTTTAGTTTATGCTACTTGTTCCATTTTGCCAATTGAAAATGAAACAAGGGTGAATTTATTTCTAGAACAAAACAAAGATTACGAGTTATTAAAACAAGCACACTTAAGTCCTTCACAAAATGGTTGTGATGGCTTTTATATGGCACAAATTTTAAGAAAATAATCATGGATTTACAATCAATTTGTATTAAGGTTACAGAGTTAACCAAAGAAGTAGGTAAATTTATTCAGCAAGAAGCTAGTAAGTTTGATATTGACCAAAGTGCAGAGCATAAAGGTGCTAATGAGTTGGTGTCATATGTAGATAAAGAGGCCGAAAAGTTGTTAGTAAGCACTCTTACTCAACTTTTGCCTGAGGCAGGTTTTATTACAGAAGAAGGCACTATTGAAAAAGATAATTTCGATTTGTGTTGGATTATTGACCCGCTCGATGGCACCACCAATTTTATGCATCAGCTGCCGCTATATGCTATAAGTGTTGCCCTTAAATATAAAAATGAAATAGTTATTGGGGTGGTGCACGAGCTTAACCGTGATGAGTGTTTTTATGCTTGGCAAGGAGGAGGTGCATACGTAAATGGCAAAAAAATACAAGTGGCAAAAACCAAAACGGTAAGTGAATCTCTGGTAGTTACAGGTTTCCCTTATTCTATGGACACAAGGGCTGACAAATACATGAATATAGTACGTGATTTTCAATTATCCACCCATGGCGTACGAAGATTAGGTTCTGCTGCTACAGACATGGCCTATGTAGCTTGTGGAAGGTTAGACGGTTATTTTGAGTTTAATGTCAAACTTTGGGATATAGCTGGCGGTGTTTGCATATTAGCAGAGGCAGGCGGTAAGACAACCGACTTCAATGGAAACTCTAATATTGGCAAAGTTCAAGGAATAGAAGTAGTCGCAGCTGGATTAATACATCAAGAAATGTTAGATATTGTTAAAAGGTATTGGGCAGATTAAAAAAATTACTCTTTAATACTCAAAATAGACAAGGGTTGTTCGTTGAGAACAACCCTTGTGTTAACTTCTTAATTATAAACCTAAAAAGCTTTTGATTTACTTATTATCAAAAGTTTTGACAACGGTCTATTCCCATCCGAAACCAATATAGGCTTTTTTACCATCTGCGTAGATTCCTTCCAACAATACCCCACCATTTCTTCTTGAATTGAGGATATTTATCAATTCTTCAGGACCTTGAATAGGTTGTTTATCTACCTTAGTGATGATAAATCCTTCTTTCATTCCAGCTTCTTTCAATTTGCCGTCTTTTAATTTTACTACCTTAACACCCTCCTCCAATTTAAATTTGAGCTTATCTTCTTTGTTAAGTGCTTTAAATTCAGCTCCTAAGGCTGTAAACGAATTATCGTCGGTTCTTACGATGGATAAATTTCCCATTTTATTTTTAAGCGTGGCGGTTACTGTTTTTTCACTGCCTTTTCGTAAGAAGGTAACTTTAATTTTATCCCCAGGCCTAAATCTTGCTACGTTCTCTTGTAATTCAGAAGAGGTATTTACAAATACGTCATTTATTTTAGTAATTACATCACCTTCCACTATCCCAGCGTCTTTGGCAGCACCATTTTCATTTACCCCTCCAACATAAACGCCTTTTACATTGGCTAGCCCTTTTTCTTTAGCAAGTTCAGCACTTATATCTTGTATGTTTATACCTAATAGTCCCCTTTGTACTTCACCATATTTTAGCAAGTCATCTACCACCTTTCTTACTATGGCTACTGGTACTGCAAAGGAATATCCCGTGTAAGAACCTGTTGGTGTTGCTATGGCGGTATTAATCCCTATTAATCTACCCTTCAAATCTACCAATGCCCCACCACTATTACCAGGATTCACAGCGGCATCGGTTTGAATAAAAGATTCAATGGCATAGTTGGTCTTACTCCTTAAAATGTTGATATTACGACCTTTAGCACTTACTATTCCCGCAGTTACAGTAGATGTTAGATCAAAAGGATTACCAACTGCCAACACCCATTCGCCAACGCGCACTTGATCAGAATTACCAAATGGCACAAAAGTCAAGTTTGTTTCCTCTATTTTTAACAATGCCAAATCAGTGGTAGGATCCACACCTATTAATTTAGCTTCGTAACTCCTTTTGTCATCAAGAATTACCTTTATTTTATCAGCTTTGTCAATAACGTGGTTATTGGTAACTATATAACCATCTTGTGTAAGTATTACACCCGATCCAGCAGCTTCTTTTGGTTGGTTTCCTCCTCCTTCTCCTTGATACTGTTCAAATTCGTCTCCAAAGAACTGTCTAAAAAACGGATCAACTTGTTGTCTTTGAATCTGTTGCTGCTTAGCTTCATAAAAGGTTTTAATATGCACCACTGCTGGTCTTACTATATCAGCAGCATGTACAAAATTAAGACCATCAGGCACTACTACGTTACTCGTATCGCTATAATTTGACAACACGAAATTTTGTTTATAGCCGATTCCTTCATAATTTTTATTATTCCAGAAAGTGTTATAAACTACCAACGCCACCATAGCCCCAACTATGGAGGACAAAATCATTCCTAAAAAACTAAAATTTTTGTTCATTATTACAGTATTTACAGATAACACTTGATTATACTATTAAACAAATTGTATGCCTTTTTTATTGTGATAGGTGTGAAATAAATTTTTAAAAGACAATTTGGCAGAAATGTGTTAATAGTAAAACTGTTCAATAGTTTAATTGTTGGATTATCAATCAATTTAATTCAACATTTGAAACTGTCATTTTATCATTATTAAAATTTATTGATTTTTTTTCCAGTACATATTGCCTCGTATGTTGGTAAGTGCTATCTTTGCAATCCAAATTCTTCCTTAGCTCAGCTGGTTAGAGCACCTGACTGTTAATCAGGGGGTCCTTGGTTCAAGCCCAAGAGGGAGAGCAAAGCTCAAAAACTTAGTTTTTGAGCTTTTTTTATGTCTTTTCAGTCATAAATTCTCGAAATTATTTCTTTGAGGGGCTTTACTAGTATCATAAATACATTGAAGGTGTCAAGTATTAGCTTTTATCTTTACAAATGATAATTGTTTGTGATGACACAAACAAGGGAGTAGGGAAAAAACTCGTATATGTCAATATGCCTTTCTCCGTCACATTTTAATTCCAATAAATCTATTTTGTTTACCTTGTTGTAATTCCGTTTCCAGATATAATTTATCTGCTGAGCCGTTAATTATAATTGATCCAAATCCTCTTCCATAAACTAGGTCAAATGCATATTTGAATTCTTTAATTTGTCCGTCTATGTCATCATAGTTCGAAATGATATAACATATTTCACTATCAGAAATATTAAGTTCTTTTTTTGTGAATTCATAGTCATTTAAACCAGAAGGAATTTTGAAAACATATCTCATGTCCAAAACAGTATCCCACTTATGATTTAATTTGTCCGTGAACCTTGATCTCTTTCTAACATTTTTAAGTTCAAGTTCACTTCTTTCCCTTTTATCCTTGATGATAAAGTTTTTAATAAAAGAGTCCAGAGTCGTATTGTTGTCCACGTTTTAGAATTTTGTCCGATTAGGGATTGTTTGTATGACCTGCTTTTCCACCGTTGATGCTATTTAGCCACACAAGTAATTTTGAAGTCTTATTGCTCTTGGCGAAGCCTCGCCAGCAACGTTCACTACCCTTAACAAAAATCTGCATAATGACCCAACAATCCAAATCTATCAACTTTGGTTTCAAACGATATTGGAAGGCAAGTTCGGTACCAAGTTCCTACTATGTTTTGGGTACGGAAGGGAACTTCCACACCAAGGGATTTCTTTTATCGGCATTGCCACGTCTATCAGTTTATTTTGTTGGGTCATTATGCGTTTATTCCTTTTAGTATTTCGGTAAGTATTTTAACAGCTTGTTCTATATTAATTTCGCTTTGTGTAGCAAGCATAACAACCAACTTTGATTTTTCTTTATCTTGAATATGTTTCTCAAGTATGTTTAAAATTCTATTTTTAAGTGGAATATGTTTATCAAGGGTTTTCTTCATTAAACGCCCAATAACCCGGGATGATATTATTTCGTTGCCCTCGTTAATTCTTTCTAATAAATCATAATGCTCATCGAAAAAAATATTTGTTTCTAAATCAAAATAAACTTTGATTATATCCGCTATATCTTGAATATCTTTTATCCTAACCTCAGGTCTATCATCATATGAAATAAGCTTAAGTAGTATAATTGATGGCAAAGTAGCTACTTTAAATGTATTCCCATTACTCTCAAAATCAGTAATTCCAGTATCAGCAATTTCTTTGAATCCATTAATTTTAATATGATGCAAACCGATACCATTTTCTATTGCTACACCATCAAGCACTTCGATTTCACCAAAAGGAAGAATATCAATCTGTATTCCATCTTTAGTAAGCATAGCAAATTCATTTTCTTTTATGCCTGTGTAACCATATTCTCTCAATAGTATTTGCTTCAAATCTTTAAATTGATCATTACGATTAATCAAAATTGCAAAATCAATATCCTTAGTTCCTTTACCTATTTTGTTATTTCTTTCGAACCAAATGTTTTTAGCTGTAGCACCAATAATATAATAGAAGTCTATGCCAACTTTTTCAAAGGCTACTTCTAAAGTGTCCAGTACACTTTTTAATGACTCGTTTCTTTTACTATTTATATTCATCTACTAATAGTTCTTTATAAATTCTATCCGCTGTTTCTCTACATCTGCTGTCATTAGTGTTTAATAAATCAGCATATACCAAAAGTGGAGGAGTTATGTTATCCTTCACTTCTGCATTTTGCCAAAACTTTTTGAATATTTTCACATTTCCTTTTTCATCTGGAATAAGTCTTAGCATTTTTATTAATTCTGTACGTGTTTGAATTGTATATAATGTTAGTTCTGTAGGTTTTAAATAATTTGTTAGTAAATCACCTGCCGGCTCACCCCCCCACCATGTTTTATTGTTATCTAATTCAAGTCTTTTCCAATTAAAAAAATCTTCATCCCTTAAAAAACGGAATCTTCCTATTAGTAATGCAGGTTTTAATTTTTCAGCATAAGCTACCATCCATTTATCTAATAATTCCCGTTTATTATTTATTTTATATTCATTTTTATTCAAGTCTATTAGGAACCCCATATCTCTTAATCCATGAATGATGTAATTAATATTACCCAAACCTACTACAGTAGTATTTGCAATTTCTCTATATGGCCTATTCACTAATAGCTCATCGAGCAAAAATTGAAATATTACTTTTAAACCTGTTTTAGTAAATGCTCTATTTGTTTTTTCTACTTCTTGTTTTAGTGGTTTATGAGTTTCAATCCAAATCATCATTTCAGGTACTTTAGCATAAATATTACCATTTACCTCTATGTAAGCGATATTCATTTGCCTCAATTCCTCCTTTATCTTAGGAAACAGATTCTTTGCAATTATCATGAAAGGATTATACTGCGCAGCCTTTTTCACAATATTCTGCATCTGGTGATTTCTTAATTCAGTTACTACTTCAGCATTAAACACATGTCTTTGACCATCAACTACTAATTCTATTGTACCATCTATATCTTTTTCAGCATTGTCATTCCATTTGCCAGTTATTTTGGTATCCTGATTTAGCTTTTCGAGAGCTCTTTCTACTATTCCTATTTCTTTCATGTTCATTAATATTGTTTGTACACGTAACGTGAACAAATATTATTTGTGAACAAAAATATCAAATAATTTTTGATTTCCACTCGCGCCTATGTAAAAAATACTGTACCCCTTTCTGCTTTAGTTATACTGTAACCTCTAGTGCTTTAGGACTTAATTGCGACATCAGTTTTAAACTTTCTAAGCGGTTTTTTCCTCTGTATCAACTCCTTTATTCGCTCCTGCCTTTTCAAAATCTTTTCCTGGACTTTGTTTTCACTAGCTTCCAACCCGGCCAGAACGAAATCCGCTTAGAAAAACTCGGCTATACCTCCCAAACCACCACCATAAGGTGCTCGAAGGAGAAACAGCGACTGCAGATATTGAATTGGCAAAAAGTTAAAAACACCTTCCAATCACAAAATTGAGGCATTGTAATTAGGGGATTCTGTTTATATTGTTAGTTAGAGGTACTATATAACATTAAAGCGGCCAAAGAACAAATTACATACTTGATTAAGAAGATATTTAGAAGGAAAATTAATTATCTACGAACTATTTTTACTATTTTTAACTAAATATCCATAGACATGACCCAAAAATTAATACCCATAGACCAACCTACTAACAAATTTGATTTTTTCTTAGAAATTAAAGGAAATCAGCGAATTATATTTTCAGGAATATATGGAAGTGGAAAAACACACTTTTTAACTCAGTTTTTTGAAGAAAGTGAGCAAAAGAAAAGACATAATGGTACTAAAAAATACAATATCTTTCACCTGTTTCCTATTAATTACTCAGTATCTAAAAACGAAGACATATTTGAGAATATTAAATATGATATTTTAGGCAGACTGTTAAATTATAAAGAATGTATTGATCCTAAAATAGAAAATTCATTACAACGTTATTTTCAATTAAATAGTCTAATAAAAAAAACTCCAGATATAATTTCTCCTTTATTAAATTTTATTCCAAATAATGGAGATACATTAAGTGCAATTTATACAGGTCTGACTCTGTTTATTAATCAAATTGAAGACGCTACAAAAAAGGTTAATCTAGAACTAAAGCAAAATCAAATAACAACCTTTTTTGATGAAATTGAAAACATCAAAGGGTCAATTTTTGAATTTGATATTTACACCCAATTGATAACTCAAATACTAGAATTAATTAAGACAAATTCAAATGCTGAAAATGTATTGATTATTGATGACCTAGATAGAGTAGATCCAGAACATATTTTTAGGTTACTTAATGTATTTTCAGCTCATTTTGATTTAAAGGCTGGGGACAACAAATTTGGCTTTGATAAGATCATTGTTGTTTGTGATATTGACAATATTCGCAGGATATTTAACAATAGATATGGTGCTGATGTAGAGTTTACAGGCTATATAGATAAATTTTATAGTATTGGAATTTTTCAGTTTGAAAATCATGAGGCCATCGCATCTAATTTGGCATATCAAATGCATCATTTAAAATTAATATCAATAGAAGATCCAAGCCTACTAACGATTAATGAATTTATAAAAAATTCTAAAAATATTAACACTTGTAAATTTATTTTTAAAGGCCTTATTGACTCCAATGCTATCAATTTAAGGAAATTGTTCTTAATGTCTAAATTCCCTCTTCCGTACCACAAGGATAAAATCAACTATAAGGGTACTGCTATTTATGATTGGCAGCTACCAATATTATTTATTATTCGTTTTTTAATGACGTTTTATGAAACCCAAGAAGATTTATTATTTGCCCTTGACAAAGCATCTAAATCAAATATTAATTTAGGTCAAAATGATAAGGATCTACCTTTATTATTATTACCCTTATTAGATATTGAAAACAACAATCTTATAATTGATAGTGTCCGAAGATATGATTTTAATGGACTAATTTGTCGTTATCAATTATGCAATATCGAAATTTATCAATCTATTTATTATGCCCAGTACTATGATCTAATAGGTACACATGGTAATGGAAATACTAATTCACCTACGGATTTAAATCAGGATAAGGATATATCTGAGTTTGGGATTAACTTCTTTAAGTATTTAAAAATGACAACAGAAGTAGCCGTAAACTATAATTTGCTCAAAAAAAAATGGGACCTAAATAATTAATGGTTAATGTATGTTGCTGGTTAGCCATGGTTAGTATCCTCTTTAAAGATAATTTCTTGTTTGTAAAGACAAAAACAAGGGCCTACACACTTTTTGCAAAATGTCTTTCGTACTTTAAGACTAAAAGCAATCACAACAACCCTTTAATTATCAACATCTACAAACAAACCATTAAAATACCAAGCTAAAAGACCTGTAGAGTTTTTAATACAACATACAGAAAACAAATAATTTATCCCCCCGCAATAAACCATTTTGTAAAATAGCTTATATTACCTTTAAATGTTATACGGGTGTCTATAAACGAGTTAATTTTGTTGTGCTTAAAGAACGACGAGCGTGCTAAGCGTGAGTTGGTTCACCTCTATGCCCCCAAAATAGCTAGTGTATGCAGAAGATACCTCAAACACAAGGCCGACATTGAAGATGTGGTACAAGAGGCCTTGATCAAAGTGTTTAGATATTTACCTAAATATGACCAAACAAAGGGCGAGTTTCACAGTTGGGTATATAAAATTGGCCTTAACGAGGTATACAAGGCGCTACAAACAAAATTGCATAACCAAATAGATTTTACGGAGGAATATACTCAAAAACAAGAGCCTTTTGTGGAGGCACAAGAACTTGCCGCGCTAGAAATGCAAGACTTAATGGCCATGATCGACATTTTGCCTTTGGCCAGGAGAACTGTTTTTAA
Organism: Cytophagaceae bacterium; assembly: GCA_027488865.1. GTDB lineage: Bacteria > Bacteroidota > Bacteroidia > Cytophagales > UBA9547 > JAIYAU01. The sequence continues at coordinate 60,114 of JAIYAU010000010.1, forward strand.
CATGTATTACGTAGAAGGATATAAACATCAAGAAATAGCCCAAATATTACAAATAAGTGAGGGTACCTCCAAGGCACATTTAAACCAAGCGAGAATACAACTTAAAGAAATAATAAATCAGCAGCATATTGAAAGATAATAAAGAAGATAAAGACCAAATTAAAGCAATATTGAGGGAAAAACTTGGTCAATATGAGTACCAAGAGCCTTTACAATTGGACATGAATACCATTTTGTTGGAAGGCACACCTATGCAAAACACCATCAGTATTTGGAAAACCAAAGCTTTTAAATGGCTTACGGCAGGCTTATCTATGTCGGTATTGCTTAATATTTGGCTTCTGATGGCTACCTATCAAAAAACGGCTACCTCCCCAAAGTCTGTTACCTATTCTTCTTTTAAGGATACTGTAGCATACATAACACCGCCAACTCCTAATTCAACTACAAAGATAAAAAACATTCAGCCAATAGTTGATCAAGCGACACAAACCAAAGGAGTTGTTACAAAAGGCGCTTTGCAGCCAGATCAAAATAAATCAGACATCTTACCACAAAATGGTCTTGTGACTACTCAAGAAGTCGATTTGAACAGTGTGGCTAATTCCTTTCCACAAAAAGCAACGGATAAAAAGGCCGATTTTGAATCCTTTTTGCAACAAAAGGTAAAACAAAAGGCAGACACCATGCAGCTTTTTAAGAAAAAATAGGGCTTAGGGTTTTAATTGAATGCTATAAAGGTCTTCTTTGCCTTTGCCACCTGGCCTATTAGAACTAAGGTAATAAGTTTTACTTTTTGCCTCAAAAAATAGCCCAAAATCATCTGCTCCGGAGTTAAACGGTGGTTTAAGATTTAGAGCCTTGTCCCAGCCGGTGCCATTAAACATGGAAGAAAATAGGTCGTAGCCACCAATTGAAAAATGGCCGTTAGAAGAAAACAAAATGGTGCCATCTTTTTGTATGCTTGGAAAATACTCATTGCCAGCGGTGTTGATGCCTGAGCCCAAGTTTTCTGGAACAGACCAGCCGTCTCCTTTTTTGTAAGCAATGTAAATGTCTGCGCCGCCATAGCCACCTGCTTTGGTACTTGAAAAAAGAAATATTTTGCCATCGCTAGAGACAAAAGGATGCCCAGCAGCTACTGCGCTGTCGTTAAGGTAAAAGTGATGGGGCGTATTCCAGCCAAGCAAGGTTTTTTCGGATTTAAAAATATTTTGAATAGCTTGCCCACTGCTGTCTAGGATGGTTTTGGTAAAATAAATTTCAGTAAGAGCACTATCCATCATACAACTCGTCTCATGCAAAGGGCCATTGATTAACACACTGTATTGCTTGGGTTTACCTGTTCCTTTCTTAGCCAATGAACGGGCAATAAAAATATCATAATACCCCTCGCCAGAAGCTAGATTTTTTTGTTCAATAACAGTGCTTGGTCTAGTGCTAGCAAAAAACAAATCATCACCGACCACAAAAGGACTAATTTCCGAATAAGGACTATTGGCATGGGTCAATAAAGTTAGGGTAAATGCAGTATTGGCTTGTTGCCAGCCTAAGGCAGAGTCGCATACAGCAAGCATGGGGCAATTAGTTAGCTTTTTTAATTGTGCGTATTTTTCCCAATAAGATTTTGCCAATATGTATTGATCTTGACGCATCAGCAACTGTGCATAATGTGCTATAAGCAGTGTGTCGTTGGGTGTTTTGGCTAAAGCTTTTAGAAGCCATAATTTGGCCTGCGGATATTCACCTAATTGTGTATAAGCCTGCCCGAGGCAATGTGCAGTATATGCCTGCTGAAAAGCCTGATAACTTGATTTTAAATAAGGAATCGCCTCGGCATAGTAGCCTTTTAAGTACAAGGCTTCTCCAATACCAGTATTTTTGCTTTGGCCAAAAACAAAAAAACAAGAGAGACAGAAATAGATACCAAGGAGTCGCTGCATGGCCTAAAAAAATACAGGATGATTGATATTTTGTAAGTGGTCTATTTCATCAGCATGCCACCTTTTTTTCAAATTTAGCTGAAGCACTACCTCGTGTGTAGGTCCTTGTGGCAAATACAATGGCGACCGTCCTAGTTCTACGAGATACGCCAGCTTGGTTTCATAAGGCAGCTTTTGCACCCATTCGTTGAGGTTTAAGCCCATATTAATTAGTAAAGCTTGACTACTTCTATATCCCAAGCCAGCCCATACCAGTGAATGATAATGTACATCACAGAGCAAAGTAGTATGATTGGGTTGCAATTGTAAAAACCTCATTTGCCCACTCAACATCATATTTAACGAAGTGGATAAGTTTATGCTTTTGCCAAATTGCATACTTAAGTTTTTATTGAACGGGTTTTGAGTGTTTAGTGTACCCAAACTCAGCCTCCTAACCGCTAAACCAAGCGATAACCCTTTTGCTTGGTGATAATAATGAACTCCAGCACCCAAATCGACAAACAATTGGTTTCTTTGGTATTCTTTCAAAATAGGGTCATCCGTATTTTCTATGGTAAGTTGGTCATAATTGGCTTGGTAGTTTTGCATACCCAGCTCCATGCCAAAGGCCAACAAGCCTTGCAGCATCCTTATCTTATAGTTATAGCCTACTCTTGCCGTTTGAATGGTAGTAAAGCCAAGTTTTTCGTTGCTTAAAAATAAGCCAAGGCCACTCCTACCAATGCCTATCGGAGCCGTTATATTTAAGCCTTGCAAGGTGGGCGACTCAGGAAACCGCGCCCATTGGGTGCGGTGCCATAATAGTACCTGTATTCCAGCCTGTTGCCCTGCATAAGCTGGATTAGTATTTGCCTCCATAAGGTTAATTTGCCCATATTGTGGGTCGTGTTGTGCGTGTAATAGTTGCGCAATCGCCACAAAGCAAAGTAAAATGAATCGTACTATGTATGTTTGTAAGCTCATTGTCTTTGCACTACCAAGCTACCTTTGAGTTCAAAATTGGCTGTAGTAAAAATATAATAATAAGTGCTATTGGCCAGACTTTCTCCCGTCCAGGCACCATTGCGAAAGTTTTCTATGGCAGCTACACAGTCACCAGATCTATTGAATATTTTTAACTGGTTGAGCGGTACTAAGTCCACATTTTGTATTTTAAAGGTGTCGTTGTAGCCATCACCATTTGGAGTAATCAACTCATACAACACAATATCTGAGGCTTTAGGTGCAAACGGCACTGCCACCAGCGAAAGGTTGTCAAAATACCCATCTACCGATACGCCATTGGCCAAAGTGCTAATAAGTCGTATCTTAAGGGCAACTGTTGCGGGTGGAGGACTAAGTGTGAGGGCATATTCAAACCAATCAAAGATCACCGTCTTTTTTGCAGAAGGTATGGTTTGCAGTACTTGTTGATTTGCATCTAGGTATTCTAAGACAATCTGGGCGGTATCGGGGGGATTTTGTATAAAGGATTGCATGTAACCTTTAAATGTAAATGTTTGCAAACCAGCTTCAATTCCTGATCTAAAACTACTCAAATCTACCACTTGATACAGCTCTAAAGGCACGCCAAACAAGCCATTATTAAATCCTGAGAAAAAAATATAATTACTGTCTTGCGCTTCTGGGAAGCCATCCTCAAGCTCTTTTTGTTGACTCCAGTTGCCATTTACAATGACCCAGCCATCGTTTAATGGTCGTTCTGCATTACCATTAATAATTAAATTTTGGGCAAATGCTGCAAAATGAGGCCACAAAAGCACTGCCAAGCCTATCAATAATCGTTTCCAAAACATAGTCCAACATGGCTTTTGAAAATAGAGGAAATTCCGCCAAAAGTTTAACATCTATTCTTTTGTACAAAAATAGTTTGATTGAATTTTTGGAGGGGTTTGTTATCTTAAATAAACCAATAGTGAATATGGGTTCAAAAGTACCCGATTTTTTCCCTACTGCATATAGGCTCATGTTTTCTTTTTATTACTAATATTATCAAATTGTTAAATTTCAAGCCATTGTCATTCATTTTACACAAGGAAATGTTTTCATTATTTCAATAACTACTTATAAATCAAAATTATACCCACTTCACAATTACTTAACCCTCCTGAAACTGATCAAAATCGGTGCAATAAACCATTTACTAAGGAAGTAGATACTTACAGCTAGAACTAAAAATTTTTACATGAAAAAAATACTACTTGCTTTTTGTAGCCTGCTGACGGCACACTTGGCTTTTACGCAAAATGGAAATATTCCTTATTTGGAAATTCCCACCACCAATTCTATTTGGGTGAATTGGAAAACCGACGCTGGAAACGAATCACTCGTGGAGTATGGTACTGCTGAAAATGCTCTTACTTCTAGTAAAACTGGCACAGTACAATCCATGACAGATGTTGGTTATACTGGTGGTTATTTTTACCACAGTGTTCAGCTTACTGGCTTAAGCCCTGCTACCAAATATTTTTACAAGGTAAAAACCGGCAATTATACCTCGGCCGTTTATTCTTTTAAAACACTTCCAGATCCTAAGAACGTAACGGCTGGTGGCAACAAAATGCGTTTCTTGATTGTAGGTGACAATCAGCTAAAAGATGAACCACGTTATGACTCTATGTTGGTAAGAGCCAAAAGATTAGTAGAGAAGAAATATAACCAGCCATTTAATGAGGCCATAACATCTATCGTAATGGTGGGCGACCAAGTGGATGTGGGTACCCTTGACCACTACGAAAATGTACATTTTGACAAATGCAAATACCTGTCCCCATGGGCTGGTATTTCTACCATCATCGGTAACCACGAAACCTATGGTACCTTGAAACTTGACGCCTACAAAAACCATTTTCATTACGATAATTTTGCTTATAAAGGCATCTCTACTGGCACAGAAGAATATTACGCTTACCAAGCGGGCCAAGTATTGTTCCTTAACTTTACAACGGAGCAAAATAGCAACGTAAACGCCACCCAGCTCACTTGGACCTCACGTGTTTTGGATTCTGCCAACGTAGACCCTACCGTTAAATGGATCGTTTCATTGGGTCATCGTCCTTTTCAAGCGGAGCAATATATCGGTGATATTTCTACTTGGGTGCGCAACACAGCTTATCCTAAGCTAATAACTTCCCCAAAAATGTTCTTACATGTAGGCGCACATCATCACTTGTACGCGCGTGGACAAGATAAAAATAAGCCTGTTTACAACATTATTTCTGGTGGTACCGCTTGGGATCAATACTGGGGCATGTCAACCGAGCAGGATTTTGATGATGTGCAAAAAACCATTTCAAACTGGGCTTATCAAATTGTAGAAGTAGATCAACTCAATGATTCTATTTCAGTAGATTGTTATTCAGTTGGTTATACTACTCGTATCAACGATTGGGGCAATAAACCAGATAAGTATGTATGGGAAGAAAGCCGTCTTATTGACAGATTCTACAGAAAAAACAATGTGGCTGCCCCTAGCAAACCTACCATTACCAATGTGTTTACAGATTCTTTGGCCTTGCCAATTACGATCAACAGCAGTGCTTATGCGACTACCACTGGTCTACCCTATAATTCTACCCAATTCCAAATTTCACAATCAGCCAATTTTAGCACGATCGAACAAGATGTATTGCGCGATTATGAAAACTTGTTTGGCATGGACGGCCAAGCTTGGGTCACTAAAGACATCAACGCTGGTAAAAATATTTTTGCTTATAATATCGTCAAAAATTCTATCGCCAATGGCACACATTATGTAAGGGTGCGCCACCGTGACAGAAACATGAGCTGGTCTGCTTGGTCAGAAACCGCTTCTGTTAAAGTAAAAGGATCGGTCACTTCTTCGCCAAAAATTGAAAGCGATAAGCTACAATACAAACCAAATGAAACGATCACCGTGACTTATTCAGCTGGTCCTGGCAATGCCAAAGACTGGGTGGGTATCTACAAAAAAGGACAAACGCCCGGTGGTATTGCTTCCACTACTTGGAAATATGTAAACAGTGGCAGCTTGGTAAGTGGTACGCTTACATTTACACTTGCCACTGCTGGGGAGTATTATATTACTTTCTTGGAAAACGATGGCTATACAGAACTTGCCCCACGCATCAACCTTTACATAGGTGCTATCGCTGAGATTTCTGCAAGCAAACAACAGTATTCATTAAGCGATACCATCAAAATAGATTTTGCGAACGCCCCAGCAAATAGTAAAGACTGGATAGGATTTTACAAAATTGGCCAAACGCCAGGTCAAGGCGGTGTTTCCTCTACCGATTGGGATTATACAGGAGCCAAGGCCAATGGCACTATGAAATTTACCAATCTACCAAAAGGCTATTATTTTGTCAATTACTTCCTTAATGATGGATATGGCACAAATGGCAATACCATTTATGTATCAGTGGGAGACACTATTGCCAGCATTTCAATTGATAAACCAGAATATAACTTAGGAGATTTGATATCTGTCACGTTTAATGATGGTCCTGGTATTGCAAAGGATTATTTGGGTATATTTAAGAAAAACGATATACCAAATATCGATCCCTTGGTGTCCTACAAGTATGTTGCTGGTCAGCCTAATGGATCTGCAGAATTTAGTGGTAATGATTTGCCAAAAACCTCTGGAGACTTCTTTGTGGTATTCTTTACCAATGATTCTTACAATGAAATTTCGAACAGGGCGTATTTTAAAATCAAGTCGAATGTAACTGCTATTGACGAGCATGCGGGCAATGACTATGTGAATGTGTATCCTAACCCAACCAAAGACGGTCAAATGTCAGTGGTGGAATGTAACTATCCTATTGACCAAATAGATGTTTATGACCAAGCTGGGCGCATGATCTACACAAAATCTAGCCAATCGAGCAATAAAATGACCTTGGTAAACCACCATTTACCACCAGGTATTTATACTGTACACATCCATACCAATAAGCTAATAAGAGTGAAATTGGTAGTGAATGAATAATAATTTTTGTTAATTTTAATATTAAGATGCCAAGCCCTCCAGCTTGGCATCTTTGTTTTTAAGAAAAGGACTCTGTTGTTTGGATATGTATGTATATCGCGGCGTTAAATTATCACCGCTAATAAAGATAACAAAAACTTGTAGACGACGCCTTGAAATATTGTAGCATGCTTAAATAATTCAAGGGCTAAACACCTATAAAGTCACGAAATTGGTTAGTAAAACCCGTTAGAACATAATAATTGAAAGGATTATACTAATTTCTCTGATTTTATTCGTAAGCAAATATCGATTTGAATTTTCCGTTGGTAAGTATTTTGGAATTACTGTTTTCACTATTATACATGGTGCAATTGAAGGTACCTTCTAAAACATAATATTGCGCTAGTGGACTGTAGGCACTTTTACTTGTGATGTTGATAGCGCTGTTCGTTTGAGTACCTACTCCTTTACTAGTAGACCAAAGTATCCCATTTACATCTGTGTAACTAATAATAAATCCCTTAGTTCCCGTTGCTTCACTTCCAAATGAATTGGCCCCAACGCTATAATCGTCATAAGCATCACTACCAGAAGGAAAACCGCCAAAGTTAGCACCGTACAACACATCTCCTTTGAACGCAGGAAACTTAAGAAAATTGCCGCCTGTAGTATAGTAGGAATTTGAGCCACTTGATATAGCTCCATTATAAACTCCATCTACACCCGCTTCTATTTTTACAGCTGAAGTACCATCAAAAAAGACCAAATAAGCACTTGCAGTGGAGGTAGGATTTTTGTTATCGTTATTTGACGGAGAAGGATCTGATTTCTTTTTGGAACAACCAATAAAAAAAACAATAGAGACTACTAGTAAAAGCGTGTGGCGTAGATTTTTCATAAGGAAAATTATTTGTTAGATTTAGGTGGTAAAGATATAGTAATTTTACAATAAGCTGTTATTAAATATACTATTTCTCGTATTTTGTTTTTAAAATTTTAGCTGATATTCATTTAGCAAGAAGCCTATTGTTTTGACTTCTGACTTTATATTTTCCCAATTAGGGGTGTCCATAATGATTTGGGAAATAAACCAAACTTGTGCATCACAGTGGCTTACCATAATATCACTTTCATCCGTATAAATTATTGTTGCAGAACTATACACCACACTCACTATCGCAAAACAATCTTAGTAGTTTTGTTTTCTGATTTTAGGACATACATCCCCCTTGGAAGCGGGGAAACGTCTATTTTACCTTGACCTTCTGCCACTAACTTACCTGTTACATCATAAAGTTGCGCAAAGCTAGTGCTATAAAGCTCGTTTGTGGCTGGGTTAGGGTATACCGCTGCTGGTGCATCGGTAGTAGTTTGGTCTTCTAGTTCTGTCACTTTGCAGTTGCCGCTTGTCCCTTGACCTCTATCTGTAATGTACCAGACCTTACGTTCCAAGGTAGCCCTCGCTACTGACGCAGCAGCAGAGTGCTTGCTGCCACCCGCATCAAAAGAGACCGCAGATCTTACGTTTTGAGCTGCCCAGCCATTTAATATGTTGTCATATATGGTAGTACAGAGCGTATCAGCAAAAAACATTCCTATCATACTTGTTACATTAGTAATGTTCCAGGATCCGATGGGCTGGTTAAAGGAAGTAGCATTAGAAAACATGCCGTTCATATTTTTTACATTGGCTGTGTTCCAATCGCCTAAAGGCTGATTAAAAACGTTGTTAAAAACAAACATTCCACTCATATCTGTTACATTGTCTGTTTTCCAAGTACCAATGGGCTGGTTAAAGGAGTTGGCCCCATTAAACATTTCGTTCATAAGTTTTACATTTATAGTATTCCAAGTACCAATTGGCTGATTAAAGGAGGTGGCATTGTTAAACATGGTATACATATCGGTTACATTTTGTGTATCCCAATCGCCAATAGGTTGGTCAAAAGTGGTTGCATCAAAAAACATTGCACGCATGGATGTTACTTTAGCGGTATTCCAAGCGCCCAGAGGTTGGTTAAAAGAAGTGGCTTGATTAAACATTGCACTCATATTTGTTACATTGGCTGTATTCCATGTGTCTATGGGCTGGTTAAAGGCGGTGGCACCCTTAAACATAGCCTCCATATCTGTTACATTTGCTGTGTTCCAAGTGCCGAGAGACTGGTTAAAGGACGTGGCTTCAAAAAACATTGCACTCATATTTTTTACATTGGCCGTGTTCCAAGTCCCGATAGGCTGGTTAAAGGAAGAGGCTAAAGAAAACATGCCACTCAGATCTGTTACGTTCGCCGTGTTCCAAGTGCCAATTGGTTGGTTAAAGGCTTTAGCGCTATAAAACATTGCACTCATATTTTTTACATTGGCCGTGTTCCATGTCCCGATAGGCTGGTTAAAGGAAGTAGCCAAAACAAACATTTTACCCATATCTGTTACATTCGCTACGTTCCAAGTGTCGATGGGCTGATTAAAGGAAGTGGCACCCAAAAACATTAATCCCATATCTGTTACATTAGCGGTATTCCATTTGCCAATCGGCTGGTTAAATGAGGTGGCTTCATAAAACATCCAACCCATATTTGTTACATTCATCGTGTTCCAAGTGCCAATTGGTTGGTTAAATGAAGAGGCTCCTCCAAACATCCAACGCATATTTGTTACATTCGCAGTGTTCAGGTTGCCGATGGGCTTGTTAAAGGAACTCGCTCCATAAAACATATGGTTCATATTGGTTATATTCATCGTGTTCCAAGTGCCGATGGGTTGGTTAAAGGCCGTGGCTCTTTCAAACATATAACTCATATCTGTTATATTAGCCGTGTTCCAAGTGCCGATAGGCTGGTTAAAGGCTGTGGCGCCAGAAAACATATAACTCAGATCCGTTACACCTGTTGGTAATGTAATTGGCACTGAGGTAAGAGCGTAAGCAGAATTAAATGCGGCTCTAAGGCTGCTAAGCCCCAGTCCATCCCAGCTAAGTACTTTGGTGAGTTTGTATCCATGGGATACAGCAAAGCTCCCAAACTGGGTGAGTGTACCTGTGATGGTTACCGTTTTAATACCAATACTGGTGTAAGTATGGGATTTATCTATGGCTGAAGTTACTGTATCAACTGCAGAGTCATCTCCCCAATTTATGGTAACATTTACAGTGCCAGCTAGTGGTAGCTTGATTTCGGTATTGGCAGTACTGATTTCATACTCAAGCACCATTTGGCCAAAGGTATTGATGCTAAGAAGAGCCAAGGCAAGCAAAAGAAGTGTTTTTTTCATTTGGTTAGGTATTTTAAATGACTAGGTTAAGAGATAGTCATTTGTTATTTAGTTGAAATAAAAATTTAAACTATAAAAATAACGAAATAATTATTTAGCACAAATAAATGTCTCAACTACATCACTTCGTCCAATTAGCCATGTCCAAACCTATGATTCGTTTAAAGTGGTCCGTATTGTTTGTTATTAGTTGGAGTTCACTGGTCATTGAAATTCCTGCGATCAAAGTATCTGTATGACCGATCTCCATTCCTTTATTTCGAAGGTCAGCTTAAATAAATGCTGCTGTTTTCGCCATGCGCAAGGTCAACGGAATAACTTTGTTTAATTCTACAAACTCCTCAAATTTTGCTAACTGTTTTCTTGCGTCCTTATAGAGGAGCCCATTAAGAATTTCATAGTAAGTAATGATGCTTAAACTTATATAACCATATTCCTTTAGGTGTTCCCCTACCTTTTCAATTACTTTAGTGTTGCCCCGTAAAAATTCCGAAAGAATATCAGTATCTAGCATTGATGGTTTCATATGTCCAAGTTTCGGTCAAAAAGCTTCGTCCTTGCTTTTTTTGTATGTTTGAGAAAGTCTGCATAATCTTTGTCACTCATGTCATCAAACGCACCACCATAAGAAAGAATTTTCTTCTTTGCGGCTTCTGTCTGTTTCGTTGCTGGTGTTAGTAAATGAACAAACTGATAAAGTTCTTCCAGCCGATTAATTGGAACATTTTTTAACTCTTTTATAATGGTGTTAAGTGTCAACATTGCCATAAGATTTTTTGTAAAAGGTAGTAAAAATTAGTCAATTAGAAGCTGTAGCTATGGTTTATGCGGATTGAAAATCTCACTTTATCTGGGCTTAACTTTTTAAATATTGAACAACTGGATACAATCGTTCATCATAATAGTATCGTTTTCTAATTTTAGAATCTACATCCCTCTTTACTATTCTCCTTTAAATTTTTACTATTCACAAAAATCCGTGATACCTGCTGGAAAACGTTTTCTTACTTCTAAAACTTTCAAGTTTAACAACATAAAGTTTACTTCCTCCTTTAGGGGCAAAAAATTTCTTGGTAACGCCTGTTAACAGGATAAGATTTAATAATGAATGCTGCCCTAAACACCAAAAGCGAAATCTGGTTATGCTGAGTTCACCAAAAAACACTAACTAGGCGTAATTATCCCGTCCAAATTCGTTTTCAATTTCATGTTCACCAAAATGCGGTGTAACGTTTCAGCGGCAAGTCCATGCAACACAAGCCTATATGCGGCGCTGTAGGTAGTTTCTGGTACCATGGGGTGCTTATTGTTTAGCAAGCCTAAATGTGCAGGCGCATTCAATATTTGGGAGGTATATATGCCGATGGTTTCGTCAAGCTGCAAAGAATTTGATGCTCTTATAAAATCGTTTGAGGTCAGAAACAATTGGTAAAAAGGAGTAAAAAGCTCAATGGCCGATCTAAGATCTAATATGTTTGTCCACTTCTTTGGAAATTCGATATGGTCAAATTGATCGATGGTTATCATGCTTAGGTCTAAAACAGGCTTTCCTTTTATGGTAATATTTTTTTCACGTAATTGTCCGTTCAGTTTGATGACAAAGTTGTAGAGATTAAGATCATGTTTTAAAAACAAGTCGTCATTTATATCCTCGAAATTTTTCGGTTTCAGCGGATTTGTTTGGAGCTCTACCTGCTCAATGTTTTTGGAAATAAACTCCATGATTTCGCTTCCTACATGAAAATGTCTGAAGATTAACAGGTTGGCATCTGGACTTACAAAATTTCGCAAACCCCAAGCCAGAATCTTGTGCAGTATTTTTGAAGAATTGATCAGGTTAGGGAAGAAAAACTTAAAAATGTGAATGAAAAACATCGCAAATTTTGAGGTAATCTTGATGATTGGAAGCAAGTATTGAACCGACTTGGAGTTGTTGTCCCGCATCAAACTCCGCTTTGTTTTATCATTGATGGGGATGCTGTTATCCAAATACATCGCCAACCAAGGATTGGGGTCTCTTTCATCGTGATGCGCTATATCAACATTGAGGTCTTTATGGTACATGATCTTTTATTTTAAGTTCGATTTTTATAAGTCTACTTACTACTGATAATTCTCAATAATTGCCTAATTCTTCCAATTGAAGTTTGTACAACTTGGCCGTAATTTTGGCCGTTTTCACAATTCGTTTTGCCAAATCCATGTCTAATTTCGGATGGTTTAAAGCTTGTTCCAAATTTTTGAAATGGTTTTCATCAGCCACACCATGATAAGTAAAAAAAGAAACCTGGTCAGCATTTAGATTTAGTTGATTTTTCATCAACCCGCCCCAATCTGCTGCCAATCGCTTGCCAATTCCCTCAATGATAAACATTGAACCAAGCAAATCAATCGGGTTGGGTTTGCTCGCTTGCTGAAACATAAAAGAGGTGAGCGCCACACTCCCAATATTTTTTTCGCCACCTCTGATAATCCCAATGTCTTCCCCCAAATTTTCAAAATTCGTTTCAAGCACCTGATAATCTTTGTGTTCAGCAGCGGTGTGTTTTATAAAGGCAGATCGCAGCTCGAACAATTCGATATCGATATTTGATGCAGCTCTAGAAATCCACTGTGAACCATCAATTACTTGTTGGCGCAAATCAGTGAGCAACAGTTTATAGTCGGACAGACTCAATTGCCCATCGTGAATCTTCTTAACAATTGGCACCTTGTAAAGCTGCGTTTCAAAATCGACCCACACCTGTGTGAGTTGGCGTACCAACCATTCAGATGTTTCTGTTTTGTTCAATTTCAGTTCGGGTGACTCAATGGCATATTCAGTAGCTTTTTTCTTTTCTTCACTTTCTCCTTCCGCCGTCAATTGCATAAAGGAAGTGATGAACCGACCACTTTCTGGCACCATACAAAGAATAGTATCACCTACTTTCAGTTTGCCCGAATACATCAATTCCTCCAGCATGATATAAATAGAAGCAGCTCCAGTATTTCCTTTGGTCGATAAATTGCTGAACCACTTTTCGTTGGCAATTTCTCCACCACCTTTTTTCATCAACTCCTTGATAGGCTCTTTGAAATATTCGGAGGAATAATGGCAACACAGCCAATCGACTTTTTCCACGTTTATTTTCTTTTGGTCGATTAGTTCGAAATAATGTGCCACACCAGTTTTTACGACTTGGTCCAGCAAACGAATGTCTTGTTTCAAATTGATAGCGCCTGCCTTCGACGCCGATTCATAATCAGGATAATCGAGCCAAGTGGGTTCAATTTCATCTTTATTGTCGTTTTTGCCCGTGTACATACACAGCGGAAATTCGTTGGCATGCGATTTTACTTCGATCCAATCCACAGATAGCGATAATCCTTTGGTCGATTTCTTGTTTTCCAATACCATGGCACCTGCGCCGTCTGACAACATCCAACGAAGAAATTCGGTGTCAAAAGGTACTTGTTTCATTCCTTGTGCATCAAACCGAGTGCTTTTAAAAAGTCTGCTGGAGAACTCGCTTGCCACACAAACAGCGTTGTCTTTATCGCCACATTTTATTTGAAGAAAGGCATTTTTAAGCGCCATCACCCCACTGGCACACACACTTTGAAAACTTGCTATTTCACAGTTTGAGAATTCTAATTCCCCGTGCACCATACTCGCAAAACCTGGCACTGGCAAGTCGCCCTGCGTGGTTCCTGTTGAAAGCAATTCGATGTCCTTATGTTTCAGATTACTTCTTTCAAGGGCATTTTCTACTGCCAAGGCCGCCATTTTTGCATTGGAAAACAGGCTTTTTTGTGTTTTGTCAATGGCATAAAACCTTGTTTTGATTCCGTTTTGCTCAAGGATTCTTTTTTTGAAACTACTCGCCTTGCCATTTATTTCGCCCAAATAGGCCTCCATTTCATCATTAGAAATAGGTTCGTTTGGAAGAAAAGCACCTAAGGACGTGATATATACTTTGTTCATAAAGAATTGTTCTTTTTGTTTGACGACATCAACCAATCAAAAAAATGAGTCGCGAAACCATAGTTCTGGGTATTTCTAAAATGATGTTGTGAATGGCGTGTTCCAAATAGCTGCCAGCTTGCGCCAGTGCCATGGCCAAAACGATAGTTGCAATGACCTGCGAAATTCAACAAGATACTTGCCAAGGGATATAGAAAAATAGCCATGGCCGAAAAGTTAAAAACTGGACAAATCGTAATGGGGACGCCGCTCAACAACAGTGCCTCCAACCAATGGAAACTATACACCGAATAGATGGTTGGAATTTTAGATTGATGGTGAATCTTGTGTACTCGCCTGTAGAAAAATGGAAAGTGCATGATGCGATGAATTATGTAGAAATACACCTCGTTCCATAGTGTAAGAAAGAATACGCCCATTAAAACATTTAAAAAAGTATCTGGAAGCAACTTTATGATTCCCATCCGAATCAAATACACAATGGCAATTCCCGAAAAGCCAAAAACGAAAATGGACTTGATAGAATGTTTTATTTCAAAACCAATGTTTTTGTTTGGAGTCGTATTCGGCACAATTTGGCTCACCCATCCTTTTGTCTGTAGCCATTTGCAAACAGCCAAAAACACGGCACCAACCACAAAATAGAGCCCCAAGAAATATACAAAAGTAGCCAGATATACCTGACCATAAGTAGCTTGTTCAAGAAAAAAATGTGTGAGCGTTTGTATCATTTAAATTGGATATAAAAAAGTAGATAGTGTCGTTTCTTACAATGTAAAATTAAACATTCTCTAGATTTTTCAACAATGCTTCGAATGGGATGAAGCCTTGGAAATAGATTCGAATGTTAGCTTATTCTTTGACTACTTTGAAGGTTTGCTGAGCGATTTTGATCAAATAAATACCTTTATTAAGCTCAGAAATATCCACCTGATTATCAACAATATTTTTGGTTATAATTTTGACCCCGAGTGAGCTATACACATCTGCTGTTTTATTATCGGTGTTTACCTTTAAAATACCCAAGGTGGGATTTGGAAACATAAAGTTACCCTCCTCAAAAGGTATATCCTTCACATTTAAAATATTTGGACCGAGCCAGATTTTGTATACCACGTTATTATCCAATGTGAGGCTATTGAACACAAATGGGTTAGCAATAAATAGAAAAGCTTTATCCAAAACAATAGTAATATTTGTATTCATACCCTTTAGTTCAATAATTCCATTGTTTCCAAAAGAAGAATCTTTAGTTAAATCACTATTTAATCTATACACCAGCGTGCTACCTAAAGGGTAAATGGCGTTTTTAGAAACGGTTAATAAATATTTGCCATCTGCTTGTTTCTCCATTAACTTAGTTGGTATAGGGCTATATGTTTGGTAATGCCTCAAATCGATAAATGGAACCCCTTTATTAGGATTTGTAATGTTTGAACCGGCTGAGGCTAAGTCATTACCAAAGGCATCTATTTTCTTAAGAACATGTGTGCTGTCATTCAAATTTTTTATTAATATTGGATTCTCTTCGTTATTGCTTATTAAACGATATCCTTCATCCACAATTTTTCCATTTACTCCAAAACTGGTTACTGGAATACCATTTAAATTGAAAGCATATCGATTGCCTTGATGACCAAAAACAAGTAGCCTGTCCAAGGTGGTATTTACAATACAATCATAGATAGCATTGCTGGTATTAACATCTAATGGATCTAAACTGATGCGTCCATTAACCCCAAAACCAAGGTCGAGCTCTCCTGTAATGTAGTTAAATGCGTAAATGAAGTTTTTAATAGACACCAAAACGTAATTGTTCTTGAAGGCATTGATCTGGAAGCCATTGCCAATCTGAGTATCAAACAATACATTCAAATTATTTTTGTTTGGTATATTATACTCAACGAATTGGTTAGAGACAATATTATACTTAAAGCTAATGGAATCGTTTAGGTAAATAATATCGTCACCGTTTTGAAACAAATACAATCTTTTTGTTCGTTTTAGATTGTAAATCGATGAAAAAGGGAACGAAACATTTCCATCAAAATCAAGAAGGTAGGGTTTGCAATATTTGGAATAGCTACTATTGGAGTTGACCAAAAAGGCGTTAGGCAATTTAATGGTTTGGGCTATTATATCTTGATCAAAAAACGGAATGATCTCCGCTTCACTTGTAGTCCCAAAAGTTGAATCTGGAACCCCGTCAATCAATTTTTGAATTTTTATTTTCCTGGAAGGCGCCCTACCCTTTAAGGTCCATACGGTATCCTGATCATTACAAAGGCCTGTGTATATACCGTAAGATATATCTGGAGTATCAAATTTATTATTGTAATACAACCAACCACCGCTATAATAATTTTTAAAGTAAAATGTGGATGGGTTTACAATTATATAGTCGTAAAAAATATTATTGTAAAACCGGTTAATGTTTGGAATTTCATTTATCGCAGAAATTGTCTTAGAAGAGGTGTTTAAGGTAAATATAAAAGTTTTTCTGTAGTTTGATAAAACAAGAAATGTAAGAGTACTGTCATTGACTTGTTTGAATCCACTAATGCAGTTTTTAAAATTATGATCTATACCAATCTGAGTATTTAAGTCGACTGAGACATTAAAATCATAGTTGGCAAATTGATTGTCTAAAGAACCGTTGGCATTAACTTTTTGGACAATAAGCATTTGATTGTTCAAACTAAACAACAAATACTTGTTTTCTTGAACCAACTCTGATATACCTATCACATTTTTAATAGCGCAGTTAAAGCTTTTATCTAGACCGCCGTTATTATCAACCCTATAAACACCATCTGGGGTTGATACCATTGTTTTGGAATCCTTTGTAAAAATGGAGGCTAAAGTGTAATTGAGTATAAGTGGCTTTGTGAAGAAACTAAAAGGAACAAGCACTTTACCAAACTTGTCCAATTTAAATACACTAGTGCCAATATTTGAACCTAAATTTGATACATAATAGTAACTGTTTACAATAAAAAGATTGCCCATTGGGTCTTCAAACATATTATCTATTCCCATATACATATTAGTGCCACCACCTAAAACAGAAGTGCCATTCTCTCCAAAAGTGCTGTCCACCTTGCCATTACTTAAAATTTTGGTTATGTTTATATTAAAACTACCTCCCCCAGGAGAAATATAGTTCACTGAAAATAAACTACCATTTTTTTGCCTAAAGAGCTTATTTGGAAATTGGAAACGATCAGCAAAATTGGGATCCGACATGTCTTTAGAGAAAACACCATTGTTTGCAAATGTCGAATCTAGGGTGCCAGGTGGTTGAGCAAAAACAACAAAAAACGAAATAATAAGAAAAATCAGGAGGTTGAATTTTAACATGATAATAAATATTGGTTATTGGGTAAATATAATAATGCTCGTTCTGTTTTCAAAATTTTATTCCATAGATCGTTGTCAATAACCGAATTTTTAGGCTGACGAATTTTTGATGATGATTTATCAAAAGATATTGTGTCTAAAAAACCAGTTTACACAATTTAGTTTGTAGTCCTAATGTCGTTTAGATCAACCGGGTAAATTTAAAAAAATAACCTTACACAGTTTATTGAATAGACACATGATTTTTTTTCTTAAGGTAGGTGAGATAAGGATTGAGTGAAACTAGTTTAATAGAAAACCATGGCTGGGGTAATAGATTTATAAGATTAGAATAACAAACTGCTAACAATGTGTTATTTTCATGGAAAGGTTCGATGTTGGAGGACAGTTAAATGGTTAAAACCTGCAACGAAAAGCAACACAAACGATAGCAAACATTTTAAAAATAATGACTTTGATTATTTTTGACATACCAAATTATCCATTACATCATTCTTACCAAAAAATTTTTGTAAAATGCCGAAACTACTATTGACACTTTTATTTGGAATTTTAATATTTGGCTGTAATACTGCAACAGAGAAAAAAAATCCTGAATTCAAACCAGTCTTGACAATCGAAAAGCCAACTAAAAAAGCAGTTGACTTCGACTTTGACAAATTCAAAATTTCAAAAGGCAGACTCAGTGATATTGAAATTGGAATGAACATAAAAGAAGCCGAAAGTAAATTTAATGGACTAGTTAAAAAAGATGGTTTGTCTGGAAATTTTGGATTTGGTCCTTATGACAGTCCAGCATACTTGTATTGTTCGGGTGACGAATTAATGTTTGCACTTATACCAAGACTTAACACCGATACTTTGATGTTTATAATTGCAGCAGGTAAACAATTTAAAACGACCAATGGACTTAGCCCAAACTCAACCATAGGGGAGTTAATTGAAAAATATAATGACTTGACGGTTCAACAGGACTTATTGAATGGTTGGGAATATTTTCATGACAAAGTAAATGAATTGGACTTTGTATTTATGACAGACGAGAAAACAAAAATTGGAGAGTATACTGAATTAGAAGTTCCTTCAAAACCAAAACGTCTGGAGATTAAAGCGGACTGGATAATAATTCGTTGAAAATAGGTAGAAGTTTTCCTCATTTCGCTCTCTATATCGCATGAGGCCAAGGATATCTAAATTTGGCAACCGGCCAAATTGATGGATTTTATCTGGTGCGGTAGTTCACTTCCGTACCCAAAACATAGTAGGAACGTTGTCCGAAAGTTGCAGTCCAATACGCTTGAAACATCCATTGATACATTTGGAATGTTGATTAATTATGCAGATTTTTGTTAAGGGCAGGTAAAGTTGTTGGTGACACCCCGTTAGTGAAATAAGACTTCAGAATGACTTGTGGGGCTAAATACCAACAACAGCAGGAAAATAAAAGACATAAATGGAAACTAAAGAAAAAATTAATTTTAGACTTTTTTTATATACAGTTTTAGTATTAATTACTTTTAGTATTTTTTTAATACTAATTTATCCTACTAATCAATTCAAATTAACAAGGTATTCAAGATTTTATAATGCCAAGGCGTTACAGGGAATTGTGTCGGTAAAAAAAACAGATTTTGGAACAGTACTTGATAGTACTACATATGTGTTGTATAAAATAGACAATTTTTATTACCAACTTAAATTGGACGAAAAACAACGTAAAAACTATAAGGTTGGGGATTTCGCTGAGATTAGATATATTAAAGATAAACTCAATGTAGATGCTGTAGTATTTGATTGGTACTTTATTGGTATATTTTTATTTGGACCAATTTTTTCCTACAGTATATTGGTTTTTCCTGTTTTGCTTCTTCTTTTTATAACAATTCAATTTATACGAAGGGTAGACATATCAAAATATTTTGGCTCCAGAATGGTTAAGAGTGTGTCATATTGAACACTCCTCTGGTGCGGAAGTTCACTTCCGTACCCAAAACATAGTAGGAACTTTGTTCCGGGAGTTGCAGTCCAATACGTTTGAAACATCCGTTGATGCATTTGGAATGTTGGTTCATTAGACAGATTTTTGTTAAGGGAGGAGAAGTTGTTGGTGATGCCCTGTTAGTGTAATAAGACTTCAGAATGACTTGTGGGGTTAAATTCCAATGGCGGCAGAAAAACGGCGGAGAGAACTAAAAATGAAAACATCAAAACGTATTAAATGAAACGTTTATTTATTGGAGCTATAATAATTAAATTAATAGCTAGCGTGTTAATTTGTCTGAGCAATTTTGAAGTTATTCAACTTTCAAATAATGATTTATTAAACCTTCAAAATTTAGCACTAATCGCATCATGTGTGGTATATTTTGCTATGATTTATTATTCAAAACCATTTGAAGATATCAAGAATTTAAGGCGAGCACTATATACCTATTTCGGGTTACTAATTGTGATAAAGTTAAGTAGTTATATATTTGAGCCTAATTCTTGGTTTTCGGTGACCTGCTCAATGTTTGCAACATTAACTTTGATAGTATTTATATATTATTGTTTCAGAATCAAATCCCATCAAATTTCAACTAACTTTAAGTTGATTGGATTACTTGAGATTGTAACTTTCATTATGGTTTTATTGACACCTTTAATTACCGTAAGATCTGAACATTCGGAACTGTTAAGATTTATGCCTCTGTATAATAATATACCTGCAATTGGTATTCTGCTGTTGATCTTGAATCAAAATGAAAGTAAAGTAAGTTTGTGATTAGTCCTCCAGTGCAAAAGTTTACTCGCGTACCTAAAACGTAGTAGGAACTCATCGCAAATCTGCAAAAACATTGACTATAAGCGCATTGGTCGGTGGATTTATTCAATGAAAAGATTTAAATTTAGGGAAAATTAGAAAGATGAAAAGAGATAAAGTAATTGACGCAGTGAATGAACTTCCTCAAGAATTTGACTTGGAGGAATTAATGGAAAAACTAATTTTTGTTGAAAAAGTAGAACAAGGGCTTAAGCACCTAGACGAAGGTAAAACAGTTGACCATGCACAAGTAAAAGAAATGGTTAAGAAATGGTAAAAGTTGTTTGGACTGATTTAGCCATAGAAGATCTAAAATCAATTCACGAGTATATCTCAAAAGATTCGAAGCTTTACGCGGACAGATTTATAACAAAACTTATTAATCGAGTTGACCAACTTGAAAATCATCCCCAATCTGGACGAATCGTTCCTGAATTTGGCAAAGAAGATATACGAGAATTAATTGAGGGTAATTATAAAATTATCTTTCAAATTAAGCCTGATCATGTTGGAATAGTTCGAGTGCATCATTCTGCCCGACTTTTAAAGGATATATAAAATGCTTCTACGGCACACTTCCATGGCGCAAGGTACCTTGTATAAGCAGCGGGATTTTCATTTTACCTAAATCCTTTCCAGATTTTAAAAAGTGGTGTTAATACACTTTTGGGTATATCATATAATATCGTTTTACCTACATTATACAAGGTTTTTGAGGTGTGGTACACCATTTTACCAGCATTATAGGCCGTATTCCCAGAAAAATAGTAGTTGAGCATTTCTTGCGTGGTTAAAGAGCTTTGGGTAGACCC
Organism: Cytophagaceae bacterium; assembly: GCA_027488865.1. GTDB lineage: Bacteria > Bacteroidota > Bacteroidia > Cytophagales > UBA9547 > JAIYAU01. The sequence goes on from JAIYAU010000010.1 coordinate 81,229, forward strand.
CTAATAGCCCTCGTTTGTAACGAGGGCTTGCGAGAACAGCGTTTGCAACGCTACTTTACATTCCTTATATTTGGCTATGGCTGGCGACAAATACTACATTACCGACCAACATGGCAC
>JAIYAU010000017.1 GCA_027488865.1 Cytophagaceae bacterium
CCAATTGCAACAATTTCCACCACCACACCAACAACTTTTTGCCAAGGCGGAAGTGTAGTATTGACAGCAAGTGCAGGAAGTTCATACATTTGGAGAAATGGAAATACCATTTTAACTACAACTGCTCAAACACACACAGCCAATGCAGCTGGTACACACACAGTAGAAGTAACGAATGCCAATGGTTGCAAAGCCACATCCGCTGCTACCACAGTAACAGTAAATCCATTGCCAACAGCAACAATTTCCACCACTACTTCAACCACCTTTTGTCAAGGCGGAAGTGTAGTGTTAACAGCAAGTGCAGGAAGCTCATACATTTGGAGAAATGGAAATACAACATTAACTACTACCACCCAAACGCACACAGCCAATGCAGCTGGTACATATACAGTAGAAGTTACGAATGCCAATGGATGTAAAGCTACATCAGCTGCTACCACAGTAACAGTAAATCCATTACCACCTGCCACAATTTCCACCACTACGCCAACCACCTTCTGCCAAGGCGGAAGTGTAGTGTTAACAGCAACTGCAGGAAGTTCATACATTTGGAGAAATGGAAATACAACATTAAGCACTACTGCTCAGTCACACACAGCCAATGCAGCAGGCAATTACACAGTAGAAGTTACCAATTCCAATGGTTGTAAAGCTACTTCAACAGCAACACCAGTTGAGGTTCAAATTCCAACAACTTGGTATGCAGACTTGGATAATGACGGACTAGGAGATTTTAACACCACCAAAACAGAGTGTACACAACCCGTAGGTTATGTTTCTACTGGTGGTGACAATTGTCCAAACGATTTAAATAAAACCAATCCTGGTAATTGTGGTTGTGGCAATACAGAAAATTCTTGTCTAGACTGTTTTGGCACACCAAATGGCACAGCTTTCTTAGATGACTGCAAGGTTTGCGTTGGAGGATTGACCCAAAAAGAAGCATGTGTCAAAGATTGTCATGGAGATTTTGGAGGAACAGCCTTTGTAGATTCATGTGGCAAATGTGCTGGTGGTAATACTGGATTGGTGGCCATTACACAAAAAGACAGGTGTATTACCAGTGTAGAAGAAATTATTGAGCAAGGTTTTGAAGTTTCACCTAATCCATTTACTGATAAAATCGAATTTACTGGTCAAGGGAAATTATATGATACTACTAGCAAGTTAGTAGGTATAGGAGAGCACAGCATAAATACATCAAATTTGGCTGAAGGTATTTATCTGTTATCAATAGAGCGAAATGGAATCATAAAAATTAATCGGTTAGCAAAAATGAAGTAAATTGAACTATTAGAAGTTCGAAGTTCTAGAGTTTGTGCGGTTGTAATTTGCACAAAAGCATATAAAAATTAGGCCTTTCCGACAATGTCGAAAAGGCCTAATTAGTTAATTAATGTTTTATCTAATTAATTGTTTATTAAATCAATTACGATACTACTCTATCACAAATTTAGCTATTTGTCCACCTTTTTCTTTAAAAATATAAAGACCTTTAGCAAATCCTTCTGTAGAAATTCCTGCATTTTCTTTTACTTCAGACATAGGTAGTCCATTTGCATTATATACAGTACCAGAAGTAATCTTATTAAACTGAACGCTACCACCAGATTTGGAAGGATTTGGGTATACTATTAAAGGCACATCATTATTTACAATATCCTGTACCGTAGTTGGAACTCCCAACACTTCAAATATGGCCAAAGTACCACTAACCTCATTTGCAGAAACAACATAAGTTTTTCCAGTTGGGCTTTCATTTCCTTTAATTACAATTATTCCTTCTGGTCCATTGTCACCACCGTAAGTGGTTGCATTTCTCGAATTTTTGTAGTCAACAAATTTTGGTGCATTAGGATCAGTAATATCATAAACAATAACGCCTCCAATTCTTTCTAAGGTAATAAATGCGTACGTTTTGCCCATTAACTGTGTCACAACTACACCTTCTGGCTCTGGCCCCTTTGCTAATGAACGGCTATTTTTTAAATTTTCTTCATGATTTGAATTAAAAATGGGCGAAGTTTGCGGATCTAGAGCTGTTATTCTTTCAAAATCATTGCCGCTATCATACACCATTTGTCCCGTTACACTATTCCAAATGGCAAATGATCTAGCACCGCCAGCATAAAGTTGATCAAAGTCACCATCATTATCTGTATCTCCTACAATATTCGAAATTCTGAATCGACCAAGGTTATGTGTTTGTCTCATAAAATCTCTATATGGAAATGCAGAGGAATCTAGTGTAATTTGTTCTACCCTTGATCTTTCATTCAAGGCAGTATATTCACGATCGTCTCCTTCGTTTGCAGTTACTAAATAATTGGTGCCATTAATAGTGTAGTTAGCCATTCCATCTGGCATGTAATAGGTTTTTACTGGCCAAGTACCTATAAAGGTTCCAACATTCCTATCAGACACGGAGGCTGCATTTTTTGGCAAAGAAAGATCTTTAACTCCTAGCGGTACTATGGCGGTTATTACCTTATTTTCCAGATCAATTACTCCTACTGCATTATTTTCTTGTAAAGTAACCCATGCCTTTTTGGAGTCACTAGAAACAGTGATAAACTCTGGTTCCAAATCTTGCGCTAAAGTAACTGTACTTGATGCACCAGTTTTTGCCACAGCCTTTCTTACACCCGCAGCAATAAGTGCTGCTTCTTGTGCATTAAAAGACTGAAAACTAAGACCGAATACCTTAGATTGATTTATTGTACTTACACCTCCTGATACATCAATCATGCTTACCGAGCCTTCAGGATCTCTTGAGTAATCAGAAGCAGGTTGGCCTTCATTAGCTGTTAACACCCATTTTCCATTAGGAGTAAAAGTAATCATGTCAGGCAAAAAGCCCACTTTTACTTGGCTTTTAAATACCCCTTCCATGTCGTAAAACAATACCGATCCACTATCTTGTTCAGACACAATACCAGGCACGCTTACGGCCAAGATTCCGTTTTTGACACTGATACTTGTAATCCCGCTCCCATACTGAGAAACATCAATTTGTTTATAATTAACTGGTGATGTGGGGTTAGAAAAATCTATAATATCAAATTTTTTCAAACCAGTACTCATTGTAACCAGCCTTTTGGTAGTTGGATCATAAGTAACAATTTCCGCTAAACCAGTTGCGCTACCTGGATTTAAAATGCCATATCTTGAAATAAATTGTAGTTCTATAGCTTTCGTAGCTACTGGTGCTAAATCATCATTATCCCTAATATAAACAGTATGAAATCTAGCAGTTGGGGTGACGTTAGCATTCGACACCGAAGTTAGTTCTAACCCAATATACTCATCTGCTTCTTTTAATGCGTCAACAGAAATAGGAATTACTATTGTCTTGGTGGTACCGCCATTGGCAGCAAACGTAACTACCTGAGAAGCAAAACTAAAGTCAGCGGTAGAATCGGCGGTACTGATAGGTAATATTTTAATTCTAACACTTGAATTAATGGTAGGATTAACAGATGCGTTAAGAACAACCTTGACATTAGCAGAATCTTCAGAGGTATTTTGATAACTTACTGCAAAAGAAATTGACGGAATCAATGGTGCTGTATATACTTGACTTGGTGATGCAAAAATTGAGTTTGCTCCTAACGTTTTACCCGTGTTTTTAGTAGAAACTGCCCAATTACTTGCTATATTATTATCTGCATTTACATTAATAAGTTCTAACGACGGCCCTGAACCATCAGCAGCTATATCCCATGGGGCAGCGTCATCATAGTTAACAGAATCTAATGTGGTGCCCACAGAATTTTTTAAAACTAATGCCTCTCCTCCGTTGCCAAGGTTATCATTGGACCATTGTAAAAAATTAACACCATAAAATTTCTTAGCCCTTGCTGAATCAAAAGCAATGGCAATAGCTTGATTTGGAGCCAAACTATAACTAGATAATGTTCCAATTACCCCAGCTGATAATCTAAGCCCTCCTAGGTTAATGGCGAACGTTCCTTTATTTTGAATTTCTAAAAATTCCAATGTATCTCCGCCAGTACCTGGATTGTACATGATTTCAGAAATTACTAAGTCGCTGCCAGCGTAGTTGTTAAAAAATAAATTAGTTAAAATAACAGAATTAGTCATTTGGTTAGCCAACTTATCTTTAAGATCTTTAACTGTCACAGAATAATTCTGACCAATTTGAATATTATCAGTAAACAAAGTAACAGATTTTGCCAATGAATCATAGCTAATGCTATTGATTGTAAGGGCAGGACTTAGGGTGTAATTAGATAAATTCTTTGCAGAAATAGTATCTAGTTTTTCATTAAAAAATACCTTAATTGAACTAGAACCACTAACAGAGGCACTTGTAGCCGTTGGTGGAAAAACATCCAAACCAAATGGGGTAAGTTCAAAAGGAGCATCTGGTTTGGTACCATCCATAGATTGATCTCCAGTCCCATCTTGTGCAATCCAACTACTGGTATTGTAAATATTTGTTTTAGCAATAACAAAATTAGTAGCACGGTTATCTATATAGGTTGCAATATCTCCATCCTCATCTATTAGTGTCAAATCAAACGCATCCGTACCAACAACTAACCCTGTATTGGTAAGTACTCCGTTTGTTGTGTTAAACCCACCACTTGCAAAAGCTGTTAAAAAAGTAGGATTTGTAGCTGTACCTTGATAAACATAGATTACCTCATCACCTCCTCCTATACCGCGATTAGTGCCTCTAGATGGTATTTCCAAAGATGCGTCAATTGCAGAACCAGTTGAAGCAGTAATAGTTCCAGAGCCTATGTTATCAATATTTATAACAGTCCCAGCAGACACCAAACTTGTACTTGTCCAGCTAAATGCACCTTCATCGGTATTTGTAAAAATTGTACCATTCCACTCATTATCTTCAAAAATAAGTTTTTGACCAGAAGGGATATCAACAAAGGTAACAAATGAGAGGTTGTCGTTGCCATCAGCATTGTATCCAATGATCGCAATATCTCCTTTATTTAATTGTGCAAAAGTCACAATCGAAGAAAAGAGCAAAACAATAAAATGTGAAATTTTCTTTGTCATCGCAGGAGTTTTAAGTTTAAAACTCAAAGGTATGACTACGATATTATCCTAATGTTAACCAAATGTTAAATTTGAGAAGTTAAAATGAAAACAACCTAAGGAGAAAATTGATAAAAACTCAATCAATTAGTTGAAAAAATAAGGTAAATAAAAATGTAACCTAAACTTTTAATGGCAAATATTGCTTAAACACCTATATTACAACGGCTAATGGTTTTAATTAGGGAGAGAAATCAATCCCTCCCTATTATAAAAACCAATTTCTATTCAGAAATCACAAATTTAACTACATCGCTTTTGTTTGAATTATGAATATGTAGGAGGTACGTTCCTGTATTCAAGGCTTTAATAATCTCAATTTTAGAAGCACCTTTAGCTATAGACCTACCTTGTACGTCTAGCAACTCATAGTTGAACCCTTTGTTGTATTCCTCATTTATTAACTGTAAAACCCCATCTTTATAGTTTAACAACAAATCTTGATTTGTAAAACCTTGATCATTTATTGAGGTAATGGTCACCTTTTGAACAGGTGAAATTACTTTGCAATAGTTGTTGTTGGTCACTTCTACTTTATAATCGCCAGAGCTAGAGGCAGTATACGAGCCACTATTTTCACCATCAATTAAAACATTATCCTTAAACCACTTATAAGAGTAAGATGTTGGATAAGAGGAGTTAGTAAATGCTGCAGTTGCTTTAAGTAAAGTTCCAGTAAGCGTGATAGCATTCGTATGAGGATTTGAATAAGACATCAAAACTATGGTATCAGAATAAAACGTACTACTGATAAAATTAGCTGAAAGACATTGATCTTGAACCCTCAAACGATATTGAGCAGGCAAAATATAACTAGTACCATTAAATACTCCTTGTGGGTCAGTGCTGATCGTTGCATTGATGTTTAAGGTGTCTTTATAGCCTAGCGAAACATAAGGAATATCTCTCCATGTTGAAGGAGCTTGAAGTCTTTGCCACTGTAAAATTTTTCTAAATCCTTCAATTTTTGCAGAGGTTTGGATATTTACAGCTGGTCCTCCAAAAGTAATACATACTGTATCACCGACTGGTTGTCTGGTTATCACAGACTTTGCATTTACTTTTACCCTTGCAACATTTGAAACCAAAGTATTACAGTATCCTGTAGCTGTGGCTACGTAGTTTCCACTGTCTGCGACGCTTAAGTTTTTTAATCTAAGCGTTGCGCTGTCTTTTGGCAAAACTGTACTGCCTCTTTTCCAAGAATAGGTGGCTGTGGTTGGCGAACTCACCACGTAGCTTAAACTTACGAGTGCCGTTCCTTCACATACCTCTGTAGTAACGGTGGGTTGGGTCGTAGCAGTAATAATTGCCTTCCGCGTAAGTTTTAAAGTATCTGATACAGTAAGTGTTTTGAATTTTCCGCTAGGACAGTCGGTATAGGTCACTGAAGTCCTCCAAGACTCAGTTGCGCCAGCGGTAATTGGTAACGAGGGACTTAGATTATTGTTATAAGTTCCTTGACCCGTAAAATTCGATCCAACAAGTTTTGACCAAGATAAGAAGGAGGCAAGTGAAGGACTTAAATTGATTAGCTCTACTGCAGCTTTGTAGTCGACATTACAAGTTGTGGTATCTCTATATTTCTTAAAACGAAGCACAGGGCCTTTGGCATAATAGTATGGGGTAGCAGAAGAGTCTACACCACAAGCTCCTGTAACTGAAACCCTTATTGTATCAATTTCACCTGTATTTCCATCCACTGAATATGTGGATGAAGTACCAGCTAAAACTCCATTTTTATACCATCTATAGCCTGTAATATTGTATCCTTTAGCATCTCCTCCAAGTGTTATGACACCACATAATGATTGCGTACCTACGTTAATAGTAGGGCGAGCGGTTAAATCTGCTCTTTTTACCTGCAATTCAGGAGAATAAGCAGAATAACAACCACCATCTCTTAATCTTACCTTTACTTTAATATCACTATTGTAGGCTTGGTTAGTACCTGGTATTTCAGTAGCTGCCAGCTTTAGCGTGTCAGTAATTGAAGAGGCTGTAGTAATTACAGAGAGATTGTTAATTGTTTTTAGCCATTCACCCGTATAACCATTTGGTTTTGAAGCCAAAACTCCAGTTAGAGTCTTGCCAGTACAAAGGCGATAGTTGGACCCACTTTCTAAAATAGCATTGTTAAAGGAGAAAGTTGGAGCTGAAACAACAGGGCAAGGAGCAATCTCGGCAAGGTACCCATCTACTCTGTTGGCAGCCAACGGAAGGAGTGAAGTTCCGCCAGGGAAATCGACTGAACCAGTGCGAATTCCAGCGATATAATAATTACCATTTTGACCAGAAACCATAACTGCTCCTGCATTATAGCCATTATTCACTTGAAATACAGCTGCATCGATAAATGACCCAGTGGTGGTTTTAAATCTTGCCAAAAATGTATTTTCGTTGGCACCCGTAAGGTTAAACACCTCTGCCGATGGATCAATGTCAGTTTTGACTCCATTAGCTGCTTGATAGTTTCCCAATACCGTAATTGTTCCATTATTGTTGAGGTGTATTGCTCTGATACTTTCATCGGCATCGGCATTTGTAAAATCGGTACTTCCTAAATTTTGTATCCAGTACGGTGCTCCAGTACTAGGATTAAGCGCCCCAATAAATGCATTAGACCGTGAGGTACCGCCACTACCCGCAACCGAATTACTTTGTAAAGTACCATTTACTGTTAACGAATATTGATAAGCTCCTCCCACAAATATGGTATCATTATTACCTAATTTAATGTCATACAGCGTATTCCATTTCTGATTAATGCCACCTGTAACACTTTGGCTAAAAGGGGTAGCCCAAGCATAGGTCATATCCGTTTTGCTGCCAAGGTATTTGGCAACAAAAAATCCTGTATTTATATTTTTAGTAGCAAGGCCCCCACCATTATCAAAATCTAGGTTATACAAACCTGCTCCTCTTCCAGTGACATAAATACTATTTACCTTGTTTTTGGTTTTTACAATAATGCGCTCTCCATAAAAAGTTTGGCTGTTAAAAACCGCCCTTGTCCACTGCAATGAAGTACTATCGTAGGTAGCGATTACCAAGTTTCCATTACTTCCTACACCTACCGCTGGCGCTGTAGGAGAAAATTTGTAAGCACCTGAATAATCACTTACCACATAAATAACACCTGCTGAATCTAAGGCTACGTCTCTCATGTTAGCATTAAAAATAGTGCTGGTAGTATTGTTATTAGAGTAGTTTTGATGGTGAAATAAGTATTTACCATTTTGATCGTATTTAACAACAACACCTACCTGTGGGCTATTCGGAGTTACAAATGCAGTATCTGCTACATTCGCACTTGGATTGACGTCTGTTTTAGATAAAACTCCTCCAATATAGCCACATACTACTATTTGGTTGTTTTTACCTATTGTAACTGAGTTAAAGCCGTCATTATTTGCAGCTTGTCCTGTTCTCTTTGCCCAAATTAAACTACCACTTGCGGTAAACTTTGCCACAAAAGCATCGGTTGTTGTGGTAGAGCTAGAATTAATATAAACAGTATCTGCTGCAACAGTAGAGGTATTAAAATCAACTTTACCTGTTACTGTGCCTACCATTATAATATTTCCAGCGCCATCTGTTACCATTCTTTTAATAGAAATGGCACCATTATTTAAGTTGGAAAGTTCTTTTACCCAATTTTCATTAAACCCTTGGGATACAAACGAAGTGAGCATTAAGAAACTCACTATCACTAGAAAGTTAAATTTTTTCATAAGATTAATTTTAGTTTGGCAAATCTAAAACTATTTTTTTTCACGTCACCTACCCGTTTTGGGTAGGATGGTAATTATTTTTGATAGGAATCTTAACAAGCTAATTGAATTCATTAATGGGGTAAGGGTCTGGCTTGCATATTATTAGTTAGCCTTTTCGCTTTAGTTTCCAACATTACCGAGTTTTTTACAGACACCACCTCGCACCACTACCGCCAGCCACCAGCTGTCCCAAAAACTCTCGTTTTGGAACTTTTCGACGGAGTTTCCTCAATTTGTTTATATTTTAAATGCATTTGTTTATGCTAACGGTTTTGTAAACAAGTCGAAACCTTATTTGGTGTGTGCAGTTTTTCTTTTCGTCGTAGGATATTTTCTTCCAACATACAACCTTGTCTTCACCGTCACGGTAGAAGTCCCGAACTAATGCTTCACGGTTGTAACATGATTTATCATAGAAATTTCTTGTCAGTTCTACCCACCGACCAAAGTGTCAAGGTCTGTTCAATTAACTTTGTAAGACATTTTTTTATAAATTGAACCGCATTTATTAAATGCTTGTTTCAACATCAAATACATTTCAAATTATGGAAATTGGGATTGATAGTTTCGCGTCTGCCTCCGCTGATAATGGCAAATACATAGTAAATAATAACATACAATCAATTGCGGACTTATTAGAAAGAATTGAAAGGGCCGACCAAGTTGGCTTGGATATTTTTGGGATAGGTGAACACCATCGTAAAGAATTTTTAGATTCCGCCCCATCTGTTCTTTTGGCTGCAGCGGCAGCAAAAACAAAACAAATTAGATTGACCAGTGCAGTGACGGTACTAAGTGCAGCAGATCCGGTAAGGGTATTTCAAAACTTTGCTACCATAGATTTGATTTCTAAAGGTAGAGCTGAAATGGTGGTAGGCAGAGGCTCTTTTACCGAATCCTTTCCTCTTTTTGGATTTAATATCCACGACTATGATGAAATTTTTGCAGAAAAACTGCAATTATTACTTCAAATAAGGGCCCACGAGGTGGTAAATTGGTCGGGGAGATTTAGACCAGCCCTCAAAAATCAAACAATTTATCCTCGACCCGTACAAGATCCCATTCCTATTTGGTTGGGAGTTGGTGGCACACCTCAGTCATTTGCTCGTGCTGGTGCATTAGGATTGCCTCTTATGATTGCCATCATAGGTGGTGAAACACATCGCTTTAGACCTTTGGTAGATATATATCGACAAGCAGGAAAGGCAGCTGGATTCGCCCCAAATCAATTAAAGGTAGGATTGCATTCTTTAGGTTATGTGGCTGAAACGACAGAACAAGCTGTAGAAGAATACTACCCTGGTTATGCAGAAACCTTCACTAGAATAGGAAAAGAACGAGGTTGGCCACCAGTTACCAAAGATCAATTTAATGCTCAAGTGGGTAAATCTGGGGCACTTATTGTCGGAAGCCCTCAAGAAGTAGCACAAAAAATTGTAAGGCACAGCGAAGCCTTAGGTGGAATTTCCAGACTAAATTTTCAAATGGATAATGCCTCACTTTCCCAAGAAAAGCTCTTAAAATCTATTGAACTCATTGGAAACGAGGTGAAGCCATTGGTTAATAAGCTTTAAAATCCACATTGTATTGGCAATTTGAGCGTGCAATTAGCAGACCTTGGCAGGTGAGTATCCGTGTAGGAGATTGGAAAATTTTGGCATATAGCACCTTGAATTATAAAATTTGGCAAAAGACATGGGCGAATAAAATGAACATTTAGTTCAGTAAACTGTACTTGTCGATGATTTGAATGGATACTTACTGCGAAAATAATGAACGTAACTGGTATTAAACAAACAATTTATCTAAACAACCCTGGTACAAACAGGGCTTTTATTGCTGATATCAATTTCTTGAAAAATGGAATTAAAAAACCCATCGTTGTATTCGCGCATGGATTTAAAGGCTTCAAAGATTGGGGACCATTTAACGCTGTGGCTGAGTATTTTGCCAAACATGGATTTGTGTTTTTGAAGTTTAACTTTTCTCAAAATGGAACCACACCAGCGCATCCCTTGGATTTTGTAGATTTGGAAGCATTTGGCAACGACAACCATTCCTTACAACTTGATGATTTAAAGGCTGTTTTGGATTGGGTAGAAAACGAATCCAATCCCGATTTTACCCTTGAATGGGATTATGAACGGATATACCTTATCGGACACAGCCGAGGTGGCTCAATGGTATTGTTAAAAGCAGCAGAAGATGTCAGGGTAAAAAAGGTAGTAACTTGGGCGGCAGTGAGCAATTTATTGGAATCTTATCCGACTGAAAAAGTTAATAAATGGAAAAGTGATGGTGTTATTTTAATTCCCAATGCCCGAACCCAACAGCAAATGCCTGTATATTTTCAATATTATGAGGATTTAATAATTAACGACCAAAGATTGAATGTGTTAAAAGCAAGTGCAACACTTACACAACCGTTGCTCATTATCCATGGAGAAAAAGATGAAACAGTACCCATTTCCAATGCAATCGACATACACAAACATGCGCTAAACAGTCAATTGGAAATCATCAAAAGCGCCAATCATACTTTTGGTGGAATACATCCATTTATGACGGATACTTTGCCTGAAACCTTGAAGGTATTATTGGAAAAGAGTGTTGCTTTTTTGGAGTAAACGCAAAAGATCCGCTTTACTAAGAATTAATTGTTTTTTTCATTTATTCCTTTGAAAAAGTGTATTAAACTTATTCAGAAGTCTTATTGCTTTTGGTGGGGCGTCACCTGCAACTTTCTCTTCGTTAACAAAATATATCAGCACTTGTTTCAAACGATATTGGACTTCAACTTTCGGAACACAAGTTCCTAAAACGTTTTGGGTATGGAAGTGAACTTCCGCACCAGAGGAGTTCCATTAAAAATCAGCTCACCCTAGATTATAAAACAGTTGATTACTCTAGTCGTAATTCCCCTGAAGTCTCAAGCTTAACATTAAATCCATATTTTCTCAATAATAGAAATAAATCAAATTCGAAATTACTCCATCCTGAACCATTGTAATGATTGGTTACAAGGCATTGATTATATGTTTCAATGATTAAACAGCAATCTTCTTCCTTCAATTCCGCTTGGTTATTTATTATTTCCAGTATCCTATTTGCTGTTTGATACTCAGGTTCAAATTTTACATTATCCTTCGAATTTCTTAGAAAATAATTACGGATACTTTGTATTTCAATTATTAAGTCAACTATAGATTTGTTCATTTTTTAAAATGTTGAATAATCGAGTCATACAGAGGAATTTCAGCCCTACGTTCTCACAGAACCGTGCTTGAGATGCTCACCTCACACGGCACTTTATGTTATTAAATCACCTAAAACTATACTATTTTACTGATATATTAATAACCAATGTGCAAATAAATTGGGTTGTTCTCTGTTCTTGGCTTTTCCCACAAAAAAGCAAAAAGCCGATGAAAAAGGCTTGCATCGGTTTGTAAAACCTAAACCCAAACCCCGACATATCAATAATATAATTTATCTTCAAAAAACGCCACCGAAGCTTTCGTTCAACAGTGTTTTACTCAAATCGTTTATTTTTAAAGAAATTCGTGAGTGCTTCGCAATTAATGGTTTGCAGTAAGGAAACTTAGGTCTTATCGGTAGTTTTTAAATAGTCCAAAATTCTTCAGTGGTAAAAAAGACTGTATCAATGAAATAAAGGATATTATTGCGAGTCAAGACGTTTTCATCATGTAAATCTTCGAGAATAATACCCAATTCTGGATTAAAATAGTCATTATTCTTTGAATTATTGAACCCGTTTGAGGCAAGAAAATATTTGACCTCATTCAGGTCTGTGCTATGAGTCATTTCAACGTAGGATTGTTGAACTACAGCATATAGGATATCATTTTCTCTTGTGAAGCCAATTAAATCATAAGCTGTATCTGTAAAGAAAAAGTTGTGAAATAAAAGATTACAAAAATAATCCGCCCAAGAAGTGTAATATATTGCGTCGTTTAATTTGAGTACATGATTAGAGTCCTTCAAAAATACTCGTTGTTCTGCTCCTTCGCTTACATACTGTGAAAAGTCAATAGAATCAATCCATAACGATTTTTGAGATATGAAATCTTCTAATTTCTTTGTTTCTTGATCTCTGATTTGCTTTGCGTTTTCAGCTTTTGAACCTGATTGCGCGCCTTTTCTAAGGTAACTGGTGATTGCTTGGATAGTTGTTCCAAACCTAACTTGGCTCTTTCCTGAAATGATATTGTGTAGTTCATTTTTTAGCTGATTAGACATTAGTTCAAAGATAAGACAAGTTGTCTGATTATCAAAACTTAGGTAGAACCAAGATTTTTATAAAATTACGCCTAATCGATTCATGCAGAGGAATTTCACCCTGCATTCTCACGAAACCATGCTTGAGATGCTCACTTCTAATACGGCTCTTTTCGCCGTTGCAGGTGTTTAGCCCCACAAGTTATTCAGAAGTCTTATTGCTTTTGGTGGGGCGTCACCTGCAACTTTAGCTTTCTCAATAAAAATACATTAGCACTTGTTTCAAACGATATTGCACTGCAACTTTCGGAACACAAGTTCCTAAAACGTTTTGGGTATGGAAGTGAACTTCCGCACCAGAGGCGTATGCCTTTAGTAGAACTCGAAAAGGAGGCTGGGCTATAGCCCAAAGCCCGATAATGACTACCACCGTTACCCTAGAAAGGTTAAGAAAACGAGGCTACGAAAGTATGTTTGACTATTACCAAACAGTAAACCCCGATTTGAATCCCTTGTTTTGAGAAACCGC
>JAIYAU010000044.1 GCA_027488865.1 Cytophagaceae bacterium
CACCTTAGCCCTCTCACACCACCGTACGTTCGGGTCTCGAATACAGCGGTTTCTCAAAACAAGGGATTCAAATCGGGGTTTACTGTTTGGTAATAGACAAACATACTTTCGTAGCCTCGTTTTCTTAACCTTTCTAGGGTAACGGTGGTAGTCATTATCGGGCTTTGGGCTATAGCCCAGCCTCCTTTTCGAGTTCTACTAAAGGCATACGCCTTGCCTTGCTCCACGCCTAATCTTATCAAATTTTTACGTCGTCTTTCGGCCTTTTTCCAATCTTTCCATATGCAATAGCGTAATCTATTGCGTATCCAACTGTCTATGGTTTTGAGTTTTGAGCCAATATTTCCCAGTCGAAAATAATTGAGCCAACCTCTTTGCAGTAGTTTCAGTTCTTGGATTCTTTGGTCGAATGTCTTTGGGCTTGTTTTACGGGTAATTTCTTTGATTTTGATTTTCAAGTCTTTCCACTTCTTCTCACTTACTATCAATTGAAATTGTCCCTTTGCACCTTTCTCAAAACTGCTTGTGTACGTGTGTCCTAGTATTTGAAAACTGCTTGGCCTACGTATGCCCGATTTGTCTAGATTTATTGGTAGTTTAAGTTTATTCTTTAAGAACAAAAACACTTGATTACAAATCTCTTTTGCTCGGTTCTTGCCTTTGCAATAGATACTAAAGTCATCGGCGTAACGTACAAATTTCTGTCTTTTTTGGGTTAGAAATTTATCCATTTCGTTTAACAAAATATTGGATAACAACGGACTTAAAGGTGAGCCTTGCGGTACACCTTTTCTACGTTTGGTCAGTTTGCCATTGATTACAATCGGGGCTCTGAGCCATAGACGTATCAGTCTGAGGGTGGTAGGGCATTTTACTTTTCGGTAAATGAGTTGGAGTAAAATAACGTGGTCAACTTCATCGAAAAAGCTCTTCAAGTCAATTTCTACAATATGTTTGTAGCCTTCGTTGATGTTCTTTTGTGATTGTTGAATGGCTTGATGGGCGTTGCGTTCGGGTCTAAAGCCGTAACTGTTCTCGTGGAAGTCCAATTCAAACAGCGGAGCTATCGCTTGATTTACTGCCTGTTGTAGTACTCGTTCTATTACCGTGGGTACGCCTAGAAGTCTGGTTTTGCCATTGGCTTTGGGTATTGCTACCCCTCGTATGGCTTGGGCTGTGTACTTGTGGTTGATTATACCGGTAAACAGCTCTTTGCGATGATTTTCAAAGTATTCTGTAAGTTCAGATACAGGCATTTTGTCCACTCCCCATGAGCCTTTATTGCTAACGGTTTGACGAATGGCTTTCGTGATGTTCTTTGCTTGTAATACTTTGTCTATCATCTTGTTAAATCCTTGTTTCTCGTTTGTAATAAAGCTACTCGTGGGCTCTTTACTGCATTGGAAACGTTTTGAGATTCGGTGCTTCGCTCGTAGGCTTCTCATCCTCTAGCTACTACCACCTCTGCTGACTTCTGTGTTTAGAATTGCTTCTTAATGATTGTTTCACTTTTTCGACATTCGCTCATATCTCCAACAGTTAATCCGCTCATCCACAGACCTCTCTAGGTAAGGTACGTTCGCTTTCTGCTTATTCCTCTGCATCTACATCTTAGAAATGAGCCTTAGCCAAATTTCAAAAGCACGCTTCGTTAGCGGTAATGCTGCGAACCCACCTACCAACCTTCAGCAACAGACAAAAAAGCTCTTCCGTAAATTTGTATCACATGTTCCGACATCTGTATAACTAACAGGGCAGCTTATCAGCCCATCTTTGCATCATTATTTAACGAATAACAAAAAAATAATGAGCAAGACAATCCTAATTACAGGTGCATCATCAGGCTTTGGACTCCTGTTAGCAAACAACCTCCATCGAAATGGCTTTAATGTCATTGGCACTAGCCGCAATCCAGAAAAAATACAAGCCGCTGTTCCTTTTAAAGTTCTCGCTTTAGACATTACTGATGAAAATTCTATCAGAGAGTTTACAAAACAACTTTTTGAAACCACAAATCAATTAGATGTTTTGGTAAATAATGCGGGTTATATGCTCACTGGATTAGCGGAGGAAACTTCCACAGAAGAAGCAAAACTTCAATTTGAAACTAACTTTTGGGGTACAGTGAATATAACAAAAGCATTATTGCCCTATTTCAGAAAACAAAAATTTGGACAAATTATCACGATTAGTTCGATGATGGGGCTAGTATCATTACCCATGAAGCCAATTTATGCTGCATCCAAACACGCCTTAGAAGGTTACTTTAAATCACTTCGCTTTGAGGTAAGTCAATTTAATATCAAGGTTAGTATGGTACAGCCTATGTGGGCAAAAACAAATCTCAGTGCCAACATGATCGCTATCGATGAAGACATAGCAGATTATAAGAGCTATAAAGAGCAAGTAAATAAATATATCAAAAATAGTATGGCAGAGGGAGATGACCCATCAATAATTGTGAACAAAATTGTAGATGTGATAAACGCCAAAACACCAAAGTTTAAAAACATAGTAGGAAAAATGGCAGGTATGGTTCTGTTTCTTAACAATTACGCCTACACAAAATTTGAAGGAGCAATACATAAGAGTGTAAAAAAAATAAAGTAAAAAATATGAAAACGTATTCAAAATATAGTTTAACAATGACATTGCTGCTACTGACGTTTGTGAATGGATTTTCACAAACAAAGTTGGATGATTATATCAAAACAGCATTAGACAACAATGAAACAATCAAGCAACAACATTTTTTATTGAATAAAAGCTTGTTTGCTTTAAATGAAGCTAAAGGATTATTTCTTCCTTCTGTTGCATTTCATAGCGCCTATACATTGGCAAACGGTGGACGTACCGTAGATATTGCTGTGGGAGACATGATGAACCCAGTCTATAGCACACTAAACCAATTAACTGGGACAAATAATTTCCCCCAAATTGAAAATCAAAGTGTATTGCTTAATCCCAACAATTTTTACGATGCCAAAATAAGGACTACGTATCCCATCATAAATGCAGAGATACAGTACAACAAAAAAATAAAAACACAACAAGTTAGCTTACAGCAAATAGAGATAGACTTGTATAAGAGAGAATTGGTAAAAGATGTAAAAATTGCCTACTACAAATACCTTCAAGCATCAGAGGCGGTTGAAATTTACAAATCTGCTTTGGTATTGGTAAATGAAAACCTTAGAGTAAATACATCATTATTCAACAATCAAAAAGTAAACAGAACAGCCGTTGTAAGAAGCGAAAATGATGTGAGTAAGTACAAGGCTCAACTTGAATCGGCTATTCAAACTCAAAATAACGCAAAGGCTTATTTTAATTTTCTTTTGAATATTGATTTGAATACCTCAATAGAAACCGATCGCCTTACTGCAATTCCTTTGGATTTGTTTCTAGCAGACACCTCTGTTGCCAAAAGAGAAGAACTAGCCAAACTAAAGCAAGCAATTTCCATCAATCAAAATGTAACAGCTATGGCTAATTCATACCTTCTGCCAAAACTTAACTCCTTTGTTGATTTCGGTTCGCAAGCTTTTGATTTTAAAGTAAACAATAAATCAGTCTATTATTTTGGTGGAGTATCATTAGAATGGAATATTTTCTCTGGCAACAGGTACAAAGAAAAGGTTAGACAAGCCAAAGTTGATGAGCAGGTACTACAATCGCAATTGAGCTACGTAGAGCAGCAATTAATCTTACAATTAACCTTATCAAATAACACATACAAGGCTTCTTTGGCAGGATATAATTCTGCAAATAGTCAAGTAGATGCTTCTCAGAAGTATTACAACGATATTCTCAGGCTATACAAAGAGGGACAATCACTTTTTATAGAAGTATTAGACGCACAAAATCAACTCGTAACGGCAAAACTGCAACAAAACATCTCTCTGTTTGACACATGGACAAAAGCTGCTGAAATAGAAAGAGCCAATGCAGGACATAATTTAAATATCCAATAATCAATTAAATAATAAAAAAATGAAACGTAACAAAATAACCATTAGAAATTTCAGCCTTATGGCTGGTTTAATTACTTCGACACTCTTCTCTTCGTGCAATAGCAAAAAACAAGAGGAAACAAAAGGAAGTCTGGCAGAAACAATTGCCGTAAAAGTAGCAAAGGTAAATAACAATAACGTTCCAGATGTAATAACTGCCACAGGGCTTGTTACTACAGCCAATGAAGCTCGATACTCATTTAAAATAGGTGGAGTTATTGACAAAATCTATGTAAACGAAGGGCAGTTTTTTAGAAAAGGGCAATTACTGGCTTCGCTAAATCTTACAGAGATAGATGCTCATTTCTCTCAAGCTTCGCTTGCGTATGAAAAAGCGAAAAGAGACTACACAAGAGCAAGTAATCTATATAAAGACAGTGTAGCCACATTAGAGCAATTGCAAAATGCACAAACAGGTGTAGATGTTGCAAGTAAAACAGTAAATGCCGTTGCATTCAATAAAAGGTATGCACACATCTATGCAGAAGCAGACGGTTTTGTAACAAAAAAGATTTCGAACGAAGGCGAAGTGGTGGCTGCTGGGTATCCTGTATTTGCGATAAATGAAAGTTCGGGCAGTAATGATTGGATTTTGAAATTAGGTGTTACAGACAAAGAATGGGCCGCAATCAAAATTGGAAAAACAGCGATTGTTACGATTGACGCATTTCCAGGCAAAACATTCAAAGCAACAGTTTTCAGAAAATCACAAGCGGCAGATCCTATCAGTGGATCCTTTCAAGTAGAACTAAAGCTAGCTTTGAATGGCACACAACCAGCAATAGGAATGTTTGCAAAAGCCACAATTCAAACTACTCTTGAAAAAAAATACACATCCATTCCTTATGATGCTTTAATAGAAGCCGATGGCGAAAATGCTTTTGTATTTATTCCAGAAGGTATTACAAAAGTAAAACGAGTGCCTATTCAAATAGCTAGCTTCAATAACGGTGAAGTTAATGTAAAATATGGCTTAGAAAATTATAATGAAATAATTGTCTCAAACAGTGCATATCTAAACGAAGAATCTATTATCAAAATTATTAAATAACTATATCATGAAAATTACAAACTTTTCAGTTAAGAATTATCAGTTTACACTGATTCTAGCGCTGCTAGTTGCCGTGGTAGGGGTACTTACTTTATTCAAGATGCCAAGATCAGAAGATCCATCAACGCATCCGCCACAATATTTAATTACAGTAATCTATCCTGGCACTAGTCCGAAGGACATGGAGGAACAAGTTGTAAAACCTATTGAAAATAAGATTTACGGCTTAGAAAACATTGAAAAAATACTAACAACTGTAGAAGATGGTGTAGCTGCTTTTCAGGTAAAATTCAAATACGGAGTGGATGTTGATAATAAATATCAAGAAATCTCAACCGAAATGAACGCCCTTAAAAGCGGTGAATTGCCAAAAGATATTTATCAAATCAAGACGGAAAAAATTTCGTCTTCGGATGTAAAAATTCTTCAAGTGGCTTTGGTTTCTGAGAATGCATCAGACAAAAAGCTAAGAGATGAAGCTGACAAGCTTAAAACCAAAATTGAAAAAATAACCAATCTTAAGGATGTCAAATACAGTGGAGTTCCAGAGCAGGAAATCCGTGTGGATTTGAATTTGGAAAAATTGGCTCAATTAAGAATACCACTGAATGTAGTAATGGGAAGTTTACAAAGCGAAGCTGCCGATATTCCTGGTGGTAGTATTGATTTGGATTCCAAAGTATTCAATGTAAAAACCAGTGGTAAATTCAAAAATGCAGATGATGTTGCCAACACGGTTATATATAATGCCAATGGGAAAATCATCTATATGAAAGATGTAGCCGAAGTAAACTACAAATCTGAAGTTGCCTATCATATAACAAGAATTAATGGACACAGATGCGTTTTGGTTACCGCAGGAATGAAGGATAATGTAAACATTAACGATGTTCAGAAAGAATATTTACCCATAATAGATACATTTTCTGAAGACTTACCTGCTAACATTAAATTGATAAAAAACTTTGACCAGGCCGATATGGTGTCAAAACGTCTAGGACATTTAGGTTTTGATTTCGGACTCGCAATTCTATTAGTTGTCATCACATTAGTACCATTAGGATTTAGAGCATCTGGTATAGTTATGATTTCAATACCCCTTTCATTGGCTTTGGGATTAATTGCAATGAATGCTTTAGGGTACTCCTTAAATCAATTGAGTATTGTTGGATTGGTAGTCGCTTTAGGTTTATTAGTTGATGATAGTATAGTAGTTGTAGAAAATATTGAACGTTGGCTTCGTGAAGGACATTCTAAAATGGATGCCGTTCTAATGGGTACAAAACAAATAGGTATTGCTGTTGTCGGAACTACAGCCACTTTAGTTATTGCCTTTATTCCACTAGCTTTTCTTCCTGACATGGCAGGTGAATTTATCAGAAGCTTACCTATGGCTGTAATCACAAGTGTATTGGCATCTATGGTGGTGGCTTTAACCTTGGTTCCTTTTTTAGGAAGTCGATTCTTAAAAAAACACGAACATGAAGGTGGAAATGTTTTCCTTCAGTATACACAAAAGTTTCTCACTAGAGCTTACAGAGATATAATGCCTAAAGCATTAAAATATCCAAAAACTACCATTTCCATTTCATTGCTTTTAAGTGTAATAGCTTTTGGATTGTTTTCTGTTGCTGGATTTAAGTTGTTCCCTACTTCGGAAAAACCAATGTTTTTAATCAACATAAAAATGCCGCTTCAAGCTAGCATTTCGGAAAGTGATAGGGTAACAAAACTTGTAGAAAATGAATTGAAAAACTACAAAGAAATTGTGTATTTCACTTCAAATGTAGGCCATGGAAATCCACAAATTTATTACAATGTACATCCACAAGATAGAAAATCGGATTTTGCTCAAATTTTCGTTCAATTAGATGAAGAGGCAAAACCATCAGACAAAACGAAACTGATTCTTTCATTGCGTGAAAAATTCAAAACCATGCCTTATGCTAAATTAGAAGTAAAAGATTTTGAACAAGGAACACCATTAGAAGCCAATATTGTAGTGCGATTATTTGGCGAAGACCAGAACGTTTTGCGAAAGCTTTCTTCTCAAGTAGAAACTATTTTGAGAAATGAGAAAGGTACCGTTTATATCAATAACGAGTTAAACACCTATAAAACGGATGTTAAAGTCAAAATTGATAAAGAAAAAGCTAGAACAATGGGTGTGCTAACAAGTGAAGTAGACAAAGTAATTCGTCTTGCTGTTGCTGGTTTAACTGTCGGGGATTATATAGATGATCGCGGTGATGCAAGAAATGTAACTATTACGTTACCAAGGGATAAATTTTCCACTCTTGACGCACTAAAAAATTTATATGTCAATAATGTTCAAGGAACACCAATTGCGCTAAATCAAATTGCAACAGTATCTTTTGAAACAGCACCTACAGCCATAAATCACTTTAATAAATCACGCTTTTCAAAAGTTAGTGCCATGACAAAAGAGGGTTTTTTAGCAAATGATTTGTTGGTAAATATTATACCTAAACTGGACAAACTTGAAATGCCAAAAGGATATTATTACAAACTATCTGGAGAAAAAGAATCAGAAGGTGACGCTTTAGGAGGTAACTTTTTATCTGTTATCATATTGAGTGCGTTTTTATTCATTGCTGTTTTATTACTTCAATTCAAAACATTTAAGGGAATCATCATTGTCATGTCCATCATTCCTTTAGGTGTACTTGGAGGAGTAATTTTCTTGATAGCGTCTGGAAATCCAATGTCATTGGTTTCGATTATCGGCTTCATAGGATTATCAGGTATACAAGTCAAAAACTCCCTCCTTTTGGTTGATTTTACTAATCAATTAAGACAAGAAGGTAAGTCTATTGATGAAGCTATTGCAATTGCTGGTGAAACCCGTTTTCTACCTGTAGTGTTAACGTCCGTTACCGCAATATGTGGTTTGATTCCACTGGCTGTGAATCCAAATCCTCAAATATCACCGTTAGCGATAGTACTAATTGGTGGCTTGATAAGTTCAACCATTTTGGCAAGAATAGTAACACCAGTGATGTATAAGTTAATGCCTCCAAACATCTCTTCTGAGGACTAAATAAAAATAAAATGATAAAATTCACTATATCGGCTTTGCTAATGATAAGCTTCGTTGGCAATCTCTTTTCTCAATCTTCAAATCAGAATAATACTATCATGAACTTAAAAAATGTAAAAACAAGTACAGTAAATGTAGCAGGCACAGAGTTTTCTTATCGTAAACTTGGTTCAAATAACGACACTGTTCCTGTAATTTTCCTCAATCACTTATCCGCCACAATGGATGATTGCGACCCCAAAATTATAGATGAATTGGCAACTAAACACACTGTAATTATTTTCGACAACCGAGGTATTGGCTCAACAGGTGGCGTAACGCCAAAAACTGTAGCTGAAATGGCAACAGATGCTATAGCTTTTATTAAAGCAATTGGCTATCAAAAAGTTGATTTATTTGGCTTTTCATTAGGAGGTTTCATTTCTCAAGAGATTTTACTCCGTGAGCCACAGCTTGTACGCAAAGCCATTCTTGCTGGTACTGGTCCTGCTGGTGGCGAAGGAATCAGCAAAATGACACCAGTAGTTGTCAAAGATGTAATGAAGGGTACGTTTACATTTAGAAATGAGAAATACTATTTGTTCTTTAATAACAACGAGATTGGAAAAAAAGCTGCAAAGAGTTATCTAAAAAGACTTAAAGAAAGAACCGAAAATAGAGTTACAAAACTAAAATTAAAACATTTGGCACATCAGCTTAAAGCTATCAAAAATTGGGGCTTACAAGCACCACAAGATTTATCTAAAATTAAACAGCCTGTATTAATAGTAAATGGTGAAGATGATAAAATGGTGCCATGTAGCAATTCGCTTGTTTTGAAAAAGAACATTGCAAATTCAGAAATTATCCTATATAAAGATGCTGGACATGGTGGGATTTTCCAGTACAATGAAGAATTTGTGAAAAGCGCATTGAAATTTCTACAAGATTAAATTGATAAATGAGTTGTAAAATCAGAGAGCTTAAAATAAAGTAATATGACAGACATTTTAGAAATAATGGACAATTATCGAAGGGATCTACTTCGGATAATAGAAAATCTTACTGTGGAGCAGTTAAATACTGTTCCCAATGGATTCAATAATAATATAGTCTGGAATTTGGGACATATATTAGTAGTTACAGACGAGCTTTTATATAAGAACACTCCTTTTTTCTCAATTCCAACATATGATTTCGATATTGCTGGATTCAAAAAAGGAAGCAGACCTGAGGATATTATCAATGAGAAAGATATCACATCCATTCGAAGTGCAATATCCAATACGGTTCCTCAATTCAGAAAATTATTAAGCGATTATGCTATGACTTCTCAAAAAAAAGAAAAAGAACTAATTGAAAACTTAAGTACTGACAAAAATATTCACTTTATCTTATTTCATGAAGACATGCATTTTTCAACAATAATAAGGCAATTAAGGCTAGTATAAATAACTATCAATAATTCATTGAAGCAATAACGAAAATTTAATTAGGCAATGAAAACAAAAAAAGTAGCATTATCAAACAATTTATAAATACTTAACGAATAAAATCATGGAAATAAAAGGAAAAACAATATTGATAACCGGTGGCGCAGCTGGTATAGGCTTTGAAGCAACAAAACAATTTTTATCCAACGGTGCAAAAGTGATTATCACCGGCAGGAACCAGCAGAAACTAGACGAAGTAAAAAGACTATACCCTGCAATTATTGCCATAAAAAGTGATGTAGCCAGCGCAGATGATGCCCAGTTGCTTTTTTATAAGATTGAAGAACTTGGAGGCATAGATATCCTTTACAATAATGCTGGTGTTATGAGCGAACCGCAAAACTTAGGTTTAGCCAATATAAAGCATTTTGAATTTGCTAAGAATGAAATGGACATCAACTACCTTGGTGTGATCCGCCTGAACAACCTGTTCATAGAGATGTTGAAATCAAGGAAAGAAGGCGCCATTATAAATACCTCTTCGCTTTTAAGTTATGTACCATTAAATCTTGGCCCAACCTACTCTGCCAGCAAAGCGGCCATGCGCTTTTATACAGTGTCATTGAGAGATCATTTAAAAATACTGGGTAGTAAAGTTAAAGTATTTGAGTTAGTACCGCCTGTAGTAGCAACAAGTATGACAGAACACGTTGAGACAAAAGGAATCTCTCCGGAAAAATTGGTAAACGCATTGATTTTCGGCATAAAAAACAACCGTTTTACGATACGTGTCGGCATCGCCAAATTGGTTTATCTGGCCAATCGCCTGTTTCCTAAAATAGCATACAGATTGGTAAATCCTGCAGGAAATGCCAAACAACTTCAGTCCTAAACACATTTTTTCTTCACAATATAAAATTAAAAGATTATGCCAACCACAAATATTTTAGAACCAACATCAGAAGAACTTTATGCCATTCTTACCAATCAACGAAGTGCTTTTTTACATGACGGCTCGCCCACACTTGAACAAAGACGAGCCGATTTGAAAAAATTTAAATTAGCAATGATTGCTAGGAGAAAAGAAATTGAAGAAGCGGTAAATACCGATTTTGGGCATCGTTCTAAGCACGAAACTGCGATTGTAGAAATTATAAGTGTCATTGAAGGCATAAAATACCTCAGCAGTAATCTTAAAAATTTTATGAAACCCAGCAAGCGACATGTTGCATTGCACATGCGATTTGGCAATGCAAGGGTGGAGTACCAACCACTTGGTGTAGTTGGTGTCATAGCACCTTGGAATTATCCGATCAATTTATCGTTAATGCCTGTTGTTACAGCCATTGCAGCTGGAAACCGGGTAATGCTTAAGCCATCAAAGGTTACACCTGCCACTAATGCAGTAATAGCTGCAATGTTTGATGAAATTTTTCCAAAAGAGCAGGTAGCGCTTGTATATGGCGATGGAGTGGCATTCGGCAAATTGCCTTTTGACCATCTTGTTTTTACTGGCAGTACATCGGTAGGGCGAGCTGTGATGAAAGCCGCAAGCGAAAATCTCGTGCCCGTTACCCTGGAACTGGGAGGTAAATCACCTGTGATAATTTCGAAAGGGTATTCGCTGGAAAAAGCAGCGGATCGTATTGTATATGGGAAATTGCTAAGTGCTGGCCAAACCTGTATTGCACCTGATTATGCGTTGGTGCATGAGAGTGAAGTTGATGCTTTTGTTAAAGCTTTTGATAAGCATGTAAAATTGGCTTATCCTGATGGACCAACCGGAGATGATTATACCTCAATTGTAAACGACCAACAATATACCAAATTAAAGGAGTTGCTTAATGATGCCGAAGCCCATGGAGCTAAGATAATGGAAGTGGGCGTTCGTCCTGAAGATGCCTCAAAACGCCCTCATACTATGGCTCCAACTATTGTGCTGGGTGTAACAGATGAAATGCGTATTGCAAAAGAAGAAACTTTTGGCCCTATATTACCCGTTTTTGGCTACAAATCTATTGATGATGCCATTAATTATGTAAATGCACGACCAAGACCCTTAGCACTGTATTTTTTCACAGATGATGATTCAGATAAAAGAAAGGTGCTGAGCAGAACTATATCTGGCAATGTAACCATCAATGGAACATTTTCTCACATCGCACAAGACGATCTACCTTTTGGTGGAGTAGGTGAAAGCGGTATCGGGGCTTATCATGGCATAGAGGGTTTTCGAACACTTAGCCATGCAAAAGGAATTTATGAACAAGGGAGGTGGAATGGTATGGATCTGCTTCATGCCCCTTTTACTAAAAATTCAGAAAGACTTATTAGTTTTTTTCTACGTTAATTTTTGCCTCATAAAAATAACAGAATGAAACATTTTAAATCAATCGGCGAAATGGCAATTGAGAACAATTTGCCATAACCTCTCCCGATAAAGAAAGTGAGTTACTTGAAAAGTTAAGCGATGACAAATCCATTCACTTTACTGTTTTTTATGAAGACATGCATTTTTCAAGAATATCAAGGTTATTTAAACTGGTATAAAGAAATATCAACAATTTGTTGAAGCAATAACGCTAAAAAAATTGTTGCGCAGACAATTTCAATGTAGTAATCAATAATATTTAAATACCTCGATAATATGAAACAAAAAATAGCATTTGCTCTAATTATGGGAATTATAA
Source organism: Cytophagaceae bacterium (assembly GCA_027488865.1). GTDB lineage: Bacteria > Bacteroidota > Bacteroidia > Cytophagales > UBA9547 > JAIYAU01. The sequence goes on from JAIYAU010000044.1 coordinate 12,228, forward strand.
CAACAGCAGTAATCTCCTTTTCATTAATTTATTTGAATATAGGTTTCTCTGAAAAATTTTTACGGATCTGGTTAAAATCGTGGGGCGCAGCTTATTTAATTGTTATTCCAGTCATTTTGATAATCGGTCCAATAATTCAAAAACTAGTAGAAAAAATATTCAAATAAATTTAGTTCATTTTAATATAGAAAATATAAATTATGAATGAAGTAAATATCATATCAGCAAAAAAACTCTCTTCGATGTTAGCAGAGCTAAAAGAAAACTAGTTATTACAGTAAAATAAAATTTTAATATGATGAATTTAAAAACACACAATAGTAATTTAGCCTTTACTAAAATAGACTGGAAGGGCAATTCACTTAATCATAAAGGATTATATACTAACTTATTTGGTGATGATATAAAATACCTTAAGGATTTAATTGGCTGGATGAGTGCCCCCAAACCTCTTGCCTATCTTAAAAAAAATCAGGCATCACAGCTTAATTGGCAACAATTGGAGAATATAAGCGATAAAAGCACTAATTCCATTATTCCAATTGGTCATGCTGGTTTTATTATAGATTTGAATGGCATTCGACTTTTGATTGACCCGGTTATTTCCAAAAATATATTTCTAAAGAGATTTACTAAGGTACCTTTTGAAATACCAGATTTAAACAATATAAATTATCTATTACTTTCACATAATCACAGAGACCATATTGATAAGAAAAGTATAATTCAAGTATGTAAATACAATCCTTCAGCTATAATACTAACTGGTTTAGAAATTGAAAAATTGTTAAGAAAATGGGGCATAAAAAACGAAATTCAAGAAGCTGGATGGTATCAACAGTATAATACTACTAAAGAAGTTACTATTGACTACCTTCCTAGTCAACATTGGTCAAGGCGCTGGTTAACGGATACAAATATCAATTTATGGGGATCCTTTATGATTACTGATAAAAAATCAAATAAGACAATTTATTTCGCGAGTGACAGTGGTTATGGACAACACTTTGCAGAATTTGGTAATAACTATAATATAGATATTGCCATGATTGGTGTTGGGGCTTATGAACCTCAATGGTTTATGAAAACACTTCATACTAGCCCCTCTGATGCTATAAAAGCATTTAAAGACCTCAAATCAAAAAAATGGATTCCTATGCACTACGGTACTTTTGACCTTAGCGATGAACCAGTTTTTTATCCCGAGCAAGTTCTAAAAGAACAACACAGCACGGAGCTTGATAATATAATTTGGATGGATATAGGTAAGCGAATAACTATTTAGTATTTGATGCATTAATAAGATCCCAATACAAGTCCCAAATTTGAGCAAGGTCTCTTGTCTCTTCAAGGATTAAAAAATTATTAAATAAAAAATTAGATAAAATAAAATTTAAACATATGAAAGAAGTATATATCATAGCAGCAAAAAGAACTCCTATAGGAGGATTCTTAGGGAGTTTATCGCACTTATCCGCTACTGAATTAGGTGCAACAGTAATTAAAGACGTTTATTTAAACGCCGGAATTGATCCGAATAACATTGATTCTGTTTATATGGGTAATGTGTTGAGCGCGAATCTCGGACAGTCACCTGCTCGACAAAGTGCCATCTTTGCGGGTATTCCAAATAAAGGCAAATATGGTGTCGCTTCAATTTGTAATGGAGGCGGTGGGGCTTCTGCAATTGTAATTGAAAATTTATAAATCATGGAAAATATATATGACATAGTCGTAATAGGGTCAGGACCCGGAGGCTACGTAGCAGCTATTAGAGCAGCACAATTAGGATACAAAACAGCAATTGTAGAAAAATATTCTACACTTGGAGGCACTTGTACAAATGTTGGGTGTATACCATCAAAAGCCTTACTTGATAGTACCGAACATTATCATACAGCACAAACAAAATTCGATACGCATGGAATCTCCATTGAAAACCTCAAAATTAATTTTGATCAATTGATGAAGCGCAAAGCAGGTGTCGTTAATCAAAACATTTCAGGATTAAATTACCTGATGAAAAAAAACAAGATTGAAATCATTGAAGGAAAAGCTTCTTTTGTAAATAACTCCGAAATTTCAGTCCTTAAAAACGATGGTGCAAGCCATGCGGTTAAAGGCAAATACTTCATTATTGCTACAGGCTCTAAACCATCAACTATCAAAGGTGTTGCAATTGATAAAGACCGTATTATTACTTCAACAGAGGCTTTAAAGTTAAATGAGATACCAAAATCTATGGCTATAATTGGCGGCGGTGTAATTGGTGTTGAAATGGCCTCAATATACGCTCGTATTGGTGTTAAAGTATCTATCCTAGAATACGCTGATTCTTTGATTCCTTCAATGGATAAAGAACTAGGTAAAGAACTAAAAAAGATACTGTCTAAAAATAGTATAGAAATATTACTTAATCATAAAGTACAGTCTGCCCAAAACAATGGTTCGTCGGTAACTATCAATTATATCGATGGTAACGATAAAAATAATGCGCTAACTGTAGATTATTGCCTAGTGGCAGTTGGTCGGAAGCCATATACAGAAGGATTAGGTCTTGAAAATACATCTATTAAACTCGACGATAAAGGACGTATTGTAACGGATAATCATTTGAAAACTAACGAAGATAACATTTATGCAATTGGTGATGTTATAGCGGGTCCAATGTTAGCACATAAGGCGGAAGAAGAAGCTGTCTTTGTTGTAGAAACAATCAACGGCCAAAAACCTCATATTGACTATAACTTAATACCTAACGTGGTTTACACTTGGCCAGAGATTGCATCGGTAGGTTTTACTGAGGAGCAATTGAAAAAAGAAAATAGATCGTACCGAGTTGGTAAATTCCCTTTTTCCGCAAGTGGACGTGCAAGAGCTGCAATGGAATACGATGGATTTGTAAAAGTATTATCTGATACAAAATATGGTGAATTGCTTGGAGTACATATCATTGGCCCAAGAGCCGCAGATTTAATTGCACAAGCGGTAATTGGCATGCACTACCAAACAACAGACGAAGATATGTTTCGTATTTCTTATGCTCATCCGACCTATTCAGAAGCATTAAAAGAAGCCTATTTAATCGCTTCAGGCCAAGGTGCAATAAACTTATAATGTATAGATAAAATCATCAAATAATATAAAAATGAAGCATTTTAAAACAATAACTGAATTTTATACCACTAACGGATTTCCTCCACCTGAAAATCCTTTATTGGGATTAGTGACACTTGACGATATCAAAGGCATTGATTTTGCTTATAAGGAATACACCTTGGGTTTTTATAAAATAGCCTTTAAAAAGCTTGCATCAGGAAAAATTCTGTATGGCAAGACAAAATATGACCACGAAAATGGTTCTATTTATTTTGTAAAGCCCAATCAAATTATAGAAATGAGCGATTTGGTATTTGCTGAAAAAAGCTTTATGATTTATGTTCACGAAGATTTTTTAATTAAACATCAATTACATACTGATATAAAAAAATATGGCTTCTTTGATTATGAAGTAAATGAAGCCTTGCATTTATCGCCAAGGGAAGAAGAAACACTTTGGGATTTGTTCTATAAATTAAAACAAGAGTATTATAACAATCAAGATGAATTTAGTAAATCCATTATGCTGACTCATATTGACTCTATTTTAAAATATTCTCAACGCTTTTACAAGCGACAATTTTTAAATAGAGCAGTCTTATCGGGTACGACGGTTTCAAAGTTTACAGATGAGCTAACCGTTTATTTTGAAAATGGCAGTTTTCAAAAAAATGGATTACCCAGTGTAAAGTATATGGCTGAAAAATTAAGTTTATCGCCAAGATATTTAAGTGACTTATTGAAGCAAGAAACTGGTAAAACAGCATTAGAACATATTCACATAGCATTGGTTATGGAAGCAAAAAACTTACTGATGAGTACCAACAAAACAGTTGCAGAAACGGCTTACGAATTAGGCTTTGAAAATCCACCTTATTTTTCGAGACTTTTTAAAAAAGAGGTAGGGCTGACACCAACAGAGTATAGAGACCAGTTTTTAAATTAAAAATTGGACTAGCAAAAAGCACTACCGCTAACAAAATGTTTGCGCAATGGTGGGGTGACGTGTAAGTTCAAAGTGTTATCTTCGTTCTATTTCCTCGGTCTGTGGCACACAGAACGAAAAGTTAATGTCCTGTGTGCCACAGGCCATGGAGGACAAAACCCCGCAGGGAGATTTAACTAAAGCAGAAAATTTAAGGAAATTGTATTTTAATATTAAAGGAGAGAAAAATGAAAAATCAATTATTAAAAACATATACTTTAGAAGAGTTAACCGATAAACATATTGGCAACCTTGGAACGGAAAAGCGTGAATCGTTTGAAAACGAATTGCGATTGGATTTGCTCGGCGAGGCGATTAAACAAGCCCGTTTAGAGCGCAATTTGACCCAAGAAGAACTAGGGAAATAAGTTGGTGTTAAAAAGGCTCAGATATCTAAACTTGAAAACAGTTTAACAGACGCGAGATTTGAAACAATAATTAAAGTTTTCAAAGCTTTGAATGCCAAAATAAACTTTAATGTAGAATTACTTAATCAAAACGTAAAATTAGCCTAACTCATCAGTCATTAGTCTATTGTGGTGTGGGTATTCTAAGATTGTCTTAATTTCAGTCTCCTAGTTACCTTATCCGATTGAGATAAGCAAAAAGGGAAAAATTAGTTTTTAGATGCTTTCACTTATTTTTTGCGCTTTTTCCCCAAGAATATCCATAAACCGGTAATGGGTAAGCCAGCGATACAAAGGCCTGCTAAGAAAACAAGGATTTTACCCGGTAGGCCCAGAATTGCACCCACATGAAGGTCGTAGTTCATTCTAATTATTTTGTCGGCGGTGTGGGCATCTTGGTATTTGCCCCAAAGATGTGTTACATTCAATTCTTGCAAAGTGTAAGGATTGTAATATTGGTAATTGTTTTTGTAATAGGTGTGATAATCTGAATTTGTAACTATTAATACAGATGAGCTATCTGTTTCTGGGGCATGTATTTCACAAACAGCAAATTGTGGCTTTTTTTGTATTTCTAATTTATACAAAACATCCATTGGTTGCGAAGTGACATAGTTTGTTACTTGCGTGATGGGTTCTTTGTAAAACATACTTTTTTCACCTCCAATAGCTAAATAATAAAAATATGCAAATACGGGAAAAACCCAAACCAAGCCTGTAATGATAAATATGAAAGAAATGAGGGAAGTATAGAAACCAGTGACACTGTGGAGATCCCAAATCTTTCGTTTGATATTGGTTTGTTTAGTCCATATAAATTGAATACGATTTTTGAAGGTATGCAAATTGTGAGGCCACCAAAGAATGAGCCCACTGATAACCATAATAAAAAATAGGACTGTAATGGTTCCTACAACTATTCTGCCAATATCTTGTGGCAACCACAGATACATATGGCCTTGAAGTACATAGTAGAAAAAAGTTTTTTGCTCATCTTGTATATGCTGTATGTGCCCGGTATATGGATTTATAAAGATGGTATAGTGGTAATTAGGCTCTTTATTGTAAAATAGTACCTGAGAAGCCTGGTTATTATTGAAATAAGATATTGAATGTATGTGTTTTAGCGGAAGGGCTTTTTGTGCCAAAGCCATTAACTGACTGGGCAGCAGCGTTGGGGTATGCTGAATGGGTACAAATCTATATGGCTGTGTAAGATTTTCAATTTCTGTTTTAAAGGTGTAGATAGAGCCTGTAACGGCAATAACAAACACCGCCAGCCCGACAATAATGCCAAGCCAGAGGTGTACTAGTCTAAAATATTTTTTAGTCACGATGAATTATGCTTAGAAATTATAATTAAGTGCCAAAGCATAAGCCCTTGGGCGCTGTGGTGTAATGGTGCTCCAGCCTATGTAATATTTGGTATTGGTGATGTTGTTAGCTTTTAGTTGTAAGTTGAGGTCGCCAATGGTGTAACCCAATACCGCATTAAGGACGGTGTAACTTGGTAGGGTAAAAGTGCCAATATTTGATCTATTCAGGGTGAGATACTCACTGGCATAGTTGCCACCTATACCAATATTGAAACCCTTAAGCCCCTGGTAAGGAAGCTTGTAATTGGCCCAAACGTTGACAAGTCGCTCCGGACCAGCCTCTTCAGGGCGAAGACCTAAATAACCAGAGCTAACAAAATCTTTGGTTACTTTAGCTACATTTTGGCTATAACCGGCAATTAATTGCAAACCGGTAATTGGGTTTGCCAATAGGCTGAATTCATAGCCATTGCTTTTTACTTGGCCACCTTGGATGGTATTGTTGATATTATTGGGATCTGTCATAGTTTTGTTCGACACTTTGATATCGTAATAACTTGCTGTGAGAGATACTTTATTCTTTAAAATATTGGTTTTGATACCTGCCTCCCATTGGTTGGCCTGTTCCGGATCAAATATTTTTAGTCTTGGATTACTACCGTCAATATCAGCTACTTGCTGTGGGGTTAGGTTCTTGAATCCGTTTAGGTAATTGGCAAACAGAGCTACCTTGTTGATAATAGGCTGATATACAATTCCCAGCTTTGGTGATAGTGTAGTTTGTGATTTGATATTATCTACTGCATATTGTGGTTTGCCTTTAAAATTATCCACTCTTAGGCTTGCCATAACGGATAGTTTAGGATTAAAATTGAAAACATCAGTTATGTAGCCGCTATATATTTCTGTTTCGGCTATGTCACTGCTCCAGTTTTTAAGTGCATTATCTACTGCATGAACACTTAGATTGGTTGTGTCAATTCCTTTGGGTATATTGGCACCGCCATATAATTCCCAACTCGTGCTATTGTTCTCTATGCGTTTGTATAAATAATCGACACCCAAAAGCAAGCGATTTCTAAATGAACCAAATTTTGTATCGTTGGTAAAATTCTGTTGTAAACCAAGAGAGGTGGTTTCTCCATTTCTTTTGGAAATAAACCTTCCAAAATTTTGCCCATCGGCCAAATCATAAAGATATTGGTAATAACCATCAGTTTTGGAATTTCCTGAGGCTACAACTGTTTGGGAGCTCCATGTTGGAGATATTTTATAAAGAGCCTGTGCCTGTAGTGCAAAACCGGGATTTTTCATGGTAAGACTATTGCTGCCAAAAGATCTGAAGTAGTTTTGTTCAAATTCTTTTATTGAAGGATATTGAAGTGGCGCATTCCTGTTTAAAAAAATCATAGGAATACTTGGGCTCTCGGCCTTTGAGAACTCTGTGTTCACAAGTATGGTGAGTTTATTGCTTGCAAGAAATTTAAAACTAGGAGCTAAAAACAAGGTTTTGCCATACCCTTGATCTTGAAAAGAATTTTGGTACTGATAAGCAGCATTTATACGAACAAAAGCTTGTTTGCTTACTGGCAAATTTACATCTGCCGTATATCGATTGAGGCCATAACTTCCTACGACCAATCCAAATGAACCTCCGGTTTTTTCAAATGGCTTTTTAGTTTCTACATTGATAAGGCCTCCGTAAGAAATGATATTGCCTCCATACAATGCGCCTGAAGGGCCTTTTATTACTTCTATTTTCTCAATATTAATAGGGTCAGTAGTGCCGCTTGTAAGGTATGGCATGCCATTCATAAGTGTAGGTTGCACGGAAAACCCTCTCATACTGTAATACTCAGCGCCATCACCACCTCTTCCAGTACTTTCCCAAAGCCTTGCTACTCCCGTTGCATTTTGCATTCCTTGGTACAAATTAGTCACAACTTGGTCTTTTATTACTTGCTTTGAAATGGAATTGTATACTTGCGAATTCTCCAGATCGCTAAGTGGTAATTTAGACACTGTGGTACTACTATCAATCTTGTAGCTTGTTTCGTTAGAAATAATTGTGATACCCTCCAATTCTTTTCCTATAAGCGAATCTGTAGTTATTTGTGCCACGCTGTGAAAACAGGCCAAGGCAGCAATGCATGTAAAATATTTAATCATTATTGTTTTAATTTAGACTTATTATAAATAATGATGCAAAACTGTAACTATTGCGTGATAGAGAATTTATTAATTGGAAAATAATTTTTAGTAATCCGAAATATTTTCGTTGAGTATTTTAGTTGGACTATAGCCAAAAAATGATTTAAATGCTTGGCTAAAGCTACTTATAGAAGCATAGCCTACTGCAATAGCCACATCACTAATTGATAATTGAGAGGTTTTTAACAAATATTTTGCTTTATGCATCCTATGCTCTTGAATACATTCAAAGATGGTTTGGTGATATACTTCTTTAAAAGATTTCTTTAAATAACTTTGGTTGGTGCCTACTACTTGCGCAATTATGGGAATGGTAATAGCATTAGAAAGGTTGTTGAGGATATAATCCTTGGCTCTTTTAATTGTCTGATATTCTGTTTGTTTTCTAAGTAATGCACATCCTTCACAAGAACTGCGGCCGCTAGTAATACCTTTATGAGCCAGGTATAACAGAACTAAAACACGGCTTTCTATAAAGATTTCTTTGCCAATATCGCCCTCCGTGCTTTGCAATAAATCAAAAAGGCATTCTTGCGTAGCGCAAGACAGGTAAGCATTGGAATAATTAAAATTATGATCGAATTGGTACTTAGCTAAATACTTTTTAGAAATTTCAATTTCGATTGTGTAGTTTTTCGATTCTAGTTCGAATATGCAATCTTTGGCAGAAAGAAAGTAGGAAAGTTTAATAATGTCAGCTTGGCTAGCGTAATTACCATAGGATTTTTGAATATTTACTTCAGAGAAATTCAGTTGTATGCCGCCATTCACAATGTTCATGGCGCAAAGATAGTAATACAAATTATTTATAATTAGTCTAAATAATATTAATTTATGTTTTCCTTGTTGTTTTGAAATAGTTAAATCAAAAAGTAGTTGTAATAGAATGTGAATTTTTGAGAATCAACAAGTTTTATTACCGTTGAAAAACCAAAAACTAAGCCTCGATATCTATAAAATAAAATTCATCTTCCCTGCTGGCTTTTACGTCCATCGACGGACGTCAGAACCAGCAGGGGAAAAAGTGAAACTAGATAACGATTGAGTCAAACTAGATAACGATCATCGTAAACTAGTTCTACTTTGGCTTTTGATTGATGCACTAAGGGCAAAAAAATAGCGAAGTCCTCAGCAAAGTTTTATAAGGAGGGTGTCGATGAATTTGGCTTTTTGATCCATATTTGTAATAGACTTGGTTACAGTCAACGGATGAGTCTTTCAATAACGGATAAAATCAAATATGAGATCTTTACATTTACTAGCTTTTAACACCTTTATGAAATTAGTTTTTTGCTTGTATTTGATTTTTGCAATTGAATCATGCACCCAGACAAAAGAAGAAAAAACTAAGATCTCAGATCAAAGTAAAAATTCAAACATTAAGCTCCAAGCTCTTGAAATTAACAAGAAAATATCTAGCGAATACCAAAATGAAGAAATGGAAGATTTATACAAATTGGATAGCTTGGTCTTAAAAATATTTGATAAGGATATTTTGGAAAGAATTCGGATTGACGAACAGCGTGTTTGGAAAGTGCAAAAACTTTTTCGAATAGTTAGTTTTAAGTATAGTAATTTGAATTGCCCAAAAATTTGCCCTATTTATGAAGAAATAATTTCTTTAGATTCGTCTAATTCAATTGTTGATAGAATAACTGTACACAACTTCATGGATGTTAAAATGAATGTATACTTGGAGGGAAGCATTCTACAAATTGATTCCCTAAATTTCAGTATTAAGGAAGCAGGTGAAGAAATTATTCAAGTTCCTAAGGACAGTACTAGATATTATTATAATATTGATTCATTGGGTCACTTTGTTAGAAGTATATGATTTCTCCCGTTTGGTCTAAAGCTTAATTCCAACATAACACCCATTCTTCAACACATTTGTAAATTACAAACCCAACATCTTTATCAACAAATAATTGAAGCCTTTAGTGTAAATATAATGATTACGACACATCTAATGGCAGTGATAGGTCATTAATCCTTGATCAAACAAGGACGCAAAGCAAATATTCCTTTCCCCCTTTAGCTTTCCCCAACTAGCAGATAAACATGTCCTAAAATAGGATGAAAGTCGTAGAATTATTACATGCGTTAATCTTTGATTTATTTATTATATTTTTAATTAATTATAAAACAAGCCCTAGTTAGAATCGTATAGGAGCATATAAACGCAATAAAATTTTTACTGAACTAAGCCCAATATATATGTATGGTATTGTAAATAAGGCCATTGAAGAACTAGTTACTGCCTATTTTGGTGAAGATAAATGGGAGGCTATTAAAGAAAGAAGTGGAATCGATGTAGAATATTTTATCAGTACCGAGCCATATGACGATGATATAACTTACAAACTTGCAGTTGCAGTTGCCCAAGAAATGAATATTACATTGAGCGAAGTACTAATTGCTTTTGGCGAATGGTGGATACTAAAAACGGCCAAAGAAAAATATGGATCACTTCTTCTTTCAGGAGGAAGCACATTGATAGATTTTCTAGAGCACCTTCCTGATTTTCATACAAGGATTATGTTAATGTATCCGAAACTTACCCCTCCTGAATTTAAGATAAGTAACAAAACAAGCAATAGTATTGATGTGCACTATCATAGTAAAAGATTGGGATTACAAGAATTTGTAAGAGGGTTGCTACAAGGGCTTTCAAAATTGTTTAATAAGGAAACCCAGATAGAACTTATTCAAAGTAGAGATGACGGGTCTACACATGAAATATTTAGAGTATCATGGAGTTAATTAATAAATCCGATATATTATTTAATGAATTAGAATCACTATTTCCATTTTGTATTTTATTTGATAACCACTCTAAAATACAACATATCGGAAAAAGTCTTTTAAAACTATTCCCGACTTTAAAAATTCACTCAGAATTATCAAATCAATTTATCTTATTTAGGCCTAAAGGTGAATCACTAGATGAAGAATCTATAATTAAGTTGCAAAATCACTTGGTCGTATTGCAATGTAATCTTGACAATACCATCATGCTTAAAGGTCAATTTGCACAGCTTAATCAAGGTAAGTTATACATTTTTGCATCCACGCCTTGGTTTAATAGTACCGACGAGATCTTAACCAGAAACCTAAGCATATCGGATTTTGCAGCTCACGACGCCACCGTTGATATGCTTCACGTGCTTAAAAACCAAGAAATAGCCATTTCAGAACTACGAGAATCTGAGCAGCGCTTAGTAAAACAGAAGAAACACTTAGAAAATGAACAAAGGCAACTCACACTAGCCAAGCAGGTAATTCAGTCGTCGAACGAACAACTAATTCTTTTTCAAAGCCTTATCAATAATTCATCAGATGCCATACAAGTTTCCCATGAAGATGGTAGGTTGTTTTACATAAATCATATCGCAGCTCAGCGCTTGGGCATATCACCTGAAAGTTGTAACCAGTATTATGTAAGCGATTTTGAAAAAATATTTTCAGAGGAAACTACTTGGCAAGACCATGTGCAAGAACTAAAAAATGTAGAATTTCTTACTATCGAAGGCATCAACAAAAATCAACTAAATGGGGAGCTATTCCCAGTAGAAGTAACTGTTAAATACATCAAGGTTGGCGAAAATGGATTTATAGTAGCAAACTCGCGCGATGTTAGTGAGCGCAAGCAAAAGGAATTACAATTAATACAACAAGAGGAACAATACAGAAATATCATAGCTAATATGAATATTGGTCTGATGGAAATAAACATGAACAGTGAGGTAACCTATCACAACCAATGTTTTGAGCACATGGCCAACTTAACAGATTTTCAAAACCAACAATCAGAAATCCAAAAAATAATAAGCCAGTTATACAATAAAGAGGCAATTACCACACTAGGAATTTATTCATTTGAGAAAGAAATATTTGATGCCTCTAGCAATAATAAATGGTGGCTGATTAGCATTGCTTCTAACCAAAACGACAACAATGAAAAAATAGGCAATATTGTTGTTTGTATGGACATCACTGAGCAAAAAATGCTTGAGAAAGAGCTCGAAGAAGCACTAATAAAAGCTAAAGAAGCATCAGCTGCTAAAGAAGCATTTTTGGCAAATATGAGCCACGAAATAAGAACACCGCTCAATGGAGTCATTGGCATGATTCGTGAAATAAACAAAGAACCGTTGTCTAAAAAGCAAGAAGCCTTCTTGGCCAATGCACAAAAAGCGTCACAACACCTTCTTTCTATAATTAACAATATTCTAGACCTCTCAAAAATAGAAGCAGGAGAACTTAAACTTGAGAAGTTCCCGCTTCAAATACCAACTCTATTAGATGACGTGAGAAAAATACTCGATTCTCAAGCCTCAGAAAAGGGGATCACACTTACTACTCAAGTGATTGGCAATAAGGATATTGTAGTTCTTGGTGACGAAACACGTCTTAGACAAATACTTATTAACCTTACAGGCAACGCCATAAAATTCACAGAAGTGGGAGGCGTACGCATTTCTTGTACTATCTCTCCTAATACCGACCATACCAATGCTGAAATTCAATTCGAAATTTTAGACACAGGGATTGGGATGGATCCCGAATATGTGGCTAAAATATTTACTAAATTTCAGCAAGAAGACCTCAGTATTACCCGTAAATTCGGCGGCTCAGGTCTTGGTATGGTAATCACAAAGGAGCTCATCGACCTCATGAATGGCACCATGGAGGTAAAGAGTGCTAAAGGAACTGGCACTTCTATTAAAACTAAAATTTCTTTACCCATAAATCAAGAGACATTGCATACGCATAAAGAAGAAGTAAATCTCGACCTACTTCACAACATTCATTTACTGTTGGTAGAAGATAACGAATTGAACAGATTGGTAGCTTGCAATACCTTAGAACCATTTAACATGCAAATTACCGAAGTGGAAAACGGCGAAGAGGCAGTAAAAGCACTCCAAACTAAAAACTTCGACATAGTGTTAATGGACCTGCAAATGCCTATCATGGGAGGCCTTGAAGCTACCCAATTAGTTCGTGAAAAGGGTATAAACGTACCCATTATAGCCCTCACGGCCAATGCCTTTAAATCAGAAATAGAAAAGTGTAAAAATGCTGGAATGAATGACTATGTCACCAAACCTTTTGAAGAGAAGAATTTATTTACAGTAATTGCCAAAAATCTTCAAAAGAACGTAAATATCCCTAACAACAAAACCACTACCATGACATACGATCTATCGAAAATAAACAGCATCGCTCGTGGCAAACCAGAGTTTGTGCAAAAAATGCTCACCCTATTTGTTTCAAGTGTAGAAGAAGCCCTGCATAATATCGAAGAAGCAGAGCAAAACAAAGACCTCGATCTCATTCAAAAGTCATTGCACAAAATTAAACCTTCGGTCGACTACCTTTCTATGCCACAAACGTTGCAATACATAAAACAAATAGAGGCGCATGAAGGCAACTACCTCGATCAAAGTCTAATAGACATTCTCCAACTAGTAAAAGCCCAACTCATCACAACCAAGACAGATATAAAACAACAACTTTAATCCCTTTGTAGGGAAAGCAACAATAGATGGGGTCGATGTAACTATTCTGAAAAACAAGCTGATAAATATGATGATAGTTTGGAATTTGCTTGTTAACAAATTCGAGAAAATCCTGAACTTGGTAAAGAATATGAAGAAGTTAAAAGTAACCTTCATAGTCTACGAACAAGAGCGCATATAATACTTTATCAAGTTGTAAACGATAAGAAAATCGAAATAACCAGAATTCTACATGAACTATTTGTGTGAGTTAGATATTTAAAAATGATTGATTCAAAAGGACAGAAAAAATTGACGTTATAAAGCAATTAAAAGCCTGTTCTTCAAAAGAAGTTCACCACAATGTTGATATTTCTATAAGTTATGCAATATTAAAAGGATTTATCAAAGTTAATTTGTAGTTGCTAGAAATAAAATAGCCCAAGAACAATCCCTTGGGCATTTTATTATAACCAATCAATTAAACAATAAATTTTAGACAGAATCTTAGCTGCAAATAAGCCAAAAATTTCTTATAAGTCTTTAAACGCTTGTAGTTTATGTGCATCTGCAGGTTTTATACCATGGATGTCACAGGTTTCTAAAACTTCAAAGTTTTTTATCTCTATGTAATCTTGGTATTCTGGGTCAGTGTTTATAATGATACCGCCTAACAATACTATTTTGTTACAATGAAATTCTTCTTTGGCCATACCTAGGCACTTATGCACCAATTTATGAATAATATTGTAAGTAATATCAGTAATTTCCTTTTTAGGAAATGCTGAAGTAACAATTTCATATTTAAAAGGCATTAAACTGCGCTCCAGCAAGGTTTGTTGATAATCAATTTCAGAAGAAAAAGGAATGTAAATTTCTTCGTCCTCGTCAGTGGTTAGGCGCTCAAGTGCCAGCATTAGGGCTCCACAAGAGTTGGTGTCGTGCGACTGCCCTTCTCTACGCATTTTACCTAACGTACCATCTTTATTGATACCAATGTGTGGGCCATAAAAAATAAAGGCATGTCCGTTATCAGGGATGTGATGTGCATAAGCCACCATGCCTGTGTATCCTGTGTAAGGCAAGCCACCTAAACCACCCATTACAAAAGGTCTGCTCAATACTTTGCTAAAATCTGCCGAAAAATTGGCGTCATCAGAGCAGATAGATGTAGCAAATAAGGTTTTGGCCAAATCTACATGATAATCTTCTTTGATGATTCGTAAATATTTATCTACCGCTTCGTCGCCTGGCTCAGCCAGTGGATAATGTGTTTTAATGAGTGCTTCAAGCTTTTCTTCAAGGTGTTGCATTGCAAAAATGTTTTAGTTTATTAATAAATTACATGTTATTCCAATACCTTGGGCACCCTAAAATAGTCAGAGTCCTTTTTGGGTGCGTTTAATAGTGCCTCTTTGTGTCCCAACGAAGGCTTCACTTGGTCGTCTCGCAACACATTTACCTCTACTGACATATGTCTCAAGGGTTCCACATTATCAGTATCTACCTCATTAAGCTTATCCATCCACCCCAAGATTTTGTTCATGCTTTCAATTAGATTTTTCTCTTCATCTTCATTAAACTCCAGCCTGGCTAAGTGTGCTATCTTTTTTACTTTTTCTTTGTCTATAATCATCGCCTAAATGAGCTATTAATTCTGCTTCAATTATGTTAAAAACCTTGTTTTTCAATTCACCAATATCATCAAGGGTGAGTCCTTGGGTATCAATTGGCTCATGTACAACTACCTTGCAGGTATGTCTCTTGGCCAAAAACTTACCATCGTCGGGCAAAATTATCCAATTATAAGGAATTGTCACAGGAACTAGCGGTATTTGTTTCTCAATGGCTATTCTGAATGCTCCATCCTTAAATTCCGCCAACACTGGGGCATCAGCAGGTATGGTACCTTCAGCAAAAAGAACTACGTTGCCCCCAGTTTCTATTTTAGCCATGGCTCTTAATACAGAATCGTATCTACTATTTTTTTTAGCTCGGTCTACAAGTATATGCAAGCGTGAATACATATAACCAAACAAGGGCACTTTACCCAAAGAACTCTTCCCAATAAATGAAATATCGCCGGGAATTGTTAAATATAATGTCGGAATATCTAGGTAAGAACTGTGATTAGCCACGTATACATAATTATTCTGTTTGTTTGGTTTAAATCTCCTTTCACGATCAAACCAAATGAAACTAAATAAAAACACCATAAAACCCCATATCCTGTTGCAGTTATGTGCTGCAGGATACCAAGATTTATTTTGTAAAAAAATGTAAAAGAAAGGAAAAAGCATTAAAAAAAATAGGATAAACCAGAAGGTGACCCAAGTAGAATAAATGCGATTAATTAGTTTCATAACAATCAAAAGTAAAAGTAAATTTTCACTTTTCAATCGTAGCAGCCTTTCAATTTTCAGTTTCTTTTAGTTTATTGCTCATCAAACGCTCAGTTATGGAATATTTGTCGGAATTTGCCATTAATAATTTTATTGCTCTCGCACTTGCAGAAGATGTGGGCGATGGGGATCATTCTTCTTTAGGTGGTGTACCTAAAGAAGCTCAGAAAAAAGCCCAACTTATTGTAAAAGATAATGGCATTATAGCAGGGATAAATCTTGCAGAAAGAATCTTTCTAAAGGTAGATCCAACCCTACAGTTTGACCTCAAAATAAAAGATGGGAAGGAAGTAATCAAAGGTGATAGGGCCTTTTTCATACAAGGAAATGCTAGATCTATTTTAAAGGCAGAACGATTGGTATTGAATTGTATGCAACGCATGAGTGGAATTGCCACCTACACCAATAAATTGGTAAAATTAATCAGTTCAACAAACGCTAAACTATTAGACACCCGCAAAACCACCCCTAACTTCAGAATGATGGAAAAATGGGCAGTGTTAATTGGGGGTGGACATAACCACCGATTTGGCTTGTTCGATATGATCATGCTTAAAGATAACCATGTAGACTACGCTGGTGGCATTGCTGAGGCCATCAATAACGCCAATAAGTACATTAGGGATATTGGAAGGAATGATTTAAAGATTGAAATTGAAACCAGAACACTACAAGAAGTGCAAGAAGTGCTTAATTGTGGCGGTGTTTTCAGAATCATGCTCGACAATATGTCTGTGGAAATGATGAAAACCGCAGTAAATATGATCAATAAGCGCTTTGAGGTAGAGGCATCTGGCGGGGTAACAGAGGAAAGTATAGTAGAAATAGCAAAAACAGGCGTTGATTACATTTCAGTAGGTGCACTTACCCATTCGTTTAAAAGTTTGGACATGAGCTTAAAAGCCGTTTAAAATAATGTTTTGTTTAATATTAAAATACAAGTGGTATTTGTTAGAAATGCCTAAATTTGCCCATTATTGTTAATATTAAGCGTATTTTTAAATGGAAGAATTTATATTTTGGAAAGATTGGGCCAAAAAAGAAAAATATTTTTATTACCTACTATTTGCATTTTTTTTAACGACAACTTTTTGGCTGGCCTTTAATCTTGCATCCCGTGCTATTAACCACACCGGATGGGATGTTGCAACCACTATAGAGCGCCTACCCGTTGCCACCCAAACGGTAACAGAAGGTATTTTAGAGTTTCCCATAGAGGCAGACATCATGTATGTTACCCAACAATTTAAAATTGGTGAATACCGGGTTAATACCAATGCTTCACTTATTTTTGTATTGATTACTACTTTGGCATTTAATATTTTAATTACAGCAGCCAGTTTCTTCCGTACTTGGTGGTACTATGCTGTTCTTGGCATGTTTATTTTAGCCTTAACCTTTTTTAAATTTGATCTGTTATTTATTTTTGGAGATACCAAAAACATTTTTTTGATTGCCTCTATTGTCTTATTTATTGGGTTAAACGTTGTCTTTAATTTGTTTTATTCCCATGTTGATTTTTTATTTCGTTTTTTATCCTTTTTAGCGTTATCTGTTGTACTTGGTTTGGTAATTGTTAAAGGTGCTTATGTTCAAAACCCAATCTTGTATTTAAGTAACTATGGTCTTTATGTGCCTTTTGCATTGTCCATTGTGTTCATAATTCTTATTGCATTTGATTTAATTTTCTTTTTCTTATATATCATAACCTCTAGTAAAAGTGCTACCGGCAGGTCCAATTCTTTGAATTTCGTACTTATCTCGCTATTGTACCTAGGCAACTTAGCCCTCATGTATTGTAAAAAAACAGGTATTGTTAATTGGGATCTACTATACATTGATGAATTTTTATTGCTCTTCGTTTCAATTATTGTAGGGGTTTGGACTTATAAAATGCGTCTTCAAGCTACTAGCAACATGATGGATTTTGCTCCTTATGGTGCTATATTTTATTTGGGTATGGCCATTACAACTATAGCAACCATCGCTTTTTGCGTAGCCACTAACAACGACCAATTGATAGCTACCCTCAGAGATGCTGTCCTTTATAGCCACTTGGCCATTGGTAGTATGTTTTTGATATATGTAATTTTTAATTTTTCAACCTATATCAATCGTAACTTAAAAGTTTATGAAGTAGTGCTAAAAATAAATAGATTTCCAGTACATCTGGTTAGGGTGGGTGGTTTGGTTTTGGCTACAGGATTGTTGGTAAAAGGGAATTTTAAACAAATATACAAAACAGAGGCTGGATACGCCGCTGGTATTGCAGACGTATATTTAGAAGAGCAAAATATTTTGTTAGCTGAGGAGTTTTTAAAGGAGTCGCTATTTCATGACCCAATCACTGAAAAATCTAATTTAGCCTATGCTTCTTTAAAAGAAACTAATGGTAGGTATGAAGACGCTGCCGACCACTATAAAAAAATTCAACTTAATGAAGAAACAGAGCAATTGTATGCAAGTATAGCATATAATTATTCTAAAGTGGGTCTTGCTTACAGCGCAATCGAAACATTGCACGAAGGAATTACTAAATTTCCTAAAAGCTCCCAGTTGTATAATAATCTGGGTGTTGTATTTACTAAAACACATATTTTGGATTCAACTTTTCATTTTCTTAATAGGGCCGAAGCACTTGGGGGCAGTGTTGAGGTGAGTAAAACAAATATGTTGTCGTTTCTTATCAAGAAAAAATTAGTAAAAGAATTGCCTGATTATTTTAACGAAAATTCAGCGTATTTACCTTTAGAAACCAATAAGATAGCCATTAGCCTAATGAGAAAAGAAGCCTATTCTCCAAGCTATATCTATCCAGCGGTTGCTGACACAATTGGTAAAATAGATCGATTGGCCTATCATTATAATTT
This sequence comes from Cytophagaceae bacterium, assembly GCA_027488865.1. Classification (GTDB taxonomy): domain Bacteria; phylum Bacteroidota; class Bacteroidia; order Cytophagales; family UBA9547; genus JAIYAU01. The sequence continues at coordinate 31,022 of JAIYAU010000044.1, forward strand.
TGGAATGAGTGCGCTCACAACAATAGATACTATATTTGATTCATTCACTTCAAATTATCTTAAAAACGACAGCCTTGCAATTTTCACCAACGAACTTGGATTATTAAAGGCTTATAAAAAATATTATTCAGGTAATCGTAGAGAGGCATTTAAAGAACTGTTTGATTTGCAAAAAGAAAATTCTAGCAAAGCAGGATTTTATTTTAATACATTGGGTTTATGGAGCTTACAAAACAATGCTCCGCTCTTAGCCGCTGATTTTTTTAACCAAGCTTTAGATAACGGAAACACTACTAGCCGAATTAATCAAGTCATGGCAGTATTGACTGCAGGACAAAAAGAAAATGGCCTTGCAATGTTGCAGGAATTATTAAACTCGCCTGACGAAACTGAAAGAAAACTAGCACATATTATAGATTCTAATTTCAAGTTAAAAACAAACGCAACTGACAATGATAGACTTGATTATCTCAAAACCAATAAAACAAACTTGACTACAGGCGAATTTGAAGCAGTGTACGATGGCATTACGGATTTAGAAATAAGAAAACAAGCCTCGGTATTATTATTAGCGCACTATATAAATACGAAGAATCTTACCAAAGCTAAGTTTATACCACTCTCCAAAGACCTTAGCAAAAAAGATGAAAACAGAGTAAATATTTTAAGATTGGAACTAACTAGGTTACTAGCAGATTATAAAAATTTATTAACCATGGTCGATTCTGTTGCCCTCAATCAGGAGGATGAATCTCAAAGATTGTTTTATAAGGCTGTTGCTCTTGAATTTACTGGCAAGAAAGAAGAATCTCAAAAGATTTACAAAGAGGCTATTGTAAAATTACCTTTACATCAACCCTTGATTTTAGCTTATGCTAATTTTCTAAAAAAATATGAAACGAATGAGGTAGCTTATAACACCCTTTTAGATGCGGTATTATTAAATCCATATGGAATTGAGATTCAAAAAGCTTATTGTTTAATGGCTTTGGAGATAAACTTAGATTCGTATGCCAATGAAACCCTTGAAAAAATCAAGTCACTTACTAGCAAAAGTGATTTTGAACAATTCAATACAACATTTGTAAATACCAAAAAGAAAATAGAAAGTTCTTTTAATTGGAAATAATTAATCCATTTTGCATCATGAAAATCTATACAAAGGCAGGAGACAAAGGAGAAACTGCAATAATTGGTGGTAAAATACTTTCAAAATCCCACACAAAAATTGAAGCATTTGGGGATGTAGATGAGCTCAACGCGCACCTTGGGTTAATATTAGCATTTATGAAAGGTACCAATACGAGCGTACTCGAGAGTGCACAAAATTGTTTGTTTGTAATTGGCTCTATGTTGGCCTCCGAATACGAAAAACCAACCCATGGATTGTCATTGCCCCTTGAAGCTGTGACAAGAATAGAGAATGCGATCGATGAAATGCAAACACTGCTTCCAACCATGACACACTTCATTTTACCTGGGGGAAGTGCAGAAGTGGCGCAAATACACCTCGCACGATGTGTTTGCAGAAGAGCTGAAAGGGCGATTGTTCGGTTGCAAGAAATGGAAAAGGTAAATGAAACGATTTTACAATACCTTAATCGACTCTCTGATTATTTATTTGTGTTAGCTCGATATCAGGCTTCACAAACGGGAGTTCGTGAAATAAAATGGTTGGGCAATATATAGCAGACTTTTGCACAAAGATTATACTTTTAATTTGTCTAATATTCAAGCAATTACTTTAATGGTATAATTATTTACCGAGTAATAAACCTGTATTTAGTTCTAAATTGGTATCCAAAAGGTAAAAGTGTATAAAACCCTGGGAACAACCCATTGTAAAAATCTGGATCTTTATCCCAAATTTCTTTAGTAAGGGTGGTTTTACGATAATTCTCAAGTTCTAAAGATGCCTCGCCTAAGTTGTTAACCTTAAATTTTACTGGTAGTTGTTGGTTAGTATCCAATGGTAATGTTAAAAGTTCTACAAAAACAAAGTTTGGTATCACAAAGGTGATATTTGATATGGTCAAACTATCTTTTTTGGTGTTTAGGTGCCATTTACCAATGGTTGAGTCGGTACAAAGTTGATCAGAGTTACCTTGAAACAACACACTATCTTGTCTAAAGTCGTAGTATTGAGTTTTTAAACATCCTGTTGTATTATTAATTTGTTGTTGCAAATCAAAAGTTCGTGAATTGGTTTGTTCTAAAATGGTATAACCAAAATCAATTACCACTCCGTCTAAAAACCATTTATTAATAAAACTGTTAGGATTATACGTAGGCTTTACTTCTTTATTTAATCTACACATCTGGAAGAAAAATAAAGACAGAATTAGTACAAGGATGTTAATTAAGATTTTTCTGGTTTTCATATTATTAGGTAAGTAGAACCCCAAATTTTGTTGTTTAACTATCTTGCCAAATTAGATTATTCTTTTCATAATTCATAACATATAACTAAACAAATTGAAGCAGCCATAATTTGAAATCATTTTAAATAAATATTTGCTAAAGGATAGTTAATAACTAATTTTGGATGTTTTTTCACTATCTTAACTTATGCCGAGATTCCTTATTCTAGTAGCTGTTTTAATTCATTGTTTTTTGTTCGCACAAAATTCAAGAAAGGCTGAAATTAAATTTGAAAAAACAACCTATGATTTCGGTACCATTAAGGAAACTGAGGGAATAGTAGAGTGTGTTTTTAATTTTTCTAATTTGGGAAACGCTCCTTTAATTATTCAAAAAGTTCAAGCTTCTTGTGGTTGTACTACCCCCTCTTGGAACAAAGATACCATCATGCCTGGAAAAACTGGTGTTATTAAAGCTGGCTTTAATTCTAAAAACCGACCAGGTGCTTTTAATAAAACAATAACTGTGGTTACTAACACCAACCCTGGTGTACAAGTGCTAACCATCATGGGCGTAGTTGTACCCATGCCTACCACTATTGAAGATGAGTTGCCAGAAAAAAATGGTGCAATAAGACTCTTAAGCAGAAGCATAAATATGGGAACAGTGCTTACAGATAAGCCAATTACTAAAGAATTTGCGATTTATAACGATAGCGACAGTATAATTGTATTTCAGGACAGTATGCATTTACCTCCTCATATACATGTGATGGTAGAACCTGATTCGATTAAGCCAAAAACCAAAGCTAAATTGATTATCACTTACGACGGTATGAAAAAAGGAGATTTTGGTTTTGTGAATGATTTTGTGTCTTTATATACCAACGAGCCCAATCCAATCAAAAACCTAAATGTTTACGCCACCATTGAAGAATATTTTCCTGTACTAACAGCACAAGAATTATTAAGGGCGCCTAGAGCAAGGTTTGCCAAAAAAGAAAATTACTTGGGTAGAATTGGCGATAGTGCCCCTGTTACCTCCTCTTTTCTTATAACTAATATAGGCAAAAAAAACTTAATCATTAGAAAAACCAAACCAAGTTGCCCTTGTGTAACGGCTGAAGCTGATAAAAATCTGTTGAAACCAGGGGAATCTACAAATATTAAGGTTATTTTTGACCCTAAAGGAAAAGAAGGTCTTAATATAAAAACAGTGACGGTATTTAGCAACGACCCGTCGAATCCAGTGCAAATGTTGACAATAAAGGCTGATATATTTAAATAAATATAAATGAAAGAACGGGTTTTAAAGGCCTTATCCACTGTGGAGGAGCCAGATCTTAAAAAGGATCTAGTAACGCTTAACATGATTAAGGATGTTGAAGTAGTAGATAAAAAAGTGACATTTACAGTGGTATTAACCACACCAGCCTGTCCGCTGAAGGAATTAATAAAGAATAATTGCACTAAGGCGGTTAAAGCTGAACTTGGTGATGATTATGAAGTAGAAGTGAAACTTACCGCTGATGTTACCTGGGGCAGAACAGGCAATCAGCCAATTTTAACCTCAGTTAAAAATATAATTGCCATTGCTTCAGGCAAAGGTGGTGTGGGTAAATCCACTGTTACTTCCAATCTGGCGGTGGCATTACAAAAATCTGGGGCTAAAGTAGGCCTTATCGATGCAGATATTTCTGGGCCATCTATACCTGTAATGTTTGACTGTGAAGCAGAAAAGCCAATGATTGTGCAGCGTGATGGCAAAAACTGGATTGTTCCTGTTGAACGATATGGTATTAAACTTATCTCTATTGGGTTTTTAACACCTTCTGAAAGTGCTGTAGTATGGCGTGGTCCTATGGCAAGCACTGCTTTAAGACAATTTATTACAGACTGTGATTGGGGCGATTTAGATTATCTACTTATTGATTTGCCGCCAGGCACAAGCGACATTCATCTTACACTTGTGCAAACAGTACCTGTTACAGGTGCAGTTATCATTACTACCCCGCAAAAGGTGGCTTTAGCAGATGCTCAAAAGGGTTTGTCCATGTTTAGCCAAGGACAAATTAATGTTCCTGTATTAGGTGTAGTTGAAAATATGGCCTATTTTACACCAGAAGAATTGCCAAATAATAAATATTATATTTTTGGCAAAGATGGAGGTAAAAAGTTGGCTGATCATAACAAAGTGCCATATCTTGGCCAAATACCATTAGTGCAAAGTATCAGAGAGGCTGGAGACAGCGGACATCCCGCAGTAATGACAGAGGGTGTTATTGCCGAAGCATTTGAAAATGTAGCAGAAGCATTGGCACAACAAGTAGCCATTAGGAATGCATCTTTGGCACAAACTAAAAAGGTAGAAATTAAGTTATAAGAAGTAAAGCATCCAAATAATTCATAATGATACAGTTATTAGAACGTGTTGAAACAGCACTTGATTCGATCAGGCCTTATTTAGAAGCTGATGGAGGAAATGTTAAACTTGTAGAAGTGACTGACCAAATGGTGGTTAAACTTGAACTGTTGGGAAACTGTGGTTCTTGCCCTATGTCTGCCATGACTTTAAAGGCTGGGGTAGAAGACGCTATCAAAAGGGCTGTGCCAGAAATTACTTCTGTACAGGCCGTTAACGTAGCCTAAAAATATTTCTTTAATAGATTTATTTTACTAACCATTTGGTTGGCACCGTCCATTAAAGTTGAACTTTGACAAAATTAGTTCTGTTGAGAGTTCAACTTGTTTGATAATTCAACTTTTTACTATCACCTCGCAATTCTTTAAATACTTTTGAATGTTTGATTTAGATAAGTGGCAGGAGATTTATATTACCATCAGCAAACATAAACTACGCACAGCACTCACTGCATTTGGTGTTTTTTGGGGCATATTTATGTTGGTACTTTTACTGGGCTCTGGCAAAGGTTTAGAAAATGGCGTCTATAGTATGTTTAGCAACTTGGCTAAAAACAGTATCTGGATCTGGACGGGCAAAACTACCATTCCTTATAACGGATTAAAACCTGGAAGGCAGATTATTTTTAACTTAGATGACTACGAAGCTTTAAAACGCGATATTCCTGAGCTGAATTATATTGCGCCTGGTACAAGCCTTCCTGGTGATTATACGGTTAATTACCAAACAAAAAATGGTTCTTTTAGAGTAGGCGGAGATTATCCCGATATTAACAAAATAAGGGCAGTAAATATTCTTTCTGGAAGATTTCTCAACGATAATGATATCAAAGATTGTAGAAAAGTTGCTGTAGTAGGCACAAGGGTAGTGGATATTTTGTTTGGCATTGAAGAACCGATTGGCAAATATATTTCCATAAAAGGTGTTTATTTTCAAGTAGTCGGTGTATTTGAGCCTATCAGTTCTGGTGGTGATGGCCGCAACGATGCTGAAAAAATATATATTCCACTTACTACATTACACCGCACTTATAACACCAATCGAGTGACTAGCTTTGCCATTAATCCTAAAGATGGTGTAGATGCCACTTGGCTCGAACAAAATGTACTGGCCTACTTAGCCCAAAGACATAGCGTATCGCCCGAAGATAAGAGTGCTATTGGCGCTTGGAACTCTGCTAAGGAGGTGGGAAAGTTTGAAGGATTGTTCACTGGTATTCAAATTTTTGTGTGGGTGATTGGTATTTTTACCATTATTGCTGGTATTGTTGGCGTAAGTAATATTATGATAATTATAGTGAATGAACGAACCAAAGAAATTGGAATTAGAAAGGCATTGGGGGCTACACCAGGCTCTATTGTGAGTCAAATTATTACAGAATCCATAGTTATTACCTCCTTTGCGGGATATTTTGGCCTGGTATTGGGTATTGGCTTGATAGAAACGGTTAAATCAGCATTAAATAACCTACCTAGTCAGCCCCCATTTTTTCGTAATCCCGATGTTGACATTTTAACCATATTTTATGCACTGCTTATTTTGGTTGTATCGGGTGCGCTTGCAGGATTTTTCCCTGCTCGTAAGGCAGCACTCATCAAACCCATCGAAGCATTACGAACTGATTAGTAAATAGCACTCAAACAAAGTTTTCTAAGAGTATCATTGTTAAATATTATAATGAGTTTATGAAGAGTTATATAAGAATTTTTTCTGCAATCATATTTTTAGCATTGCTCGGATATTCCATCTTTTTTTTAATTAAAAAGTCACAAAGTAAACCTGTGATATTTGAGCTTGCCTCGCCAGAGTATATTGACATAAGTAGAAAAACGGTGGCTACTGGATCTGTAGTGCCTAGACAAGAGGTAAATGTAAAACCTCAAACCTCTGGCGTTATTGATGAAATATATGTAGAAGCAGGGCAGTTTATTTCAAAAGGGCATCTTATTGCCAAAATAAAAATTGTACCAAACATGGTTACTGTAAACAACGCAGAAACCAACTTAGCAACTTCTCGGGTAAACTTAGAACAGGCCAAAAAGGAATTAGAACGGTATGAAAAATTATACAATGACAAAGTAGTGCCGGAGCAAGAATATAGAAGATTTTTAGTTGACTATAATCTAAAAAAAGAAAATTTTGAAGCTGCGGATGCCAATCTTCAACTGGTGAAAGAAGGTGCTACTAAAAAGGGACAATCTAATAATCTCGTGTATTCTACTGTTAACGGAATGGTGCTAGACGTGCCTGTTAAAATAGGAAGCTCGGTGATAGAAAGAAATAATTTTAATGAAGGCACCACCTTGTGCAGTGTAGCAGACATGAACAATCTGGTTTTTGAAGGCAAGGTTGATGAATCTGAAGTGGGCAAAATCAAGGTAGGAATGCCTTTAAAACTTACCATAGGCGCAATTGACAATAAATCTTTTGACGCTAATCTTGAGTTTATTTCTCCAAAGGGTATCTTAGATGAAGGAGCTATTAAGTTTCTAATTAAGGCTAAACTTCAACTCAAGCAAGGTGAATTTATAAGGGCTGGTTATAGTGCCAATGCAGATATTGTGCTTGAAAAGAAAAGTAAGGTATTGGCTGTAAAAGAATCTTTACTTCTTTTTGGCAAGGATAGTACTTATGTAGAGGTAGAAACTAAGCCACAAGTATTTGAAAAGCGTCTCTTAAAAACTGGTATTTCTGATGGGATTAATATTGAAGTATTGGCTGGGTTGAGCACCAAAGATAAAATAAAGGTACCTATCGTGAGTACAGATACTAAAACAAAAGCAACCACTTCCCCAAGAATAGGAGGCGGCCCAAGAGGAGGAAGATAAAATAAAAAGCTTTACTTCTTGGTTTTAAAAAATAAACCTATAACCCAAGGTGGTATTATTTTCAAATATCTTCAAAAAACCAGCTAGCATTTACAAAAATAAACAATTTATTAATTGGTAAATTGGTTCTTCGGACATAATTTTATATTATCTATATATTTAGTAGACAATAAACAATTTATGGCACAATATTCATTAAAAGAATTAGTTTGGTATTTTTTTAAACTAGGCAGCTTAGGTTTTGGTGGACCTGTCGCTTTAGCCGGTTATATGCACCGAGACTTAGTTGAAAAAAAAGCTTGGATATCTGAAGCCGAATATAAAGAAGGACTTGCGTTATCTCAGCTAGCACCAGGGCCAATGGCTACACAACTTGGAATTTATTTAGGATACGCGCACTATGGAGTTATTGGAGCTACATTAACTGGAATCGCTTTTGTATTGCCGTCTTTTGTATTGGTAGTTTGTATTGGTCTAACTTATAGATATTTTGGAGGCTTACCGTGGATGCAGGCAATTTTTTATGGAGTTGGAGCTGCAGTAATTGGAATTATAGCAATTAGTTGTTACAAGCTTACCACCAAGTCAATTAGTAAAATTGAAATAAATGCATTTAAGGATAAATGGTTATTATGGTTATTTTTTATAGTTTCCATGGTTTATACTTTTATCACCCAATCAGAAGAAGTGCTAATTATGTTGCTTGCTGGTGTTATATATATGTTTATAAAATCATCCCCAAATTTTTTAAAAAACAACGCCAACAACGTAGTACTATTAGACCTGTTTGCATTAACTGATTGGAATAGCCATCAACTAGTTAAATTGGCCATTTTTTTCCTTAAAGCTGGCGCATTTGTATTTGGCAGTGGATTAGCCATTGTGCCATTTTTGCATGGAGGACTAGTACATGAAAATCATTGGCTGACAGAACAAGAATTTTTAGATGCTGTGGCTGTGGCAATGATTAGTCCAGGTCCTGTTGTAATTACAGTAGCATTTATTGGTTTTTTAATAGCAGGAATTCCTGGTGCTACGGTAGCTGCTTTTGCCACTTTTTTACCCTGCTATTTATTTACAGTCCTACCTGCACCATATTTTAAAAAAATAGCCTCAAATACCCAAATAAAGTATTTTGTAGAGGGTATAACCGCGGCGGTTGTCGGAGCTCTCACTGGCGCAGTTGGTGTCATTGCCTTAAAAAGCATTGTGGATATCTATACCCTACTTATTGCTGTGATCTCTATGGTATTATTGTTAAAAATAAAATGGGTAAATGAACCCCTAATAATCGTTTTGGCTGCATTTATTGGGTTTATTATAAAAACTTGGTTTGTTTAACCCATTTTAACGTCAACATTATTCCTGGTGAAAATGTTTTAAATGAACAACTTTAAAATAATCTTTGATCCTACCAAATAATTATCCTAAAGGTTAACTTATCTATTTTATTTTCAGTAAGTTATAATTCCAATGAATAATACGTTGAAATCCAACACACAATTTAAAATCTGTCAAGTTTTTATTTGGGGAACTTCAGTTTTTACCGGTTTTTATTTAAACCTAATAGGTCGTCTTACAAGAACGTATAAAAAATAATTTGGGTTAAAAATACCTAAAAGATTAATTTTCCCAAAATTAGGGTTAAATAAAAAAGGCTGCCCTCATTGGACAGCCCTTCTTTTATTTAACTTGATTGAAGTTAATTCATACTTAATCTTGAACCAACTCTTTCTTTTTGCTATTAAACGCCTCTTTTGAAGAAACTAATGCATCATATTCCTCTTGCGAGCCAACAATGATATCATTGTACTCTCTTAAGCCAGTTCCTGCTGGTATTAAATGCCCAACAATTACGTTTTCTTTCAATCCAAGTAAGTTATCAGTTTTGCCTCTTATCGACGCCTCACTCAATACCTTGGTAGTTTCTTGGAAAGATGCAGCCGAAATAAAGCTTTCAGTACCTAATGACGCTTGAGTGATACCTTGTAATGTAGGTCTAGAAACAGCAGCCTCTGCATCTCTCACCACCACAAGTTTCATATCTTTGCGTTTCAAATTAGAATTTTCATCTCTAAGTTTTCTAGCACTTACGATCATACCAGGCTTTAAATTAGCAGAATCACCGGCATCCATTACCACTTTCTTATCAAGAATGGTATCATTTTCCTCTCTAAAGGTAAACTTATCAATAACCTGTCCTTGTAAGAAATTAGTATCTCCCGCCTCAATTATTTCTACTTTCTGCATCATTTGACGCACAATAGTCTCAATGTGTTTATCATTAATTTTAACACCTTGTAATCTGTATACTTCTTGAATCTCGTTCACCAAATACTCTTGAACAGCAGTTGGTCCCTTGATAGCTAAAATATCTGATGGAGTAATTGCGCCATCGGTTAAAGGCATACCTGCCCTTACGAAATCATTATCTTGAACTAGAATATGTTTAGACAAAGGCACCATGTATCTTTTTCTAATTCCATCTCTTGATTCAATGTATATTTCACGATTGCCTCGTTTAACACCACCATACGTTACAACACCATCAATTTCAGATACTACCGCGGGGTTAGAAGGATTACGCGCTTCGAATAATTCTGTAACACGTGGCAAACCACCCGTAATATCTCTAGTTTTACCAGCAGAACGAGGTATTTTTGCTAAAACTTGACCAGCTTTAATTTTATCACCATTCTCTACCACTAAGTGAGCACCAACAGGCAAGTTGTAAACTTTAGCTTCATTCTTAGTAGAAGTTAAAATAATAGCAGGATTTTTAGCTTTATCTTTTGTTTCTATTATTACTTTCTCACGGTGACCAGTCTGTTCATCAAATTCCTCTTTGTAAGTAATACCGTCTTCAATAGCATCAAACTCAACTGTTCCATCAAATTCGGTAAGAATTACCGCATTATATGGATCCCAATTACAAAGCTCCTCCCCTTTCGCTACCTTTTGACCTTCTTTTACTTTTAAGAATGATCCATAAGGTACGTGGTTTGAAATCAATACTTTATTGTTGTTATCAACTATTTTAATTTCACCTGAACGACCTAAAATGATATCCACATTTTCACCTTCATTGTTGGTGGCAGATATAATTTTAATGTCTTCAAATTGTACAATACCTTCAAATTTAGCTTTGATATTTGCATCTACTGCTATGTTTGAGGCTGTACCACCTACGTGGAAAGTCCTTAAGGTTAACTGAGTTCCAGGTTCTCCAATAGACTGAGCTGCAATAACTCCTACTGCCTCACCTCTTTGAACCATTTTACCTCTAGCTAAATTTCTTCCATAACACTTCGCACAAACACCACGCTTAGTTTCACAAGTTAATACTGAACGAATTTCTACTGATTCTAAACTTGTAGCATCAATTAACTTAGCTTTGTCTTCGTTAATTTCTTCGCCACTTTCTACCAACAATACATTAGTGATTGGATCATAAACGTCATGAACAGAAACACGGCCCAAAATACGATCAGCCAATGGTTCTACTATATCCTCATTATCCTTTAATGCGAAAACTTGTATACCTCTTAACGTACCACAATCTGGTTCATTTATTATTACATCCTGCGCAACATCCACCAAACGTCTTGTTAAATATCCAGCATCAGCAGTTTTTAAAGCAGTATCAGCCAAACCTTTACGAGCACCGTGGGTAGAGATGAAGTACTCCAATACATCAAGACCTTCTTTAAAGTTTGATAAAATTGGATTCTCGATGATTTCTCCTACCGATCCTTGTAAATTCTTTTGAGGCTTAGCCATTAGACCCCTCATACCGCCCAACTGACGAATTTGCTCTCTAGATCCACGTGCACCAGAGTGCATCATCATATAAATAGAGTTAAATCCTTGATCGTCGGTTTCAAGTTTATCCATCAAGGTTTGGGTAATGGTTGAGTTTACCCTCGTCCAAATATCAATTACCTGATTGTACCTTTCGTTGTCAGTAATTAGACCCATCAAATAATTGGTCCAAACACTATCAACATCAATTTTAGCCTGAGCCACTAATTCTTCCTTATTACCCGGAATCATAATGTCAGAAAGACCAATTGACAATCCACCTTTGTAAGCCGTTTGGAAACCTAATTCTTTAATATCATCTAAAAATTTGGCTGTTTTAGCCATTCCAGCAGCTTTAAATACTGTTGAAATAATTTGTTGAAGCTTTTTCTTAGTAAGTAGTTCATTCAAGTACCCTACTTCTTCAGGTATTAATTGATTAAATAAAACCCTACCTGCAACAGTATCAACAATAGCTATTTTAAAAGTGCCATCCTCGTTTTTAACACGAGTTCTCACCTTAATATTTGCATGTTTAGAGATTTTACCTTCATTGATGGCTATAACTACTTCTTCCGCACCATAGAAAGTCATTCCTTCTCCTGGAACTACTAGATCCTTTGTACTTTTTCTACCCTTAGTAACATAATATAACCCAAGAACCATGTCTTGAGATGGAACCGTAATTGGTGCCCCATTGGCAGGGTTAAGTATATTATGCGACGATAACATTAAGAGAGAGGCTTCCAATATAGCATCATGTCCAAGTGGAACGTGAACAGCCATTTGATCACCATCAAAATCAGCGTTAAAAGCAGTACATGTAAGAGGATGCAATTGTATCGCTTTGCCTTCTATTAATTTTGGCTGAAAAGCTTGAATCCCTAGTCTATGCAATGTTGGGGCACGGTTTAGAAAAACAGGATGTCCTTTCAAAACGTTTTCCAAAATATCCCAAACTACAGGATCTTTCCTATCAACTATTTTCTTGGCTGATTTAACAGTTTTTACAATTCCTCTTTCTATTAACTTACGGATAATAAACGGTTTAAATAACTCCGCTGCCATATCCTTAGGCAAGCCACATTCATGAAGTTTCAATTCTGGACCAACTACAATTACAGAACGACCAGAGTAATCTACACGTTTACCTAATAAATTTTGACGGAAACGACCTTGTTTCCCTTTTAACATATCAGAGAGTGACTTCAAGGCTCTATTACCTTCTGCTCTCACTGCGTTAACCTTTCTTGAGTTATCAAACAAAGAATCAACTGCCTCTTGAAGCATACGTTTTTCGTTACGTAAAATCACCTCAGGGGCTTTAATCTCTATTAAACGTTTTAAACGGTTATTTCTTATGATTACCCTCCTATAAAGGTCATTTAAATCGGAAGTCGCAAATCTACCACCATCCAAAGGAACCAAAGGTCTAAGTTCTGGTGGTATAACCGGTACCATCCTGATAATCATCCATTCTGGTTTGTTTTCAATACGAGTCCTTGAATCACGGAACGCTTCTACAACCTTAAGTCTTTTCAAGGCTTCAAGTTTACGTTGCTGAGAGGAGTCATTAGCCGCAGAATGGCGTAAGCTATAAGACAAATCATCTAGTTGAGTTCTAGATAATAGCATCTCCAAAGCATCCGCACCCATTTTTGCAATAAACTTATTCGGGTCAAGATCGTCCAACATTTGGTTTTCTCTCGGCAATTTATCCAAAATGTCAAGGTATTCATCTTCTGTTAAGAAATCTAATGTATTTACCCCGTCTTCGGCTTTAATACCAGGTTGGATTACTACATATCTTTCATAATAAATAATTTGATCTAACTTTTTTGTAGGCAAACCAAGTAAGTATCCAATTTTATTTGGTAACGAACGGAAATACCAAATATGAGCCACAGGAACTACAAGTTCAATGTGACCCATTCTTTCACGACGTACTTTTTTCTCAGTTACCTCAACACCGCAACGGTCACAAATAATACCCTTGTAACGAATTCTTTTGTATTTACCACAGTGACATTCCCAGTCTTTAACTGGCCCAAAAATACGTTCGCAAAACAAACCACCCATTTCAGGTTTATAAGTTCTGTAATTAATAGTTTCAGGTTGTGTTACTTCACCGTGAGATGACTCCAAAATTGACTCAGGAGATGCCAAACTAATGGTTATTCTTGTAAATTCCTGATTGATTTTTTTATTTTTCCTGAATGACATTTTATAATATTTTATGTAAAAGACAGATTCAAAATAAAGTATAGGTAAGCCCATTTAAAGGGCTTACCATGAAATTTTAGTCCAGCGTAATTTCTAGCGCCAAGCCCCTTAATTCATGAACCAATACATTGAATGATTCTGGAATACTTGGTTTAGGCATATTTTCCCCTTTTACAATGGCTTCGTATGCCTTAGCTCTACCTACTACATCGTCAGACTTAACTGTCAATAACTCCTGCAAAACGTTAGAAGCACCAAAAGCTTCAATCGCCCAAACCTCCATTTCACCAAAACGCTGACCACCAAACTGTGCTTTACCACCTAAAGGTTGTTGTGTTATAAGTGAATATGGTCCGATTGAACGAGCGTGCATTTTATCATCCACTAAGTGACCTAGTTTTAAGATATAAATAACACCCACAGTTACCTTTTGTTCAAATTTGTTACCAGTCAAGCCATCATATAATGGTGTACGACCAAATTCAGGTAACCCAGCTTCTGTAAGTTCAGCTGCAACCTCGTCTACAGTAGCTCCATCAAATATTGGAGAAGCGTATTTTCTGCCTAGTTTTAAACCTGCCCAACCTAACACTGTCTCGTAAATCTGCCCAATGTTCATCCTTGAAGGTACTCCCAATGGATTTAATACGATGTCTACAGGATTTCCATTTTCCAAGAATGGCATATCCTCTTCACGTACTATCTTGGCTACCACACCTTTATTTCCGTGACGACCAGCCATTTTATCACCTACTTTTAACTTGCGTTTTTTGGCAATATAAACTTTGGCTAATTGAACAATTCCGGCAGGTAGTTCATCTCCAACCTCAAGTGTAAATCTTTCACGCTTGAATCTTGCAGAAAATTCATTACGTTTGTTAACGTAATTTTTAATCATTTCTATCAATAACCTGTTCAGCTTATCATCAGATGTTGCACTATCAAGCATTAAGTCAGTGATTAAATTTACCTCCTCTGCTACGTTATAGTTACTCTCGTCACGATAAATGTTCTTTTCAGGAAACATTGCCTCAGTAATATTTTTTCGACCAAATTTTACTCCTTTCGATAAAATTTCGTCTCCAAATTTATGTTTAATACCTTGACAAGTTTTACCATCTAACAACTCAACCACTTTATCAATCATTTTTGATCGTAAGCCAGATAATTCGTTAGCGTAGTTCTTTTTTAAAGCTTCAACTTGACCTTTAGACTTTGAACGTAAATCCTTATCCTTCTTTGGTCTAGAAAATAACTTGGTATCGATTACTATACCCTTTAGTGATGGAGGTGCCTTCATTGAAGCATCTTTTACATCACCAGCTTTATCACCAAAAATCGCACGTAGCAATTTTTCTTCTGGTGTAGGATCAGATTCACCTTTCGGAGTAATTTTACCAATTAGAATATCACCTTCCTTAATTTCTGCTCCTATTCTTATGATTCCATTCTCGTCAAGATTTTTAACTGCCTCTTCACTTACGTTTGGAATTTCAGAAGTAAGTTCTTCCTCCCCTCTTTTGGTATCTCTTACCTCTAATTCAAACTCTTCGATATGAATTGAAGTAAAAATATCGTCCCTTACTACTTTTTCAGAGATTACAATCGCATCCTCAAAGTTATATCCTTGCCAAGGCATAAATGCTACCAGCATGTTACGTCCTAAAGCTAATTCTCCTTTGTCAGTTGCATAACCATCACACAAGGCTTGTCCTTTTTCCACCTTCTCGTCTTTCAGAACGATTGGTCTTAAATTAATACAAGTATCTTGGTTGGTTCTTCTAAACTTAATCAAATCATAAATAACTGATTCTGAATCAAAACTGATAAATTTTTGCTCATCAGTTAGATCATATTTTATTACAATTTTGGTAGCATCCACATATTCCACAATACCATCACCTGTAGCTACAATCAAAGCATTTGAATCAATAGCAACCCGTCTTTCTAATCCAGTTCCTACTATCGGTGCATCTGGTCTTAACAATGGTACCGCTTGACGTTGCATGTTTGAACCCATTAATGCGCGGTTGGCATCATCATGTTCAAGGAATGGAATTAAAGAGGCTGCTACAGATACAATTTGGTTGGGCGCAATATCCAAATAAGATAGCTTTTCTGGCTCTACTACTGGAAAATCACCTTCAAAACGTACCTTAACTTTATCATCCAAGAAATTTCCTTTATCATCGTGTAAAGCACTAGCTTGTGCAATATGATGACCATCCTCTTCTTCTGCGGTAAGATATTTAACTTTTTCATTAAGTGAAACTTTACCATCCAACACTTTGCGGTAAGGAGTTTCAATAAATCCCATGCTATTAACCTTAGCATGAACACAAAGCGATGAAATCAAACCAATATTTGGACCTTCTGGCGTTTCAATTGTACATAAACGACCGTAGTGAGTATAATGAACATCACGAACCTCAAAACCAGCTCTTTCTCTTGAAAGTCCACCAGGCCCTAATGCCGACATACGTCTTTTGTGTGTTATTTCAGCCAATGGATTAGTTTGATCCATGAACTGCGATAATTGGTTAGTACCAAAAAAAGAATTGATTACAGAAGATAAAGTCCTTGCGTTAATTAAATCAACTGGCTTAAAATCCTCATTATCACGAACATTCATTCTTTCTTTAATAGTACGAGCCATTCTAGCCAATCCTACACCAAATTGGCTGTAAAGTTGCTCACCTACGGTACGAACACGTCTATTACTTAAATGGTCAATATCATCAACTACTGCTCTAGAATTGATAAGACCAATTAAATATTTAACAATGCAGATTATATCTTCTGTTGTAAGTACACGGACACTAGAATCAGTAGTTAAATTAAGCTTTTTATTAATTCTATACCTACCAACTTCACCTAGATCATAACGTTTATCACTGAAGAACAGATTGTGAATAATATCACGTGCAGTTTGCTCATCAGGCGCTTCTGTATTTCTTAGTTGTCTATATATTTGCTCAACCGCTTCAGACTCGGAATTTGAATTATCCTTTTGAAGCGTGTTATAAATTATTGCAAAATCATTTATATTGATATCTTCTCTATGAAGAATAATTGACTTTTGGGAAGATTGTGCAATTACGTCTATATCCAAATCCTGAATAATAGAATCACGCTCAAGCAATATCTCATTTCTATCAATAGAAACAACCTCACCAGTATCTTCATCCACAAAATCTTCAGTCCAAGTACGTAACACCCTCGCTGCTAATCTTCTCCCTACTACCTTTTTTAGATTTTCCTTTGTGGCATCTATTTCTTCCGATAAACCAAAAATATCCAGAATTTCTTTATCCGTACCAAAACCTATAGCCCTTAGCAAGGTAGTGACCGGAAACTTTTTCTTACGATCAATATAAGCAAACATGACATTATTCACGTCAGTTGCAAACTCAATCCAAGATCCTTTAAATGGAATGATACGAGCTGAATACAGCTTCGTTCCATTAGTATGTTTACTCATTGCAAAAAACACGCCTGGCGATCTATGCAATTGTGATACAATAACTCTTTCAGCACCATTTATAACAAAAGAAGCCTTCTCCGTCATATAAGGTATATTACCTAGGAAAACCTCCTGTTCAATAGTTTCAAAATCCTCATTGTCGTCATCATTACAGGATAGACGAAGTTTAGCTTTTAAAGGAACAGAATAAGTTAACCCTCTATCTATACATTCATCAACCGAGTACTTTGGTGGATCTACATGATAATCAATAAAGTCCAAAACAAAATTTTCCCTTGAATCAGAAATCGGGAAGTTTTCTTTAAATACCTTGAATAGACCTTCGTTTGCTCTATTTTCTGCTGGTGTATCCAACTGAAAGAAATCTTTAAAAGATTGCAATTGTACATCCAGAAAACCAGGGTAATCTATAACGGGAATAATGGAGGCGAAACTTTTCCTTACTGTTTTTTGTGAGTTAGCCAAGTTTGTAAAAGTTTAGTTAAATTAATAAATCTATTCCCAAATATGTACAAATGGGAATAGACCTGACATATGCCAGGCCTATTTTGAAAATTAAGTACGAACGAGATTATTTAACCTCTACTTCAGCACCAGCTTCTTCAAGTTGTTTTTTCAAAGACTCAGATTCTTCTTTAGATACTCCTTCCTTTACAGGTTTAGGGGCTCCATCAACTAAATCTTTAGCTTCTTTCAAACCTAACCCTGTTAGGTCTTTTACTAGTTTAACTACTGCAAGTTTAGCTGCACCAGCTGACTTTAGAATTACATCAAAAGATGTTTTTTCTGCTGGAGCCTCAGCACCTCCACCACTAGCTGCTACCATTACTGGTGCTGCTGCTGCTGCTGGTTCGATACCGTATTCGTCTTTCAATATTGCTGCTAATTCGTTTACTTCTTTAACAGTAAGATTTACAAGTTGTTCTGCAAAAGCTTTTAAATCTGCCATTGTTTTATTATTTAGAAATTCAGTTAATACTTAATTAAAATTGTTTTTGATATTTATTGTCCTCTTTCTTGAAGAGTTTTAACCAAACCACCCAATATATGCTCTCCACTCTTAAGCGCAGAGATAACATTTTTGGCTGGAGATTGTAATAGGCCGATAACTTCGCCTATCATTTCCGCTTTAGATTTAATTTTAACTAAATCTTCAAGCGTATTTTCGCCAACGTAAACACTTTTATCAATAGAAGCTCCTTTAAGTACTGGCTTTTTTGATCCAGTCTTATAAAATTCTTTTAACAACTGGGCTGGTGCTTTACCAGATTCAGAGGTAAAAAGTACTCCAGAGAATCCTTTTAGTGCTGTACCATCAAATGCAGAAAAATCTGCATCAATTGATTCCAACGCCTTTTTGATTAAAGTGTTTTTTACTACTTTGTATTGAATACCCTTCTGAAAGCATAGCCTTCTGAATGCATTTACTTCTTTTACAGTCATGCCAGATGCATCTGTTATGTAGAAGAAATCATTCTCGGCAAACTTCACTTTCAGTTCGTCAATGATTTGTGCTTTTTCTTCTCTTGTCATAACGATTAAATTCCAGCTATTGAACCTTTATCTACTGTAACACCAGCACTCATTGTGCTAGATAAGTGTATGCTTTTAAAATAAGTACCTTTAGCAGAAGATGGTTTAAGTTTCGAAAGTGTTTGTAAAATTTCCTGTGCATTCTCAGCCAATTTTTCAGGAGAGAAAGAAACCTTACCTATACTTGCATGAATTATACCAGTCTTATCTGCTTTAAAGTCAATTTTACCTGCTTTAACCTCTTTTACCGCCTTACCTACATCCAAAGTCACTGTTCCTGACTTAGGGTTTGGCATTAAATTACGCGGACCAAGAATTTTACCAAGTTTACCTACTTTAGCCATCACTGTTGGCATGGTGATAATAACATCTACATCAACCCAGCCTCCTTCAATCTTTTGAATGTACTCATCAAGGCCTACGTACTCCGCTCCAGCATCTTTAGCATCTTGTTCTTTATCTGGTGTACACAATACCAATACTCTTACAGTCTTACCTGTGCCATGTGGTAAAGCTACCACACCACGCACCATTTGATCAGACTTTTTAGGATCGATACCCAAGCGTACATCTATGTCAACTGATGCATCAAATTTGGTAAAAGTAATATCTTTTACAATTTTTGCAGCATCTGTCAAACCGAACTCTTTGCCAAGATCGTGCTTACTTAACGCAACCTTTTGGTTTTTAGTCAATTTTGCCATTGTTCATTTAATCTTAATTAGCCCATGGCGGTGTGCCACTGACTGTAATACCCATACTCCTTGCAGTACCTGCCACCAATTTCATGGCTGATTCCAACACAAAACAATTTAAATCAGGCATTTTGATTTCGGCGATTTGTTTCACCTGATCCCAAGACACTGAGCCAATTTTGTTTCTGTTAGGTTCGGCAGAACCGCTTTGTTTTTTGATGGCTTCTAATAGCAAAACAGGTGCTGGTGGAGTTTTGATAATAAACTCAAACGATTTGTCTGAATAAATAGTAATCAAAACTGGCAACACTTTGCCCATCTGATCCTGTGTTCTAGCATTAAATTGCTTACAGAACTCCATGATATTCAAACCCTTGGAACCAAGAGCTGGACCGATTGGTGGCGAAGGGTTGGCCGAGCCGCCTTTTACCTGAATCTTAAGATAACCTGTAATCTCCTTTGCCATTGTTACAGTTGTTTTTCTACTTGAACATAATTTAATTCTACAGGAGTATTCCTGCCGAAGATCTTAACCATTACGTTAAGTTTCTTCTTTTCTTCAAACACTTCTTCAACTGTGCCAGTAAAGCCATTAAATGGACCATCAATAACTTTAATCTGTTCACCCACAATGAATGGTGTTTCCATTTTGAGGCTAAACTCATTGTTTTCCTCAACACTTCCAAGTATCCTGTTTACCTCCGACTGCCGTAACGCAGTTGGTGTTTTAGATGTACTATCGGTTTTTTCACCTAGGAAGCCTAGCACACCAGGTATACTTGTTATCGTATGCAACACCTCCCCATGTTCAATATCCGCTGAAATAAGGATATAACCAGGAAGTGTAACGCGTTCTCTTACTTTCTTTTTTCCATTACGGATTTGGTAAACCTTTTCCGCAGGTATTAATATCTGTGGTATAAAGTCATCAAGTTTCTGCCTAAAGATTTCAGTTTCAAGGTAAGATTTTACCTTTTTCTCTTGACCACTAACAGCTCTAACTACATACCATTTTAATTCTCCCATTTTGTTCTATACTTTTTTACTATCCAATTGACATATAGAACCATTCCATACCTTTCTGAAACGCGATATCTATCAGGCCAATTACAACAGCAAATATCAAAGAAGCTACCAATACCAAAATCGAGCTTGACTGTAATTCTGTATATTTAGGCCAAGTAACTTGATGTACGACTTCATCGTAAGAATCCTTGAAAAACGTAATGATCTTATTCATTTGGTATACTTGAATTATCTCTTTTTAATGCACGGAAGGTAGGAATCGAACCTACAACCTTCGGTTTTGGAGACCGCGACTCTACCAATTGAGCTACTCCCGTATTAATTGCCCTCCAAAAACGGGATGCAAAGATATGTACTAGAAAAATTAAAAGCAAAAAAAAGTTCCTGAATTTTATTCAGGAACTTTTATAATACAATTAAAACTACTTTAAAATCTCCGTTACCTGACCAGCACCTACTGTACGGCCACCTTCGCGAATAGCGAAACGAAGACCTTTTTCCATTGCTATCTCAGCAATCAAACGTACAGTAATTGTGATATTATCGCCAGGCATAACCATTTCTACTCCTTCAGGAAGAACAATTTCACCTGTAACATCCGTCGTACGGAAGTAGAATTGAGGACGATATTTATTAAAGAAAGGAGTATGACGACCACCTTCTTCTTTTGAAAGCACATATATCTCTGCTTTAAACTCAGTGTGTGGTTTTACTGAACCTGGTTTGCAAATAACCATTCCACGACGGATAGCTTCTTTTTCAACACCACGAAGTAATATACCTACGTTATCACCAGCCTCACCTCTATCAAGAAGTTTACGGAACATTTCAACACCAGTACAAGTAGATTTCAAGTTTTCTGCACCCATACCAATGATGTCCACGTTGTCGCCAACGTTAATAACACCACGCTCAATACGACCAGTAGCTACTGTACCACGACCTGTAATTGAGAAAACGTCTTCTACAGGCATCAAGAATGGCTGATCAACCAAACGAGTTGGAAGTTTGATATAATCATCAACAGCATCCATTAATTCCATGATTTTACCTACCCACTTGGCATCGGCATTTAAACCACCAAGAGCAGAACCTTGGATAACTGGAATATCATCACCAGGGAATTCGTAGAATGAAAGCAACTCACGGATTTCCATCTCTACTAGTTCTAGAAGTTCTGGATCATCCACTAAATCGACTTTGTTCATAAATACTACTAGAGAAGGTACACCTACCTGACGAGCCAAAAGTATGTGCTCGCGAGTTTGAGGCATAGGGCCATCTGTAGCAGCAACTACAAGAATTGCTCCGTCCATTTGAGCAGCACCTGTAACCATGTTTTTTACGTAATCCGCGTGACCAGGGCAATCTACGTGCGCATAGTGACGGTTTTTAGTAGAGTACTCCACGTGTGAAGTATTGATAGTAATACCTCTTTCTTTTTCTTCAGGAGCGTTATCAATTGAAGAGAAATCACGAATCTCTGCCAACCCTTGCTCTGCCAATACTTTAGTAATAGCAGCAGTAAGTGTAGTTTTACCATGATCAACGTGTCCGATTGTACCTACGTTAACGTGAGGCTTCGATCTGTCGAACTGTTCTTTAGCCATTTTAGTATGTTTCCGTTTTAGTTATAATAAAATATATTCAGATGCAAATTTTGCCTTAAAACACAAGAGGGCCATTAGCCCTGTACTATCTTTCGATAATATCAATTTAAAAATTTTGAGCCAACGATGGGAATTGAACCCACGACCTCGTCCTTACCAAGGAAGCGCTCTACCCCTGAGCTACGTCGGCTTGGTAGATTCTTTTGAGATTTAGATTGACTAAGAAAAATTTGCTCTTTAAAGATATAAATCTTTATAAAGAGCGGGAGACGAGGCTCGAACCCGCGACCTGTAGCTTGGAAGGCTACCGCTCTACCAACTGAGCTACTCCCGCTTATAATTTTTCGAAAGCAATATTCCGTTAAGAATTTTAAGCTTCAACTGGGTGTGGGGCGAGGAGGATTCGAACCTCCGAAGTCATAAGACAACAGATTTACAGTCTGTCCCATTTGGCCGCTCTGGAATCACCCCAGTTGTTCAAAATTTTATAGAACTATTCCCTATTTATTTTAAATAAATTTAGGGACTGCAAAATTAGGTGTATTTTAATTATTACCAAAATATTTATTAAAATATTTCATACAAAATTATTAATTAAACTATTTCATCTCACTTGTCCATTAATAATTAATGTCCCATAGAGGTATCGAATTGAAGTTTTTTAAGGCCGTATTTCATAAATTATTAAGATATTTAAATCTTATAAGTACTAAATTATTTGAAATATCGTTTGAATGTTATTTTCATTCTAGTAATTTTAAATTTTATTCAATAATAACTAGTTGATATTTTAGATGCATTTATTTTACACTACCCTATTTGAAGATGGGCTTGCCTATCTTTCAGAAGATGAATCTTTACATGCCATTAAAGTTCTTAGAATGCGAGAGGGACAAAAGGTAGAACTGATTGATGGAACCGGGGGACATTTTCAAGGAGAAATTTCTAAGGCTAGTGCAAAAAGATGTGAAATAAGGATTGGAAAAAAGGATTTTTATGAACTTAATAACTTAAATTATGTTCATGTGGCTATTGCACCCACAAAAAATTCTGATCGAATAGAATGGTTTGTTGAAAAGGCCATTGAAATTGGTGTAAATGAGATTAGTTTTTTTTATTCAGAACACTCTGAAAGAAGAACAATGAATATGGATCGAACTGAAAGGGTGGCGATTTCTGCCATGAAACAATCATTAAAATATTATTTACCAAAAATAAATGACCCCATTCCTTTGGACAAATTTATATTACAAAATCAAGATTTGGTTGGTGGAAAGTACATTGCACACCTTAATAATGGCAATAGACTTAATTTTTATAAGGAATTAGGAAAACAAACTAGGAATTTAGTACTTATAGGACCTGAAGGTGATTTTACCGAAAATGAAGTAAATTTGGCAATTAATCATAACTTTATACCTGTAGCGCTAGGAGAAAGCAGGTTACGTACAGAAACCGCCGGTATGATGGCAGTAGCTGCTTTACAGATTTTAAAAACTACTTAACCAAGCTAATACATGAAAATAAACTTAAAGGTAAAAAGGGGTGTCGCGTTATTCCTACTTGGTTTTGTGGTGTTATTTGTTTTTAGATTTGTTTATGGCTATACTGCTAAAAGCAGAATAGCAGATTCGCAGGACGAATTTATAGGAGATTTTTTCAATAACTATGAAGGAGAGAAAAGAAAAAATTATGCTTCTTCCAAAATAGATTTGAAGAATACACCCACGCAACAGACTAATAAACCTTTGACCTTAGAACAAAAATATGAAAAGGTGGGGTCTTTTTCATGTAAAACGAATGAATTCGAGAAAGATAACAATAAGGTAAGAAAACTAATTGCAACAACCAATGGTGTAATCCAATTAGAAGAAAATACAGGTAATAAAGGTTCAAGACAACTACATCTATCCGTGGGGGTTAGACCAGTTTTGTTTGATGTGTTTTGTGAAGAAATTAAAAAAATTGGTCAAATAAAAAATTCTAGCTTGACCAAAACGGATAAAACAAATGAATTCAAGAAACTCAATGCTAATAAAGCATCATTAGAGAAAATACGTAATTCTCTGATTGATTTAAAAAATCGTGGTGGTAGAATAGATGAGTATATTGCATTAGAAAATCGAATTTTGGAATTGGAATCGGAACTACAAGACTTGGGGGTTTCATTAGGTGAATTTGATGAAGTTAATGAATTTTGCACTGTGCAATTTTCGTTAATTGAAGGTTCTAAGCCACTTGCCACTAGCGTATTACACCGATTAAAAACGGCATTTGAATGGTCAATAAAATATTACTTAATGTTTATGGTAATTGTGGCTTTGTCTTTGCTAGGATCTTTAATCTTAGTAGCTCTGGTTGATAAACTTAAAATTATCAGTCTGTTATTTAAAAAAGAATCATGAGTTTATACTTCAAGATAGTTGGATTGGTCTTTGTTGGATTTTTGGCGGTTGGTCAAGTAAAAATTGGGAAGCTGAAATACCAAGGTGGAGGTGATTGGTATGCCAATAAGACCTCAATGCCCAACTTAATTAATTTCTGTAATAAAAATTTAAATACAAATATTTTTCCTGAAGAAGATGTAGTTGAAATAGGCAGTGTTGAAATCTTTCACTATCCGTTTATTCATATGACTGGTCATGGTAACGTGTTCTTTAGTGAATCTGACGCACAAAACCTTAGAAAGTACCTAATTGCTGGTGGTTTTTTGCATATAGATGATAATTATGGCTTGGATAAGTTTGTTAGAAGGGAAATGAAAAAAGTATTCCCTGAACTAGAATTTATAGAACTGCCCTATAACCACCCCATTTATCATATTAAATTTGATTTTCCTAAAGGATTACCAAAAGTACACGAACATGACAATAAACCTCCTCAAGGTTTTGGTCTATTGTATCAAGGGCGTTTGGTATGTTTATATACTTATGAATGTGATCTTGGCAACGGTTGGGAAGATCAAATCATATACAATGATCCAGAACCTATAAGGCAGCAAGCTTTGCAAATGGGAGCCAATATTCTCACTTATTGTTTTACACAAGATTTGTAATACTTGGCTAACAGGGAGAATTTCTATTTTCCATGATTTTTATTCAAATCACGTTATTAAAATATCCGTTTTAGAAATAGAGTAATTGTTCTTTCAATCTTTGATTTACATGATATATGCTTCTTTTCAAATTCCTAACCATGACTCCTTTTTACCAAAAGTATAGGTGGTTCAAAAATAGTAAATAATAACCCCGACAAACTCATTTTTCAATAATAAGCACATAAAATGTGGAATTGAACAATAATATAACTATTCTTGTTCTACAGCTAGAAATACAATTTATGCCATACATCAATACCATTAACACTGCAGTTCCTGAATACAAATATGAACAAAAGGAAATAGCAGAATTTATGGTGACTAGTCTTCCTTTTAGTATTGAGGAACAATCTAAACTACGACTTCTCTATCAGCGCTCTTCAATACAAACAAGGTATTCGGTTTTACCAAACTATAGACAGGATTATGAACCCGTTGAAGCAACCACCCAACTCACGTCAGTGGAGGGTAAAATGGAATTTTATGGAATTCATGCTCCAAAACTTGCGCAGGAAGCCGCTGAACAAAGCCTAAAACAAATCGATAAATCGGATATTACACATATTATTACTGTTACTTGTACAGGATTATCCGCACCTGGAATGGAGCACGAACTAGTTCAAAGGCTTGGTCTTAAAAATAATACAGTTAGGTTGGCTGTTAATTTTGTTGGTTGCTATGCGGCATTTCATGCGTTAAAAATGGCCAATGACATTTGCTTGGCAAATACAGAGGCAAAGGTGCTGGTAGTATGTATTGAACTTTGTAGCATACATTTTCAGGAAGACCTCAACATCGACAACTTAGTAGCTAATTCCTTGTTTGCCGATGGTGCAGCGGCGGCTATTATCAGTAATAAAGCTCAGGGCTTTAAACTAAGAAAATTTTATACAGAAGTATATCCTGATGGCCAACGAGATATGGCTTGGGCAGTAACTGCAAAAGGATTTTTGATGAAATTAAGTGCTTATATACCCTCGTTAATAGAAAAAGCCATGGCTCCGTTACTTAGTAAAGCGCTAGAACATGCAAACTTAACGAAGGCCGAAATTACACATTATGCAATTCACCCAGGTGGTAGAAAAATTCTTGAAGCTGTACAAAATTCCTTGGAGCTCCAAAAAGAACGATTAATAACTTCCTACAATGTTTTGGAAAATTATGGTAATATGTCCTCTCCTACTATTTTGTTTGTTTTGTTGGAATTGATGAAAATTAATCCAAAATCAGGTTTAGTATTTGTGGCTGGCTTTGGGCCTGGACTCACCTTAGAAACTGCAATTTTAGAAATTTAACTTTTTTAAAAAATCGGTTTATTAGGGCAAAACATAAAATTATATTAAGTTTATGTATCAGTAATAGTAAAAATAGACCTATAAAACGATAATTTAATTGACATTTTTCACCACTATTGTTATTTGGATCGTCATCTTGATTGTACTCATGAAGGTGATGGATTACAATCAGTATGACCAAAAGCGCAATTTTTGGCTCTCTACTGGCTCCTTAGCACTTATGTCAAGTATTGGCATCATGACCTTGACAGTTATTATAACAAATGTATTAAATCCAAAAGAAGATGAATATGGCCAATACACCGAAAACTGGGAAGAACTAACTATAGAGACTAGGGACAATAAGGATAGTGTGTATTTTGAAAAGTTAAAATCAGATTTTTTAAATATAGATTTGAATGTAAAATTTTTGGCTGAACACTTTGCCGAATCACCAGAGTTAAGGGATGACTACAAAATAACCGAGTTCTATTGGAACTATACTTTAGCTGATGAACTTTCTTACAAGGAGATCGGATATTGGGGCCAAGGTATCTGTTATATTAATTCAGGTTCAATTGAAGAAGGCCTTGAATCATTGGCTAAGGTAAAAAACAAAAACATGCGTTGGTATAATTACGCCTTAGCCAAAGTTCAAATCTCAAAAAATAATAATGCATCAGCCAAAAAATATTTTGAACGCGAGTTAGCTCTTGGTTATAAGCTAAATACCTATTTTGCACTAGATTATATAAATTTCCTTATTAATATAGAAGATTACACCACGGCCAATAAGTGGATTGCACAATATAATCTCGAATCTGAACTTGAAAGTGGAATTTTATCAAAAGTTTTTTACGAGAGTTTTAACCTAATTTCCTATTATAAGCTTAAACTTTCCAACTACTTTGGGCATACCAATTGGTATAGCGTAACGGCTGCCATACTTATATTAGTGATTTGGATAATATACTTGATATGGCTGGATATCTTCGAAAAGGAAAAAATTAAATACATCGTACTGGCGCTTTTAGGTGGTATAGTTTTTTGTAACCTAGCCATTTTCTTGTATGATGTTTATCACTACACTTTAAATTTCAACCTAAATGGAGGTTTTATTAATGATCTGGTTTATTGTATTTTTAGCATTGGACTGGTGGAAGAATTTGTAAAAATTATCCCTTTATTGTGCATTATTGCTTTTTCTAAGGAAGCGGATGAGCCCTACGATTATTTGCTGTTTTCGGGTGTATCAGCTTTAGGTTTTGCTTTTATTGAAAACATTTTATATTTCACCCAAGAACAAAATTTTGTTTCATTCACAGGTCGCGCCTTGTATGCATCAGTGGCTCATATGATTATGTCCAATATTTTTGCATATGGCTTGGCAAGAGCCAAAATTAGTAAAAACGGAAATTTTGTAATTCCCTTCTTTAAATATTGGCTCATTGCAGCAGTTTTTCATGGTTTGTATGATTTTTTTATCTTTCATGGAAACACCATTTTGTTTTATTTAGGGTATCTGATGTCTATTTTAATATGGATGTTATTGATTAACAATACCCTTAATAATTCTAAATTTTTTAGTTATAATATTGCCGTAAAAACAGAACGCGTTCAGTTTTTCTTGGCAGTATCACTCACCATTGTGTTTGCCTTCGATTATGTGGTGGTGTCTTTAAGAAGGGGACTAGAAATAGGAAATGTCTTTTTGGCCGAATCATTACTAAATTATGGCATGTTGATTTTCTTCTTCACAAGCAAAATATCCACGTTTGACTTGGTGCATAGGTACTGGAGAAATATAAGTATCGATAAGCATGACGAAGACCTAAGTCGCATGAACAAGTGGAATCCTGCACTTTTGGTAATGCGATTTTTCTATATTAACTCCGTAAATCCTCAAAATTATGTGGGGAAAAAGATAATTATTAAGCCAATTTCATCAGCTTATTCACCTTTGTTTAATGATTCAAAAGGTAATTTGAAGGGAGAAATTATAGACCGACCCATTTTAGAATGCACCAGCAGTACCGGAAAACAATATCAAGATCCACGGTGGTTTTTGGTTAGACTGCAAAATGCTTTACCTACCCAAAGTTTTGAAGAATACTATCTTTTGGTAAAATTTAAAGATTGGCAGGCCTCTTTATACAAAGGCAAAAACAATGCTATTATGGCCTTGGCAATACCTTCACTCACGGCATTTACCAAATCACCAGTTGACAAATCCCAATTTCACAACTTTGGGTATGCTTATATATCACAAGAATAGGAATAATTTAACCTCGATAAACCGTTTATAAAAGCAGTCAACTAGATTCATCTGTGTTATGCAAAATTCACTCAAGCAAAGGTTTATGAACAAAAGATAAGGCTAAACAGAATAGTCTAACCTATCATAAGCCTCAGAAATAGCATGTATAATATCAGATGCAGTTATAGCCCTAAGATTAATCGTTTCCGCGGCAATGTCTCCAGCAAGACCATGCAAATATACTCCTAATATTGCAGCTTCTTCTGAGGTATAGTTTTGTGCAAGCAACGAAGTAATGATTCCCGTAAGTACATCCCCACTCCCACCTTTGGCCATACCAGGGTTGCCCGTAGAGTTAAAATGTATATCTCCATTTGGCAAAGCAATGGCAGTATGTGCGCCTTTGAGCAAACAAACAACCTCATACTTTTTGGCAAAATTTCTTAACAATTTTAATCGTTCGTATTCATTTTCTGCTCGACCGGCTAGTCTTTCAAATTCCTTAGGATGGGGTGTAAATATGGAGTTTTTAGGTACTGTTTTAAGTAATTCCTTGTTGTCTCCAATGATGTTAATAGCATCAGCATCTAACACTACTGCACCTGCAGCTTGTTTTAAAAGCTTTTGCAATGCCTTCACCGTATCTTTTTGTTGACCAAGTCCTGGGCCTATTCCTATTGCTGTATATTTCTCAATATTTTCAATATCGGTAAAATACTTTTTATCTTCATCTGGCGACACCACCACCTCGGGGTTAGCGGCATGTATGGCATCGATTCCACATTTTGGCAAATGTACTGAAGTTAACCCAGCACCTGCACGCACACAAGCTTTAGAAGCAAGTACAGCAGCTCCAATCATACCATAACTACCCGCCACAATTAGGGCATGTCCATAAGTACCCTTATGTGCATATTTTGTTCTTCCTTTTAGTATTCCCGCAAAAGAATCAGCGGTAGTAAAAAAATTAGGAGTATCTGTGGCCTCAATAAAATTCTCGTCAAGGTCAATATCCAATATTTCCCAAGTACCTACATATTCGTGGTTTTGAGGAAGCATAAATGATAGCTTAGGTAGATGAAAAGTAAGGGTATATGTAGCCTTAACGATGGTGTTGGTTTCATTTTGAAGGTCGCAATACAACCCTGAAGGCATATCCACCGAAATGATGGGCATGTTTATGTTATTCAAAAAGTTAATATAACTTGCCCCTAGCCCCTCCACAGGACCATAAAGTCCTGACCCAAATAAGGAATCTATTATCACCACATCGTTTGGGATAGTTGGTTTAGTAGATTCTTCATCTAAATAGATTAAAGGCTTTATTGCGTTTAATCGTTTTTCATTATCTGTAAATTCACTTGAAGTTTTATCAGTGTATTTTATTACATAAGTGATAACATCGTATTCCTTATCCAACAACAATCGAGAAATAGCTAAGCCATCTGCACCATTATTTCCAAGACCACAAAACACAAAAACGGGTGTATCAACACCAACGAGGTCTATAAATCTGGCCACAAAAGCATTGGCAGCGCGTTCCATTAATTCAATTGAACTTATGGGTTCGTGTTCAATCGTGTATTGGTCGAGGTCTCTAGTTTGTTGGGCTGATAATAATTTCATTGTTAATTTAGTTTAAGGATTGAATTAAAGCTTGTTATCATTTAAACACCAAAAATACCTTTTTACCAGTAATCCCCTCAAACATTGGCTTTAATAACTTTTCAGCGTTTACCTTAGAGCGATCTAAAATGTCGGTTTTCAAGGCTTGGGCGTTCATATATTGCTCTGCTTCTTTATAAGCACCGTCTATAAGTTTTCCTTCATTATCAAATAAGGTTACGTTGGTTTGATACACCTTTGAATCTTTGTGGTTAATTTTAGTGTAGCAGATTTCTGGCTGAGGCATGGTAATGGTTACGGTATCGCCTTTCTGAATGATATTGTCCGTTTTTACTTTTGTAAGATCAATACACCCTACTGCTTCTCCGCTCAAGATTAACAAAACCTTGGACGAGGTTTCAAAACCCATAATTTTTTTTACATTTTTATGCTCCAGAACATCTCTAAAAGTGTATTTTACCAATTCCAGCTTACCTAAGTTTTCAATTTTTTCTAATACCAACTTGTGAACAGATACCTGGGTTGTCTCTACTTTAGGCATTAAGTTTGTTGATTTAAAATAGAACACGGCTACTAATACAAAACAAATAATCCAAGGAAGGAATTTAATAATATTTTTAGTCATAAAAGTTAAACGAATTAAAAAAACAGATTTCTAAAAATAACACTTAATTTTAAAATAATAAGATTCCGTAATATTAAATCTATGTTAACCGCAGGTTAAGCCAAAGTGGCAAACATTTCACAAGTTTAGCATTTTTTTAATACTATCTATTACTTCCAATTGCCCTCTATTTTAAGTACTTCAAAACGGGCAAAAAGCTCTTCTTCATACCAACCTAATTCTCTGGTTTTTTTTATTACCTCAAGGTGTTGTTTGCTGTGGTAGGCATATTTGGTCATTAGTTCGGTGCTTTCCCATATACTAAAAGTGGCCTGTTGAATAAGAGGTAACTCGCCCACACCAATACAAAAAATCATCCCTTCTTTTCCTTGCATATCGTTACTTGCCGGACTTACAAACTGCCAGAATGTCCAAAGTTTACTTAATTTGATTTTTCCGCGGGTAATTACGGCTATTTTTCCATCAGATTTGTGTTTGGAGGTTTCAAAAGGTTGCTGTCCGTCCCACGTACCATGAGCGCTAATGGATTGAAGAAAAATGTTTTGATGAGCAATAGATCTTTTAATAAAGCCTAAAAAAAAAAGATTTTTGTTAAAGAAATTTTCTTGTGCCTCTTGACTTTCCCACACACATAAAAGGCTGTATACCGTCCAGTTAGGCCAACTACCAAAACCTGTTAAACCACCACTACCGAGAAGTTTTACAAATCGAAGACCCTTTATTTCCTTGGTAGATAATCTTGCAATACCCATTTGAGTAAATGCCCACCATTTGTCGAGAAAACCGCTGAAGCGAAAAAAAGAAATTGTAACCATAAGCCAAGATTAAGAATGAGACTTATAAATGAGGTTACATAGGATAAACCTAACAATAAATAAATTGATAGGTTTAAATATACACAAGTATTATTGGTTTATTTTTTAAAAGCTTTTCATGCGATTGGGCAATCGCTAAAAAAATCCATTCATTAAAATCTCAAAATAAAACCTAATGTATTATACATCTTTAGGGCTAAAAGGTGAAAAAGGTAAACTGCAAAGGACAAATGTTGAACTTAACCTGTAAACAACCCTTGCTCACTAAGCTCTTTTAGCTCTTTCCCATAAAACAGATTGCCGCCCACGAAGATATCTAACAAAGCCTAGATAAACTGATAAGTTCATAATGAAGAAATAATAAGGCACAAAAAGCGCCTTTACTTTTATTCTTTTATGTTGCAAATACCATCCTAATAGTGCAGCAACATAAAAAGCAACCTGGCCAAACAGTAGAACAGAATATAGTATGGATTGGGAAACACCAACTAAGTAAATATTGATTGGGAAAGCCAACAATAAAAATAAGGGGATAAGTGACCAACGCAACACACGGTGGGATACATATTGAAAAGTAAGTGTTCCGTATTTAAAGGGATTTAATAAATCTTTTAACCAAACAATGGATTGAATACCACCAGCACAAATCCTGACCTTTCTTTTTAACTCTTCTTTTACATTAGCACTTGACGTTTCTAATGCACAAGCTTCTGGCTCGTACACCACCCTAAATCCTTTTTGTGCTATTCTCAAAGACATCACAAAATCTTCAATGATGGCGTTGCTTTCCATTTGTTCAAACAACTTGGTACGCACGGCAAACAACTCACCAGCTGCCCCTACTACGGTGTATAATTCACTGTCTAATTTTTTAAGAAAAGATTCATATTTCCAATAAAGGCCTTCGCCAGCACCACTAGCTGCTTCTTTTTCAGACAATAAAATCTTTTTTTCTCCTGCGACACATCCAACACCTTCATCTGCAAAGTGACGCACAATATTCTTGATGGCTTCTTTATTTAATAGTGTATTAGCATCGCAAAAAATAGTAACTGGGGTGGTTATCAAAGGCATCACGCGATTAACCGCTGCAATTTTTCCCTTTCTTTCTGGCTGATGATGTAGTTCAATAGTAGCAAACTGCCTAATTTTGTCAGGAGTGCCATCATCAGATCCATCGGTTACAAACACTATTTTTAACTTTTCTTTAGGGTAATCTAGCGCTAAACAATTTTTAATTTTGTCTTCAATAAATTCTATCTCGTTATAAGCGGCTATTAAAAGTGTAACTTCTGGTTGAAAATCTGGATCTACTAATTTTCTAGTATAGCCTAAGGACCTCCTTATCAAAATAATAAAAGCCAATAGAATACCATAACCCACATATCCATAAAAAATAATAAATAATAAAACCCAGAATAAAATTTCAATCATCTTTTAAGTTCGTTAGTGATTATTGGTATTGTTCAATAGTTCCTCAATACCTACATTTTTGGTTTTTTCTGTTACCAAAAAATCTTTGTTAGACTGTTTTAAACCCAACATTGCCGACAGTTGTCTAAACACAAAAAGGTGTATTTTGCTCAAAGCTTCAAATACTGCCTTAGGCGCACCAGCGGCTTTTAAAGAACCAAAGTAGGTAATAATAAACATTCCCACAATAAGTACTGCCAAACCTACCGCTTTTAAAGAAACAAAAACGGATATAAATAACATGAGACAGGTGGATAGTCCCAGAATAAACATGGGTGGAATACTTATTATATAGCCAAAAAAGGTTTGATTCCAATTAAGTTTCACAATTCCTCTAAACATAAGCTTAATGGCCTGCACATAATGTAGAAAAAATGAATTAAGCCATCTTTTTCTTTGCCTTGTTACTTGTTCACCAGTAGCCACCTTCTCGTCAAAGACGATTGCTTTATCTGCATAGGCTATTATTTTGCCATTGTTAACTAAATGAATTTGTAACATTTTATCTTCGGCAACTATTACCTCTCCTTTACTCAATTCTAATTCATGCTGTAAAAAATCCTGGTAGAATGTAGCCTCTATAGCCATACCTGACCCAGCTATGGTAGCTGAAGAGCCTAAAACGAAAGGAACAAAACGCTGCGTGTGATTGTAATAAAACTCGCCAGCAGCATCCAAACAGGCATAAACTGTGTCTAAGTTTTTGGCAGTACGCTTGCCTTGTACTGCTATGTATCCAGCTCGTAAATAGTTATCAATTTCATTTAAGAAATCAGGAACTGCTAGATTATCAGGATCAAACACTACTACAGTATCGTGTTTACGCACAAAATGACTATAACCATACAAAATTGCTTTTACTTTGGAGGATAAAGAGGTGGCTGGTTTAAGCACAGTCAAACGACTGTCGTCAATGGGATAAGTATCAAAATCACATTGATCAGCCACTAAATAGATATGAAATTTGTCATAATGTTGTTCAAGTAAAGACTTTACAAGGTTTGTAGTGATTTCTATATTTTTATATGCTGTAATAACACAAGCAAAGTCAGAAGTTTGTTGGGTAAAAAGTTTAAAACTTCTTCGTTGGTATGAGGCTATAATCATAGCCAAAAAAGGAGGTATAAAATAAAAACTTAAAACCCACACCAAAGACATGAAAACAACTTTTAACAAAAAATATATCATAATGGGGAATTAGTAAAAACAATAAAAACCTAAAGAGAATATCAAAGATAAAATATTTGTACTTGAATAAGAAACAATAGCAAAACTAAAAAAATTAAAAATTATAAAAGAACTGTTAATATAAATATTCCATTACTCTATTTAAATATTTAAAGTATATAATAAGTGATCAATCAATAATTAATACAATTTAAAAAATAAGTATACCTTTGTAAAACTTAAAATTAGCAAAAAATAAATAAAACATAAATGAAAATTTATATCCTAATATTTTTGATATCCACTATCACTCTTGCACAAAACAATGAGCAACCTTATGAATATATGGAGGAAAAATTGGTAAAACTTGCTCTGGAAAATTACCCAAAAATTAAAGCCTTGGAGCATAATACCGAGGCGGCCATTGCCAATTTTAAGCTTACCAGATTAAGTTGGTCTGAACAAATAATTGGGCAATTCAATATTAATGAAGCAACAATCAATCCAAGTTCTACACAAGGTGAATCCAATTTTTACCCTAGATACCTTTTTGGGTTGAGACTTACCTTAGGCAATTTTATACGAATACCATTACAAAGCAAAATGGCCAAAGAACAAGTAAAAACCTCCTTGTCGGAGTATGATATGCAAGTACAATTTATTAAAAACGAAACAAAGAGACGCTATAGCATGTACGTGAGCAAGTACGAAAACTTCAAACTAAGAGCACAAGCACTTGCTGACATGCAAACCATTTACAAAATAAGCACCACCAAATTTGAAAAAGGGGATATAAAATATGATGAATTCAGCAAAATTAAAAGTGACTTTCTTCAAATGCAGGAAACAAAAAATATTGCAGAAGCAGAATATAGAATTTCCAAATATAATGTAGAAGAAATGGTGGGAGTAGCACTTGAAACAATAGACTAGATTTGGTTGGTTGAACCCCAGTTAAGAAAGTGAAAACTTTACGTAACTATAAATCCATTTCCTAAATAATTTTAAACTACTTCATAATCAGGATTTAATAGGTATAAAACACAATTTCTCCTAGTTTAGATGTGTTCGTTTTATGTGTTATTATTATTTTGTCAACGGTCATTCCCACCTTTAATGATTTCCATTTTTTGTAAAGCGAAGTCTTTCCTTCAAAAATAAGTTTCGTAACTCCCTCATACACACCTTCAATTAATACCTCAGATTGACCTTGGTCATCAAACAAACTTAAATGTGATATAAACTTAGGCTCTTTTAAAATGATATCAGTTGTTTTTAGTTCATGCAAACTAACCATCCCTTTTGTTGGCTGATACAGCGGATCAATACTAGTGTTTTCGTCTAATAATACAGCGTTGTCATTGGTAACCAAAATACTATTAATATCTAGTTTTTTGGCAATTCTTTCTTCAATCAATGTATCTAAAATCAAAATAGGTTTATCTGAAATATTAAATTCTAGATCTTTTGTATAATCCAAGCTTGTCTTTTGTGATGGACCTAGGTTGCTAAAAGCATAAGTAACTAAGTTTTGCTTATTTATAAAATTTAAAGGGAGTTTGGTAGATATATTACTCTTTACATCAGTTCCTAGCCAAACTGCATATGCAACACGTTGGTTATTAACAAATTCTAAAATGTATAAATCTTCATTATTTGTATTTATTCTTTTGGTAAATTTATAATCACCCATAACATCCTTTAATGTTTTTAGAAAATACCAAGAAGGCAAGTATACGTTCTTATTGTTTTCTGTTTTATACAAACCACTGCTTGCATAGGTACCTTTTCCTTTGGTATCTCTTAACATATATTGATAGGCCTTGTCCAGTCCTGTTGAAGACAATAATAAAAATGAACGAATCAACAACAAGGCCTGTACCTCCTCTGCGTTATATCCATCAATATTTGGTACATGCTGCGGAGAATCATCACGCCGGTCATAGCCAAATTCTGACAACCACACCTGTGTTTTGGGGGCAGTTGTTTTTGAAGCACGCACAAAAGAAGAAACCTTTTGTTGTAGATTAAACTTTTCAGGTGTGATGCCAGATTTAATTAATGGATCATTAGCATAGACGTGTGCATTCACAACACCCCAAGGGAAACTCCCCCTTCTATTATTATTACACCAAAACGACAAGGCATTTACATAATCTGTTCGCAAATCGGTAAGCCCTGCCATAACTAGAGTGGTGGTGGAATCACCATTTTGTATTGAGGATAACGTCGGATCAAGATGTCCATCATAATCCATACTAGAAAAAGAGGCATATTCATAAGGTGAAACGTAGGCCTCCTTTCCATGCCAAGATTTATCTGGTTCATTCCAATTTTCAATAAACCTTATTGGTGTATTTTTTAGCTTATAGTTTTTTACAATCTCGTGCAAAAGTTTAGCATGAGACGTATAATCAGATGGGTTGGTGGTAATGCCATCTTTTGGACATGGAATTGCCTCCCCATTATCCAATCCGGTAACCCATTTGCCAGAATGTTGAATAACTGGTGTAATTGAACGGCCTGCTAAGCTAAAGTTTTTATAAAATGGTTCAAATTCAAACCCAGAAAATGAAGGAGAAAAATTAAAATTATTTTCTCCCATTTGGTGCCACACAGTTTCATGATATTCTCTTATATGGTTTGCAACATCCATTGCACCTAATGGATCATCCACTAAAGCATTAATTCCTATAAATTCATTAAAGGTTGGATAGGTAGCTTGATATCGTTTTTCAACAGGCTTTGACAGGTAAGTGCCTTCAATCACCAATGCTCCAAGTTTAACATTAGACAACGATTTTAGAAATAAATAATCAGATGAAAAACCCAAGGATAGTTTATTCCAACCGTAAAAAAGGTTATAAGAAATAGCTTTAGTTGAATTTTTTCCACTACCTATTAAAATCTCTCCAAAACCATTGCTAAAAATAAAAACATAATCACATTTAACCTTGGCCTCAAAATTTATAACCAAACTAAATTGCTCACCATGACATACCTTATGTTCTGAAGGATCCCAAAAAGTAATTGGAGTAAATCCTGTTTGCGTGTATTCATCAAACAGGAATAAACTGTTTCCACAACCAGATTCATTAATTACCTGCCAATCACATACTTGAATGATATTCCTTTTGGTGAAATCTATCTGGTTGAATAGTATAAAACCTAACGAAAAAACAAGAAACAATAAAATAATTAGACCAACAATTTTTAAAGTTTTCTTCATGAAATAAAAAGATGCAATAATTACTTAAAAAATAGGTTTCCAATCCTCGAAGCAGCCATAACATATGTGCCGTAAAACAAGCCCGCTAGTAACAAAAATATTACACCAATATCAATAGGAATGTTAGCATCTGGAATGCAGCTATTTTCTAAGCATTCAGGATCACAAGGATCACAAGATGCAGAAGGATCAAGTACAAATCCGGAACTACACTCACAGGGGCCTGGTGGCCCTTGTGCCTGTGAATTGAAATCAACTATAAGAAGAAAAAACAATAATATCTTAACAAAATTGTTCCTTTTAGAATTGAAAATAATCATCTATTGACGAATAATTTTAAAAGTTTGAGTATAACTTTTTGAACTTAATGTTAAAAGATATACACCGCTTGAAACATGTTTAAATTCTATATCCTCCTCCAAATTGATTTTGTTTGGTCCTTTTTGAACATTAATTGTACGTTCAAAAACAGGTATTCCTGATGCAGATACAAATTTTATTTGGATCGCTTCATCAGCTGTTGCCTCTACATAAAGGTTCAATTCATTTGTTGAAGGATTCGGATAAACCTCAACACGAGAATAATTAGCAGCTTCTAGTCCGGTAACCTCTTCAGATTTGAATGTATAATTTAGTACAAATCGCTCTGCGCCAACTGATTTAAGATCAGAACTAATTTCAAAATCGTATCTATTGTTTTCCATCAAATTTGTTGTGGTACCCAAGTGAGCATCAAACAGAGTAAGACTTGTTAACCGAACAAATAAATTATCGTCTTCAAATGTAAGAATATATTTGCCAGCTTTCGCAGTTATGTTTAATGGAATTACTGACGATAAACTTGCCTCTCTGCATTGTAAAACGAAGTCCGTAGTTCCCATAGTAGAAGAGACATTTAATACTTGTCCAATATTTTTCTCGTGGTCATAATCATCTACCTCATTAGAGAATGAGCTACCAAATACCAAGGCAGACTGATCAGTATCGGTTGAGCCATCTGTAAAGTTAATGTACAATTTCGACAATTTTTCTGAACGATAAAACGTACGTTCTGGAGTGCCTCCTATTTTAGCATTCTCATTAACAAACAACGAGCCGTTGCCTACATTTGTCTTCTTTACAAAAAATCCTTGACCTGGTGGTATGATTGACCCAGCCCCGTTTAACGAAGTTTGTGTTACCCCGTCATAACTCATGTATTTTCTAGAATAGCCATCCCAATAATAAATCATATTTTGAATTTGAGATTTATCCCAGCCCGAGGCATTGTTCCAGTCAAGCTCACAAGGATAAGGATTACCTACTAAATTCCATCCTTTAGAATTTTCTGAATCTTTGAATATGGGAATAGCAAAATTTCCAGTATTAGAGCTACCATTTCCAACAATTGGAATACCCTTGTTATAGAAAATCGCACCCTTATAATCTCCAATCAAAAATGAATCTCTCACATAAACACTATACCCGGTACCTGGCTTAAGGATTGTATCGAAATTCATAATATAATTCCATCTATTGGTGGCTTCCTGATAATACCTAAGATCTGAAAAGGTTGGACGTAATCGAGTTTTTAACGTACTATTCCACTCCTTATAAGTTCTATCTTTCACAGAAGTTGACAAATAATAATTTCCAGTTTTCTTAAATGGCCCCAAATAATTCTCATAAACTATGGAATCCCTTAAAGAGGCACTAGCCTCCACTTTTAAGATTCTAGAAACTTTCTCATCCGAAGCGACTAAAGAAACCACATTATTTGTTTCAAAAATACCAGAGGTAAGCTTAAGGTTATTATTTATGGTTAAAGGACTTTTTACATCTAGTTTTCTGGTACTTGCACCCAATCCCACATATAAATCGTTAAGAATATTGCTTTGCGGTTGTTCGGACATATAAAGATTAGAGGAATCAGCTGAAGTGGTATTAAAATAAATGCTTCCTCCATTAGAAGCGATTACCCCACCTTGTGTACCCTTGTTCAAGGAAATATTTCCATTTAAAAACAATTTTCCATTGGCTAAATTAAACACGGCACCATCATTTACTAGCACTAAATCGGTGGATGCAATACCTGTAACCGAAACCTTACTAGAGTTCAACATATTCACCTTTGTGGAGGCAGCCAGTTCCAAACCTCTAATATTTAACGTACCACTTTTATAATCTAAGTTTTGATCAATGCCATTAAGCAACAAAGAAGTACTTTGGAAAATTGAGGTTGTATCATTTACAGACAAATTCCCTTTAAGTGCGATTTTGCTATTATTGCCAATAATATCGCTTCCATTTGATAACTGTAAATTAGCCAAAATGGTAGTAGTTTGTCCAGTTGGTATAGTCAAATTGCTACTAGATCCTACTTCTACATTACCCCACTTTTTACCAGACGGTAAAGTGTAAGAGTTGTTAAAGACTACACTAGATAAAGAATCTAACACTGAAAAGGTTGGTAGCGAAGTTGATGCAATATCCAATTTTCCGTTTGCTTCAATTTCAAGGGAAGCATTTAAAGAACCAGCAGAACCTATTTTCAAAGATTGCCCTGACGGTATTATTACCTTCGAAAAGCCTCCTGAGACATTCATTGCTGAATTAATGGTGGTCATTCCACTTCTATTAGCAATAATATACGTTTGTCCTGCCGCTGTAAAATTAACAGGTGCATTGCCAGACCCATCTGTTGACCTACCCCAAGACGACAATAAAGTTGGATCTCCTGTTGGTTTAAGATAATAAGTAACTGAAGGCCTAATTTTTGTAATGTTAGTAATACCAGATCTAAAGCTACCATTAATGGCTCTTACATAATAGCTATATTCGTTCACTGCGTTAAGACCAGCATCCACATAAGAAATACTGTTGGCTGGTCTAGTAACTAATAATGAGAATGCTCCACCATTAAGCGACCTAAATATTTGATAACCAGACTCTACAGAAGACAAATCTAGCCAGTTTAAAGTGATAGATGTATTGTCTATAGCAGAAGAGGTCAAATCTGTAGGATTAGCAGGACTTCTAAAATCACGTAAGGAATCTAGCTGTAACACATATGGAACGCGTATATTTTTGTCCCCAATTTGTTCTACCAAAATACGAGCTTCCCATATGTCATTAGCCAGTTTTGTATCCTGTGCTAATTTAACCGCAGCAGCGGTGAGATTCAGTAAATCAGGTTTATTAGATGGCGTTTTACCACAATCAACAGTAACGGCGACACCGTTAGATAAATTTGTAGCAGCTGGATTATAAACCAATGGGGCAGAAAAGCTTCCTGTATAGACGTGTCTAATCCAATAGTTAATCCAATAGTTGCATATCACATCAAACGGCGCGTCAGTTGAAGCCTGTGGGTGCACACCATCTCCACCCAAAATATTTATGTTATTAAGCGATATTGGATAAAAATTTGCACCACTCCGCTTTTCTGATTGTATATAAGCATGAGGTGCTAAACGCGCAGTTATACTATCTATCAATAGGTTAATCGGTAAAGATCCATTTTCTTGATTTCTACCAACTGAAGCTGCAGGAGCATCGTTTGTATTACCACATGTACCAGTTAAGTCTACGCGATAATCTCTATAATGCATTCTAGAAAGATAAGGGATTTTTCCATAAGCATACGTTGTGTTAATAATTGACTCGAATGATTGAATTAGGCTTGTAGCATAAGGATTATTTACTAATCTATCATAGGTAAGCTTTCGCATATTGTTAAATGATGAATTTATATTATTTCCACCTTGATGAGTCGCCACATAACTAGCATAAGGATGTCTTGCTAAGTAGGCAGGTAAACTGTCCCTTAAGAATTGAGCATTTGTTCCAGCTTCTGCCAAATTAAAAATTACCATATTTTTGCCCAAACCAGCCAGATCTGGATTAGCTCGGATTAGTTTTCGAAACCTGATCAAACCCATAGGTCGCCCTTGTACTTCAATTGAAGCACCGGTAAGGATAAAATAATTATGCCTAACATTAGCACCCAAAAATTTATATAAACCAACTTCCGACAAAAATATGGGTCGGCCTCCATTTGACTGACCCTTTGTAATTTCAATTCTAATAAATTTACCACCCCAAGAAGTTGGGATATCAATTTTTTGCAAGGCGTACAATAAATTAAACGTATGTGGTCTAATTGTATCGTTTATACTAAAATCATTAGTATTACAAACATATACTCGTACTCTAAAAAAGCCATCAGCCCGGCCTTGACCAAAAAAAGTAGTATCATTCGCGTTAATTGGATTACTTACCCCATCTGATTGACTTACAGAATAAGTAATCATACCTCCATTTGGAAATTCTGAAGCGTTTGGCAATTGAAACTGAATATATCGACTATCATTTAAGGCATTTCCTATAAATAAATAGTTGAGCAAATCACGTTTAGCCTCTAGCGAATCTTTCAACTTGGCAATATTTCTTGCATTTGAATATTTTGTCAAATCAAAATTATGCCCAAAAGTTCCTGGAACTATTGGTAGCCTCCAGTCGGCTGTAGAAACAGTAGGGCTAAGTGTAGTAGTGGCAGAAGCTATGGTAGAAAAGCCAGAAACACCTGCATTAAAGGCACGAATACGATAATAATAGGTGGTATTTGCATTGGCAGTTCTATCTTGATAAAAAACTAATCCTGGATTGATCACCGAATCTATTCGTACGAAGCCAGAGTTGGGTAGGGTACTTCTATAAATGCTAAAACCAAAAGCAACATCATCAGTAATTGTCCAAGATAGATTTATAGAAGAATAACCCAAGGCATTGGCCACCAAGTTTATAGGTGTGTTTGGTATATTAAGTGTAGTAGCCGAAACCACAGAACTATATGCTGAATATCCTTTATAATTAAGAGTGCGTAATCTATAGTAGTAAGTATTATCCAAAATACCAGTTGTATCAGTATAAGCTACGGCATTTCTGTTGGCACGACCAACCACAAAAAATGGCCCAGCAGCATAACTACTTCGTTCAATTTCTGTCAGGGATTCTACAGCATTATTATCCGTCCAATTTAATCTTACTGAGGTATTAGAGATTGGTGTTGCTAATAAATTTATAGGTGTTACAACTTCTGGCAAACTATATGCATCAGTTGATAGCAACAGAGGGGAGGTATTCTGCTGTGTACCTAGTGTATTAATACCAATTGCCCTTATTCCGTAAGAATACCAGTAGTTCGGTTCAAGATAGCCATTTGTACCAATTCCGACACTATCCACAAAACTTCTTGCACTAGGATTGTTTATATCCGCAATTTTAACCCAAACTCGGTTAGTTGAATTATCACTTCTTTGAGCTCGGTAAATCTCATAGCCCGTTAAGGCGTTGATATTAGATTGCACCCAATTGACCACAATTTTAGGCTTATCATAAGTCACTTTTAAGTTAAAAATATGCCCAGAGTTTTGATCACTAAAACCACTTACTTGGACCGCCAAAATTGCATTAATGCCTTCAGAAGAAAGCTCTGGAGTATTTGCTGAATTCCAAAGAGGGTAAGGTAAGCCTGCGTAGTTACGTCCTGGATTATTATTTATTGGTGTTACCCCTGTATTGGTTGAGTTAACCCTTATCCAATAAACTCCTGGGTTTAAAGTGTAACCTGTAACTGCTCCTTTTTTAAGCGGTATTACTCGCTGCGTTTTTGCATTAGTTTTCCTGTATCCTATAGTGTCAGAAATGTACAACTGTGTCCCTGGGCCATATTTAGAATTAGCATTTGCTGTAGGACAATTTTGACACGTAAACGGGCCAGTTCCTGTTGTATTAGATAAAATTTCAACACTATATATACATCTCACAGTGGTCCCCAAAGCTGGTTGATAAATACTAACTTCGTTTATGGTAACAGGTCTAATAACCTGAAACAACATAGGTGTATTTTGTCCTTCGGCAGGAGAGCCATTTCCGCCATTCACATTAAAAACTGCTGTTGGATTGGTCGGCCTAAACACATTTTGACCCACATTTAAATTTGAAGGATTGCTAACAGTTGCCACCCCAGCAATGGGAACAAAACCAGTTGGCAAATAAGACAAAAATGTATTACTATTTGAAGGAAATCCAACATTCCAGTTAGTTAAAGTACGCTTGCTAAATGTCCCACTACCAGTAGTTTTTTCCCAAGCAACTCTTAAGGCACCTCTGGCTCCAGTTTTGTTAAAAAAGGAAACCTCAATAGGATACCAACCGGGTGTGGCAAAGGCCACATCTTTAAAAAGGTCTGTTGAAGCTGTACCGTGAAGTCCATCAAAATCTATTTGTAAACCGTTGTTAATCCATAACCTTGATCCATCATCTGAATTAAGAAAAAATCTATATGTACCGGAATTAGCTATTCTTACATAACCCTTAATGTTTATTCCATATCTTTCGTCCAGCCGAGCAATGTTAGTAAAATTCGTTGAATCAGTAGAAACACCAGTAAGGTAATTGCTTTGATTCCTAAACTTATTGCCAGAGCTGCTCATATCAAACCTACTTACGATACCGATCGAGTCAGGAATTAAGGTGTTAAAATTCGGCAGGTTATTATAGGTATCGTCAAAATAGGTAATTAACAATCCTGCACCATTATACCTAAAGGGCATGGGTGTGGTAGGAACAGACTGATTATTCGAATAATCCACAGCAATCACTTGGAACATAAAGTTTACACCAGCTGGTGGTTTTATGTAGGCAGTGGTGTCTCCAACTGTGGCCAAAAGTGTACCGTTACTCATTACTCGATATTCTTTTATTCTGATATTGTCAGTAGATCTTCTCCAGTTAAGTCGAATACCGCCGATTACATCTACAGAATGTAGTCGCAACCTTGTAGGGGTAGTTGGCGCTTGAAAATCGCCATAAGTACTTGCGTAAGTTAATTCAGAAGACAAATTGCCTCCAAATGAATTGACGGCTCTGATTTTATAAAAGTACCTAGTATTGGGAGCTAAAAAT
Source organism: Cytophagaceae bacterium (assembly GCA_027488865.1). GTDB lineage: Bacteria > Bacteroidota > Bacteroidia > Cytophagales > UBA9547 > JAIYAU01. The sequence continues at coordinate 75,515 of JAIYAU010000044.1, forward strand.
GTATCTATGGCGCTTTCAAGATTCGCTCCAACTAGTCGGCTAAAGCGGTATGGACCGGCGGCCGCGTTTGATCTGTAAATTTCGTAGCCTGTTTCAGAATTGGCCAAATCTTCCCAAGTCAACAAGATAGAAGTTGCAGATCTAGGTTTAGCATCGAGTGTAGAGGGTGCAGCTGGTGAACCTGCCACGTTTCCGCCGGTTCTTACCGCAAAAACATCAGATGGCAAACTCCAACAGCCATTCAAATTTCTAACTCTCAATGTATAATTACCACTAGAAGAAACTACTAAACTATCCCTAGTAGTACCATTGGACCATTCATATAAATCAAACCCTTTTGGACCTTTTAATCGTACATTATTAGCATCAGGTGAAGGTAATAACAAACTTCCTGATGGTACAACTGTAGGTTTGGCAGCCCCTAAACTTTGGGTTACGGTGATTGTATCTGAATTTACCCAAGGGCTATTTGATTTCCACTTATAAGCTACAAAATACTTGCCAGAAGTATTAATATTTGTAAGCTGAAAGCGAGTTGAATCTTGAATGGGTAGATTATCTTTATACCATTGATAAACTTCCATATTGTCAGAGAATCCAAGTTTTAAAGACTCGCCTTGGCAAAAAGGATTTACACCCAATACTCTGATTTTTCTCTTACTAGCCCTTAAAAAAAAAGGAAAAAAATCAGGATCGACATAAGCTTTGGTCCACACGTTATGGCCAGTATTGGCATACTCCGTGTATTTAAGTTGGCTGTCAACAGCGCCAGCGGCCTTTAATGCTTCAAGCATGATATAGGAATAATATGGGATAGGATTAGTATCTACTCCTCCCTGATGAATCCAAAGTGGAATGTTGGAAATAAATTTTGCTCTACTAGTATCTCCAGGAGCAGACATAGGTTGTGCAGCCGCAAACAAATCTGGTCGGTTGTAAACAGAAGCCCAAGTACCAGTGCCACCCGCAGATAGCCCCCAAGCATAAATTCTGTTTTGGTCTATTTTGTGCTTAAAAATTAATGAATCAATCAACTCCCAAGACATCGCTAATGCGGTGGTGGCTTGACCTCCAGGTACATTGTAAAGCGGATTGGTCGCCCATGAGCCAAAAGGCTCTTGCGGAAATAAAACAAATCCATCAATTTGTGGTGAGTTAGCCCTTACGCCATTTCTGGCATCTAAGTGCATTTTACCTCCCCAAATAAGGTGATAATTATTATCGGTCCCAGCCTCTCCCCTACCATGATACATTACAAAAAGCGGGTACTGGGTAGCTGCATTTGGATTATAGTTTTTAGGAAAAAGCAAACGAAATGGCAATCGATCCTCCCCAAATTGTGGCCTTTTTCTTACGTAAATATAGGCTGCATAATCTGTGGTGGTAAAGCCTGGATTTCTTGAGTAATTAGGTACATGTGAATAAATACCCGTAGTCGGATAGGTTTGAGAATACAAGGAAGATGCAATCAAACTAAAAAATAAGATAAGCACTTTAACTGATTTCATAAACATAGCCAATTATATATCCAACAAAGTTAATGATAATTGGATTATGTTAATAAAAAATCTTGGAATTAATTATTAATCAACCTTTTAATAGGATTATTATTATTTGAAATTTTAAAATTATAACATTAACACAATTTATCATTTAAATAATTATAAAAGACTAAGCATAGAAATAATAATAAACTTCAAAATAAAAAAATATTAATATTTAGCCTTATCTAAAAGTTCTTGGGCAATAGCTAAGGTAGCCAATGAAGGATTTTTCCCACCCATCATTTCGGCCAGTTCGGCGACTCTCTCTTCTGTGGACAATTGTCTAATACTACTGAGTGTTCTTTCTCCTGTATCGTCTTTATACACGTAAAAATGATTTAGGCCTGATGCGGCAATTTGAGGCAAATGGGTAATGGTAATAACCTGATGTTTTAGAGCCATTTTTTTCATCATAGTGGCCATTTTAATAGCTACCTCACCTGATACACCTGTGTCAATTTCATCAAAAATAATTGTAGGTAAAGAGGTTTTGTCTGCTAAAATATACTTAATACACATCATCAAACGTGAAAATTCTCCACCTGAAGCCACATTTTTAAGTTCTTGAGGTAAAATTCCTTTATTGGCAGAAAACAGTATTGAAATTTGATCAATACCATTAAGCTCAAATTGCTTTCTAGCATGTTTAATTTGGATAGCAGCATTAGGTATAGATAAATCGACCAAAAGTTCTTTTAGTTCAAATTCAATTGTTTCAAAAACAGCTCTCCTTTTTTGACTTAGTTGTATCGCTTGCGTTTCAAGCAATTCAGAGGTATTATCTAGTTTAGCTTTCGCTACATTTATTTCATTTTCAAAGTTCATTACTCGCTCAAGTTTAGCAGCGAGTTGCACTTGCCATTGGAGTAGCGAATCTATTGAATCTGTTTTATATTTTTTTTGAAGTGCATATAACAAATCCAATCTTTCTCTAAGTTGCACTGTTCTTTCTGGATCATATTCTGTATTTTCCAGCTTATCCTCCAAATCTAACGCGATATCCTTTAATTCTATCAACGACGCTTGCGCCCTTTCCTTGATTTTATTATAATCCGAACTATATAAATTGAGCTTTTCAAAATGAACAATGCAATGATGCAACTGAGTATTGATGGCAAATTCATGAGCAGTTAATAAATTTACACATTGTGAAAGTCGTAATTTTATATCCTCGGTATTTTCAAGTATATTTAAAACATGTTCAATAGCAGCCTGTTCTCCAATTTTCAGTTGAGCACGTGATAGTTCCTCATAAACAAATCGGTCATATTCAGCCTCTTTGGTCATTTGATTAGCAGCTGCTTCAATGGCATTCAATTCGCTAAGAGCAGCCTTATAATTTCCATAAGCTTCTAGATAATTGGCTTGTTCCAGTTGGGTTTGTGCGTAAGCATCCACCAGACCCAGTTGAAAATCCGATTCACTCAACAACAAGGTATCATGCTGGGAGTGTATATCCAATAGTTTATTACCTATTTGTTTTAAAATATCCAGAGATATTGGGGTGTCATTAATAAAAGCCCTTGACTTACCATTTGGAGCAATCTCCCTCCTTAATATACACTCATTTTCTTGCTCTAATTGATTATCTAAAAAAAACGAACTTAAATTATAAGCAGATATATCAAAAACTGCCTCAACCAGACATTTCTCACCATCGTCAAATAGAACTTTGGTGTCTGCCCTGTTTCCTAATAATAAACCTAGTGCCCCCAGCATGATGGACTTCCCAGCACCTGTTTCACCGGTAATAGTACTTAATGTGGCAGCTGGATATATTTCCAGATGTCTGATTAGTGCATAATTTTTAATGGTGAGCTGCTTAATCATGTCTTTTTAAGAAGAAAGCTTGTCATAAATAATTTCTGAAATCGAATTTAGGGTAAATTCAATTTTTTTTCCAAAAATTAACTCAAAAGTAACATTGTTTGATTTAATATTAATTATTTTTCCAACGAAGGTGGTTCTGTTTTTTAAAACTATGGATATTTGACGGTCGCTAATATCTTGAATTGACTCTACCAACTTCAAGGGGGAAATTCTAAACAATCTTTTACTCATTTCCTAATAATTTTTAGTTGGTGGTTTTTGTAGACTTTTCAAAAAATTTACAAAAACCTGTTATACCACATTCACCACATTTAGGTGTTCGCGCTAAACAGGTATATCTTCCATGCAAAATCAACCAATGATGTGCCTTAGGCATGTATTTCTGAGCAATATTTTTTACAAGTTCATTTTCAACAGCTAAGGGCGTCTTAGCGCTAGAGGTTACCAACCCAAGGCGTTTTGATACTCGATAAACGTGTGTGTCTACGGCCATGGTGGGTTTGTCATAAATAACAGACGCTATTACATTGGCTGTTTTTCTGCCAACTCCTGGCAATTTTTGTAAATCATCCACCGATGCTGGAACCACCGAATCAAAATCTTGCACCAACATCCTTGCCATTCCTGCCAAATGTTTAGCCTTGTTGTTTGGATAAGATATACTTTTAATCAATTCGAAAATTTCATCCACCGATGCAAAAGAAAGTGTGTATGCAGTAGGATACTTTTCAAATATCCTTGGTGTAACCATATTTACACGCTTGTCAGTACATTGAGCACTTAAAATTACCGCCACCAATAGTTCATAAGGGTTGGTATAAAATAATTCTGTTTCCACTTCTGGCTGATGTACAGAAAAATATTCAATAAAGGCAGTATATCTTTCCCTTTTGGTCATAAGCTACTGGATATCAAATTGATTTTTAAACCAATCAAACGTAAGCGCAAGTCCTTCTTTTACTTGAACCGTAGGTTTATAATCTATTAAATTAATTGCTTTTTGAATATCCGCCATACTATCTTTAATATCGCCAAGTCGTGGAGCTTGATAGGTTGGCAAGATATCTGATTGGGAGATATCTTTTAACATTAGAAACAATTGGTTCACACTGGTATTGGTACCCACGGCCACGTTGTACACTTGATTTATGCTTTCTCGTTTTTCAACAAAAAGTGCCTTAATGTTTGCCTGTACCGCATTTTCAACAAATGTAAAATCCCTTGCTTGTTCCCCATCACCATATATGTTGGGTGACGTATTGGTTAAGATAGACTCTATAAAACGCGGTATGAGTGCGGCATACTCCCCAACAGGACTTTGGTTTGGTCCAAAAATGTTAAAATACCTGAGTCCAATACAATCCAATCCATATACTTTATTAAATACGTCGGCATACAATTCATTTATCTTTTTACTTACTGCATACGGAGAAAGTGGCTTTCCTATCAATTGTTCCCTTTTGGGCATGTTTATATCATCTCCATAAACAGACGAAGACGAGGCATAGATAAATCGTTTTACTTTAGCGTCTTTGGCAGCAGTTAGTATTTGTAAAAACCCATCCACATTAACAGAATTAGTAAGTACCGGAGTTTTTATACTACGTGGCACCGAGCCTAAAGCTGCTTGATGGAGTACATAATCCGTGCCTTTACAAACTTCAATGCAAATGTGTTCATCTCTAATATCACCATTTACAAATTCAATTTTATTACTATCAATGTGTTTTTGAATGTTCTTCAAATAACCATTGCTCAAATTATCCAAAACTTTTATTTTACCAGCATTATATTTAACTAGGTAATCTATTATGTTAGAACCAATAAATCCAGCACCTCCTGTTACAAGAAAAGAGGATTGAGAAAGGTCGATATGGTGAAAGGGTGTTAGATACATAGGGTACAAACATACGGCAAAGTGGGCGTTTTGCCAATTTTTATAATAAAGTGATAAAATAATTAATAATAAAAAACTAAATTGGCATAAAATTAAAAATTAATGTTATCAAAAAAGGCCAAATATGCTTTAAAAGCGCTTTTGTTTTTAGCTAAACAAGAAAGAAAACTATTCATGATTTCTGAAATTGCCGACCATGAAAAAATTCCACAGAAGTTTTTGGAATCTATTATGTTAGAACTAAAAAACAATCAGCTACTTTTTAGTGTACGTGGCAAAAATGGCGGTTATAAATTAGCCAAAGAACCAGTTGAAATTTCGGTTGGAAATGTCATTAGAATGATAGATGGCCCATTGGCCCAAATTCCTTGTGTAAGTAAATTATACTACCAAAAATGTGACGAATGCATTGATGAAGTAACATGTGAAATTAGATTGGTGATGAAAAAAGTACGTGACGCAACTGCCGAAATTTTAGATGGTACTAATTTAGAAATGTTAATACTTAAACCTGATATACTTATTTAGTTACATTTACCCTATTTTCATACAGCGTACAAACCAACCAACGTGGGTAAGATTATTATATTGTTAACCTTATTAATCTCAATCCATGTGTGGGCTCAGGATAATATTACCCTTACTGGATTAGTTAAAGACAGAAAAACAAAGCTTCCATTAGAAGGCGTTAGGGTAGTTGTTAAAGGTTTTAATTTGGTAACTGCAACCGATTCTTTGGGTCAATTTTCGCTAAAATTAACAACTCTTGATGATACCATCCAAATAACATTTTTATTTGAAGGTTACAAGCAGAGCTTTAGAAAAATTACCGCTAAAAGCCCATATCTTGAGGTGGAAATTGAAGAGATTAGTTTAGAACTACAGGAGGTTTTTATTACCGACAACAAAAGCCAAAGTATCTACAGCAGCCAAATGAGCGTGAACACAATCACCGCTAAAGAAATTAAAAATATTCCAGCTTTTTTTGGTGAACCAGATATTTTAAAAATATTACAATTAAAACCTGGTATTCAATCATCTGGTGAAGGAAGTAATGGTATTTTTGTTAGAGGTGGCGGTGCAGATCAAAATCTGGTTTTACTAGATGAAGCTCCTATATATAACGCCAATCACTTATTTGGCTTTTTTAGTGTATTTAATGCAGATATAGTTCGGTCGGTAGATATTTATAAGGGTGGATTTGGAGCCAATTACGGCGGAAGGCTCTCGTCAATAATCGACATCAAACTAAAAGATGGGAATAAGAAAAAATTTTCCGCGTCTGGAGGCATCGGATTAATTTCATCAAGATTAACCTTGGAAGCACCTCTACAAAAAAACAAATCTTCACTCTTTGTTTCTGCTAGACGAACATATGCTGAAATATTCACAAAAGCTTTAAATAGACGTAATGAAGGCAATAGTAACTACGACCCAATCCCTGATTACTATTTCTATGATTTAAACATAAGAGCCGATTATTTTATTAATGCCAATAACAAGGTTTTTGTAAATTTTTATCATGGTCGTGACTTGTTTCAGTTTGGTAGAAGAGGTTTTAATTTTATGTTAGATTGGGGAAATACAGCATTAACCACTAAATGGAATCATATTTTTAACAAAAGGCTTTCGATGAATAATAGTCTTGTGTATTCGTCCTACGATTATAAAATTCAAAACAAAATACTTGATTTTGGTTTTGTAATCCAGTCGAAAGTTAATGATGTCCAATATAAATCCGACTTTGAGTACGAAATAAATTCACGAAACAGAATGTTTTTTGGAGGTGCTTTTATCAATCGTGATTACACCATTGGCCGATTAAGGGGAGGCAGTAATGATGACAGCGTTAGCATAAATGCTGGCACAATAAAAAGAGCCAATGAATATGCCATTTACTTAGGCACAGAACACGACATCGCTGCTAGGTGGCGGTTAACAAACGGGATTAGGTTAAGTGGAACTAATAACGGTAACATAAATTACAACAGGCTTGAGCCACGTTTTTCAGTACGCTACATTATAAATGAAAATTTATCAGGAAAGGCCAGTTTTGCCTCGATGACTCAATACATTCACCTTGCAACCAATACAGGTGCAAGTCTACCTACAGACATTTGGTATCCTACTAGCAAATTGGTAAAACCTGAAAAAGCAAACCAATGGGCTACAGGGATAAGTTATCTATTCTTCAAACAAAAATATGTACTCAGCTATGAATTCTATTACAAAACACTAACCAACCAAATAGACTTTAAAGATGGCGCGCAACTACTCGTTAACCCAAACTTGGAAGACGAGTTTGTCTTTGGAAGAGGCTGGGCCTATGGAAATGAGCTATATCTCGAAAAAAAGAAAGGTAAAACTACTGGGTGGATAAGTTACACACTTGCATGGGCTTGGAGGCAATTTGACCAGATTAATTATGGGCGAAGATTTCGTCCTAAAAACGACAGGAGGCACGACATTTCAGTAGTAATCATGCATCAACTAAACCGAAGAATTAGTATTAGCGCCACTTGGGTATTTGGTTCTGGGTCGTTAATAACTTTGCCTGTTGGTAAAATGGTATTTCAAGGCATAGAAGGTACTAGTTATCAAGTTGTACCCGATTATAGAGAACGAAACAATTATCGTATGGCACCTTATCATCGATTAGATTTGGGAATGGTTTATAAGTTTTCCCACAAAAGTGGCGAATCTGACCTTACTTTCAGTATTTTTAATGCCTATAATCGCAGGAATCCCTATTTTGTGTTTTTTGAAGATGTACGAAGCCCTTCAAATAATGATATTATAGTAGGCTTCAAAGGTAGTCAAGTATCTTTATTTCCAATTCTTCCATCGATAACCTACAACTTTAAATTCTGAGCTAATGGACAAAAAAGTTGGTAAAATATTTGTAATGTACTAAATTTTAAGTCTTTACAACAAGCCATTTTTAATATAAATGTAAGATCGGACTTCCGTCAAAGGTTTGTTGAAAAATATTTATGCGCTTTTGATTTAATATTGTATAATTTAAATTCCATTGTAGTAAATATTAGAACCTAATATACTTACGTGTAATCAAACAATAAAATTCCATTTTGATATTATCATCAACACATTTTAATGGTAACCTCCATCAGACAAGGTAAAATCAATGGATAAAGTCGGGTTATACCAGAATCATTTTTTGCAAGTAGTACTGAACCTCAAAAATCAATTTATCAAGCACCAAATGTTATTTGTGGGTAAAAAGTCAGAAGCTTTAAGAGTAAAGTGATCGCATAATTTTGACCCAGTTAGGCACAAAACTAATTTATAGAAATCAATTAAAGCTTTACGAATTAAACAACCTTGACCAATTTATTGTGTGAATAAATATTTTTGACCTAGCACCTTTAAAAAATGATGGTTATGTTACTCATTTCTCGCTATATTTTTATTAATATTGTAGTTGAATTGCCAATATGCGTAAGAGTAATCATTTATCAACCAAATTGCGTTATTGGTCTTTCAAAAGTTAAATATGTGTTATTGTGAAACAATAGTGCTCGCCCAGGCATTATGTAATTGAAATTCTATTTATTATGGCTACAGAGCCCCATTTAAAACTATCTGAATACGGCTACGTCAATGACGGCAAGGTGTATCTAAAAGGTTATCTATCTTATAACGACAGAGCAATTGGTGAAGTTAAAATTAGTGATGAAGTCTCCATTAAGTACTTTGAAGAACGCTTCAAACTTGCTGAAAAGAAAGTAGCAGACTTAATTGAAGCTATCTCCAAGGCAGAAAACAAGGGCTCATACCTCATGAAGCTCATTCATATGCGTCAATATTTATTAGAATTTGACGGCCTCGGAGATTTTATTCCTTTGTTAGAACAGCTAGACAATCTTGAAAAAGAACTTTATCAGCTTATTAACTTTAACAGAGAGCGCAATTATCAAATCAAATCGGAAATTCTAGATGAGCTGGATGAGGTAAAAAACAGTTTTGATTGGAAAGACGCTAGCCTGCACATTAAAGAAATTAAAGACCGATGGATAAAAACAGGTGCTTCTACTAAAGAAACAGAGGAAGCTCTCGACTTACGATATGCCGAGGCATTGGCTCATTTTTATGAAAGAAGACGCAAGTTTTTTGAAGATCGTGAAATTCTATTTGACACCCGCATGGAGAAATACGCTTCGTTGCTAGTTCGGATTCAAGAATTGCACAAAGATATCAACGAAGGCACTATGCTTAAACTTAAACCCATTATTGACGAATGGAAAAAAGTTGGTACAGTACCTGCAAGTAGAATCAAAGAAACCTTTGATGAATATAAACGCATTAAAAAGGATATTCAAGAAAAATCAAAATCCTTTAGAAAACCAAGGCCTAAAGCAGACCTCAATAGTTGGATTAGATTATGTGAACAAGCAGAAGCGCTGTTGGACGAACATCCAGCACAAACTGAGTTTAAGCTAAAAAAACTACAGGAATCTTGGAAAAAGTTAGGACTATTGCCTACTTTCAAAAAAGATGAGCTTATTGAAAGATTTAAAAGTGCATGCGAAAAGGTAAATGAATATGGACACCTCTATGCGTCCATCTTGCGAAGATTTCCTAATTTTGACGAGAAACCTATTATAGAAAGATACAAAATCCAAATATCTCAAATGCGATATCTATTGGGGAGAGATCAAGAGGAATTTAAAAAACTTCAACAATTGGCCGGTAGTTTCTCAGTTTCTTCAAGCGACGACACCGCAGATAAAATGGCAGTTTCCAAAATGCAAATGTTGAAACGTCGTACAAATATGAAACAAAATGTTCTAAAAGAGCTTGAAAAAGCACTGCAGGACATAACATAATGTAGTTAGAAAAAGTTAAGTACAGCCAAGGAATAACTTTCTTGGCTTTTTTTATTCATACGAATATGTCGATTGGTTTTACAAGCTTAAGAGTAGGCAAAACATATTACCTTATCAATGAGGGAGAAAGGCATGATTTTAAGGTAATTGAAAGACTCTCCGACACTAACTTTAAACTCAAGGATCTACTAACACTTGAAGTATACGAACTAGAAGACCTTGTAAGATATGGAAAAAACAAAGACTATCAACTTTGGGAATTGACCTAGTCTTAAAATGAGCTGAATAACAAATATTTTAAAGTACATTCAATTATTAAACTTATTTATTTCAAAAATGATTGTGGGTATTTTTGAAAAATGTTATTTTAAGAACTATTTTTGCTTTGTTGTTTGGCCTTCAAAGTCATTTGAAAATTAAATTAACAAAACAAACTATTAGAAACAGGTATATTACGCGACCAATAATAACTTTTGATTAAATAACATGGCAGAGATAATCCGAATGCCCAAAATGAGCGACACAATGACTGAAGGTGTGATTGCTGCTTGGCACAAAAAGGTAGGTGATAAAGTAAAATCTGGAGATTTGCTTGCAGAAGTAGAAACCGACAAGGCTACTATGGAGCTGGAATCATACGATGATGGCACCCTTCTATATATTGGTGTCCAAGAAAAACAAGCAGTAGCAATAGACGGCATGATCGCAATTATAGGCAAAGAAGGTGAAGATATTTCTGCTTTGTTAAACGGAGCTAGTGGAGGCTCCACTGCAACCAAGACCGATGAGCCAGCTATAATTACAAAAACAGAAGAAACTCCAAAAATAGATACGTCAGCCATACAGGCAACCATTGTAAAAATGCCAAAAATGAGTGATACGATGACCGAAGGGAACATAGTAGCTTGGCATAAAAAAGTGGGTGACAAAGTAAAATCAGGTGAACTCCTCGCAGAGGTGGAAACTGATAAAGCAACGATGGAATTAGAGTCTTATGAAGACGGAGTTTTATTATACATAGGTGTAGAAGCTGGTAACTCCGTTAAAATTGACGGTGTTATTGCCGTTATTGGCAAGGCCGATGCAGACTGGAAAACACTTTTAGCGGCTTCAGAAAATGTTAGTTCAACTGCCATTAAAGTAGAGTCAACAACCAAAATAGCTGAAACAACAGCAGAACCCAAAACAATAGCAGAACAAAATACCACTGGAAGAGTGTATGCTTCTCCTCTTGCTAAAAACATGGCAAAAGATAAGGGTATAGACATCACCCAAGTAAAAGGATCTGGAGAAAACGGACGGGTGGTAAGAAAAGATATAGAGCAGTTTAAATCAACTGAAAAAGCAATAATAAAAGAAAAAGCATCTGGAGTAGAGGCTACTTCTTATGCTACCACACTAGGTGTTGAAAAATTTGAGGAGCTTGGAGTATCTCAAATGAGAAAAGTGATTGCCAAGCGATTAGCAGAAAGTTTATTCACAGCGCCACATTTTTATCTCACTATGGAGATAGATATGGATAAAGCTATAGAGGCTCGCGCAAGCTTAAACGAAGTTGCTAGTGTAAAAATTTCATTTAACGATATTGTAATAAAAGCAGTGGCAGCAGCCATTCGCAAACATCCTATGGTAAATGCCTCTTGGCAAGGTGATAAAATTAGAGTTAATCATCACATTCATATTGGGGTGGCTATGGCAGTAGAGGATGGACTTCTTGTACCAGTAGTGAGATTTGCTGATGGTAAGTCCTTATCACAAATATCTGTTGAAGTTAAAGAATTTGGCGCTAAAGCTAAATCTAAAAAACTTCAACCTTCGGACTGGGAAGGCAATACCTTTACCATATCCAATTTGGGCATGTTTGGTATAGATGAATTTACCTCTATTTTAAATAGCCCCGAAGCTTGTATTTTATCAGTAGGTGGTATCAAACAAACACCAGTTGTAAAAAATGGTCAGATAGTACCAGGCAATATTATGAAAATCACCTTGGGTTGCGACCATAGGGTGGTAGATGGAGCAGTAGGTTCCGCATTTTTACAAACATTGAAAGGTTTGTTGGAAGATCCAATTAGAATTTTAGCTTAATTGAAAAAGAATCATTTTCAATAAAAGTAGCACAACAAACGTTACTAGCACTTCTAATCTTAAGAAAGTAATAGTGATAAGCAATTAAAAGCAGGTACAAAATAAACCTTATGGGCTGTTATTTTTGTATCTGCTTTTTTATTTTAGGTGTTATTAATAAAAAAGACAATCAAACTGAATTAATATAATTTTTAGATATAGGTTTCAATCTAGTTGCATTCTTTTGATAATTATTTTTATTTTTTTTATAAATTTTTTTTTAAAAGTGGGTTAGTAATTCCTAAAATTGCTAATTTTGGCAAGGTCAATTCATTAATCCCCTTTGTTATGTACATCTTAAATAAGATAAGTAGCCTCATCGTTTTCACTTCAATTTCATTGTCCATTTTTGCCCAAGAAACCAAAGTGTCTACCAAAGATATTCCTGCTGATAAGGTAAATATCGTGGTGCACGGTAGCGAAGCATTCATGCCAGCATTTAAAGCCGTGTTAGAAGAATTTGGCAAAGAAATGCATCATAAGCACGTTTTTGTTGAAACCATGGCTAATGGAAGTACTTATGGCATTATGTCCTTAAAAGAAGGCCAGTGTGATTTTACTATTTCTTCAAGGCAGTTAAGCAAAGAAGAGGAAGATGAAATAAAAGGCGCAGGATTAGAAATAACCGAAAACTATATTGCCAAAGAGGCCTTTGTAATAGCCGTAAACAAATCAAATCCGGTTACCAAACTTACCAAAAAACAAGTTGGAGATATTTTTTCTGGCAAAATCACCAATTGGAAAGAAGTGGGAGGCAATGTTGAAAGTATTCGTATGTTTATTCGTTCCAATACCTCGGGTTGTTACAAAGGTTTTAAAGATATTTTTCTTGAGAAAGGAGACTACTCGCCTAAGGCACTCATGATGGCCAGCAATAAGGAGTTAAAAGCCAATGTATTGAAAAATAAAAATGCGACCTGTTATTTGGGTTTTGCGAGTTTAACAAAGGAAGTAAAAGCTGTTAAAATATCTACAAATGACATAGATTATGTATCTCCTACATATGAAACTATCAAAAATGGTACCTACCCGATCTTTAGAAAATTTTATGTTTATTATAAAAAATCTAACCATGGTAAAATTCAAATCTTACTAGATTATTTAAAATCGCAAAAGGGATCAGATATTTTGGGCAAACATGACTTTATAGTAGCACCCCATAACTAATTATTTAATGGACGGAACTATCAGTTCTGTCCTTATCCTTAATACCCTATTTTATGGATTTTATAGGCATCATACTCACATTTGCGAGTACCTCACTTATTACGATTAGCCGCCTCATTAGTGATAAGCTGCGTTTTATGCGTAATTTATTGGTATATTTAGGCATTGCGGTATCTGGTGGAGCAGTTTATTTTACCTATCAAAACATTCAGGCTTCTAAACACAGGCTTCAAGTGTCAGAATCTCACAACATTAAGCTTACCAACGACATAGAAAATCTGAATATGAAAATGTATGGCTTAAGCGGGCAAATACAAATGGCAGCAGATTCTCTTTTTTTAAAAAATGATTCTGCCAGTTTAAAAATAGCCGAGAGATTAAGAGCTTCTACTGGTGTTATTATGAACTCCCACCAATCATCAAACATGGTCATTAACACCATGTTACGACAACAAAACGATTCACTTGTGCGTGTGCTGAACCTTATGGCAAATCAAATTAACTCCCAATTAAACAACACAGAACTTCATGTAAAAGAACAATTAAGTACCACTGAAAGATTATATCTAGATAAACTCGCCGAGTCGGAAGCAAAGTTTAATGAATATGTGGTCAATTCAGAAACTAGAATAAAAGAAGCCATGGATGCCTCAGAAGAGCGACTCAAAACTTCAATGTCGGAATCAGAGGATGGAATGATAGAAAAACTGGAAGAAACAGAATCAAAGCTACATACCAAAATACAAAAGGTAGAAGAAAATGTAAAAACTAGTTTAAGTGCCACCCAAAACTCAATGAACGCGCAGTTAAATAAAATCAATATTAAATTGGCAGAACACAAAGCCACTGAGCCTGCAATGCGCCAGCCCTAAATATTTATGACAAAAAAAGATATCGAAAACAGGCAGGATATTGAGAAACTGGTAAATCACTTTTATGGTAAGGTAATTAACGACTCAACAATTTCTGATTTTTTTGGCAAGGTAGTACCTATTGACTGGTCTCATCATTTGCCGATTATGGTGGGGTTTTGGGACTTTATTCTATTTTCTACTCCCAACAGTTACATGGGTAACGTAATGAACCCACACTTTGAGGTTAATGCACTTAAAAAGATGGAACCTATTCATTTTGAAACGTGGCTTTCACTTTTTAATACATCTGTGGACGAGCTATATGAAGGTGTGAAAGCTGAAGATGCTAAGAATGCCGCACATTCTATAGGTGCTACCATGAAATACAAAATGAAAAAGTTGAATGAACCACTATAATTTTTATGATATGGGAAACTAAACACCTACCTTTTAACTCAACAATTGCTGACGAAGCATGAACTCCAATTGCTCATTCACCCGCAACAGTTCTTTGGTAAGTACTCTATTTTCTTCTCGTAGTTGATACACCTCGAACGATTTATCCAATAAGTTTTTAAGATGTTGTTCTTCCCATGGTTTGGTTACATAAAAATAAATATGCCCAAGATTTACAGCATCTACTACAGCGGCTAGATCGGCATATCCCGTTAACAAGATCCTGATTGGTTCTGGATGTTTTTCAAGCACTTTTACTAAAAATTGTACCCCAGTAGTATCAGGCATCCGCTGGTCTGTAATGATAATATTAATGTGTTCTGTATCGAGTATTCGCATTCCTTCTTCAGCAGAAAGTGCGGTAAATACCTGATAATGTCTTCGCATAGCAGCCTTGAATGAAGTTAAATTATTAGCTTCGTCATCCACATATAGTACAGATGCTACAATATTATCTTCCATTGATTTCTAGTTTAATAACCTAAAGTACGAATACCGTTTTATTTTTCCTTAATTTTTTTAGATAAATTAAATTATCTAAAATCATTCTGCAACTTAAGTATTACGAACTATACTTCTTTACTATCCAAATTTACCAGTTGGTCTTGATTATCCTCAACAGCTGTAGGAACTGATTTTTCTAAATAAAATGGGAATATCTCTATAATAGGTGTACTCACAATTTCTAGTATTTCATGGTCGCTAATGGAGCCACTAAACAGATCGGTAACTGAATCATAAGCTTCTCGTAGGTTTTCAGCAGAGGTAAGAATAATCTGGTTGCTTTTCATTTCTTTACCCGATTTTTCGTCATACGTAATCAACGACACCTTAACTTTATACCACTTTTCAGCTTCTTCATTATGCACCAGCTCAGTAATTCTGGCTTTTTTTACTGTTTTTAAACTGAAATCTCCAATTAACTCGGCTAGTTCTTTGTATATTCTCGTTTCTGCTTCTGTAAAGCTAACCGCATCGACCAAATAAACTTCGTTCATTTTAGCTGATTTACCATTTTCCAACACTTTTTGATATGCTACTTTACATTCGTACCACGCCGACATATTGCTTTACTTTAATTATGAATAAACTTGATTATAAAAAATTTCTCAAGGCGATTAAACCATAGCTATTCTTCTAACCACCAGCTAGCAAAATTAGGTGTTACTTTATCATAAAAAAACGGATTTCATAACATTTTACAAAAAACTAATATTCTTGGCAATATTTTTTGTTTTGTGGCATTTATTGAATAACATAGCAGAAGATTAAACCATAAAATAAAACTAAAAAACTAATGAAAGCAATTTCAACTGTTCCTGGAAGCCAGGTACTAAACATTGTAGAAAGAGAAGAACCACAGATAACTGCCCCTGACCATGTGAAGATAAAAATCACACAAATAGGAATATGTGGAACGGATCGTGAAATCGCACACGGTGGTCGCGCTCAAGCTGAAGATGGACTTACCGATCTTGTACTAGGGCATGAAATGCTAGGGCTAGTAACTGAAGTAGGCAGTGCGGTAACCGCCGTAAAGCCTGGTGACCATGCAGTATTTATTGTAAGAAGAGACTGCGGATTGGGTTATCCTTGTTGCGAAAACAGAAGCGACATGTGTGCCTCTGGTCACTATAAAGAGCGTGGAATACATAAACTAGATGGCTACATGGCCGAATATGTAGTGGATAATGAAAGATATTGCCTTAGAGTACCTGAAAGCATTTTAGACATTGCGGTGTTAACAGAACCTATGTCAGTTTCGGTAAAAGCTGTAGATGAGGCGGTAAAAATACAAGCTGCGCGAATCCCTGGTGCTAACTATGAAACCTATTTACAAGGTAAAAAAGCACTTGTAGTAGGCCTTGGGCCTATAGGATTATTAGGAGCGTTTGCATTAAGGTTAAGAGGTGCTGAAATAATAGGGATGGATATTGTAGACGCATTTAGTCCTAGACCGATGCTACTTAAAGAAATTGGTGGCAGTTATATTAATGGCAAAGAAATAGCCACTAATATGATTGATGATATCTATGGTCACATCGATATGATTTTTGAGGCTTCTGGGGTAGCCAAGTTAGGATTTGATTTGATAGATGCTTTAGGAGTGAATGGCGTATATGTACTTACAGGTATACCTGGTGTGGGCCGTCCGGTAGATATATCTGGTGGGGAGTTAATGCAACAAATGGTATTAATGAACCAAGTAATGGTAGGGAGTGTAAATGCAAGTAAAAAACACAACGAAATGGCGATTCAAGCATTAGTGGATAGCAGAACCAAATGGGGCAACGCAATCGACAAAATAATAACTGAAATAATGCCATTTACGGATATAAATGCGGCTATTGCCAATACTTCATCTGATGAGATTAAAACGGTAATTACGTTTTAGGCATATTGCCAATAGGATGAGTTCTTTATAAACCCTTTAAAGGTTAGATACAATTTAATGTAAAGAAAATTGTATTGAATCCTTTAAAGGGTTTGTAGTTTTATCCCATTTTATGCATTAGCGAATTATATTTTGTATGTCTTGAAAATTACAATTTTAACAATCGTAATTCCTGCACAAGTTTTCATACTTTTCGTCTTGAAACAAATAGTAACCAAAAATTCAAGGCTGCGAATAAAATGCTAAATTTCATTGCGTTACGCTAGAAATGTTTAAAACATCATGCTTCATTCCTCGGACTCAAACAACAAATATTCCTTAACCGCTCCAATTTTCTTCAGGGCCAATCCTTCCTTAAAACAAGCCTATTTAATCTAAATAGTGCACTTATAAGTTATTTTACACAACAAATTGATATAAAAGTGTTAAATACCTTAGTGCATATAATGGGTCTGTCATAAAATCAAACTTTGGTAAGCAAACAAGCTTTAATTTGGTGAAAAAAGCTATTTAAACCTGATAGGTCTGATATAAATGGATTTAGCCTTTGGCCGTAATTTCCTTCGTATTCAACAAAAGTTACCTTATAAACTCCTCTTTTTTAGGTGTTTCTTTTATTCTCCATCTAAAGCCCTTTAGCTCTTTGTCAGGTTCAGCTATTTCGTGAGGTGGTATAAAATTAGCGTCAGGCTTGGTAAGAAAGCTAAAAGTATTGAGGGTATTATCTTTAAACCTAATAACCATATTGCTACAAATAATTTTATTGAGGCCTATCAGCAAAGAATCTTTTTCTAAAGCAAAATAGATACTTTCTCCATTACCGTTTACATCTACCCTTTGGATTTTGTTTTGTTTAAATTGTGCCAACATGGCGCGACCTTTTACTTGATTGTGGTTCTGGATACTATCTTCTGATATAATAAAAGCGTTTACTTTCATAAACATTTTATCCACTTGATTATTTTTCATTTTTATTCTTATGGAATCGGCGGATAGCTGACTATTGTTGCTCCATAACACAGGTTTTTGATAAAAATAAATGGTGCTGTCGATCATATTATAAACCAATGAGTCACATTTTCCTTGAAGGTCAGATTTAAAAATACGTACATGCCTGTAAGCCAATAATTGTTTTTTATTTTTTATAGAATCGTTAATAGAAATTAAGGTATCTGCTTTTAATAATAAAGTGTCTTTGCCTGTTTTCATACGCATAAGTGCATGACCATGTACCCTCGTAAATCCATTATAACCATCATAATAGCCGTGGTCGCCATACACTAATATGCTGTCCTTTTTAGAGGTGATTATTACATTGCCTTCTGCATGACCTATTTTTGCTTTTTCATTATAATTGAGTTTGTTCCCTTCTAATACATAATCTCCTTGTTCTATTCTGGCCCTACCTTTAAAAATTGCGCTACCTTTTATAGTATTATACTCTCCATCTTCAGCATAAAGATTGCCATCTTTGGTTTTAATATGGGTAGGCCCTTTAAAATAAGCTGTTTTGTTTATGGTGTTATAAATGAGGGTATCGGAATAGGTTTGATATTTAGGATTAATCAAAACTACATTTTTTTTAAAGGAGATTTGTTTGTTCACTGTGTTATAGCTCCCAATTTCGCTAGTAAGGGTGTTTTCTTTGTCTTTAACTACCCCTCCATTGATGTAATGAGCGGATTTGTTACTAAAATCATAATCAAGAAATTTTGTTTTGAGGGTCATGCCTTGGTTGTCTTTAAGAAACACATCTCCAAGTATGGTAGCCTTACGTGTGGCTCCTGAATATAAAAGTTTGTCTCCTGTTACTTCTACACTATCTCCTTTGTTAATAAGGATTTTACCAAAAGCTTCGATGTTATTTTCTGCCACATACATATAAGCTGAATCACAATACAAGGTGGTATTGCCTTGTTTAAAAATCACATTATTTTTAAGTCGACGTACTTCTTTACCATTAATCACCAAGCCTTCTAATTCGCCAGCTTGTGTGAGTTGCACTTGTTCAGACGATTGTGCAAAGGCATGATTAAAGGCACCTAACAAAAAAAACGCTGTTAAAAGAATTAAATTTAATAAAAAGTAACGACTTGAAATTTCTCTTTGCATGAATTCAAAACCCATAATGAAAGACAAAATTACTAAATTCGCTTTATGGTCAAGCGTTTTTTAGATTTTATTCGATTGCACAAATTATACCACAAAGATGATAAAATTCTGTTGGCAGTAAGTGGTGGGGTAGATTCTGTGGTTATGTGCCATCTTTTCAACGCAGCAAAGCTATCATTTGCCATAGCACATGTAAATTTTGGATTAAGAGGGCAAGACTCAGATGATGATGCCAATTTTGTAGAAACACTTGCACATCAATACCAAATTGCGTTTTATAGTACCACCATGGCCACTGCAGAAGTAGCACAAGAAAATGGTTGGTCTATACAAATGGCTGCACGGGAGCTCAGATATGCTTGGTTTTACCAATTATTACAAGAACATAATTATACCTATATAGCAACTGCACATCACCATAACGACAGCATTGAAACAGTAATTTTAAACCTTACCAAAGGAACGGGAATAGCTGGTTTGCATGGAATATTACCTCGAAACGAAAAAATTACCAGACCCTTGCTATTTGCCACCAAAGACGAAATAATGGCTTATGCTCTCCAATGCAATCTGCCATGGCGAGAGGATATTTCCAATGTTTCTAATAAATACCAACGAAATTTGATACGAAACGAGGTGATACCCTTGTTAAAAAAAATAAATCCCTCGTTGGAAGCTACGTTTAAAACAACTTTAGAAAAACTGAATTACATCGAGCAACTTTACCACCAAGAAGTTGAAAAGTTTACCAAACGGTTGTTTGTTGTCTCCAAGGATGAGATCCACATATACTTTACAGAATTAAAAAGTACCCCCAATCATCAAATATTGTTGGCTGGTGCCTTGGCCCCTTTTGGTTATTCTTTCACTTCTGTTAAAAATATATTTGAACCAGAATTACAACAAGGCAAAACTTATTTATCAAAAACACATCAAATCGTAAGCGATCACGAAAAGCTGATTTTATTTACCCGTAAGAACCCACAGCACATTTATGAGGAAATTTATGATTGGACCGAATTGATTCAAACTCCCTTGGAAACAATTGAATTTCGTATATTAGAACATCTAGATTTAAATGTGATTAAATTGGAAAGATCCATCGCTTGTCTTGATTATAAAAAACTTACATTTCCTTTGGTCTTAAGAAATTGGCAACATGGAGATAGAATTGATCCATTTGGCTTAAATGGTTTGCAAAAAAATGTAAGTGATTTATTAAATGATTACAAAGTGCCAAGTCATAAAAAGCAAGAAGTATTGGTGTTGGAGTCTAATGGAAATATTGCATGGGTTGTTGGGTATAGAATAGCGGAAAAGTTTAAGGTGGACACAACTACCCAAAGGTATTTCTTTGGTAAGGCACATGAGAATGATTAGAAATAATTTCGAAAAGGAACTTTATATGGTGAATTAATTTTAGGTAGATTTAGGTTAATAATAATGTATATGTCAACAAATTATGTAATTCTATTTACATGGGCGGCTGTAGTGAGTTTTGTAGGTTCGTTGCAGCCAGGTATCATTAATATTAACACATTTCGGATTGCATGTCAGTTTGGAAGGGGTAAAGCGATTCTTTTTTGTCTAGGGGCCACTTTGGCAGAAATATTATACGCCTTTGTTGCAGTAAGTTTTTTTAAATTCATTGTTGTTTCCAGCCAGCTTAACATGATAATTAATGTGTTAGCGATTGCAGTGTTTTTGGTATTAGGATTTAATTTGATTTTGAAAAATAAGCCCTTGGAGCCATCTACTGTGGTTTTTAATGGTAAAATGGCTTTTTTGCAATCTTTGTCCTTATCATTGTTAAATCCTGGTTTGATTTGTTTTTGGTTAGCAGCCACCGGCATAGCCAAAGGTCTTGGTTATCAATTGGATAATATTTTCAACATACTTTCGTTTGTATTAGGTGCAGGAATTGGCGCACTCCTTTTATTGTTAATGGTTGTGGCTGTTTCGCTTAGACTAAAACATAGGATTGGCGTGTTAAACTTAGCAGTTGTTAATAAAATAACCGCTTGCATTTTTTTTGGATTGGCAACAATTGCGCTCATAAAATTAATAATATGAATGAAGAAATAAAGTACTGGATATTAAGAGATCATAAACTATTTAACACGTTAAATAGGAGCCAAATAAAGGAACTTTGCATAATAAAGAAGTTTAGAAAAGGGCATAAAGGGGAGATTATTTATTTTGCCAATGACGAGGTTAAAAAAATATATATTCTTACGAAAGGAATGATTAAAATTACTCACACAGACGCCAACGGAAACGAGATTATTAAAGATATTATTCATAAAGGTGATATTTTTGGAGAAATTGCACTTGATAGTACAGAAGACCAAGAGACTGAATACGCCCAAGCTTTGTCTTCAGAAATTATTATTTGTAGCTTTAGACTAGAGGAGTTTGAAAATTTAATGCAAAAAAATCCATCCTTGGCTCTTTCTTATACCAAATTGGTAGGACTTAAATTAAAACGATTAGAAAATAAGTATTCTAATTTAGTATTTAAAGATGTAAAAACACGATTGATTACCTTTTTAAAAGATTGGGCATTGAGAGAGGGCGTAGCACTTGAAAATGGAGGCTATAAAATTAACAATTATCTAACCCAAGATGAGATGTCAAAAATAGTGTGCGCAACAAGACAAACAGTGACAGAACTTTTAAACCAATTGCAAGAAGCTGGAAAAATAGCCTATAATCGTAAAGAAATACTTATTACTAATATTAATAACCTTAAGTAAAACAAATGAAAAATTTTACATTCTTAATATTGGTTGTTTTTTATACGGGTTGTTTAGCACAAGCTAAAATTATAAAAATAGCAGACTTACAAGCCATTACCAAAAATAAGTCAGATACATTATATGTAATTAATTTTTGGGCCACTTGGTGCAAGCCCTGTGTACAGGAGTTGCCAGCTTTTGAAAAATTAAATGTGCAATATCAAAATCAGAAGGTAAAAGTGCTTCTAATAAGCTTAGATTTTAAAAAGGAGCTTCCCAAATTAAATAAATTTATAAATGATAAGCATTTGATTTCTAGTGTTATGTTGCTAGATGAACCCAATTATAACAATTGGATTCCTATGATAGATAAAGATTGGTCGGGCAGTATACCTGCTACCTTATTGATACTAGGTGGTAAACAAATACATCAGTTTTATGAGCAGGCCTTCGAATACGAGGAACTTAACACTTTAATCTTAAAAATTATAAATTAACCAATTTATCACTTTATCCCCAATATTTATTCCAAATTGCGTTTTGATTGGTTTCGTAAACAAAAAACTTCCATGGTTTGCAAAAAACTATAGTAGATTTGATAAAATGATTATCAAACTTATAAGGTTTCCGAAAAGTAATTTGGGTAGATTGATACTATTTAATTGAATTAGCATTTATTTTATTATGGCCAAAATATTGATTATCGATGACGAAAAAAGTATAAGAGCTACTTTAAAAGAAATTTTAGAGTATGAAAAACATAGTGTGGATGAAGCAAAAGACGGTGAAGAAGGGTTTAAAATGTTTTGTGACGGTGATTATGACATAGTTCTATGCGACATTAAGATGCCAAAAATGGACGGATTAGAGGTATTGTCTAAGGCAGCAGAAATAGAAAAAGAAACTCAATTTATAATGATATCAGCCCATGGCAACATAGAAACTGCTGTGGAAGCCACAAAAAAGGGAGCATATGATTTTATTCAAAAACCTTTAGATTTAAATCGGTTACTTGTGACGCTTAGAAATGCTTTGGATAAGTCACATTTGGTAACGGAAACCAAAACATTGAAACAAAAGGTAAATGGCAGTTTTGATATAATTGGCGAGTCTAACGCTATTAATCACGTAAAAGAGACCATCGAAAAAGTGGCACCCACAGAAGCACGGGTGATGATAACAGGGCCCAATGGATCGGGCAAGGAATTGGTTGCTAAATGGATTCATGCCAAAAGCTTAAGAAATAAAGGACCTTTGGTAGAAGTTAACTGTGCAGCCATACCCTCTGAACTTATCGAAAGTGAGTTGTTTGGTCATGAAAAAGGTTCTTTTACCTCGGCCATAAAACAAAGAATTGGAAAGTTTGAGCTTGCCCATGGCGGCACATTGTTTTTGGACGAAATAGGAGACATGAGTTTATCGGCACAAGCAAAAGTCCTTCGTGCACTTCAAGATAAAAAAATTACAAGGGTAGGTGGCGAAAAGGAAATCTCTATTGACGTAAGGGTGTTGGCTGCTACCAATAAAGATCTTAAAAAAGAGATAGCAGAAGGAAGATTTAGAGAAGATTTGTTTCATCGCTTAAGTGTGATATTGATACAGGTACCGTCGCTTAATGAACGCAAAGATGATATCCCACTTTTGGTAGATAAATTCTTACAAGATATTGCTAATGACTATCGTAGTAAGCCCAAAACTATCGATGTTAAAGCTGTGGAAAGACTAAAAACATATGATTGGAGTGGTAATATACGTGAATTACGCAACGTAATTGAGCGATTGATTATCTTAAGTGGAGACAAAATAACCATTGATGACGTAGAACGTTATGTCTTTACATCTTGATGAATTAATTGGGCTTAATGCTATTTAGATTCACGTAGGATAAGGCTTTTTGATTGTTAATTCGTTAAAACTATTAACCCATTTTATGCATGAACGAATTATACATTTTGTATTTCTTGAAAATTTACAATATTAACAATCGTGATTCCTGCAAAATTTTTCTTACTTTCTTAAAACAAGAAGTAAGAAAAATTCAAGGCTGTGAGCCTTACCTCTCAAAAGAATCAGACTATTATCTAATTGCCTCTTAAAATTCCAATCTATCTATTTCAAAATATGTCTTGAAATCACCACTTTTTGAATTTCTGAGGTCCCCTCGCCAATGGTGCAGAGCTTGGCATCTCTATAAAATTTTTCCACAGGATAATCTTTGGTAAATCCATATCCTCCAAATATTTGAACTGCTTCATTGGCACAACGAACAGCAACTTCAGATGCATAATACTTGGCCATAGCCGATTCTTTAGCTACTGGCAAGTGATTATTTTTTAATTCAGCGGCTCTAAATATAAGTAATTTGGATGCCTCTATTTCAGTGGCCATGTCAGCTAGTTTAAATGCTATCGCTTGATGCTGAGAAATTGGCTTATCAAATTGTTGTCTTTCTTTGGCATAAGCAACAGATGCCTCGTAAGCACCCTCAGCTATACCTAAACTTAAAGCTGCAATTGATATTCTACCTCCATCCAATATTTTTAATGCTTGCACAAATCCATCTCCAATTTCTCCTAAAATATTCTCTTTAGGCACTCTACAATTATCAAAAATAAGCTCAGTAGTTTCTGATGCACGCATTCCCATCTTGTTTTCTTTTCGGCCATGTGTAAAACCAGGAGTTCCTTTTTCTATTACAAAGGCAGTCATGGCGTGAGAATCGCCAGGTTCCCCAGTTCTTGCCATTATTACAGCTATTTTAGAAGATTTTCCATGGGTTATAAAATTCTTTGCACCGTTAATCACCCATTCGTCTCCATCTTGTACAGCCACAGTTTTCATATTTCCAGCATCAGAACCTGTGTTTGGCTCTGTAAGCCCCCACGCTCCTATCCATTCTCCAGAGGCAAGTTGAGGAAGCCACTTTTGTTTTTGAACTTCGTTACCAAAGTTTAAAATATGACCTGTGCACAAGGAGTTATGAGCAGCGACCGATAACCCAATCGAACCACATACTTTTGAAATCTCTCTTATCACCGCCACGTACTCAAAATAACCCAAACCCGCACCGCCGTATTCTGTGGGCACTAACACGCCCAACAAACCTAATTCTCCAAGTTTCTTGAATAAATCTAAGGGAAATTCTTGACTTTCGTCCCATTCCATTACGTGGGGTAAAATATATTTTGCAGTAAAATCTTTTACTGTTGCTGCAATCATATTCTGGTTTTCACTGTATTCAAAATCCATTTTGCTAGTTTTTTTACATGCGATTGTACGATTTGGGTAGTTTTAAGTTTTACTATAAAAATTTTTTATACGCCATATTAGTCAAGATAAATTTCAATAAATAAAACAACCTACTCAAAAGGTTAATGCTGCCTCTTGTTGTGATGAATAAAAAACTAAACTATTTGAACTATTTCTTAATATCCATTTTTAAAAATTACAGCTATCTTTGAAATCTTAATGTCGGATTATTTAAAAGGGTTTTCTTCCACATTAAATGTTTATTGGAAATAATTTATAATTATGATTTATAGAAGATTTGGCCGCACTAACTGGCAAGTGAGTGAAGTAGGGTATGGCATGTGGGGCTTGGCAGGTTGGTCTGGTTCACAAGAAGAACAATATAACCAAGCATTGGACTTGTCTGTTGAGTTAGGCTGCAACTTTTTTGATTCAGCTTGGGGCTATGGCGAAGGTCTTAGCGAGCAAGTTTTGGGCAATTTGGTTAAACGCCACCCACAAAAAAGAATCTATAGTGCAACCAAAATACCACCAAAAAATTGGCAATGGCCTTCCAAACCGGAATATAAGCTATCGGAGTGTTTTCCTTTTGACCACATTATAGAATATACAGAAAAAAGTCTTAAAAATCTACAAGTCGACTGCATTGATTTACAGCAGTTTCACGTGTGGGAAGATAGCTGGGCAGCGCAGGATGAATGGAAAAAAGCAATAGAAAAACTCAAGCAAGATGGCAAAGTACAGCACTTTGGTGTGAGCGTAAATAGATGGGAGCCAAATAATTGTCTTAAAACTTTAGAGACTGGCTTCATTGACTCTGTACAAGTAATTTACAATATTTTTGACCAAGCCCCTGAAGATAAATTATTCCCACTTTGTGAAAAACTTGACATAGCCATTATAGCTCGCGTGCCTTTTGACGAAGGTACCTTAACTGGTACTTTAACAAAAGATACTGTTTTCCCAAAAGACGATTGGCGCTCTTCTTATTTTGTACCAGAAAACCTTATTTCAAGTGTAGAACATGCGGAAAAGCTAAGACCACTTATACCAACAGGCATGACCATGGCCGAAATGGCCTTAAGATTTATTCTTGAAAATAAGGTAGTTGGTACTACCATTCCTGGTATGAGGTCTACTAAAAATGTACAGCTAAATATGGCAGCTAGTGATGGTGTAAAACTAGAAAGTTCTTTGCTAGCACAATTAAAAGAACAACGTTGGGATCGAGAGCCAACTGCTTGGTCTCAATAAAAATCTAATTTTTAAAACAATTATTTTCATAAACTGATGCATCCTTGCATCTGATAAAAAAAAGGTGAGCGGATCAAGATCGAAGTTATTTCTTGGTCTACTAACTACGTAATCTTCTGGTTTATTTAGATAAAAAGAAAGGTAACATTTGTTTGGAAACAGCCTTACAAATCAAAAATTCTCAAGGAAATATTAGAGGTAAAAATGATAAAATTGATTCTATCAGAATAGCCGAATATGCATACACTTTCAGAGAAAAAATTATGCTTTGGACTCCAAAAAGAGAAGTAATTCAGCGACTTGCTGCATTAGCTACTAATAGAGACAGAATAATTAATGTTAAGAAATCACTCTTAGTTCCAATTAACGAAGGTATAGGGTATGTGTTAAAAGACATTCAAAAAGAAACAGAAAAGCATTTTGCTGGAACACTAAAAGCACTCGAAGATGGCTTAGAAAAAATAGAAAAAGCCATTATGGAGGTGATAAAATCTGATCAAGAGCTATGCAGATTATTCGGTATCGTCACCTCAGTACAAGGAGTTGGCCCAATAACAGCTATTGGTATTATTGTGACAACCAATGAGTTTAAAGACATCAATGATGCTAAAAAATATGCCTGTTATGCAGGGATTGCACCTTTTGTAAAAGAATCAGGCATTTTCAAAGGGAAAGCACGAGTCTCAACCATGGCTAACAAAAGCATAAAAACATTGTTACACATGGCATCATTATCTGCAGTGAGAGTAAATGAAGATTTAAAAAATTATTATCAAAGAAAAACCCAAGAAGAAAAGAAAAACAAAATGTCAGTCTTAAATGCCGTTCGCAATAAACTAATTCAACGCGTTTTTGCTTGCGTTCATCAAAATAGAAAATATAACAAAATTTATACGACTTAGCTTGATTTTGTCATAGAAATCCACGGGGGGAGCAGAACAAAATTTAAGTCTAGAACCTAAAATTATTTAGTATAATTCTGTCCATTCTTTTATAACCAATCCTCTGGTTTTTATACAAAACCAGCAACCACAGAGTTCAGATGTATGTCAACTTTTTCCTTTCATTATGCCGCTTTCAGTTTGTATAAATGCTGTTGAAATTCAATAAACAAACGGCTAATGCTTTTAACGTCTCCTAAAATTTCTTTCGCATCTTCAAGCGATTGATATTTATTTGTCAGCAAGATTGGCAATTTCTCTTGGTCAAGTTCTTCTACACCTGTTTCAATGTATTTGCTCAACACAAATTCTATAAACTCTTTTTGTTTGTTGTCAAGTAATGCGAAAATGGTTGCTTGTGCTGCTGCAACTCTTGCTTCTCTTGTCATTGGTTTTATGTCGCTGTTAAACACATATTCCAAAACATCAAACAAGTCGCTTTTTTCAGCGTCAATCAATTTTTGCAAAGTGGTTAATTCATCTTTACCAAAACCCGCCTCCGCTAATTTTTCAAGTAAAGTTCTTCTTGTTATTGGATTACTCCAGAGTGTCCGCAATTCTTCTTCACTTTTGAAAAGATTTGGCAATTCGCCAAACAGATTATTCAAAAATTCTTCTGCTGTAATTATTTTACCATCAGCTGTCCAAAAAGAGGTAGAAGACATTGATTGAATTTCTCTTTCTTTTCCGTCACGCAATTTTATTTTTATTTTCTTCCGCTTTTCTCCGTCTTGATCTTTCGGCTCTTTTGGTTCTTTGGGTAAGTAAGGTTCTTTCGGTTCATTTACAATATTTGGTTCAGGCTCTAATGGTTCTCCATCCCATTCAGGGTCGGCAAAGTGATGATAAGCATCTACAAAGTCATAAATTGTAAAAAAGTCTTTGCCATCAAACAAACGAGTTCCTCGTCCTATAATTTGCTTAAACTCTATCATTGAGTTTACTGGTCGCATCAAAACGATGTTGCGAATGTTTCTTGCATCAACACCAGTTGAAAGTTTTTGCGAGGTAGTTAAAATGGTGGGGATTGTTTTTTCGTTGTCCTGAAATTCTCTTAAAAACTGTTCGCCTATTTCTCCATCGTTTGCTGTTACACGAACACAATAATTTGGAAGGTTGCTTTTCTTGTATTGGTTTACCAAATCTCTAACCAATGCCGCATGTGGCTGATTGGCACAAAAAATTATAGCCTTTTCCTTTTGATTGGCTTCATCTAAATATATGTTGACCCGCTTTGCCTCCCTTGCTACTATTTCAATACTTCGGTTAAAGTCTTTTTCTTCATACAGTTTGCCTTCTTCAATTTCTCCTTCAACTATTTGGTCATCGCTGGTGTAGATGTAATCGTCAAGGGTTGTCTTGATGCGTTTTACTTTGAATGGCGTAAGGAAACCATCGTTGATACCTTCTTTCAAAGAATAAACATAAACGGGTTCACCAAAATATTTGTAAGTATCTACATTGTCTTTGCGTTTTGGTGTGGCCGTTAAGCCCAACTGAACTGCTGGTGAAAAATATTCTAAAATGCCTCTCCAGTTCCCTTCATCGTTTGCTCCGCCACGGTGGCACTCGTCAATAATGATGAAATCAAAATAGTCGGCTGGATATTCGCCAAAATAGGGAACAGGATTGCCTTCCTTGTCTTTGCCACTCATAAAGGTTTGAAAGATTGTAAAGAAGATGCTGCCGTTTGTAGGCACTCGCCCGCCTTTTCGAATTTCTTTTGGGTTTATCCGCACCAAAGCATCTTCGGGAAATGCTGAAAAAGCATTGTAGGCTTGGTCGGCTAATATGTTTCTATCGGCTAAAAATAAAATGCGTGGTCTGCGGCTTCCGTCACGTTTTAAGTTCCAACGGGTTTGAAATAGTTTCCAGGCAATTTGAAAAGCGATAAATGTTTTTCCTGTGCCTGTGGCAAGGGTTAATAAAATTCGTGGCTCATTATTGGCAACAGCTTCTAAAGTGTTATTTACCGCAATTTCTTGATAGTATCTTGCTCCTTTTGTTCCACCAACATCTTCAAACAGAATGGTAGAAAATTTCTCTCTCCACTCGTTTTGAGCAGCAAAAGTTTTATTCCAAAGTTGTTCGGGTGTTAAAAAATCTGCAACCAAACCCTCCACACCTGTTTTCATACAGATGCTGTAAATTTCTTTTCCGTTGGTGCTGTAAGTGGTTTCTAATTTGAGTTTATCTGCATATTGCTTGGCTTGTGCCACACCTTCCCCTACTTCCAAATCATCACTTTTGGCTTCTACTATTGCTAGTTTTATGCCTTTGTAAACCAACACATAATCGGCAGTAAGTTTTTTGGCTCTTACGCCACCTGTTTGAATTTTACCTGCGGTAAGGTTGTGTTCACGAAGGATTTTAGAACCTTCCACAACGCCCCAACCACAAGCCTTTAACTTCGGGTCTATGAGTTCTGCTCTTGTTTCTGCTTCGTTCATGTATTTTGTTTTGTCTGTGCGTCAGAGCATCTAATCAAGAAGGCAATTTATTTTCCTTCTTCGCTTCGATTAATTCTAAAGCAATTTTACAAACCTCATATTTTTCTGATTTTTGACACTCCTCCTCTATTATTTCTAATGCTTCGGGAATAAGTTGATTCAAAATCCTTTTAATCTCAGCTTGTGGCAAGTTGGCTATCTGATCAATATCCTCAATGATTTTATCAGTTAAATATCTATTAATTCTTCCATCAAATTGTTCACCTGACTCCTTATCACCTTTTTTAAATTTTTTCATTTTATAATTTTTTTAAAACCATTTAATTATTACTTATATCAATATAATATTATGTCATTTTCAGATGTTTTGCCAATCAAACAGATTAGCCATATTTTGCATTCAAGCAGGATTTTAGAACCTTCTACAACTCCCCAATCACAAGCCTTTAGCTTTGGGTCAATTAGTTCTACTCTTGTATCTGCTTCGTTCATTTTTGGGCCTTTATTTTCTTTAGAATCTGATTTGTCAAGTAGTATTTTCCTGTTTTTGCAGCTCCTTTAAACTCTATTAAGTTTATTTCTCTAAGTACCTGTAAATATCTTTTGACTGTTGCATTTGATTTCCCTGTAGCATCCATTATGTCTTTTATTGCAGCTCCATCACTTAGTTTTATAATTGTATTTACAGTATCAATTAGAGCATCATTTACAGCATCACTTACAGCATCAATAGTTCCTTTTCTTACAGCATCATTTACAGCATCATTTACAGCATCATTTAAAGCATCATTTAAAGCATCAGCTTTTGCAGTAACTGTAACTCCAGTAAATACAACAGTAGTAGAACCAGCATTACTAATCCATTTTGGGCTTACATATCCTTTGCTTTTACAATCTTCAATCATAAGCACAGTTCCTCTTCCAATCTTTTCTATCATTTGTCGTAAGAAGCAAATGTGAGCAATATCGGGGTTGCGGGGAACAGACAAATGACTTTTGGCTAAATCAGTTGGTGAGTAGCCTCCATACAATGAGCCTGAATTTATTATTTCTAAATGAGTTGGGTAAAAAGCAATATGAACAGTACCTGAAACGCTGGAAAAATCTCTATGAATTAACGCATTCATCAAGCCCTCACGCAAAGCAAATTTTGGATAGGTAACATCTTCACGCAACCATTTTTTTTCTAAAAACTTGCTTTTTGTGGCAATGTTGACTTCAAAAAACTGTAGTATCTCCTCGATATTTCTGAATAGGTTGCCCTCAAATACTTTATCGTAACTGTAGCTATTTGACGTTTTACTTTCATTGAAAACCGTTAATCGTACACGGCATTGTGGCAAATATCGTGAGGGTTCTTTAGCGAATAGAACCACCGCAGCATTGGTCAAATGCCCATCCCTGTATAAGCTGTAATACAATAAAAAGTCTTCTATATCCTTTTCACCGAAAAGCTTTCCTCTACCGAATTTTGTTAAGTCTTGGATCGTTTTACGGATTTCCAATTCATCTAAATCGACAATATCAAGCCCCAAAGCTGGTTGACGCTCCCAGTGTAATTCTGTTTTTTGCCGTTCGGTAATGAGTTTTGAAATGTCGGCGGAGGTCGCTTTTACTGTTCTGGTTCCACGTCTGTAAAAAATCTCTCCGTTGAAAATGTAGGGTGGCTTCGAACCATTCCAGACCTTAACTGATATTATTTCTTTTGCTCCGATTTTTTCAATAGAAACAGTAACTGGTGCTTCCGGGATAATGGATTGAAAAAGATACTGTTTTAACTCGTTTTCGTGCTTCTCTGCACTATCAACACCAATAATCTTTCCATCTTCCTGAACGCCTAGCAACAAAGTGCCACCTTCTGCATTTAAAAAAGCACATAAGGTTTTTGCAATATCTTCTTTACGAACAACTTCTTTAAATTCAAGCTGTTCGCTTTCTCCTTTTTTAATCAGGTTTTTTATAAGTTGTTCATCTTTCATTATTGTAATTCTTTTAAGCGTTTGTTATGGTCTTTAAACTGCTGTTCAATAAAAAACAACAATTCTCCCGGATTTGTAAATGATTGAACCCAATTATGCCGAACATCATTATACATATCCACCACCTTTATACTATCTAAAACAGAATTCCTTTTTAATTCAAAATCAGTTCTACACTTGACTTCATCGTATAAATAGGGTTCAAACAATTTTCTTAAATATTCAATCTTTTCGTGTGCTACAAACCATCTAGGTTTTCCAATTCTTACAGCTTCTTTAAATTCTTTATGTGTAATTCCTGAACCATAGCGAGGAAAGATTATACCTAAAAATAAATCACAATCGTTTACTGCTTGCAAACAAGCTCCTTCAGGATTATTGATAAATTGTACAGGAACGTAAACACTCCCTTCTTTAGACATAATAACTTCATAACCAAACTGCTGACGCAAAACTACAGCAATTTGTTCCAGTATATCTTGACTGCCATATACCGTGGATGAAATCATTATTTTTAGTTTACGCTTTTTAGCCATAATCACATATTTTCTACTTTTTCAGTTTTCAATTCCCCCCTAAACGCCTTCTCCAACAAACTCTTCTTCAACTCCTCCAAATCTTTGATCTTTTGCTCATAAATGGATTCCAGTTTTATGGTTTCGGTGGATAGGGCATCGAGTTTTTGAACGATGGTTTGTTGTTCTTTTAATGTCATATTCGGCAGAACAAAGTTTCTCAAAGCAGTTAATGAAACTGTTTTTTGTGCAGTTCCAGTTGCAGTATCATTTGCTTGAAAAAATGCCTGTGGAGATAAAATCCAGTAAAATAGCCATTTGCTACTTACATTTTCTTTTGGCCTGATTAATCCAATGTGTCGCTGAAAACAAAATTGAAATTCATCTTCAATTAAAACTGGAATTCCATATGAACCTGTTACAGTATATAAAACATCCCCCTTTTTCGGTTTTCTATTTTCTTTTAATTTCTCAAAATATTCCTTTGGAACTTTGAATGTATCTGAGAAATCTATTTTGCGATTTTGTTTATTGATGTTAGAAATAGTAATAAAAGGATAACCTTCTTCCGATTTTGGTGGTGGCATATGGTCTCCATCGGTAATATCTTTTGCCAATTCAGATAATTTAACCTTTTCCCAATTCCCATTCTCAAACACCCCTTGCAAATAACTTTCAAAAAGTTCCTTGGCGTTTTTGAGGTTTTGTTCGGCATTGGCTTTTGCCTTATCTATGGCGGCAAAGCACTCGTCTAAAATGGAAACAATGCGTTGTTGTTCGGGGAGGGGTGGAAGAGGGATTTCAACTTCTCTAATTTCTTCTAAATGAAGATTTGGAACACCAATCCCTTTAAGTCTTCCATTAAATTGATTTTTAGCTAAAGGTGAATTTAAAAAATGAAGTAGATAATCTGACAACAAACCATCTAAGGGTCTTAATAAAGCAAGACTTACATAAATATCAAAAATTACATCCCTATTCACTTTTGCGGCAACCCCAGTTGTACCATTTTTTGCTAAAAGTATATCTCCAACTTTTGGAGCAACTCGCTTATGCATTTCTAAATGCTGCTTTTCATCAATATATTTAATGTTATCCCAATCAATTTTTCCACTAGTAACATTTTTAGACGATAGAAAAATTACACCTTCACTAAAATATTGCGGTGTTTGGTGTGTACCATCAGTTATTTTAGCACAAACATCACTTAACTTTTTTATTTCCCAACCTTTCTTCAAATTGTCTGCATT
Organism: Cytophagaceae bacterium; assembly: GCA_027488865.1. Lineage (GTDB taxonomy): Bacteria > Bacteroidota > Bacteroidia > Cytophagales > UBA9547 > JAIYAU01. The sequence continues at coordinate 109,120 of JAIYAU010000044.1, forward strand.
AAGATTTTTAGGATTTGAAGATTTTAGGATTCGTTTGTTCTCATTGAGATTTTCTATAATCATATCATCCTCTAATCCATCCAATCCTAATTCTGACACTTTTCCTTCCCTCATAACAATTCCAAAATTGAGTTCAAAATCTCCGCACTTTCTTCGTCCAAGGCTCTCATTTCTTCCAATATTTCCTGGGGTTGGCGAAGTCTGGTTTCTTCCTTTTTGTTCGGATTTTTGGCACTGAGGTCAAAAGTGGTTTGGTCTATGTCTTTAATGTTAACGCTCCAAGATTTTTCGCTCTCAGGCTTCGATAAACTCAGCCGGACAAATTCTTCCAAATCTTTTTCACTCAAAGGATTCCCCTTTCCCAAGTTTCTGCCCAAATTCAATTGGTAAAACCAAACCTTTTGGGTGGCACTTCCCTTTTCAAAAAACAACACCACCGTTTTCACCCCAGCCCCCGTAAACGTTCCGCCTGGCAAATCCAACACCGTATGCAAATTGCAGCTTTCCAACAGTTGTTTGCGCAAGGCCACCGATGCATTGTCCGTATTGCTCAAAAAGGTGTTTTTAATCACCACACCTGCCTTGCCGCCAGCTTTGAGTATTTTTATAAAATGTTGAAGGAATAGCGAAGCAGTTTCACCTGTTTTGATCGGGAAGTTTTGCTGCACTTCGGCACGTTCCTTCCCACCAAAAGGCGGATTGGCCAAAACTATATCATAACGGTCTTTCTCTTGGATGTCAGCCAAGTTTTCGGCAAGCGTGTTTGTATGGATGATGTTGGGAGCTTCGACCCCATGCAAAATCATGTTCATGATACCGATGATATAGGCCAAAGACTTTTTCTCCTTGCCATAAAAAGTTTGTTTTTGCAAGATTTCAGTTTCTTTCGAAGAAAGGGTTCTTTGTTTTCCATCGACAGGCTGAGGGTTGCGCAAATAATTGAAAGCTTCGCACAAGAAACCCGCACTCCCACAAGCCCCGTCATAAATTTTCTGGCCTATTTCAGGAGCGATTACTTTTATGATGGTCGTAATGAGCGGACGAGGCGTGTAGTATTCGCCCCCGTTGCGCCCTGCGTTGCCCATGTTTTGGATTTTGGCCTCATAGAGATGGCTCATTTCGTGTTTCTCCGCGTGGGTTCGGAAACGCAGTTCATCTATCCGATTGATCACTTCCCGCAAATTGTAGCCACTTTGGATGCGGTTTTTCAATTCACTAAAAATCTCACCAATTTTATACTCAATGGTATCCGCACTCTCCGCATCGGCTTTGAATTGCTTCAGGTAAGGAAAAAGTTTGATGTTAACAAAGTCAGTCAAATCATCACCCGTCAAAGCCCTATGGTGATCCAGTTTGCCGTCCTTGTCCTTAGGCGCAGCCCACACCGTCCATTTGTAGTCTGGGGCTATGATATTGGTATACGTCTTCCCGCTCAACTCCGCAGCCGTAGCCTTATCCCGCTCCAAATCATCCAAATATTTCAAAAACAACACCCAAGAAGTCTGCTCCACATAATCCAGCTCACTCCCACACCCAGCGTCCTTGTGAAGTATGTCATCTATATTTTTAAAGGTTTGTTCAAACATTATTTATTCTCTTTTTTATCAATTTGTAAAGTTATCATTCTTGTCGGTGTGTTAGCAACCCTTGGCTCTTTTGGTTTAGCGCAGGTCTCCCTCCTTAATCTGTGTATATTCTTCTTTTCTAATAATCATTTGCGGTTTTCCTTTGTATATTGTTATTCTTCCTGTTACACATACTTCTTTGTCTTTTAAATAGTCCACAGGGATGTATTTAAAAATTTTTACATCATTCCCGAATATTACCGTGGTGAAAGTGCTATTTGGGTATGGCTTTCCAAAATTGAGGTAAGTAGTTTTATTTTTTCCTTTTGTTTCATAGGTCTCTAGCACTTTTGAGCAAATAGTAATTGTCTTACCCCTCTATAGCGCAAGGGTCGCCCTTGTACTTTTTAACCTAAAAGCGTCTCGCTTTTTTCTAATTAATTCAACTACCCAATAATACCCAACCCCATCAACATTTCCAATCCTTTCATCTCTTTTATTTTACCACCTACGACGTAAATTCCTACCACCTGCAATTTTTTTCAAGGTGTGTGAGTTTTATTGTGGGAGAAAAACTTTACGCATCAAACCAAAAAAATTTTCATCAACGCATCAAAAGGGACTTCCAGCCAGATGGTGTAAAATGTGTTAAGTTGTGATAATTCCTAAAATTGGCATATATACTTTCTTTCTGTATCCTACGGTGTAGGTTTCTACTTCCTTTCTATTAGGTTTCTATGAGGTATCTATTCTGTCATTTCCAAAAGGCGATGGAAATTTACAGAACCCGATGGCAATCTAGGTGATGTAAGATTTAGGTAGAGTACCTTGATTACTCTAATAATGAAACCTCATATACTTCTTTAGTGGAAACCTCGGTTTAGCTGAGACCTTCGGTATCAACCGTAAAAGCATTGTATTTCGGAGAAATTTTCATAGTTGACCTAAATTTAGAAATCTCGGTTTAATACATCAATTTTGCACTTATTTATACACCTTTCCGATAGTGTGCTGCGGCCGCTACACCTTTTTAGCTTAAAATACACCCCACCATACAACCGGCTCGTGGGAGGAGGGAAGGGGGTACGTTTTTTGCGACCACTAAAAAGGGATACCACAAAAAATGTAGGGAGAAACAACGGAGGGGATGTGACCATCCCTTCCCTGTTCCCCTTATGGCACTGCCAATTCGAGCAGCAAATGGGAAGAATGAGAGTTTTAGGACTAATACACCTTTGTTATCGATTCTAGGAGTTTTGTACTCCAATGCCACTAGAGAAACCTCGTTTTATTACACACCATTTTTTACGATATATATTTTCTATAAAATCAGTACCTTTAACGTAAACACTATTGAAAATGATAATAACACCACCTGGCGAGGTTTTGAGCCCAAGAGATTTTGTTGAAGATGTTCAAGTTATCCTCAATACCGGTGAGGATGGTTTTTCTATCGCTAGGATTGTTTGGGACGGTAACCCTTGCGTAGGAATTAGATGGAATATAGCAAGGAGGGAATGGGATCAGCCAGATAAGATAAACGATATTGTACGATGCGTCGGTATGCCATCTTCTCGTGGACATCCTGTATGGTTTATTTTGCCCGACGAACTTTTGGATAGAGATTCCAAGATTTGGGACAGAATAAATGCGTTTCTTAATCAAGCCTAGGATGAAAATTTTTTGCACTTATTTATACACCATGGTGAATGAAGGGAGTCTTTGCATACCTTAATAAGTTGAATTAAATACTAATTTTAGCATTCCATTATTTGGGAAGCGTATTGTCTATCTATTTCAAATATTGAAGTAAAATCATGAAAATGACTTGAAAGTGATATTAAATAAGGTCTCCATAGCCTATGTTGTGCATTTTGAACGCACTTTTTATAGGTACTGGACGATGTAAGCTTTTTATGATCCTGATATTTATAAAAATTTTTCAAAATAAAATCAATGGACAACACAATATCCAATGGCGGATGCATTATTCTTGGGGTATCCAATAATATAAAATCACCAAAATGGAATCCATCTGTTTTAGTTATCTCAGACCCACCAAATTCATAGTGATAGAGAGGATGTATTGAAGAGACAGTTTTGCTTGAATCATGCTTATCTAGGTGCCAAGAACTTTGTAAAGTTTTAATTTCACAATTAGTATCAAGATGGTCAAATTGAACTACGAATTTAACCCCTAAATCAATTATTGGATCTTTAATAATTTCAAGCCTTGCACTATTTTCATTCCTAACATGGGTAGACTTACAAACAATAGAAAGTAGAAGTCTTGAGGTATAATTGTTGTCTTTTATTAAGTCAGCTATTGTGGATGGTCTAACATGTCTATCTAGGCAGATATTCTTAAACTCCAATTTTTTCAAATTATAGTCCCAAGCTTCATTTTTATTCTTTGGGAAAGAAAAATTTACTTTTTCTAACGTTTGATATTCACAAATACGACAAAACCAAGAGTCCTTTTTAAGAAGGATTAAAAAATTCCTAAATTCGGTTCTTGGGTCAAGTATTTCTTCTTCCATTTAATTTAACTCTTAGCTTTTGTGATAAGGGATTTAAAATGATTATACCGTTCCCTGTCCATCACATTTATCTTCCATTTATTTTCGGTCTTTTCGAGTTCAGCGTAAGCTGAGACATATTGAACCTCCTGCCAAGGATATAAAAGATGCTCCCCTACTGCAAATCCATTTATGGGGTCCAATGGACGCTTGGTACCAATACATATTGTCCAGTATTCATCACTTGAACAGAATTTTATTTTTTCGGCAGCTTTAAGTTGGAGTTTTAATTTTTCATTTAGTAAAATTACCCTTTGAGTTGCACCAATATATCGAGGGTCTTCATTTGAAATTTCCGTTTTCCACCAAGAGTTAAATTTGAACGCCCAAAAGTTTTTCCAACCGATATTTAAATAACCACTATATTCAATACCTGCCTCTGTTAGTAAGCCTAACAAATTCCCCCAATCGTTAGACTTGATATCAACACCAAGCCTAGCGGCCAAAACTTGTTCATTTATCAACAGACCTTCTTTCTCAATAAATTCCCTTAAAAGGAATTGCACCAAATCATGAGTTGTTCTATACTTGGCCATGGTTTCCAATAAATCAATAAATCTAATATCTAAATGTCTAATATCTGCTTTGGATAACGATAATATTGTCTCTGGATTTTTCTTTAAGGTTGTTGATTGCAATTTTTTATAAACTATTGATAAATCATATAGTTGTTTCATTGCCGTATGAGCTGATTCGTCAAAAATATCTTGCTTTATAAAGGCCAAATCGAACAAATCTAAGCTAGTTAGCTCACGTTCTCGAGCTTTTGTAAATCCTTTGTTTTTATTTGCAGAACAAATTATTATTGGGATGTCCTTCTGCCCTTTTGCCGCGCTGATTCTGATGTGTTCAGCTAATGATTCAGCGGAAAAATCAACATTTTCTGCATTATCCGTTCCCTCTTTAGCTTGTGCACTAACATTTGTATACTCCCAATCCAAAATAAGGCCATCTATTGAAGCAATTTCTTGTTCTATTTTTAAAGATCTTTGATGCCAACTACAAGGATATTCTGTCCTTATACTTATTAATTCGGAAATACTATTAATATATTTCACATCCCCGTCACGAGTGGCTTTGTCATTGTCATCAAGATATAGATATGTTTCCTTTCTCATATGATTTAGTTTTCCAAAATTGCGATTTGATCATCTGAAGCTTTCGGTATTTCTATTCTAAAACAAGTGTTATAACCGTTAGGCGGGGCAGCTAAATAAATGTCACCCTTGTATTCTAATACTAAGTCTTTAAGAATTTTCAAACCAAGACCTGATCCAACCATTTGGTCATTTAAATTTGCATTTATACCAACAGGTGTGGATGTTGTAAAAAAAGCATCAAAAATACGATTTTCATATTCTTTTGGAACACCATCGCCATTGTCCGAAAAGTCTAAAAATACATTTTTATTATCCTTGCTAGCGGTAATTTTTATTTTTTTTGTTTTTGGTCTTCCCCTTCTCAAAGCTTTTTTAGAGTTGGTATATAAGTTTAAGAGAATCGAATGCCATTCTGAAGGGTGCATTGGCACCGTAAATAAGTCATACCCATTTATTTCTACCTCAACCAAGATCCCTTCATGGTCAAAATCCCATTTAGTGGATTCAACAAAAGGTATAATAACACGACGAAGCTCGATTAACTCTAAATTTCTCCTTGCATTTTTACTAACTGCATCATTGAAATATGTTACGTAGGTATCAAGATGATGAACCTTATCAAGTACTTGTTCTAAATTTATTCTTTTACTTTCATCAGTTTCAAACAAAAGTGCACTTTTTAGTTTGCTATTAAAAAATATTGGGAATTGAATAATTTCGTGAGTAAATTCACCTATTGTTATTCCTAGTGATGCCAATATTCTTAGCATTGCCAACTCGTCCAGTATGTCTTTAAAATCGTTGTTTATTTCTGAGAACAATTCATTCAATTCATGGACTTTAAAATTGCCATTCTCGTTAGGGTTATTGTTTTTAGTATTATCTAGATTATTGGCTTTTGTTAATTGTTCGATTTTTAATTGAACAGCAGTTAGTTTTTCCTTTATGTTTTTACTGTTTTCTACTATCGTTTTATCCCTTTTCTGTTTTTCTTGGTAAACATAAGGCGATAATCTCCTTATTCCGGCTATAATCGCCTTTCTTGTAAAATCTTTTAGTTCACTGATGGCTTCGCTCTCTATTAGACCTTCCCTGCTAGCAGTTTCTTCAAACAACTCCCCTTCTTTGTCAACGATTTCCACGAACCCAAAAAAATTCTTATTTGTATAGGGGATATTAAATGGGGATTTGCGGTCTTCCAATTCTATATCTATTCTGCTTCTATTCCTGTCTAAGCTAAGCCAATCGTCACCAAGCTCTCCATAAGGCAACACACGGAAACCATTTCTGTATACCCTTATGCCTGAGCTTGTATTAGCCAAGGACTCAACATTGTTTAGTTCTAGTTTTGTTATCCCATTGGAGTAATATTGATGACGGTCATAAATAAAATAATAAACCTTAAAATGAATATTTTTTAGTAGTCTATATTGCTGTATTGACGAGTCTCCCTTTTCACCAGCACTTATTGGGGTGCTTTTGTCATCAATGTTGAAGCTTGAACATTTAACCCTAAAAAAACCTTTTTGCTCATTGTTTACGTATCCCTCGATTTCAGCAAGTGCTTTTTCAAATAATATTTTGTTTATATCCGCCAACATCGATTTTATGTTGTTTTGCGTGCGGTAGCATTCAACTAAGAAAAAAGTATCTCCTTGTTGAGCAATATTTAGATCCGAGCTTAACTCTGACAAAAAAGTAGGTTGTAACAAATCGGTTACGTACCTAAAAACTCTTCTGATTTGAGTATCAGTCCATGCATGTCTTAATGTTTCAATATATAGGGTTGTGCCATTTGGTTTTTGCTTTACCACAGTCTCAACACTATTCTCAATACTAGAAAGTTCCCTATCGATTATATAAGAATTCCAGTTGATTTCAACTTTTGTGGCATGTTCATCTGCTTCAACTTGAGTTATGATAGTCAACTTTTCTCCTAAAAACTGAGTTGCAAAACGCCCTATACCTTTTTTTCCCGCCCTGTGGCGATTAAACTTCGGAGATAATGGTTCATGAATTTTTGATGGAGACGATAGGGTCATAAAGCCTTTTACTAATTCGTTCTTAGTCATACCATGACCATCATCCTCAATTGTGAGCATTCCACCCGTTCCAAGAGATTCTATAAAATCAAGTCTTACTAATGTAGCATCCGCATCATATGCATTCTTCACCAATTCCGAGACAGCAGTTTCTGCCCTGCCGACCAACTCTCTACCAAGTCTATTAATTATGTTAGCATCAACTGAAAAAACAACAGTATTAGGACTAATAGCTGCAATTTGTGAGTTAATTAGGTCTCTTTGCTTTATTAAATCTTCTTTTATTTTATCGATCTCTTCCATTCCAGAATTAAATAAAGCAGCTTGCACAACCAATATCATCCTCATCCGAAAGGATATCTAAAAGATATGGTGATTGGTTTTTGGGTTTACGTTCGGAACGTTTGATGTATTCTTCCTTAACTTGTAATATCCGTTCAGGTTTGATGAAGTCGGCCAAAGATTCCTCTTGCATCCAAGTATACCCATCCTTTTCATACTCCATTGCCTTCATGAAAAGGTCTTGGTGTTGTTCATATAGCCAAACCCACTCAATTTTTTGCTGGTAAAAGCAAAAGAAGCACCCTGACCTGCTTCGTGCATAAGCACCTTTTTTGCCATTGACCTCAAAACCTATCTCCTTATAGTACCCAGGGACACCAACACCGCTGGTTTCCAAAATCTTAAAAATGTCATCCTTTATCAATACTTCATCGTTTTCCAACAAGGGAAATACCTCTTCTTTTGATAATGGGTAATTGGTCGTTTTAATAAATGAAAACATCAACCTGTTAAACTCCTTTACATTCAAGTCCAGTAGTTGATTCAACTTTTGAAGTTGGTTGTAAAAAGGAGTAACTGGTGTCTTTAGCACCTCCCCAAAAAGTTCAGTTTTCCCATTGATTGAAACAGGATTAAAAAGTCCTACTACCGTATCAATATTGGTGTTGGAGAGTATTTTGGAGGTCACATCCTCACTCCATATATTCCTTCGAAAAGGAAAAATTGACTGGATGTTGGTTTTTTTTGAAATATAGCCTTCCCTGTTTTCGTCACCCCTGATTCCCACATAGGAAACCACGGGGTCATCGCCTACAAATTTCTCGAAAGGATCCAGTTTCAGCTTCTTGGTACACCATCTGGCATTCGATGCAGGCAAATAACCGCCATACATCTTTAAAAAATGGTCAAACGAAACCTCAGGACTGTTTTCTGCTGCTGCCAACCTCAGTATTTTTTTTCCTAGATATACCTCCAGGTTATTGATAAGTGCATAGGTCTCATCCAACTCTTTTCCCGTATCTGATGTATAGTATTCGATGTCCAAATGGGGATAGTTATCCTTCATGTAGATAGCCAAGGCTGCGCTATCTTTGCCGCCCGAGATTCCTAAAACATGCCTCACTTTATTCATTCTTAAGTAACTCTTTTAAAAGATTAGTCAATGCGGCAATATTCAGTGTCCGATCAGCTGAAAAGCCTACCCTTATTGTATCTTCTACAGACTTGACCTCCTTGCTTTTGTTTTTAGGTAAGCGAACCAACGACTTGCTGACCCCTCCAGCAAAAGAGTTGATTTCCAAACTAATGACCTCCTCCCTTTCTTCCGAGAAACCCGATTTGGAGATATCGGTGAGACCATCCAACTCAAAAATCACTGCCTTGAGCCTGTCTAAAACAATAATCTCTTGGCTATCATCAAGCTTGTCCAGTGAATTGCCTATTAGTGCTTGCGCCAATGAATTCAACCAAGTCCTTTTATCATCAAGCTGGGAGTTTAAACGCTGAACGAAAGTGGCTTGGGCATCAAGCAACATGTGCTTACGGATTTCTTTAAACCGTGATTGAAGTCTTTCCCTATACATTTCAAACGGTATGTCCTCACCTATGATCTCTGACTGTATAAAAAATTCGACCCTATTTATCAATGCATCGAAACAGGTTCTCAAATTACGGATTGCATCTTGTAGCTTGGATGAATAGGTATTAAGTGCTTCTTTTGAATTTTGTAGCGTTTCCATATTAAAGCCTAATGCCTCAGGAAAGCTCTCGAAGAAGGTTTGTTCTGGATCTGTGGAGTTTGCTATGGCACTTCGGATGGCCAATGCTTCAGCACTAAGTCTTTTTGTGTTTTTGGAATATTCTGGAAGGCCTCTGTAAAAGATCAGAAACGGTTTTATCGTTTCAATGAATGTATCGTTGGACAGCTTTTCCTTTGAGGATTGATTTAAAAACAACCGGTAGCTATTAAAAATATCCAGTTTGACACCTTCAATATCAAATGTCTTGATTTCAAATTCATGTGGACTTTTGGTGATCAGTTCGATCACATTGTCGTTCAGTGAATGGATATACCCATCTCTTCCGAACAAAGCAAAGTCGTCCCGGTTTATGAACAGGAAGCTTGGCACCCAAAAATCTATGAGCCCCTTTTTTAACTTGAAAGGCCTCTTGTTTAGTACACCATACAGTTCTGACACCTTCTTTCTGGACGCCCGTGCGCCTTGCAAGAACCTTATTGAAGCCTCCCACAGATAGTGAAAATTGTTTTCCTCGACAACATTGATACCGTGGATGACATTATCCGAGTATAATTCAATACCATTGTTTTTTAACAGAGATAGGTAGATCGTCTTTTCGGGAGGGAATTTATCTTTGGGGAAATCCAAATCCGGCTTGTCCCAATTGTTTACTAGCGCTTTATAATAGTTTCTCTTGGCGCTATGAATGGAGGCGGAGATTTTGTGCTTATTGACCAGTTCGTTGTTGAATACGGGAGCCTTGTCATATACATCGCTACATATCCTGGACAATAGTTTGTTGAAATCCTTTTTGTTTTTTATTGTTTGTATATCTCCTTTAAAAATCCAAACCACCTCATTTTTAGCACTGTAAAAGTTATTCAGGATTTTGTGTGTCAATAAATTGTGCTGATGGGTAATTATGTTGTTCAATTCCCTTACTGCCACGTTGTCGTCTAGGTTTTCCTCTATTACCTTCTTGGTTTTCTCGATCTCAAAAAGCAGGTTCTTAATGGAACTTGCATTGGTATAATACCCGTAAAGGATTGCCTCACGTTCATTCCCAGATTGCTTCAGTATTTCTTGCAATTGAAGTTTGTCGTTGAAAATCAGATTTATAAAACCGTCAATTTCATTCTTGGGGGCAATGTGTAGAGGTTGTTCCGAGATGCGGTATTCAAACATTCGAGGAGTCCCCTTTCTATATGTCTCTTCCTTTGCCACAATTGGTGGCAACTGGTAATATTTGTTGAGTAGGGTTGTAATATCTGTTACATCGCTGACTTTGTCGCCTGCTTTTAACAATGCTATTTGTATATCAAGGTCTGTACCGCCAAACAAAACAAAGCGTTCGCTGTAATTGCGATATAGGATTATTTTCTTTTCCTCCAAGTGTTCGATGAGCTCTTTGGCATTCTCCAAGTTCAGGCAGATCTTTGAGTAAGCAACCAAAAAGTCTCTGTTCAAAACAGAGCCGCTAGCCGCAGTAATATTGAGCAGCCCTATGACTTTTATTATGCTGCTATAATTGTTAAGTTGTGTATGGAATACCCTTTCCACTTGTTCCAATGCAGTTTTAATCGATTTCCATTCGTTAAAATCAGGGTTGGATTTTGAATTGACGAACGTATAGAAATTGAAAACTAGATAATCATATACATTCGCAAGACTGTAGAAGGAATCGTTGGTTTGGGTATGGAAGATCGGTCCGGTAACATCTGTTGAAGTCAGGAAGGAAAACAGGGACCTTTCGTTTTGGCCATATCTCTGAAGGGATGTTGTGATTATGTTTGCAGAGATGATATCCATTGGATACAGTTTTTCCGCGATTTCCAGAACGTAGTCGGGATTGGTATCAAATACTTTGGATTCAAGAAACAGGTTCACCACCTCTTCGATCTTTTTTTGTGCTGATCTTGCTGATGTCCTAGTGTTTAAGTGCTCCGAAGCTAAAAATAAGAGTTGTTCAACTGGTTCGTTGAAAGTTATTTCTTTAAAACGTCCTTTGACTTTGGTCCATTCATGCCTTTGTACAGTACTTAATGTAGTGGAATAAGCATCAAAATTTTGGTGGACTGTGGTAAAGAGGACAATGTTGTTGCTCGGATTATTAACAAACTCAGCCAATTGCTGAATGAAGTACAATTCTTTCCCAGGATTGTTTTCTGCGGCGTATTCCAAAAACTTGCCAAATTCATCGATTACTAAAAACAGCATCGGGTTTTGTGTCCCCAAATCATGATAACGGTTGAATATCTCAGAAAATATCTTCTCCGAGGCATTGAGATCTCCCTTTATATCAAAGTGGTTCGCAAATGCTTGCTTAAGGGACATATGCTCACCAACAATGTTTATGAATTCGAGTTGTGGGTCGGGTAACAGGTTTATTTTAAAATGTTTCTTGAGGCCTAAGACGTTTTGTTGGAATGCCCAAAGAAAGGTGGACTTGCCAGTTCCATAAGAACCTATTATGTTGAACGAACGGGTGCCGTTCTTGAAATCACTACAAAATTGAGCTACTATCCTTTTTGCATTGGGTGTCGGAATATAGTGTATGTTACTGTCCACATCCCTGATGATATTGATGGACGGGGTAAATTTATTTAGCATAATAGTCTTCCAATATTTTAAATGGCTCGTACTTTTCCTTAAACTGCAACTCCTTCACGCCTGCATGGTCGTTAAACGTGATGTTTTTGTATTTCCCAATCATGGTCTCGATTTTATTCACGATTCCAGTTCTATTGATTGCAAACACCATGCCTCCGGAATTTGGTTCTTGTTCTATGGTTAAAAGGCTTATCGATGAGTCGAACTGACCGAAATCCAAAATGGAATAAAGCAAAACCTCGGCGGGTAACTCCTCCCGCTCATTGTTCACAATTTCGTAATATTCAACTACTTTGTTATCTATATCCTTCCTCTTATAGTTTTCTACCAAGTCCAATTCCGTTAACAAACCAGAGAAAGTGTCCTCTATGTCCTTGCTTTGACTGTCAGACCTAATATACATTTTTACCATTACCCCAAAATCTTCTCTCAAGGTTTTGTCATTGGCTTGGAACCCAATACCTTCTGCCTTCCTTTTTACAAACGAAACAAAGTTTTCTTTGGTAAATTCTATTTTCTCCCTCCTGAACTCATTAAAGATCAAATGGTACGTTGAGGCTAGTCCTTTTTTTATCAAATGGTAATGTAAAAGCCATAAAGTAGCTTCGTCCTCCAAATATGGATCCCAACCTCCCTCCATCAACAACCTGTTGGCAAATGCTGTAGGCTTGTCATTGTTGTCGATGATATTAAATGCCCTCATCCAAAATCGGATGGAGGAAACCATGTTTTTCCCTACACCCAATTCCACCCCTGCATCCTCGCTATTGAACGATTTGCCCGCTACGACAAAGTCATACCCCTTTTTGAGCCAAAGGTGACGGCATTGGAATGTTTCGTGGCCAGAAAACGTATATTTAACATGTTGTTTTTCACTAATTAACATTATTGGTGTTGCGGCTATTTGTTAGTTATTACTAGATCTAATATATGAATAATTTCGGTCTTTATAAATTAAATCCTGACATTAGTTTATGACTGGCCAACTTTAGCGTGGAACTCATCTATCAAGTTTTTCATTGCTAATATTAGCGTATTGATTTCATCCATGGTATTTTGCTTGCCTAAACTGAACCTAATACTGTTGAATGCTTCTGCAGCACTTAAACCTATGGCCATTAACACATGGCTTGGTTCAATGGTTGATGATTTACAAGCACTTCCGTTGCTTACTGCGATGGAAGGGTGGCCGTTTTTATCACTTCCCAAACCAATTATAATTTCATCACTATCAACACCTCGAAAACAAAGGTTGCTTACATTGTATAACCTATTGGTTGTACTTCCATTGACAGTTGTATTACTGATTTTCAACAACTCTGTTTCCAAATGGTCACGGAGCTTGGTAATGTAAGTTGAATTCTCGTGGATTTCGTTTTGTGCCAACTCACATGCTGTTCCCAAAGCAACAATTCCTGGCACATTTAAAGTCCCACTCCGCAAACCGTTTTCATGTCCTCCGCCATGTATCTGAGCCGATAAGGCCAATTTATCAGGCATATCCCTTACGTACAATGCACCGATTCCTTTTGGGCCATAAATCTTATGGCCACTAAAACCCATCAAATCAACCCCAAGCTCATCTACATCAATGGGTATTTTACCCACAGCTTGAGTACCATCGGTCATAAAGAGTGCACCAACTTGATGGACAATTCTGCCAATCTCTTTAAGAGGTTGTAGAACACCTATTTCATTATTTACAAACATTACTGATACCAAAATTGTATCTGGTCGCAACGCATCCTTAAGATGGTACAGGTCAATCAAACCATCTTCTTTTACTGGCAAATATGTAATCTCGAAGCCTTTTGCTTCCAAATTTTTGCAAGTGTCTAAAACTGCGCTGTGTTCCGTTTTGACGGTGACGATATGCTTTCCCTTACCTATATAATTTTCAGCTACACCCTTTAATGCCAAATTTATGGACTCAGTCGCTCCACTTGTAAAGATGATCTCACTGAGGTCAGCACCTATTAGGTCGGCTATCTGTTTTCTAGCCTGTCGTACAGCGGTTGCAGCATAACCTCCCAAATAATGAGAACTATTCGCGTTGGCAAAATTATCTTTCAAGTAGGGCATCATGCTTTCTAATACCCGAGAGTCGATTGGTGTGCTGGAATTATTGTCCAAATATATAACAGGCCTCAATATTTTCATTCTGATTGATGCAAAATTACATCTTAAAGTAGTACTAAATAGTATATATTACAAATATATAATTTATGGTATATAGTTTGTTTGAATACCATCTTCATGTTAAATGGTATGTAATTGAGAATGAATTTATTAATTTAAAGGTTGTTTGTTTTCAAGCCTATCCCAATTCGGCACACCCACAAGGAGTTTAATGATGGTATTCAAAACGGGGTGCTAAATTGGATGTATTATATACGTTTTTTGAGAAAGTAAAATCGCTAAGTAACATTGTCCAAAGTTTGTTTTGAACAATGCAATTGTTTAGTTCTTTTAAACTTGTATTTTGTGTATGTCCGTTTATTATTTCTTTTCTAAGTGGTATAAGTCCTTTTATTAAATTGTCAGTCCTTAACAAACACTGCAGCTCAAAGGTTGTACAAATAGTGGCACATAAATCCCGATCTCGATTGATCCACAAGATTTCGTGGTCTGCTATGAAATTATCGGTCAATAAGAAGTACTCAAAGGTATATCCAGTTATGTTCAACCCAAGTTCTTGGGAAGCAAATTCTGCGCCCTCTTGTGACATTTCAAAAAATAAATGACCCCTTCGGAGCTGTTCAGTGGCCTTGTTTAAGTGTGCGCTTTTCCAAAGATGTCGCCCATAGCTGTTGTACGCCCCTGTATTGTTGAGCTTGAGTTCAAAAAGAAGTGCAATCTTCTCCTCTTCAGAAACAACCAAGATATCAAACTCCCCTTTAGTTAATTTGCATTCTTTTGAAACATATTCATATTTTTTATTCACAATCACCTTGAATCCACTTGCCTTAAAAAGTTCTTGCACAGAATCACAAACTGCTTTTTCCCTTTTTCTTTGATTTTTATCAGCATCAGCATTCTCTCCCTTTTTGGAATAAAGGTTGGAAGCAATTACTCTTTGGTAAATAAGCTCAGCGTAGTTGCATTTAAGTAACATTTGGGGCAATAATAAGTAACCTTCACTTGACTTTATTAATCCACCTTCTTTTTCTTTTACCAACAATTGGTCAAGAATTATTTCGAATCCCTCAATACTCAATATCTTTAAGTCCTCTATATCCTGTATTAACAAATAGAGTTCGTCGAGAGAGAATTTAAGAAAAGCAAATGATCCATTCAAAACGGGGTGCTCAACAATTTTTTGGACAAAGTAAGCTATGTCATTCATTTCTTTAAAATCTAAATCATTAATTGAATTCATAACCCCTTGTTTGAAAAAGCTTATGAAGTATTCCAATAAAATACTATAAGCCGAAAAAACGCTGCAGATTGAAATAACGGTATATGAATTAAACTCATGCTTACCTACCTGTATCAACTGGTTGTGTATCTCGTCAAATTCTTTGGGAACATAATATTTTTGCAGTTCCATTCGATAGTAACTATAAAACCACTGCGTGTACATCTTTTGAAAGGATTGTTGAGAGAAAAAGCCATCTGTGTCAACCTCCCCATTAATCCATGTAGCGCCATCTGGTGATTTTAGGATTTCCGCTCCATGAGACACCATGATACCTGCAAAACCTTGATCAGTTTTATATTCTATATCATTAATCTTGAAATGTTCGTTTGCATTTACTTTTTCCTTGTTCCAGATGTTGTAGAACTGCGTTCTTATTTTCGCTTTTACTTCTGTATTTTTATTCCAAATATCAACGTTGTAAAAAACAGTTCCATTGTCATTATGCCTTAAGAAATGAGAGTCGTATAGGATGGCAGACTGTATTTCATTTAAAATCATATCGTCTGAAATCAGCCTCCATAAAATTAGGACATCTAGGTAGTCTTCTTCAGAAAGGTACTTGGAGTCGTCTTTGAAATGAAATTTCAATATTTTATGAGCTGCCCTAGTCCCAATCAAGTTGAAAGAAGCCGGATTGATTGATTTTATGGATTCAATTGGGATGCATTGGGAAAGAATGTTTGCAATAGCAATAACTGCCGCTATCTGATCTTTTCCGAAACTAGTAACATTCTTCTGAAGAGATTGGATTTTAATTTTAAGAAGGTTCCGCGCATTCTGTAAACTTATTAAATAAAGCACTTGAGCTTCTAAATAAGAGGGAGGAGCCCCTCCTTTAGTTACAAGCCCCTTAAGATGGGAACAGAACTCACTGTTCTGTAAAGGAAACCCGATTGATTTCTCTTTATCCCTTAGGATATCAAGAGCATTTTCTGGATTGCTCTGAAGTAATCGATAAGCCTTTTCGGCTAATTTAAGAGATTGTTTGTTTTGCTTCATGACTATTTAAAATGAGCCTAGATTAAAGGGTCAGTCGTGAAGCATTCAAAGATACTAAATTATAGATATTGTAAAAATATCTGTTGTAAAAATCTTTTGCGGTATTAAGGATAAACAAGATCAATGATTGTTCATAAAATAGTCAAATAACGAAAAAATGGAATTTGAATACATGAACAAGTTCATTGAACCATATTTTGTTCATAAATAGGATTTATCAAAATTAGTTCTGTTGTTCATAAAAACGGACGTTTTAATGAACTTTATAATTACTAATCCAAGTGCAACAACCAAGTGCAACAACAATAAATGTGCAGTTGATGACCAACTGGGGAATTATTCTTCTATCTATTTTCCTTACCAAGGATTTTATATTGCCCTTCTTCTATGATCAATAAGTAGGTGCTTTTCCAACTTTTAAGTGGGATGGCGTTAGTTTTGTCCAGATACTCGTTGATCTTTTTTGCAATCAAGTCTGAGCGCTCTTGGCCACTTAACCCAATCATAGAGAACGCACTACCAAAACCTATGGATTGATCGACAATTACTGACATATCAGGGTGAACCTCTTTGACTTCAACGAGGCTCGTATCGCCTCTATTGGTGGTTGAAAGAACCTCGAACTGCGTTTTCTCAACCAATCTTGATAGTTTTTTGGCAATTTGGGTTTCTGAGGATCCAGATTCATCAAAATTTTCGTAGCTCCACTTGGCCTTTCTTGATGCAGAAAGACATGAATATGCCTTTTCAAAATCAAATCTTTTACCTTTGGCCTCCAGGTATTCCATCACAACGGACTCTGGCGATTTTGAGCTGCATGATACTAGGAATAAAAATAGGATGGATAGAGACAGATTATAAATATTTGGTTTCATACTAGTCAACTCCAAAAAGGTGGAACGATTCTGTGCTAAACAATTGTATACCGTATTCGCCTTTAGGCAAGTCTTTCAACTCGATCAGGTAAGAGCTGTTCCCATATTTTTTGTAACTGAACGTTAGTGAGCTGGTCATTTGAGTATTGGTACCAGTAAAGGTTCCAGACTGCCCAGTTAACAAAGTCCTTTTGCCTCTTTCCTGCTTTAAAGCATATATGTTAACCAATGTTGTCGGATCCATAGTGTTTGAACCAGTGTTGACAACAAACCGCAATGTTTTATCCGTTATCCGAACAGTTGATTTAAGATAGTTAACTACGTATTTTACTTTCACTTTGCCTACACCTGTAATGTATATGGAGGCACTAGCAGAGCTTTTCATTATAGCCTTTTGCCTTTCCAATGCAAGGCCACTTCCAACTGAGTCATTGACATAAACTACAGCAGGTGTAAATTCCGGTTCAACAATCTTGATCGATTGTGATTGCGCAAGAACTGATATAAGTATTGACAAAATTGTAGTTAAAACGATTTTCTTCATGATATAATTTTTTGTAAAAATGTGAATATTTTACATAAATGTAAAATATATGTCAAATTAATGTAAAGTTTCTATTCGGGCTATGTATTCATCTTTGTATATACATGATACACAAGGGCGAGACGGTCGAGAAAGCTATTAGGAACAGCGGTATACCGATAACACAGATAGCAAAAAAGTTGGGCATTAGTAGGCAGCAAATCTATAACCTATTCGAAAAGGATGCCGTCGAATGGGAACTATTGGTCAAGCTTGGAAGGATAATCAATTATGATTTTGGGATAGAACATGACGTATCAAACAAGGCGGATGGTTTGGGAACGAAAATTTCTTATGAGGAATTGGCTGAGCAATGTGAGGAATTAAAAAAAGAGGTAGTCATCTGGAGGGATAAATACATCAAACTTTTAGAAAGTCACGCTATCTTGTTATCAAAGGACAAAACCTTAGGCTAAGTATGATCCATAACCTTATGATTTCTAGTATTAGAACATTATACCCAAATAACCATTCAAAATGTCGTTATGAGGAATAATCACTCTGAGATAATTGTAGAAGGAATGCCTAGCGGCTCACAGCTGATTTTGGGTACTGGAAAAATAACAACAAGAACAGACAATATCCCCAGTATAGAGATCATCCTTGCTGAACTGCCACAAGGCTGGTCTCTTAACAAACGACCTTCGGATAACCCATTTTCTAATTTATTTTCCAAAAGTTACTCTATTGGAGCCAGTTTTATCCCACTTCTAAGAATAGGGAGTGTTTTTTTCAATGGACGAAGGACAGGGAAAACCATATTTGATGAATTCTACATTGATGTAATCGATCCTAGTTCATGTAAAGTGATTAAACCCAAGGATTTTTTTACGAATGATTCATGTAAATTGATCAAAGCCAGTTATACCTCTGCCGCATTCTCGAACTGGTTACTGCTCCCAAAAGAAAAATTCGGTTTTACAGAAATCAAGGGTCAGGAGCTTATCGAAGTTGATCATGTACTGATACCCTGTTATGAAATTGCAAGGTTTTATTTTCTTAGGAGTGATAATTTAGTGAAAAGCATACTTAAAAACCCATCTTGTAAAGCAATTGACTTTTTAAACATTGAAGAAAGCGATTTCTTAACTCTTAAAAATAAGAATAAGGTGCAAACGGTTATTCTGAATTCCAACATGCTTTTTGATGACGGCCCTATAATTTATAGGATGTTTTTTGATGAATTTGCAACTAAACAATATACCTACCTCAGGAATATGTTGACTAGCGATTTTTTCACAAACAACGGCTTCGGATCCATTTTCTGCAAGATTCCATACGATGATAAAATCGAAATGAAAGTGTCAGGAAGAATATTTGATCTCGAACTTTCCACGGGTATTAAGTCCAAGGTCTTATTGGCCTACCAGATATTATCCCAAGAGAACCAATGGGATGTGGATAAGTTTGAGTTCCTGAAGGAGGTCAAAACAAAAAAGACAAGTAAAACAGATGGATCTATAGAGAAGCAGTATAAGGTACCCCAGCCTGGGAAAGAGGTAAGGATAACCGACTTGGTCGGGCATGATTACAATTCATTTAACAAGAAATTCATTGTCAGTGACGAGGAAGAAAGTGAGAACTTCAAAGGCTTGAAAGCCAAGACTGGATACCTTGAAAAGATTGAAGAGCAAATCAAAACCGATGACTCGAAACAGTTTTACACAACTTACAGCATAGGGGAAACTTCATCTTTTTCCAACCTTGATAAAACTGAAAAAGGTGACCTAAAGCTGCCTTATGCATCTTTTACTACGAATGAAGCCGAAAAGGAAAAATATTTGAGGGCGAATGAAGAAGCACTTGATAACATACTTTTGGAATTCAAAAAAGCATTAGAACTCTGCAAACAAGAACATCACATCAATTTTCGCTATTGTATTCTTCGTGAGGCGGACATGCCAGACTCAACCTTGTTTCCCTCAAAAGGAAAAGTGGAAATGAAAGAGGATGAGTGGAAATGGAGGCATTGCCTTTATGATAGGAAAATCAGGGATTGGGTAAATGAAAGGAAAGTAATTCTTGCTGAGATAAACTATAGGGGAAATTTTTGTTATATACTCCGTGTCAGACCAAAATATTCGGCTAAGGAAATCAGCCTCAGGATCTTAGTGACCAAGAACAATCAGCAGATTACTGAATATTTGCCAAGTATTATGAATCAAATGGCTGAGGATTACGGGGGATTGGCTGGGTTTGAAGAAGAGGAAGAGAGTCAAAGAAAGGGTTATTTCAGCCACGTATTGAGAAAAATGCATCGATGTAGGATATCTCCTAATACGCCCTTGTCGAAATACTCAAATAAACTTTTTAAGAAGATAGTAGAGGTTTTGGCTATTTATCCCTAGTGGGGTTTTTTTTATTCCAGATCTTGATCTTCAATTCATAATTTACAATATCCCAATACCAGAAAGGGAGTTTTTCCCTGTTCCTAGTTGCATAGTATAAGGTATCTGTCCATATTTTAGAACCTTGGCAGATCTCAACGAATTTGTACGGCCAACAGTCCATCATTTCAAATGCCATTCTTAAAAGCGGGATCCTGGATAAAAGGTCTTTCTGTTCAAAAACTTCGTATTTACGGTCCTTTTGGTAACTGAAGTTTATCCCTGTTCGCCTGGACAAGGCTGCCCGAAGGCTTAACGACTTAATGGTTTCGCTGTTGAGCACCCTGACGATCTGATACAACCCCTCAAAATAGAGATGAGAGTAATTCAGTGTTTCCGTGTACCCGTCTTCGATATACTTTTGGAGCATTGCCTGCTTCTTTACCATGAATGGATCTGCAATTAGATAGGGGGTTTTTCTTAGGTCAAACCCACAATTAAAACAATGGGCTAATGTTCCAGAAGGTAATATGATTCTTCTGCCTAAGTCGTTTCGAAGGAAGATAACAGGTGACTCGCATTCAGGGCACCTGTCTGAAAGCCAAAGGCTGCAGGTTGGGCAACAAACAGATAGTGCCAGCCTCCACTGCTTTCTGTAATAAGGGTTTTTTCCGTCTTTTTGAAGACAACTCGGACAATACATGAGAGCCCTTTGCTTTTTCTTTGATTTGATACCAGTCATCATTATCCAGTTTGTGTGGGTTCTATGCGATTTCCTTAAGAACAATCTGTTTTCATAATAATACAGGCTACAGTTTTTGATCTGCTCAATGGGCAAACCCGCCATTTCGGATACATTCTGGAGGAATCGTTCGTTGATGTTGGCATCAATATCGATGTTTAAGACCCTAAAGTCTTCGCTCGCATATCTGTAGAAAGTGGTTAGCTTTTGCCTATGCGCGTGTGATACCCTCGCAAGCCAAGAGGACAGAAGTTCGTCTTTTTCTGGACTAAATGCCAATGGCCATGTTTTAAGGTTTTCCAAACTCAGATCATTTTGTTTGAGAGAGTCCTTCTTTCAGAAGGGGCTCGCCAATCCAAGGACTTCAGGACACTTTTGGTGATTTTTTCCTCTCCAGTCCTTATTGCTTCGACTGCAGCTTTTTTTACTATTTTGGAGATCTCCCCAATGCTTCCCTCACTCATCCCTAGGATTATTGTTGCTGTTTCCACTGCTATCAAATTTGATGGCTTTTTTAAGGGTGTGGTGTACTCAAAGCTGGCAAGAAGCCTTAGGTATTCTTCGTTCATTTGCCACTTTGGAAGATGGATTGGTTCAAACCGGTTGGCGAGTTGTGAGTCGGTCTGTATTGCGTTCATTGCGTCTTTTGTGCCAACCCCTACGATGGAGATACGCAGTTCGTTTGCCAGGTATTTTATTACGTTCAGGAATGTCCGCTGTCTACTCGTGCTGCCTGCCAAGATATGTTGGATCTCATCGATTATCAGAAGCTTCGTGTTCAGGTGCCTCAATATATGGAGTACTTGTGATTGTTTTGTTTCAATCCGGTCATTGATTCGGTGAGGGATCCCCAACCTGTCCAAGATACTGTTGTAAAAACGTTTCTCATCCGGTATAGGTGGGGCTTGCACCAGTATCACTGGGATTTCGAGCACACCGGTTTCCTCTCGGGTCACTGGTGGGTAAGTCTTCTGAAATCTATCCACAATAACTGTCTTGCCGTTGTTGGTATCCCCTACAAGCAAAATATTAGGCATCCTGTGTGTTATTGGATGAAGCATAAGCTCCTCTAGTTTATCAAACACGTACTTGGCCCTTGGGTATCCAATCCATCGGTTTTCTTTTATGTATTGGATTCTTTCGTTATCGGTTTTTGACAGGTACTCCCTTATTTCAGCTTTTAGGTGTTCCATGGTTAAAAATCTAAATCTTCATATGCAGTAATGTTTGTGCCTAGGTTCACTGGCCCATTAAAGTATATAGTTTCGGGGGTAGGTTCTTGTTTCTGGGCAAGCTTAGCCCGTGATTCTGACTTTCGCAATAGCTTCGAACTGGTCTTTTTGTTTTGAATCGTGCGTTGAATGGCCTGGTTTTCTATCTCTTTTAATTTTTCATAGGCTTCAAAGATCATTTCTTCGTTGTATTCGCTTTTTCCTTGTTCCTTTAGACGGTTCACTATCTCGTTGAATTCCCAAATGCTCATTGGTGGCCTTGAAATATTCCTATAAGGTATAACGTAATATTCTTTAAGTTCAGGGTCATAAAAATACAGGGTACTTATATCTCTTGGATCCCGTTTGAAAATGAATTTGGTCTTAACCCTATTTTTTCCAGAGCCAGGCTCTGACGCATTTATCCATCTCCTCAAAACTTCATGGTAGTAATGAATATTATCTACCACTACCCCGTATTCTTGAACTGTCCTTTCAACGAATGGCATGAAGTCAAGGCGCAGCTTCTGTTCGTTTAATATTCGAGGAGGGATGCCTATTCCTGCTGTTTCATTGGAACCAAATATTCCATCCGAGAACTTGGCAAAAGGGGTTGTTTTTAAAGACCTGTGAATTTTTTTATGGTACACGTTAATGATGAAAGTAGTGAGCCATTTTTCAATTTCGCTCAATGTGAAAACTGCGTTCTTTTCTGATTCATATCCTTTTCTCTCTTTGGGGTTGGAAAACGTGGTGCCTGGCAATGAATGGAGCTCTTTCATGAATGTCCCTAGCAGTCTTTCTATATGACCGCCATAATGAGGTGTCGCAACTGGTCGCCATTCTACTTGGATGTTGTATTCCTCACAGGCACGTTTTAACATTGCTCCTTTGAACTCCTTGGCATTGTCGACGTGGATCACTTGCATAATCCCCCAACAGGGCCACTCACCAGCAACATCTAATTTGGCCAACCATTGTTCCTTGGGCTGTATGGCATGGCATATACAGAGGCCAGTTCCCATAGCACCTGGTGGATCAAGGGAAATATGGAATCCAAGCACCATCCTACTGTAGACATCAATTGCCATAGTTATCCAAGGTCTTCCTATCGGTTTGCGGTAAGTTTCGTCCACTACGATGATATCCATCTTGGTATGGTCTATCTGTACTGTTGACAAAGGCTGGTGGAGTTCTGGGAACGAATCAGGCTTGGGTGAATAAGCTTCATCTGCCATCTTTTTACCGTACCTACCCAATATTCTTTTATAGTCGTTGATCTGCGATATCCTGTTTCGTATGGTATTGCTGTGGGGAGGGGTTTCCCCTGCATTTTTGCATCGGATCAGAACCTCTCTGAATACCTTTTGTACCGAATTACGCTGTTTGGTCAAATAGAAGTCTTCGATAACCGATTGTATAATCAGGTCAATTTCGGAACTTAGGCGGCTTTTTCCTTTCCCTCCTTCATTTGCTTCGGGTAAAAGAGAGGATAACAGGTTGCTCGCTTCATAGGATCTTAACCACCTGTAAATGGTTGTTAGGCCGTAACCAGATGACTCAGCTATTTCTTGAACTAATTTGCCATCACCTTTTTTACTTAGGATAGGTTTGATAATTTCAAATCGTTCTTTGGCAAGTTGCCAGTCTGCTTCATTGCTGAGATCGATCGCAGGTTCTTTGGTATTTTTAGGTTTGTTATCAAGACAGGCTGATAGTTCACTGATTTTAAGGGTCTCTAAATTGGAGGTTTCTTCTTCTTGCCCCATGACCAATAATAGGCTCAAATACCTATAGATGGTATAGCGCCGTCCTTGAAACATAACTTTGTCTCCGAGTTTATATGTTATAGTATTCATCGTCGTATTGTTTTTTGAACATAGATTCCATTGACCAAATTTCGCTTTTCATTGTTAGTGGCTCGTTTAAATCACAGCCTATCATTTTGGAGTCCACCATATACCACAAAGTATGCAATAACTCTGCTCTTCTTTTGACGTCCATCGTAGCAACCTTTATCAATTCCTCTGGATTGCTGAGCCTTAACTCCCTAATGGTATCAAGCAAGGTCTCTATCATTCCAGCATCACACTCGGCATGGCGGTATCGCAGTAGAAATTTGGCGTTTCTTAGATAATCCGTCCTTATTTCAATTTCTGTCATGATCTTAAACCTCCATCCTTTGCTTTTTGCATATCCAACTGCCGATAAAAACTTTGGTTTATATTGCTTCCAGTTTTTCCATAAGTCTTCCCTGTATTTAACTTCTATTAGCATCGGCTTAGAAAGACCAATTGGCACCTGTTCTTCCTCATATACAACGAGAAAGTCTGGTGTGTACTTTCTTGGCGAACCTTCATAGTCCAGATACTCTATAGTAATGGGCTGTACCTCGTAAAACTTTACGTTTATGTCAAACTCCAAAACATAAATATAATCTCTTTCCAGTGTAGATTCAAATCCTGTTTGCAGTCCATTTTTATGGCTGAAACTCATTCCACTGATAGAGTGGTAATAATTGTTCTTTAGACGTCTTGTGGCCATGGGGTCAATCGGTTTATTGTTAAGGATTTTCATCGGGTTCTGTAAAAAAACAAACTGTTTTTGTCGGATCTTATAATTATTGCCATCGGGTTCTATTGTTTTCGTGGTTTTTTTGTTCATTATTTCCATCAGGTTCTATAAACGACATATTCGGTGTATAATTGATGGTTGAGAATGGATCATTGAGAATTGAGAATGGTAAATTGAGAATTGTAAATTGATATTTGATAATTGAAAATAATTCAACCTTCAGGGGATTTTTTTTTCAGTGGGCAAATGGATTGCACGCTGAGCGCTTATGTTTGCAAAAGAAATCCAATCATCCTTGAGGGGAAAGGATTGCGAA